>DATDGL010000001.1:0-4830 GCA_036522115.1 Candidatus Angelobacter sp.
CAGTTGCTTCCCACCTCGCTTTGCAGCGACGCAGTTACTTTCAGTTACAGGCCGGAGAGCGTATACCTGAAGAGGACTTTCACCTCTCTGACCATGTGCGCTTTCAGGCGCACGAGACGGTGCTGAGCACCGTCTGTACGACTGTCGTTTTGCGCCCAGGAATACACCTTCGCTGGAATAGCTCTACAGAACCCGCTCCTCCGGGCCGATGCCCGGGGCTTCCACCGGTGGCGCGCCTAGACGCTGACACTTGTCAGTTCATCGCTCCTACGATGAACTGACGGTTTGATGTCCCAGATATCCCGCGCATATTCTTTCACCGCGCGGTCGCTGGAGAACCTGCCCATACGCGCCACGTTCAGGATGGCCTTGCACGCCCAGGCGGAGCGCTCCTGGTAGTCCTTTTCCGCGCGCCTGCTGGCCTCAATATAGGCAGGCAAGTCGGCTAGATGAAAATAGCGGTCGCCTCGGTCCAGCACTTCATCCACAATCCAGCGGAACAGGCCGTGCTCGTCCGGGCAGAAACGGTCTGAGGCCAGGCTGTCCATTACGCGGCGCAGCATGGGATCGTTCCCATAGAGTTCGCGCGGGTTGTAGTTGCCTTTTTCGCGGTACCAGCGCACCTCATCCGGCATCAGGCCAAAGGTGTAGATGTTCTCTTCGCCCACCTCCTCCACAATCTCAATGTTCGCTCCATCCGTGGTCCCCACCGTCAGCGCCCCATTCATGGCCAGCTTCATGTTGCCGGTGCCGGAGGCCTCCATGCCCGCGGTGGAGATCTGCTGGCTGAGATCGGCCGCTGGCATGATCATCTCCGCCAAGGACACGCGGTAGTCGGGCACAAAAACTACTTTCATCTTCTGATTCACGCGGGCGTCGGCGTCAATCACCTGGGCCACATTGTTGATGAGCTTAATGATCTGCTTGGCCGCCCAATATCCCGGCGCGGCCTTTCCGGCAAAGATGTACGTCCGCGCCACTTTGATCTCCGCGCCGCTCTCCACCACCTCCAAATATTCGTGGATGATGCGCATCACGTTCAGGAGCTGCCGCTTGTACTCATGGATGCGCTTGACGTGAACGTCAAACATGGAATCCGGATCGATCGTGACGCCCGTGGTCTTCAATACTTCCCGGGCCAGTTTTTCCTTGTTGCGGCGCTTGATCTCCAGAAATTCTTTCTGCAGTGCCGGATCTGCGGCATGCTTTTCCATCTCCCGCACCTGCTCCAGGTCTGTGATCCATCCTTCTCCCAGCACGCGGGTCAGCAACGCTGCCAGATCGGGGTTGGCCTTCAGGATCCATCGCCGTGGCGCCACCCCGTTGGTTTTGTTGGTAAACCGCTCCGGCCAGAGCTGGAAAAAATCCGGGGCCAGTGAACTCTTCAGCAACTCAGTATGGAGTTTGGATACGCCATTCACCGCATGGCTGCCGAACATGGCCAGATTGGCCATGCGCACCTGTTTCTCCGGCGCTTCTTCAATAATGGACATTCGCCGCTGCTTCTCCACGTCAGTGGGCCAGGTGCCGGCCACGGTGCGCAGAAGGTGGTGATTGATGCTGAAGATGATCTCCATGTGGCGCGGCAGCACGCGCTCCAGCAGCGGCACCGGCCATTTTTCCAGCGCCTCAGGCAGCAGCGTGTGGTTGGTATAGCCCAGGGTCGCCTGCGTAATCGCCCAGGCGCGTTCCCAGGCAATCTCATGCTCATCCATCAGCAGCCGCATGAGCTCGGCCACGCACAGGCTGGGATGCGTATCGTTCATCTGCACCGCAACCTTGGCGGGAAACTCATCGAGGCCGTTGTGGGCAGCCTGGTACTTGCGCACAATGTCCTTGAGCGAGCAGGCAACCAGGAAATATTCCTGCAGCAGGCGCAGCTCCTTGCCGGACATCACCGAGTCCGAGGGGTACAGAACGCGGGAGATGTTTTCTGAAGCAATCTTCTGCTCGATAGCGCGAATATAATCGCCGCGATTGAAGATCTCGATGTCAAAATCTTCTGAAGAGCGCGCCGTAAACAGCCGGAGATAGTTGACCGTGTGTCCGGCAAAACCGGCCACCGGCATATCATTGGGCACGCCGACCACAATTTTGCAGTCCGTCCAGCGCTGCTTCCGGTTGCCTTCAGAGTCGCGCGTGTGCTCGATTCGTCCATAGAGCGGAATGAAGCATAGTTCCTGTTTGCGCTCGATGTAGAACGGAGTGCCTTCAGACTTCCACAGATCCGGCTTCTCCCGCTGGTGTCCACCCGCAATCTCCTGTTTGAACATTCCGTATTCGTAATCAATGCCGTAGCCGAATCCCGGCATGGCCAGAGTGGCCAGTGATTCCAGGAAGCATGCCGCCAGCCTGCCCAGGCCGCCATTGCCCAGGCCGGCGTCCGGCTCCGCCTCCAGTACTTCATCCAGTTCAATTCCGTAGTCTTCTTTCAAAATGCCGCGGCAAGGTTCGTCCAGGCGAAGATTGCACAGATTATCGCTGAGCCAGCGGCCCATCAGGAATTCCATGGAGAGATAGTAGAGGCGTTTCACTCTCTGGTCGCGATAGCGTTGCTCGGTTTCCAGAAGGCGGTCAATCACGCAGTCGCGGATGGCGAGAGAGAGAGGCTTGAGAAGCTCGCGCGACGTCAGGTCAACCGCCGGTTTCGCCAGAGTGTAGCGAATGTGCTGCCGGATGGACTGCCGCAACTGCTCGGGATCAAAACATGGTGTGCCGGTAAACAAAGGAGCGGCCATGCGCTATTTTTAAGTATGGCACATTAATCGGTTCATCGGGTCACCGGGTCAGCTAAGCTTAATCCCTTATGGACGCAGAAATGACGGAAGCGCCATGCCCTTTCAAACGAATCCATTTAAGTGAGCTGGGGATGGCGTTTGTGCCAGTCTGTCTCCGCTTGAAAGATCCTCGCAGCCTGCACCACCTGAGCATCATCCAGCGGACGGCCGATAAACTGGATGCCCGTCGGCAGGCCCAGATGGTCAAAACCGCAGGGCACGCTGATGGCCGGCAGGCCGCAGATATTTCCGATGCCGCCAATGGGATCGGCAAAGGTGAGCGCTTCATCCAGGTTGGCGTCCAGCCTGCTCGCAGTCACCGGCAGCGTGGGAGCCACGAGTACGTCCACCTGGGTAAACAATTCGGCCATTTTCTTCTGCAGGATCCTGCGGACGCGTTCGGCCGTCATGTGATCAGAGGCGCTGATTGCCTCATTCATATATCCGCCAATTCGACCCAGCGGATCGTTGAGGTCGGCAACTTTGCCGGACTGGATCAGTTCGCTAAATGCCGCAGCGCCTTCCACCGCGACGATCACGCCGGCGGCAATCTCCCACGGACCTTCCGGCAAGCTGATGTTGCTCACTTTCAACAGGCTGCTCTTTTGCAAGACCTCGCGTGCGGCAATGGCGTTCTTGCTGACTTCGGGTGAGAGTTCCTTCCACTGATTCACCATCCAGCCCACGCGCAATGGCTTTGCCGGAGCTGCGGCGCCTGTGTACCTGGCGCCTTGGGCCAGGGAGCCGGCATCCAGCGGATCGTAGCCGGAAATTATTTTAAGAACCAAGTCACAATCATCGGCGCTATGGCACATGGGGCCGATGTGGTCCATGGAATAAGCCAGTGCCATGGCGCCGTAGCGACTTACGCGGCCAAACGTCGGACGCAAACCGCTGAGTCCAACAAAACCGGATGGACAGAGGATCGAGCCCCAGGTCTCCGTGCCCAAAGCAAATGTCGCCAGTCCTGCCCCCACAATCGCGGCCGAGCCGCTGGAAGAACCGCACGTCCAGAAGCCTTCATTCCATGGATTTTTCGCCGATCCGCTGGCGGAGGCCGACGCATAGCGGTATCCCAGTCCGCCTGCCAGTTCGATCATCGCGGCTTTGCCAACCAGCACCGCCCCCGCGTCTTCCAATTTTTTGATCACGGTGGCGTCGTAGTCGAAGCGCTGGTCTTGATACGGGCGGGCGCCCCACGTGGTGGGGTAATCCTTTACCGCAAGCAGGTCTTTGGCGGCATAGGGAATTCCATGCAGCGGGCCGCGGTATTTGCCGGCGGAAATTTCTTTTTCCGCCGCGCGCGCCTGCTTCCTCGCCAGGTCCGGAGTCAGGGTTGCATACGCATTCAAACGCGCTCCGATCTTCTGGCTCCTTTCCAGATAGCTTTCGGTAAGCTCAACCGGAGAAACTTGACGCTGCCGTATGCGCCGGGAAAGCTCGGCCGCGGGAAGAAAGAGAATGTCTTCGCTGAGCATGGCTATTTCTGTTCTCCCTCGCGATAGAGTTGGAAAACCCCCGCCGGTTGATCGCCGTTGGTCAGGGCAAAGCTGCGCATTTTTTCCAGGCCCTCCTGGGTTTCTGCCATCACCTTACGCATGTCCGCCTTTTGCTCTTCGCTCAGGCGGGTGCCGTACTTGCGAAAGAGTTCCTTCAATTTGCTTTCCAGTTCGGCGCGCGCGCCGGGCGAGAGTTTGGCCACGGAATCAGATTGCGACTGGATGGGTTCCAGGTCATCGGCCCAGGCTTCCCTTCCCGGCAACAGCACGGCTGTTGCTGCGACTGCGGCGCCTACAGCAAACTTGCGCCGTGAGATGGCGGCGGTTTCCTTTGATTTGGGCATCTCTGAAACTCCGGGCTGTGCGAATTGTCGAAACCCGGAGACTACATGAACCCGCTCACAAAGGTCAACGCGGCAACTCTGGATGTAGATGCTCCAAAATAATGTCACCCCTTATCTGCAACGAAAAAATGTCACCCTCACAGGATGGTGACCTTGAGCCAAAAGGAGTTGCAGCGAATGAGAGTGATTGAGAAAGCAGTGGACGGGCGG
>DATDGL010000002.1:0-23087 GCA_036522115.1 Candidatus Angelobacter sp.
ACACCGATCCCCTGGCATCATGCCAAATCCAAAAGCTAGCGGTGGACGGAAAGGCCTTCATTGTCATAGATGTTCCAGAATTCAAGGACGCGCCGATCATTTGCAAAGCCGACGCAAGTTCAGCCGTAAACAAGCCAATTCTTAAACGCGGCGGTCTATATGTCCGGACAGAAAAGGCCAGCAGTGAGCTTGTGTCCTCGGTCGAAGAAATGCGCGAGTTGCTAGGGCGAGCTCTTCTAAAAAGAGGCGATCAACTCCTTCGGACGATTCAAGGGCTTATCTCAGGGCAGCCAACTGCTTCAAACGAAGAGTTGGCGCTCTATGAACGCGAATTAGAGACGGCGGAACAGTTTTTTGCGGAAGTCCTTCCAACTACGGTGCAGACGGGCGGACATTGGACTCTTGCTGCGATGCCGGATTCATATGCGAAAGAAAGGGTTCCTGACATCGCGCTCATTGTGCAAGCACTTGCAGCCTCAGCAGTAACACTTCGTGGTTGGACATTTCCACACAATGACGACCGGACTGCCCGGAATTTTTTGCAAGGCCGCCAATCCTCGACGGCTTGGGAAGAGAACAATTATTACGAAGCTTACCGTGCTTATTTGAGCGGATTGTACACTTGGCGGGCTTCGTATTGGGACGATTCGCCAGTATTTGGCGGCCCTGCAAGGTCGTTCTCCTGGTCAGGCATAATTTTTCAAATTACGGAATTTTTCATCTTTTTAAGTCGTTATTACTCTCGCGTAGCAGCGGATGCAAATCTGACGATCACAATTCACCTCGCAGACACAAAAGGGCGCGTTCTCATTTCCAGGGGGAATGATGGACCTCTGATGGCAAATTACATTTGTCTTGAACCTGAAATCGAGGTTACCGTCGAGTATTCCGTGAGTCAGCTCCGAGCTTCACCGGAAGATGTGGCCAGAAAAGTGATTAGGCGAATCTTCGAGGTTTTTCAATGGACAGGTGTTCGCGACGATCTTATTCGAGACCGTCAACGCCAACTGATTGATAGGCGGGCTTGAACAGGAATCATGCGGCGAATTGCATGAACAGACAACACTTAAAAACTGCTGCCACTCTCTTTGGCCGCCCACCAATCGATCACCTTCCAATGTAACAGCCTGTTATTACGCTTTCCCGAAAATTTATGATCATCTGCGGAGGAGGGCTCGACAACATGAGGCCTATCTGATACCATCAGTATCATAATGCGTGAATATGCCACTCGCGATGTAGCAAAGAAGCTTGGCCTTAGTCTGATTACGCTGAAGCGCTATATCGCTGCAAAGAAAATCCCTGTTCCACCGCTCCAAATCTTGGGGAATGTTCGAGTACGTGTTTGGAGCGACAATGACATAGAAGCACTTCGAGCGATTCTTCCAAGTATTAAAAATGGCAGGAAGACACGCTACCAAAAGCGAGAACGGAAGAAGCACCCGAGGAAAAAATCAAAACCTTAACCAGCGGGCAGCGCCCGGTGCGCAAACACCGAACGCAGCCCTAACCGTACCCCGCCTGCCGCTAGGACAGGCAAGAATATGGCTGATACTGAAGTTAAAGCCTCTCCATCTCTGGGCGCAAATGAGCCGCCCTCGCCGTCACCCTCAACCGCACCCGCCAGCCCGTTGCCGGATGCGCCAATGCGAATAGACCACGTTCAACCCCTGCCCACGCCTTCCAGCGCCTACCAAGCCATTGCAGAGCTGAATCGCGGGTTTGAACAACACACGCACAATCTGAACGCCCTGCACCGCTTCAACTTCTTCCCCGAAGAACTCCTGATCGCCTGGGGGAACACGCTCCATCTGCTGCAAGCGGAAGCCAGCCGACGGCTGATTGATGTTATTCACGACCGCCTCATGAACAACGCCCTTTACTATGACCGGCTGTGCTGGACACGGGAAAGACAGCTTGAAGACCCGGATGACGTTCTCTTTGAAGCTGAACGGCGCAAGCGGGAATTGGAACGAGAGAGACGGACATCCGAAGAAACCGCCGAAGAGAAACAGCCATGACGCCCGCTGAGAAATATATTCTCCAGAAAGTGCGCTTCGTCAAGCAGTACAGGCGGGTAGTCCGGGAAGTTTTGAGGCTCTACTGGCTATGGGTGGAGTTCGATTGTGGTGATGAATGTCCACCACCAGACGGCTATCCATTTGGCGTCCTTTCCATTGATGAAGTGGCCCTAAAGTCGGTTGAGTACGTGAGCACGTTGAAACTCTGGGAAGCAGAGGGAGATTAACAAACAACTCAAGCCCTTCACCCGCCAGAAATGGCGGGTTTTTTCTACGTGCCGCAAAACCGGCAAGGCGAATCGAAGCGGGCATCAAGTGCGACATAAAATCATACGGGAGATGCAAATCCTCAGAAAGCTCTAATGTTGGTCCTGTCCATGGAATTTGACGGACTTCGCCAGCGCAAATTATTGTTTTTCGCGTGAAACGATTTGCAATTTAAATTCACTACTCACTTTGAGAACGCTTTTTAACTTTGGGAGCTTGAAAAAATGAAGCTGAGAATGTCTGTCTGGCCGTGCCTGCTTCCAGTCGTATTCGCCGTCATTGCGGTTCCCGTCTCTATGGCCCAATCCGTGCCTTGCGCCGCCATAACCCGCAACCCGCAAGCTCTTGACGCATTGCTTGACTCCTATTCAAAACCCACAGCTTTGGATTCCAGCACTACTCTCACTGTCACCGACTTAGAGCGTCTCCGTTTCAACCCCATAGTGATTCAGCCCGGCGACGCGCTTTATGTCGAATATCGGGGCGAACCCTTTGACCTTACAGCTCACCTTGCCAATGGCGATGTCATAGGCTTTGATTCCGCCAGCAAAGCGCGGCCCGATCAATGGCGGAAAGGAATTTACCCACTCGACATGTTTGGCCGCAACTTGAATCAAAAGCTTGTTGGGCTTACGGCTACAGCCAAGAATCCGGCCCAAGTCTCGCTCCGAAACATCCGAATTGTTCGGGCAGGAAAGCCAGTCTTTGAATTTGTCGAACTCATCTCTTACGGGCGACCCGAAGTTAAGACGATCAGCACAAGGCGACTGCCTTGCAGGGGAAACGACGAATACCCCAATGTTGCAGTCGCTTACGCGGAAGCTAACCGCTTTGCAGCTACCGGCGAATTCAGCACACCCGTTCCCGCAAGAGAAACTCCCGGCACCCCCGCACCAGCCCCGCTCACGTTGACTGCCCAACAGATCAACAGTTTAGTTCTGCACAACGCGCCTCCAATTCAAGCCGGAGATAACCTGCTAATGCGCGTCAATCGCACGGATTTTTCTCTGGAAATTGTTCTCACGCATCAGAAGAACATCATGAACGTTCATCCACCAGAGGGAACGCAGCCAAAGAACGGCTGGATAGGCGGACGCATCAAACTTGACCGGCCCGGAATCATCGGTGAACGGATAGTAGGGATGAAAGTGAAGCAAATTGCTCCAGGCGGCGCTCCGCTCTTGTTCCGCACCATTCAGCTTGAACGTGAAGGCCGGGTGATTTTGGCGCTGGCCAGCCGACCTGAGCAAAAGCCAGAGAATTCTGGATTTGATCCGCCGATGTCCTACCCACCAGACCCGATGATTCCTAACCCCCACGTGGCAAATGCCAGTTTGTCCAGATCCGACCTGTTGCGCCACCAGCCGGATACCGGATTTCTCGCGCCCAAGTTGCCGTCCTATTCCATAAGCCCAATGCTGTTTCAGTCCACCACCAGCACCGGTGACCCGAATCACTACAAATTCCAGGGCAAGGAACTGGACGCGGAAACAGGCTTGTATAACTTTGGCGCACGTTTTTACAACCCCGCCCTCAGCCGCTTTATGTCCCCGGATTGGTCACGCGGACCCGCACCCGTTCCTTATGCAAACTTTGCCAACCCGCAGAGCCTAAACCTGTACAGCTTTGGGTTGAACAACCCGATGTCAATGCGAGATTCGGACGGCCATTGCCCCGGCGATGATTGCAGCAAAGTAAAAGTCACAGTGACAGCGGATACCCCAAGTCTGCTTTTGAATGTTCCCGTTAAGAAGGCCGACGGCAGTCCTGGCTATGTTTCCGGCGCAGGCACGGTCACCACCGTAACCTTCCAAAGCAACGGAAAACCAATGGCTGGAGTTGATGTTAAGGAGTCGCCCACGACCAAAGATAATCTTTCGAACAGCTCTGTCCCCAACCAAGCAAATCCCGCGACGAAAGCGACCAGCGACGCCGGAACCATCCACGACGTGGTAATGGGAGTGATTACTCCAAACACATCACAACCGCAAAATTTTAGCACCGATGATAAGGCTGGAATGACGCAGGTCACCACGACCGAACCGTATAACCGCACAACGGATCAAACATTGACGTTCTCTGTCAATGGTCAGACCTGTCAATGCACGTACTCCGAAACGCTTAGCAACGCGAATTCCAGTGGCAACCTGAATAAATCAACCAACCCGGATGGAACAAATATGAAGTTTTCTCATACCGATCCGGTTGTCCAACGTGTGAAGGATAAGGACCAAAAGTGATGCTTTTCCAGCTTCCGATGCAGACCAAAATTCTGACAATGGGCAAAATTTCGCTGCTCTCCATAGCCCTCGCCATTTCTACCGCAGGTCAAACGGCAACTGATCTTGCGACCAAATACCATCCTGTTTCTGCTTACGAACTGCGGCCTGGAATCTTAATGACGGCAAGATATGCTGATGACGGCCAGATTTGCGAAGCAGTCATCGAAACCCGGCACTACCATCCACCAACTGGCATCGACCTTCGCTCCACAATCGCCGAGAGTACCGAGCGCGAATTGATAGACGAGTTAGCCCCGCCGCCTATCAGAGGCAAAGAGACAAGCCGATGGCTGAAACATTCATACCTGCAAGGCGGTATTCTGCATTTAGAGCACGACTACGAGAACGTACTGATTGTCACGGATGGCGACCAAAATTCCGGCGACGAGATTCTTACCATCCACTGGAAGAAAAGAACGTGTGCGAACTCAAAACCAACAGCGGTAGCCAGCAATAAGTGAACAGCACCATCCCCCGAAACCGCATCAACCGGAAAGCCCACAGCAGCTTACCTACCCCAAACAACTTCCCCCTTTTTCATCTCAGCACTGTCGCTCCGTGGTGACATCCTTCGGGGTCCCTGCCCAAAAACCTTCATCCTGCTCCGTGGCAGCAGTACTCAAAACCGAAGCCCGAACACCGATTCAATTTGTCTAGGGCTGTCAAGCCAAGTTAAGCGATTGTAAAATCCATTTTGTTTTCTCATCGGGGAAACTCCCTTGATCCGTGAACAAACGGAAATGATGTGTTCGGATGTCGCAACGCTCAATAAAATAGTTGTTCCTGCCGCTCTGTTGTCTCTATGAGCGATTCTTCGACCATCAGAACTGGATTATCTATCCCAACCTATCCGCGAGCCTATCACGGCCATCTCTGTTTTAGTTCCGTTCAAGCAATCTTCTGGCATCAAATATCAGGTTGAAGGCTTTGCCCCGACTTCCCGCGCAGCACAAAACTTGCAGGAAGCAGGCATCCAGTCCAGCACCTTGCAGAGCCACTTGGCCCGGCCCGATAACCAAGACATACACCAGAAACGCCTCTATGTCCTCGATGAATCTTCACTCGCCAGCACCCGGCAGGTAAACGAATTCCTGCATAAGTTGCAACACAATGACCGCGTTTTGCTGGTGGGCGATACCCGCCAGCATGAAGCCGTTGAAGCCGGACGGCCGTACAGCCAATTGCAAGAAGCCGGGATGAAAACAGCGCATCTCGAAGAGATCATCCGCCAGAAGGACCCCGAGCTTAAGAAAGTTGTCGAACAGCTTTCAAAGGGCGAATCTCAATCCGCCATCTTCGACTTGGAGCGCCAGGGCCGCGTCCATCAGATCGAGGACCGGGAAGAACGCCTCAAAACCATTGCCCACGAGTATGGACGCCAGCCCCAAGGAACCCTGGTTATATCTCCCGATAATGAATCCCGCCGCGAATTGAATTCTCGGATTCACCGCGAGATGCAGCAAACCGTGGCGTAATGGTGGGTCGTCTGTTCGTCTGCGTAGAGGATGCCAACGCCAGGCTTTAGCAGGAACCGGCGCAAGACAGCTTCGTTGCGCGGTCCCTGGCTGCCCACGGCAAATCCAGCACGCAATTCTCCCAGGACGATAAACGGTAGCCACACTTCATCGGCTAGTTCGACCGTCGCAACGACGGATGCGTCGCCCCGGCAGAGATCGGTGTAACAGTTGGTATCGAGCGCGAGCCTCATGCCGGGGGCCGCCTACGCGTCCCAGTTTGGCTGAAGAGGTTGGTCATCGCCACAACTCCGCGTCAATCGTGTCTTGCGCTGCCACCGCGGCGTCGAAGGCCGGATCTTTTCGCCAGCTTCCGGCGATGTCGCTGAGATCGCGCTGGCGGAATCGCCGCTCACTGAGACCTGCGCCGCGGGCGAGGGCTTCAATCGCCACTTCGTTCAGGCTCTTGCCTTGCTCACGGGCAGACCGGCGAAGGGCCTCATCCAATAAATCAGGCACATTGCGAATGGTGTATTGCATGCATAGATTGTAGGCATTGCAGGCAGGATGTGCAAGCAGTGTCAGAAAAGGCAAGCTATGGGCCAAGGATGGACACCAAACAGCCATGTTGTTGAGAGTAAAGGGACTGGCAGAGAGAGGGGGGTTCTACTTACCCCATATTTCGCAACTCCTTGACTCTCAAGCCAAATAGCTCCAAATACGCACGAATAAAGGGCTTTGCGTATTTCGCGTCCTACGCGCTGTTCCGCGCCCTCCGCGCTCAATAGAACAAATTTCAGCATTTTATGGACAGGATGGACAGGAAGTGCTCAGCATCCAACTATGCACTGCTTCCCATGCATCGGGTCTCAATCGCTTCTATGCACACGGATTTGTAAATGAGGTCGAGAGAGGTTGGATTCTTGGGTGGCGAGCCTTTCTGAGACGAATTGGTACGAACCGGCGCCTCTGAAAGGCGATATCTTTCCACGCCTCTTAAGCAAACCGCAAGCTCATTCCAGAACCCAGCCATTTGTCGACAGCCGTCTACGGGGGTATGTACGGTGATGTGGCAGAGGAGAGCAGGTGACTGCTCCCCCTATGCCAACTTGCAACCATCTAAAATCTAATTGGGACTGACTCGTCCAGCGAGGCAATCATCATATACATCAGAGCTTATCCACAGCGCATTGTCAAAGTCATAGCCCTGGGCAATAGCCCATCCGAATGCTTGCATCGCAAGGTCCGAACAGCCATTAACAATAACCAGCGAATTGGGTGCGTTTGTGGTTCCGCTCGTCGCATCAGCGTAGGTCCGTGGCTGACCAATGAACAGGGTATATGCGAGACAAAGAACGGGTATGACCAATAATCTGCGTTTCATTTTCGTATTCTCCTTAGATTGAATTCTCCTCAAGACGTATTCTCTATCGAACCAATTCATGCGACAGCGATCCACCGATTCTGTTCGACGGCTCGGGTAATAGGTTAAATTTACTGAACATTCAAAATGACTTGGTTTGACCAGCCGCCCGGTGCTGGGTTGGCAATTGCAATTGTGACCTGCGTCCCCGAAGTTGCCACATCACTGCTGGTGATCTGGATGTTGAGCTGAGTTGAACTTACAAAGACTGCTGGGCGAATGCTAGAGCTGTTTCCAACACTCACAACTACTGATGCGCCGCTTGCGAAGTTATTCCCGGTGATGGTCAGGGTGAAACCAGGCCCACCGTTCGGGACATTCGAGGGGGAAATGCTGGAGATGGAAGGCATTAGACTTGCAGCGCAAGTAAGTTTTTTGGGACTGGTGGACAAAGAGATGCCCGTTCCACCAAATTTCGCTGAAATGGTGTGGACACTTCCATCTTGCAGACCAGCGGGGCTCGCGAGATAGAAAGCGTGGTAGCCGTTGCCGATGCCGGCGTTGGGTAAGTCCGGGCGGAACAGGCTGGTAGGAACCGTGGCTAGAAGCGTCGAGCCGTCATAGAGATCCACGTTGATGAACGAAGAATTCTGGGCACTGTTCCAGGCCCAACCTGCGATGCCGGTGCAATCGGCTTGATCAAGATAACCCGCATAGGCCGATGGCGGGGGAATGGTCGCGCTGGAAGCCGACGAAGATAGTGGCGGATTGGATGGCACCGGAACGTCATCCGCAGCGCCATCCACGTGATCCATGACGATCAAGTACTTTTGCGAACTAAGAGCGATCTGCCAGTTGTGCGTGTCTGGACACCACACGCCCAGGTCAGCTTTACCGTCTCCGTCGTAATCATTGGCTACAGGAATATCGCCTGCTATTCCTAAAACGCCCATGACAGCTCCGGAATAGTTCTGCGAGCTGGATGCGACCCACCACTCGCCCGTGGATGGCCGCCAGATGCCCAGATCGGTCTTCCCGTCGCCGTCAAAGTCCTCGGCGATAGGTCGATCTCCTCTGATTCCCCAGACCTTGAACATACTCCCTGTGTAGTTCTTGGAACTCGGCGCGATCCACCACTCGCCCGTAGATGGCCGCCAGATACCTGGATCGGCCTTCCCGTCGCCGTCATAATCGCCAACTACTGGAATATCACCGCTAACGCCCAACGACTTGAGCATCGTGCCCTGGTATTGGCGTGAACTCAGGGCGACCCACCACTCACCCGTGGATGGCCGCCACACCGCCAGATCCGTCTTGCCATCGCCATCATAGTCAGCGGGGACAGGTACATCTCCAGCCGTTCCCCAGATTCGGATCACAGCGCTGGCTCCGTTTGAACTGTAGATGACCCGCCACTCGCCCGTAGATGGCCGCCAGACTGCTATATCCGCTTTCCCATCACCATCGTAATCACCGGCGACTGGAATATCGCCAGGTTGGCCCAAGTTGTTCAAAGCCGCTTTCAAGCCGATCGAGCTTCGAATCACTGACCAGACGCCCGCAGAAGGACTCCAGAGTAAGCGGTCGGCTTTGCCGTCCCCATCAAAATCAAAATCCGCAGACTTGCGAACCGACGCCAGCACAGCCAGATTTGACGTTACGCCTCCGTTCGATGAACTCGACGGATTATTGACGCCGATAGTCAGCGGACCCACCGAAGCCAAGTCGCTCGCTGAAATTGATCCCAGCAATAGAGTAGAACTGACAACGGTTGTCGTACGATTGGCTCCGTTTAGCTGCAGCACTGATCCCGTAGTGAAATTAGCGCCCAATACGGCCACGCTAAGACCGGCGCTACCTGCTTTCGCAGAGCTGGGAGAAATGTTGGTGATGATGGCGCTCTCCACGCCGTTCAATTCGCAGGCTGGATCACATCCCGGGTCGAACTGGGGATCGCACGTACAGCCTCCGTTTCCTCCACCGCAATCGTCAACCGACGGGTCACATCCTCCTCCTCCGCCGCAGACGGGATCGACGAGGGGATTGCAACCTCCGCCGACGGAAACCGGGCAAGCCCAGGTCCCATCAGGCTGGCAGGTGCATGTTGGATCCGGTTGGTCGTCCACGCAGCCTTGAACGGGCGTTCCACCGCAAAAATATTGGGCGTTGATACACCTTGCAATGGATCCATCGCTGCATGTGGGATGAACTCCAACACAAAGCGATCCTTCGCCACAAATCCATTGCCCATCCTGGCAAATCGGGTCTCCACCGCCCGGGCATGTGGGTTTGTCTACAGGGCATTCCGGCGGTGGCAACACACATTGCCAAGTCCCATTCGTCTGGCAGATGGCTGAGTCTCCTGGGGGACACGGCTCAGGCAAGGGACAACCGCATTGGCCAGGGTCGTAGTTCGAACAGGCAGGGTTGCAGACGTCTTGGCAGTCACCGCCCCCACCCGGGTTTGGCCTCATTGTCGTAACTACTATGTCCGACGAGCTGCCAGGTGGGGTCTTGCAATCTGCGGTGAGGTTGTCTACCGTGATCGCAGGCGCACAGGCACTGCTCTGAAGAAATGTACCGTCAGGGGTTCTGTCTTTTAGGACGTCATGATCGCAGACTGAAACACAGTCGGTGTTCCCGGTAACCGGATCGGCACAGCTATGGTCATCGGTGTCATATTTATTACACTTTCCGCTTTTCCAGTGGCATTTCAGCACACCCCCACGTCCGTCATCGGCTACTCTGCACGTCGACGACCTGAGGGGAATGGACTGCTGGCCGAAACAAGTGGCGCACAACAGTAAAGTGGCCAGAACCGCGGTTAGGTATTGGAATTGTGCACGAATATGAATCATTGTTTTCGCCTTTCGTGGTTCTTAATGAGAGCGCACGGATAGCTCCGCGAAGCTAGATGGCTTTGGACCGGCCGCAGATTGGCGCGGGTCGCATAAAAAGTGATGCGCCCCGGGCCATAACTCATGCAAAGATGCACGGCCAGGCACCTCCAAAGTTTCAGCTACAAATATCCTCGCAACCTGGGAGGCAGAATGTGGGGCAGTTGTTTGGATCGGTATTGGTCGGATCCCGGTGTCTCACATCATCAATCTGTGAGTATGTGGAACCGTCACATCGCTCGAAGGTATCATCGAATCGTTTGACGACCACGCATTCATTCTTGACTGTATTGAAGAACTGCGCCTTGCAGATTTGAACGCGGCTCGTCAGTTGGTCGCCAGAGCAACAGGAAAGCCCTTGGGCGCCGCAGGTGGAAAGAGAGCCGCCGGTATTTGAAGGTGCTAAGCATACGGCATTGCAGGATGACCGCGCAGTGCAAACAAGATTGTTGCACGTCGGCGTGCAGAAGGCAGTGCCTTGCTGTCCACAGGTGCTCACGCTGCCCTGGGGATCGGTACACAGGGTATCGCAAGCTACCCCACCTGGCAGACAAACGTTGGTACAAGATGGAAACTGTGCCCAGGCCGGACTTGCGAAGACCAGGCCCAGAAGGAGTGTGCCAACTACTGTGAAGGCTCTGTAATGCGGTTTCATTTTCTCCAACCTTTCTAGTATTTGAAGTGGAAGAAATTTGTCGATCTCAGTAACTTTTTCTTGGAAATTTCCCCAATGGTGTGCTGCTCAAAGTCGCGTTGCCAGGCCTTGACGGCGAGATGCAGCTAGTGGGCCAACTGAATACCTGGATCCGCCGCGCTTCTGTTGGATTGCGCAGGCGCTATGGTCCGCTCTGTCCGTTGCAACTCCTCATCAATCACTTGAGCAAACTTATCGAATGGGACCGATCCCACAAGCATGCGGCCATTGACGAAGAAGGTTGGGGTGCCAGTGACTCCATAGTGTGATCCTTCATCTATGTCTCGTTGCCATTGGTTGGTGTACTTTCCGGACTCCAGACATTCGCTGAATTGCTGCGAATTGAGACCGATATCTGAGGCGTATTGCTTGAGAAACGACATTTTTAGCCTTGATTGATTTTCAAAAAGCTTATCGTACATTTCCCAGAACTTGCCCTGGTCATTGGCACAAGACGCTGCTTCAGCCGATTTCGACGCATCCTGGTGAAACCCAACCAGGGGAAAGTCTCTGAAAACAAGCCGAATCCGATTTCCATACTTTCCTTCGAGGTGTTTCAGCGTGGCTACGCTGTTACCACAAAATGGACACTGAAACTCAGCAAACTCGACGATGGTGACTGGGGCGTTCGCCGGGCCTTTTGCGCGGCTATCTTTAGTGTCTACCATCTGTCTGGGAGGATCTAAATAGATCGCCACATTCGATTTGTCCCGCAACTCTTTCAGGAATTCGCCCCGCCGCAAACTGATGCGAAGCAGCCGCAGGTTGCCTTCTACCAGCTTCAAAGCCTCATCCTTGGATTTGCCATTGTATCGGTCTCTTGTGGCTTCGTAGACTGCATAAACTTGCTCTGGGGTGACGGCGTTGGTCTTGTCATCGATCTCCGAGCGGATGAGTTTCGCAACACTCACCGCCCTGCGGCTTGCCTCTTGTTCCAGCAAAGCTTCGCCAATGGCTTCATCCAGAGCCTGCCGCTTGAGGTCGTACTCTTGAGACTCAAGGGATATTAGCCTGCCCTGAATTCTGTTCGCCAGTTCTGCTTCCGAAATGGCTCTATTGCCCACGACCGCTAGGGGCCCGGCAGGTTCAGGTTTGTTGACTACGGCCCGACTGAGATCTTGCCCATTCATGGAAATGGACAGGACCATAAAAAACCCGCTGAAAATTGCTTTTTTCACGATTCACCTCACAAGTATGTCCTGGCTAGTTGGTTTAATGCGCCGTGAAAACGATCTACCACAAAGCGTGCGCCTGCGAGATGGAAATGAGATCTCCGGGCAACCACCCCATTCCTGATCGAAGAAGTGAGCCGATCTCTTTCCATGACTCATTACTAGGTGATCCAGGCGGGCTGGAAATTACAAGATTTTTTGTGGAAGCAGAAAGCGTGCAAAGTCTCGTTACGGCGAAAAATCCGTCAGCGTCTGGCTACGCGAAAGCTGTAAGCCTCGATTTCGTCCAAGTTTCCATTGGGGGACGCTCCGAAGAGCTTTATCACGTAGTCACCATTCATCAGGAGATGGGCAGGCATCTCGACTGGGACCGCTGTCTTTTCCTTGGACGCCGGCGAACCCGGAACGTTCTTTTTGCTCCAGATGCGGCCCCCTTCCACTGTTTCCAGCAGCACGTCGTAGTTCAGGAAATCGTCGTACGGTTTCTCAAGCAGCAGTATGATCCTAGGGAAAGGGCGGGCAATCGGCAGTATGTTGCGCTGGCCGCCGCTTCTGGCTACATCCGCCGAAAGGACTAGTGAAAGAGTTGCGCCTTCGTTCAACGGCATGCCGGGCGCCCCTGGCTGGCCCGCCGCAGCAAGCCGTTCTTTTTGCAAGCGGGCATATAAATCTGCCGACGTTCGCCGCAACTCTTGTTCCCGTGTGTGAGAGTCGCGGATCTCGCGCACCAACTGGCGGTTGGTCCGTATCATCCAGGCGCCGGCAAATACGATGGTGACAATCACTGCAACCAGAACGAAACGGGAGAGGGATTTGGCGGCAACAAGAAAGGGAAGAATCGATCCCTGTCTGGGTTCAGCGCGTATCTTGTCCCGCGCAGCCAGGTCCGCATTGTAGCTGGCCAGGGACATGGCAAAGTCAACCCGCTCGCGTCGCTCCGGAGTACTGAGAAAGTGGGCTTCAAACCTGGACTTTTCCTCTGCCCGTAACTTCCCACGCGCATAGGCGTAAATCAAATCGTTTTCTGCCGCGATGATTTCTTCGAAAACTTCATCGTCGACAAGGAACTGGCGTTCGAATTCGGTCCGCTCATCCGCGGGCATCTGCCCGAGAAAAAATCGGACTATGCGAGCTGTACGTTCAGAGTCGTGAACCATAACCAGCGTCGATCAACCAGCAAATGTAGTGCCATCGAGGTAGTGCACAAACATGAGACACCCCGTGGCCAAAAGCTATAAGAAATGAGGCGCGCCTCACGAAACTCGATCTTCCTTCCTTGTCGAGCCAAGTCGCCAGGAGGCACAACAATTGCGGACGCGTTTCTCCAGGTCTTCTCTCATGCGATTCACTCGCACCCTCAGAGCGCCAATGGTAAGTCCAAGCGAACGAGCGAGTTCTATCCTGTCGCTCGCGGATTGCCCTTCCGAATGGTGGTATCTCAGGAACAAGTTTCGATCGCCCTCCGGCATCCGCTGAATGCACAGGCGTAGACACTCCATACGCCGCTCCTGTTCCAACTTCTTCTGCAGCTCTTTCTCCGGTTGCCTGGAGTCGGCGAGAAAACGCTCATTGTGAGGCAAGTCGGAAATGGAGATTGTGCGCATGGCCCTCCGGTGTGATTCCTGGACGATGTTGGTGGCGATACCACAAGCAAATGCGATCACATCAAGCACCGTCACGTCACCCAGCTTTTGCGCAACCCGGTCCAGCGTGGCATCGGCCAGATCTTCCGGCGGGGAGCAGGAGTTCCATTCGAAAAACATTACCAGTTTCTTGCGCAGGCATTCGTATTTCTCTCCAGCCTTTTCTCTGTCGCCGTCCAGGCGCTGGAGTAGCGCGTCGAAATGGGTGGAACTCAGGCTATTGCTATCCATAGATGCGCCAGTGGCTTCAGGTTCATTAGCGTACCGTAACCTTCGGCGGCAAAGCGTGGTGGGGGCCTCGCCACCGCGAAGGTTCGCGCGATCTATTCCCAGTAAGTTAGAGCCATGTTATTCTTTCGCTCCCCTCCGCCAGATAGCCTCTGCACCATGCGGTCCCAGCCGGCATCATCATCTGCTGCTTTGGCAAGACAGACCGCACCTTTTGGCCGCAACGTATTCCGGGAGATTTCAAGGGCTCCGCAATCGAACACGCAGCTGTCGTACACAGCCTGACAAC
Organism: Candidatus Angelobacter sp.; assembly: GCA_036522115.1. Taxonomy (GTDB): domain Bacteria; phylum Acidobacteriota; class Terriglobia; order Terriglobales; family Acidobacteriaceae; genus Angelobacter. Next base: position 14,311 of record DATDGL010000002.1, read on the forward strand.
TCCATAGCTGAAGGTTGTAGTCGTCCTCAATACATTGGGTGTCCAGCTTACAACGTTGCGCGTAAAGCGGGGGGCAGGCGGATCCTGATCCGGCTGAGGCAGCGCATTCCAAGACCAAGGCCATTTGTTGAGCGAACTGCTCATCGGCAGCCGCCGTGCAAGCGTTATAGTCGTCGGAGCACTGCTGCTGGCACTGTTGACCACCGGCAATTTCAGCGAAGATGATTACAACACAAAGACAGAAACCTTTGAATAATGATGTCATTAGGCAGTCTTTTCTCCTCAGTCCACGCCACCGCTTCTTGCCGGTATTTGGGGCATTGAGCGACGAATCGAGATTTTGGGCATATCCAACAATATAGGTGACCCCAGCACCGGAGAAATTACATAAATATTTTTGCCCCCTTCCATCCTCCTCATAGCGGCAAATTACCGCAACCAGAAGCTTCGACTGTGACCGGGATAGGCCCCTCATTTCCATTCGCCTTGTAACTGGAATCCGGCCCAATAATACGGTGAAGTCCATCGCTTCCGGCGTAACATCTGTATCTGGGCCTGTCTAAGCGCGGCTGCTGGTCGCAGTCCTTCGCGTTCCATGGCCCAGTAAAACTTCGCCATCAATTCCGCAGTCGCGACATCGTCCGCATTCCACAAGCTGGCGACTATCCGGCTCGCACCGGCATACATGAAACCGCGGGTCAGACCTTGTAACCCTTCTCCCCGAATCGCTTGCCCGAGGCCTGTCTTACAGGCACTTAACACCACAAGATCAACCGGGAGATTCAGGTTGTAAATGTCCTGCAATTTAAGAAATCCATTCTGTGGCCTTCCTTGCCGATCTTCCATCGACAAAACCAGTCCTGACAGCTCCGGATGGCTGTTATTGATGAGGCCATGCGTGGCAAAGTGCACGATGCGGTATTGCGCCAGTTCGGGATCGGTTGCACGTGCCCGACTTGCGTCAAAGCCCAGAGCTTCCATTCTTAGATCTGCCGGCGTTACCGCCATAATGGAGCGCGCCTCCCGCAATGAAAATGGGAGGCGGGGGAGATATCCCCAGACTGCGTCATCGGATGAGCGGGCCGAGCCTCGAACTTGTGACACTTTCCGTGCTCCGTTTGCGGGCGCGTGGTCCTTTTCAGCAGTCTTCATGCCTGGCCGTACCCGGGGATCGTCAACGTCGAAAACAGGATCAGCAAACACGGCCACAGCCTTCGGTGGCTCTTTTCGTCCAAGTTCCTGTTCGCGCAGAATCGCCAGCACGGATGCCGATGGCAAATAGGCGATCTCGTGCTCCAGGAGCAAAGGCGTTTTGACTGTGCCAGGTACCGGAAGGACGGCAAAGGGGATGTATTGCAAGGCCCCCTCGGCAGAAATGAGCAATCGTTTGTTTTCCAGGCGGGACACCACGGGGCCGAGTACCATCCGGCTCAGAGCCAAGGCGGTTCTTTGCAAATCGGGTGTACTTCCGGACCTGCCCTGGTTTGCCCCTTCCCTGGACTTCAAGGCTCGGTACAATTTCGCTGCCAAAGACTCGATTTGTTTTCGCGGGGGCAACGAATACACGGCCAATGATGTGTGGCTCACCAAGAACAGGTAGCTGTGCCGCTCCCCCAAAGCATATTCCAGCAAAAAAGTATCTCCGTCCAGCAGGCTCTGGGCTTGTTGCATATGCAACGGTTGTGGTTGGGTTAGCGCGGCATAGGCTGGGCTGGCCGACCGGATTTCCGCTTCAACCTGCTCATAGCGCTGCAAGAGAGTTTCAGTAGTGTTTTTTATTCCTGCGGCCAACTGGGCATTGTTCTCAAGGTTGAGCGCGTGAACCCAGCGGTTTGTGGCCTCATCGAGCGCCTGCCGTGAGGATCGCTCCTTTTCTAATAGCATAGGATTGAGGCCGGTACGAATGTCCACATGAGCCGCCGTCAGCATTTCCAGCAGAGACCGCGCCCGCGATTCTTCGGCTATATGAAAGGCCGCCTCCGGTTGCTGCAACGTAACCAGCAGATCCACGTAATTTGAATACAGTTCGCCACGCCTGGCGCGAAATCCCGAACGGACCTGTTCAGCGCCACCGAGGTGGGCGGTTTGACTCTCCAGCGCACGGACTGATCGGTCGAAGAGTTCGGCCGCGCCTTGCAATTCACCTCTCTGCTGGAGAAGGGAAGCCAGTGCACCCAGCGAGTCCGCAGTGTAGACCGTTCCGGGCGCCAGTTTTTCCTGCAAGGCAAGCGCTTTTCGGTATGCGTCCTCGGCGCCTTTCATATCACCACGCGCCTGAAGAATGAGGCCCAATTGGCCAAGGCTGCCGGCCGCGAGCAGACTACTGGGGACCGATCCATCTTCGATGGCCAGGGCACGGCGACAATAGTGTTCCGCCTGCTCCAATTTGCCCGCACGCCTCGCTGCTTCAGCCAGGTTGTACAGGCTCGAGGCAAAATCTGGGCTGGAAGGAGCCAGTTTCTCTCGAATCGCGAAGGCACGGCGATCATACACTTCTGCCATCGCCGCATGGCCAAGCTCTAAAGCTAAGCTCGCGAGATTGTTCAGCAGCTCTGCAAGTGCCAGGCTTCCGGGTGCAAGTCGCTCTTGAATGCGCAGGGCCTTCTGATAGTAGTCTTGGGCCTGTTGCAATTCTCCGCGGCGCGACAATACCAGTCCCATGTTCGTGAGGCTGTCGGCAACGTCCGGGCTGCCTGGAGCCAGTCGTTCACGAATCTCTAAAGCGCGACGGTGATACCGCTCAGCGTTGGCCAAATCAAAGCGTTCCCATGCGATCGCTCCCAGATTATTGAAGCTTCCAGCCAGTACCAAGCTGTCGGGCGCTAGCTTCTCCTGGATCGCGATGACTTCCAAACACAACCGCTCCACCTGGTCCAGATCCCCTTGCGTGTAGTAAATATTCCCCAGGTTAGAGAGGCTGGCGGCCACATCCAAGCTGTTGGGCGCCAGTTTCTTTCGGATGGCGAGGGCATGCTGATGAAGGTCCTTGGCTTTTTCCAACTCCCCACGTCGCCATGCGACATTACCCAGCCAATTGAGGCTGCTTGCTGCTGGAAGACTTTCCGGCGCTCGCGCCTCGATCATCGTGAGTGCCCGCCGATAATAGTCTTCAGCCTTTGTCAACTCTCCGCGTTTCCAGGCCAGGCGGCCCAGATTCTGTAGCTCTACAGCGACCGCCAGACCCTCCGAATGGAGCTTTTGGTTTTCCAGCAAAGATTCGTGATAGTACTTATCAGCGCCTGCCCAATCGTTTCGCTCCTCGAATGTGGCTGCCCATTGACTCAGAAGTTGGCTTCTGACCAAAGGAGAGCCGGCAGCCTCCTGAATAGCATTAGCATAGGCCTCATCCGCGTTCTTCCATTCGTGCGATTGTGCGAGCAATTCGGCTGACCGGGCCCAGAGCCATGGAACCAGCCACACCGTGCCGGTTGGGTCCACAGCCTTTGCCATCTTTTGCCAATGTTCGGCGGCTTCAAGACCTTTGCCAGTTGCGGCCAGTTTCCAGCCCTCCTGATAAAGGTAAAGAGGGCCGGGCGGCAGGTTCGGCCGAATCTTTAAGCTCCATGCTCCAGGGCCCAGCTCCCAGGATTTCCTTTCTGCACCTCGTAATCCCTTTAGGACGACCGTCCCCAGTGGAGCCTGCTCGAGTTCGACCGACAAAAGATCAAAAGGTGATTCAACTGTTGTCTCGGCTCCATCCCGGCGCCAACTCCTAATGACATCTCCTGGAAGCAGCCCTGCCAGTTCACCGGCAGAACCCTTCGTGACTTCTTCAACAATGATTCCTTGTGTGGAATCTTCCATGGGCACGGCATTGGCTGGCAGACTAACAGCCAACAACAAGACGATACTAATTGCCAGTCGAGTGTTCATAGTGTTCGTGGCCGAGCGCCTACCCTGTTTTGTCAAAAAAGAAGTGCGTTATCTCCATTTCCGCTGCTTTCCGGCAACGCGCTTCTGGCTTGGAATTCTACTCGACACGGCACATAGATGTTTTTGAGCTTCTTGCAGACTAATAGCGAGATTGGGGAAGGGTTCCCGATTTTATACCGCTTTGACTCTGGAGAACCCTCATCGGCTCGCGGCCACTTTCGTCGTTTGTTGCAAATTTGCCGTGAGGGTGAGAGTGTAGCACTCTCCACCTTGATGCAAGTTATTGATAGTAAAAGATTTCTGGCGGAGAGGCCCCCCCCACCTTTAGCTAACGGTGATTGGTGAATAGGGGTGAGAGGGTTACACTCTCCGACATAGAAGCTCAACACTCCTAATAATATGCTGTAATCCAAATGACTTATGGCTGTTTTTGGCTTGCGGTCGACTCCAGCCGAAAACACTGTAATTAGATGAATTTAGAGGAGTTACTGGCCATAGCGGAGAGAAAGGGATTCTACCTACCCCGCTTTCCGCAACTCGTTGATTCTCAAACTAAATAGCTCCAAATAGGCATGAATAAAGAGTTTTGCGCCGTTTGCGCCCTCCGCACTGTCCGCGCCCTCCGCGCCTAATAGAACATATTTCTGCGTTTTATAGACAGGATGGACAGGAAGCATCGTTTTGGAAAGTTGGGGGAATTTCAGCTTATAGCAATTCAGAAAAGGGATTCGGAAAGGCTTGGACATCGGGACAGAAGTCTGCCCCCCTCGAGCCGTCATTGAAAATGAACAACCACTTCTCACAAACCGTTCGCCTTATGGGAGAATAAACCTCTGACAACGGACCGCTCTTGGTGACCGTAATGGATAAGATACGCATCAACATCAAAGCGTACCCTCTGAACGGTAATGCGGCCACCCTGCAACCGGCATCCAGGGAGCGGGCCTGGTTAGATGAAAATGGGCACGCTGCACACTTGGGCTGTGACATTGCCAATGGCCAAGGGTGGAACGTCCTATGCCCCTGTGCCTTTGAAGCGACTTGGAATGGCGGCCCGAACATTGAAGACATAAAAATACGGGTAGACAAGCTGGAAAAGGGTATACCCGCCTTTGTGCAGAGTCAGCTTGGCGGCGGCATTCTCACATTGCATACCGGCTACCAGATCAAGCCCGATGCCGGGTACCGTCTTTGGATACGCGGTCCGATTAATGAACCCAAAGATGGCATCTCCCCCTTGGAGAGCATCGCTGATACCTCCATACTTCCGTGCACCATTAGCATCAATTGGAAGTTCACACGGCCCCACCAAGCCGTCCGCTTTGAAGCTGGCGAGGCATTTTGTGCCCTGTTGCCGTTCCCCAAGCAGGACTTCGACAACGTGGGGGTCGACGTCATGCAAATTGGCGAGGACGTAGAGCGTTACCAGCAGAATCTCCAGGAGATGACCGACAGTGCCGTTTTTCACCATCTATTGCGCCGTATGGGCGCCACCATCGCGGACTCCAGGGAGCTACTGCCTAACATCAGCATTTGGGCCCACCGCTTGCACAATCCGCCAGCGGTGAGTTGCATCTGCCCCGCTTCCGAGCGCATTGACTTGCTGGAGGAAGCGATTTACGGATTCCTGCAGCAGGACTATCCCGGCGAGAAAGAGCTCATCGTGCTCAACGATTGGGAGGGACAAACGCTTGCCTGCGACCATCCCAACGTGTACGTCGTCAACCTGCCACGCCGTTTCCATTCCATGGGTGAGAAATTCACCGGTATATCGATCGGCATCCGCTTCTATAAACATCCCACGTGGGCAGGCGGACAAACATGCCCAAGCACAAACATATTCGCTGACTCTTGTGGCGCGATCATGAGCGATCACATGACGATATTCCAAAACAACCTTTATGACCTCGCACACAACCTGGCCACCAGATACAACGGCAAAGTAGCATTTTGGATTATTTGGAACGAGCCTAACCTCGCAAACGAATTCAGCCCGCAAGATTCAAACCTGGGAGGCGGATTTGACTGGAGAGTACATTGACCTGGTGCAGACTCCTGCCCACTCTGGGCTCCTCGCTGTGATTCCGTCCGCATTAACAGTCGGGCCTGAACTCTATACGCCTAATGGTGGCGGACAGGTCGAAACGTGTGACTACTGGCATGAGGTCACAGGCGATAGCTCGCCAGCTCATTGCATGTGGCGGTACGGCACTGGGGAGTGGGAAGATGCAATGCTGCGTTACTTCAGCAACGACTTCCCGATCTTTACGATTCACAACTACAGCGATACGGATTCGGGCTCACGAACAGCCGTTGCTGATCTGTGGAACAACGTCATGGTGCCTCTCGGGAAACAACGCCAAATCTGGGTGACGGAATTTAATTTCCCTGGCAAAGGGGACGGCACCTGTTCCCTCAGTGAGCAAACCATCCTTAATTACACGACCAGTCTCTACAACTTAATGGCAAACCAGAGGGCCTTCTATTTCGCTCTTGAAGATGGGGGATCCTGCGGAGATGGGTTGGTGCGTAGCAAAGCGTTCAACTGGGCTGAAAAATCAACGCTCTATCCCGGATTCGTCCACATCGTGACGGGCCATTAACCTTGAGAACAACGGAGCGGACACTTGGGCGGGTTACACCCTCCCCGAGTGTCGTTGTACAGACCGTTTCTTTCAAAAAGGCCGACAGTGCCAAGCTCCGAAGCTGAACCGCCAAACTTTCGACCTCGCTTCTAACCCTCAGAAAACAAAACGATTTACTTTTATGGCAGCCTAAGAATCACCGAAGGGTATGGTGGCAACTCAATGAATCACAACGTGGAGGGTTCTGGCGGGGATTCGCCAACGACTTTCGAACTTTTACACTTCTTTAACACAGGAGGAATGCCGGGCGGCTATTGCTGGCGAAGCGCTGCAACTGGTTCCAACCCCATGGCCCGGCCATAGTCATCTGGGCGCCTCCGATATTAAGACCAGACCGGGCACGCGATTAAAATGCGCGCGGTTGTTCGAAACCAGCGGCACAGAATGGCGGACGGCCAGCGCCGCAATCCATAGATCGTTATCCGCCAGTATTTGCCCGCCCTTCCGCAATTGCGTCTTTAGCCGCGCATATTCGACCGACGTCTCGTGATCCAATGGTAGGATGAATGCGGCGTCAAGACGACGCTGTAGATCGCCAATCCGCCGTTTTCCCCAAGCCCGCCACAAAGCGCCGAAGAGTAGCTCTCCCACGGTGATGAATGAAAGAGCGGCAGTCCGCTGTTCAACGTGGCGAAGATATGGCAGGCCACGGAGATCGCCTGGCTCCATGAGATAAGAGAAAACATCCGTGTCGAGCAACACGATTTCCGGCAGATCATTGGTCAAAAGGTTTTAAGTCCGTGCGCGATAGATCTCTTCAACAAATGCCCCAATATCTTCTCCGGGCGGCACGATTCCTGCAAAAGCTTGCGGATCGAATGGCTTTGCACCGCGTTCTCGAGCTAATTCCTGAGCCGTCTTGCCCGGATGTGAACGCGCCGATTTCTCAATGGACGGAGGACGCTTCCGAGTCCGGCGGCTTCGGGAATGCGATTTCGTCTTCAAATTTCGCCCCCAGCGTGACATTATACGCGTACGACAAGGTGATCAGACTCGAACTGTGGATCTTCCCGGCCGTGCCGAACACCCTAACCAGCACTGAGTGAACTTTCGAAGCCTTTCTGATTAACAGAAAACAAACGACTTACAGTCGGATTCTCACAAAAAGCAGCGAGAAGGGTTGGCCGCTAAAGCTGTGAATCGAAAGGGGAAATTTCTGACGGGGGAGTCGCGAACGACTTTCGAACTCTTACACTTCTTAACACAGGAAGCATCGTGCTCGACATCGCCGCATTGTAGAGATTTCCTTCTTCAAGCGGACCCGACCCGCACCCGCCCAGCGATGGGGGTAGTCCCTAAATTTGCCGTTTAACTCCCCACGTTAGATGCCACCTTCGCCGTTTTATGAAGATGGCCGAATCCATGAACCGTATCGGCTTCGCAGTTTCGTAGGAAATAATTGGGCCTCCACTCGAAAAGTGCGTAACGATTCAGGTCTAGGTTTCACTACACTAATAGACGCACGGAACTCAAAAATCACGGCGTCATGAAACGACGATGGAGCCTTGCCGCGTAGAGGGTTCCTCGCCGAATCGCAAGGCTGGAGGAACTCAAAATGAAAGAAAACCTGTCAATAACAATTCCTCTCTATCTGATAGTTGCCACACTGCTTTTGTTGGCATTCCGGTCGCTGGCGCAGCCACCGGCGGTCTCCTCTGATGCCGGCGCGTCTTATAGCTATCTGCAACCCCAAGCAGGGGAGGCTACCGAATCCGGATCGAAAAGGTTTATCGACATGAGAACCGGTGGCTCCTGGGTCTGCAATTGGAAGCACTGCGTCCAAGAAGGACGATTCCCTCTGGAGGAAATAACGGAGACCTCGAAAAATCGCTAGGTCAGTGCCCAGCCGCTTGTTTTTGTAACAAAGGCCTGAGAGTATGCACGTATTCAGCAAGAACGCCGGTAGTAAAAGCCCACACGCACACGAGCCAGAGCAACACCTTTAACGGAAGGGCAACTGTAGTCGCCAAAACTTGAAGCACAGGTTTCTCCGCAAAACTTACTGCTACCGGCTGAATTACTGCATAGAAGTAAAGGAATCCCAGGACTAGAGCCCCCGGATCAATCCGCTGATGGCCCAGCCGCCCGACGACCAGTGCGAGCGAAATGGCAGTCAGACATGCAGCTATAACATCCAAAATTGTCAAACACGCAGCTGCCATTTCGGAACGAGAACCCAATTTCTCTGCAAGGCAGCATAAAGACAGTACAACTCCCACCAGAAAAACGGCGCCAGAGACCCATTGCTGAAATCTTGCC
>DATDGL010000003.1:0-21594 GCA_036522115.1 Candidatus Angelobacter sp.
GGGAGTGGATGCGACCCGACACAAAGGAATGCTTGAACACAGGAACCTCAACTTTCGGTTGCACTACGGGGCCCGGTGACAAAGTTAAAGAAGCTTGCCGAGGCATACTGCGGCCTCAGTATGTGAATGTTTTAATGTTGACTAAAGGGCAATGTTACGTTTCCGCAGGGAACAAGCTGATTTTGGTCTCTCTGCCCAGGAAGCCAAGGCAGGGTCCATTTCCAAAATCAACAGAAGTCTAACGGGAACGTAATGTGCCGATTGTTACTACAACCGATAGCGGAAATGCAAGACAAAATACGCCATGTTAATAAAAATTCATCGGCAAGTTTGTAAGTAGCTGATTCTCAATGTGGAACGCAAAAGAGGGAACAGGTAACAGGGAACAGCGAAAGAATCGAGAGTACTTGGAGTTTATCCCGAGCAAAGCGAGGGATCTCTATGATCTTCCAACTTGCCTCGCGTGGTTTGTGACATCTGTTCGCTGTTTGCCGAGATCACGGACCACCAATCCGGTTCGGCGCTGTGAAGCGATCGGTTTACCCGTTCGGGGCCAGTTTCAATAGTCCGAAATCGCCGTGTGCACATTCAGCAAGCCTACCCCGCTTGCCATTTTTTCTTCTTCATCTGTTTTCAGCGCCAAAGCTCGTTTATGACTTAGCAGCAAAACCATGAAATTTCGTTAAGGCAGTTCTGCGGTGAGGGATCCACTAAACCCGTTCACGTTATTGTCATTTGCTGTTAATATCCGCTTGCTATGGCGATACCTGCTTATCAGGCGATCATGCTTCCGATGCTACGGCTGGCAAGGGACGGCAAAGAATACTCAATTGCTGATTTGGTCTCAAGTTTGTTGCAGCATTTCAATCTCTCTAAAGAGGAAAGGTCCGAGATGCTGCCGAGCGGGAAAGAGCCTATCTTTCGTAACCGAACTAGATGGGCAAGATGGTATCTGCTAAAGGCGGGTTTGCTAGCGGATCCTCATCGTGGAACAGTACAAATAACTCCAGAAGGCCTACAGGCATTACAAAAAGGTGGGCCCAAAATTGAGCTAAAGGAATTGCTCGTATTTTCTCCTGTTGGCGAGAAGGGCCACAAAGTGCAGGGTGATGCTCGCTCTGACGAAAAATACACTGAGACACCAGAAGAATTGATTGAATCCGGCTATCAGAGGCTTCGAAAAGAAATAGAGGCAGAACTTCTTACAAAAGTAAAGAAATGCTCCCCGAAATTCTTCGAACAGCTTGTGATGGAGTTGATGCTCAAGCTCGGATACGGCGGTTCGTTCAGAGACGCTGGCATCGTGACGGGCAAGAGCGGTGACCGAGGGATCGACGGCGTAATTAAAGAGGACAAGCTTGGGTTTGACTTCATCTGCATTCAAGCTAAACGATGGGATACTGGACCAATTTCACGCGAGGACGTTCAAAAATTTGTTGGTGCGCTACATGGACAGAAAGCAAATAAGGGCATCTTCATTACAACAACTACTTTTGCGAAAACCGCTGTCGAGTATGCTCAGACGATTCAAAACAAGATAGTGCTCATTGATGGCGACCGGCTAGCTGAATTGATGTTCGAAACGGGATTGGGTCTCTCAGTTGTTACTACCTATGAAATGAAAAAGATAGACGCTGACTATTTCTTGGAGGATGAAGGGGTAGCGACCTCGACCGCCAGTATTTAGTCGTAAATTCCTCTGCGGTAGCCAAGTTATTCGACAGGCTGAGTCTCAATAATCCGAAACCGCAGCATGCACGTTCAGCAGGCCTACTTCGCCGGCAATTTTTTGCAGCTTGGTTCTTGTTTCTGCTTTCACTGGCAGCATGGGTAGGCGGTAGACCTCTTCGATCTTGCCCATCATCGACAGGACGGCCTTCACCGGCATGGGGTTGGATTCGATGAAGTTGGCTTGCATCAGCGGGAGGTATTTGTGCTGTAGCTTGCGCGCGGTGGCCCAGTCGCCTTCCAGAGCGGCGTTGGTCAGGTCGGACATTTCCTTGGGAATCTCATTTGAGCAAACCGAGATGATTCCAACTCCGCCCAATGAGATCACCGGGATCGTGATGGAATCGTCGCCGGAGAACACCAGGAAGCTCTCCGGAACGTGATTGAAGACTTCAGCGATCTGGGAGATGTTTCCGCTGGCCTCTTTGACTCCGGCGATGTTGGGCACCTTGGCCAGGCGGCCCAGCGTGGCAGGTTCGATGTTGGCGCTGGTGCGTCCGGGGACGTTATAGAGGATGAGCGGCTTGTCTACGGCTTCGGCAATGGCTTTGAAATGCTGGTACTGGCCCTCCTGTGTGGGCTTGTTGTAATACGGCGACGCCGTGAGGATGGCATCCACGCCTTTGCGCCGAGCCACTTCCTGCGCCTTGGCCACGGCTTCCGCCGTGGAATTGGAGGTTGCGCCGGCAACAATGGGGACCCGCTTTGCGGCGACTTCGATGGTGATATCAATCACGCGCAGCCATTCTTCCTTGCTGAGCGTCGGCGTTTCTCCAGTGGTCCCGCAGGGGACAAGGAAGCCGATTCCCGAAGTCACTTGCCATTCGACCAGTTCGCACAGAGTGTTTTCGTCCACGCTCAGGTCGGCTGTGAAAGGCGTGATTAGAGCTGTACCGCAACCCCTGATTCTCATGATTTAAGAATAACAAAAGCGCTGGAAGATCGGTCGGTCGCCGTGATCGGGTGATCTGAAAATCAAATGCTGCCTGGCCGCGAATCCTCGGCGCGCCTGTGCCCTGACGCTCTGCGGCGCCCCGCTATAATGTCGCCTATGATTACCCGCTCTCTGCGTCTCTTGACCCTTACGTTGCTTTGTCTGGTTGGCTGCGGCCTGGCCCAGTCGCTTCCTGCCGAACGGGTTGCTGCGATTGATCGGGCAACGGACAAAGTCCTCAGCGACACGGGAGTGCCTAGCGCAGTTGTTGGCATTGTGAAGGATGGCAAGATTGTCTTCACCAAAGGATACGGGAATGGACGCCTCGATCCTGCTGTTCCGGCGAACCCGCAGATGCGCTACAGCATTGGGTCGATCAGCAAGCAGTTCACGGCGGCCGCCGTCCTGCTGCTGCAGGAAGAGAAGAAACTTTCGCTCGATGATCCGGTGGCCAAATACTTTCCCGACCTCACCCGCGCCCGCGAAGTGACGATTCGCGAGCTGCTCTCACACACCTCCGGCTATCAGGATTATTATCCGCAGGATTATGTGCCTCAGTTTATGGCGCGCTCAACCACGGCGCAGCACATCATGGATACATGGGCAAAGAAGCCACTGGACTTTAATCCGGGGACGCAATGGCAGTACAGCAACACGAATTATGTGATTGCCGGAGCGATCGTAGAGAAGATTACCGGGCGTCCGCTGGTTGACTTGCTGAAGCAAAGAATCTTCGATCCGCTGGGCATGAAGACGGTGATTGACACAGACCAGAGCAGCCTGGCGAGCAGCGATGCTGTGGGCTATTTTCGCTATGCCTCGGGGCCGCCGCATCCGGAGACCAAGGAGGGCAAGGGATGGCTTTCCGCGATGGGCGAACTTTCCATGACGGTGGAAGACCTGCTGCGATGGGACATCAGCTTGATGACGCAGTCGATCCTGAAGCCCGAATCGTACCGGCTGCTGGAAACCGATGTTCACCTGAAGGACGGCGCCCCCACGCGCTACGGGCTTGGGATCTCCGTTTTCAATGCTGATGGGCGCCGAACGCTGCAACATGGGGGAGAGGTGACGGGCTTCACTGCAACCAACACGGTATTGCCGGACGATCGCATGGCGGTTGCGGTGCTGACCAACCAGATGGCCAGTGGCGGGTCCGGCACGATTGCCGCGCGGATCCTGGGCCAGCTTTCTGAAAGTGATACTCAGATCCAAGATACTGCGACAGCATCCGCTCGCAAGATACTGGAGGGATTGCAGAAAGGCGAACTCGACCGGTCGTTGTTTACCGAAGATGCCAACCAGTTCTTTACGGAGGCTGCGCTCAACGAATATCGGAGCAGCCTGGGGCCGCTGGGGCCGATGAAGAGTTTTACCGCCAGATCAAAATCTCTACGCGGAGGCATGGTGTTCCGCAGTTTTGCCGCCGAGTTCCAGCAGCGTGTCTTTGTGGTGACTACGTTTGAGCAGCCGGACGGCAAGCTGGAACAGTATCTGGTGGCGCCAAGGGAGTGAAGAAAAGTTGGTAAGTGGGCAAGTTGGTGAGTTGGTAATTTAAGAAACCACTCTTTGTTCTTCAATCACCAACTTACCAACCCGCCAAGTTGTCAGAGTTGGTCAATTACTTCCGGGAATTCGTAGAAGCCGGTTTTGCCTTTGATCCATTCGGCGGCGCGGACTGCGCCTTCGGCGAAGCCGAGGCGGGATTTGGCGTCGTGGGTGAGCAGAATGGTGTCATTGGGAGAATCGAGCACCACCAGATGCATGCCCACGGTATCGCCTTCGCGCAGCGAGGCGATTTCAACTGTCTTGCCGCTGTTGCCTTGCAGGGTCTTCTGAATGGTGGCTGCGGTGCCGGAAGGCTTGTCTTTTTTTTGCGCGTGGTGCTTTTCCACAATGTTGGCCTTATAACCCTTGCTCATGGCGGGCGCGACAGCCTGGATGGCTTTGAAGAAGAGGTTTACCCCCACGGAAAAATTTGACCCAAAGAGAAATGCGGCTTTGCGTTCGCGCACCAGCTCACGGACTTTTTCCAGATGCTGATACCAGCCGGTGGTCCCCACGACGATGGGAACTCCGGCCTCAGCACAGCGAATGATGTTGGCAATCACGGCATGCGGAGTGGTGAAATCAATCGCGACGTCAACCAGCTTCAGCAGTTCCGGTGTAAGCGCGCGTCCATCCTGGTTTTCCTGGCTTGCAAGCGAACGCACTTCATGTCCACGTTCGGTGGCCACTTCCGCGACTAAGGCCCCGGTTTTGCCGCGACCCAGGACGAGTAATTTCATGGCTGCACCTCAACCCGCCACGGAGACACTGAGGCACGGAGACACGGAGAAAAGCAAACAGAATTTGTGAAAGGCAAAAAAACAAAAACCAACGGCAAAAGCAAAGCCTTACCGCAGAGGACGCTGAGGAACAGCGAGGACACGGAGGAATGCTCAAGAATGGAAAAACGAAGAGCTTTCATGCGAATACCTCGTAAACCAAAATCCACCACGGAGACATCCTTCGGCCGACACCTCGAGGACCGGCTCCGGCACGGAGAGAAGCAAAAAGCAAAACCTTAACGCAGAGGACACTGAGGAAAAGCGAGGACACGAAGGAGTGCGAAAGAATGGAAAGGCGAAGAGCTTTCACGCGAACACCTCAGGATCAACTTCAGAGAAGAATACGCTATGCAGGCGGGATACGACCTTGGGAACGTCGGCCTCGTCGATCACAAAGCTGATGTTGATCTCCGAAGCGCCCTGGGAAATCATGTGAATATTTACATCGGGAATGGCGCTGAAGACCTTGGCTGCGATTCCGGGAGTGCTGCGGATATTTTCTCCTACCAGGCAGACAATGGCTTTTCTGCCTTCGTACTTTACGTCTGCCAGCTTGCCCAGGTCGACGGCGATGGCGGCGATGGATTCATTGGAATCCACGGTGACGGAGACGCTGACCTCCGAAGTGGAAACCATGTCCACGGGGCAGCGATGATTGGCAAACACCTCGAAGATGCTTTTGAGAAAGCCGTGGGCCATGAGCATGCGCGTGGCCACAACATCGACCACGGTGATGCGCTTCTTAGCGGCGATGGCTTTGAAGATGGTCCGGCTCTTGGGGGCCGTCGAGGTGATGCGCGTGCCCTCATTCTTCGGATTGCGGGAATTTAGCACCAGCACCGGAATGTTTTTCTGGATGGCAGGGAGCAGAGTGGCGGGATGCAGCACCTTGGCGCCAAAGTAGGCCAGTTCGGCTGCCTCCTCAAAACTGATGGTCTTGATGCGGTGCGCTCCGGGGCAGAGGCCGGGATCGGTGGTCATCATGCCGTCCACGTCAGTCCAGATTTCAATGCGTTGCGCATTCAGTCCTGCGCCCACGATGGCAGCGGTGAAATCTGAGCCGCCGCGCCCGATGGTGGTGGAGATTCCCTCACGCGTCGAGCCGATGAAGCCGCCCATGACGGGCACGCGGCCATGGTGCAGCAGCGGCTTCACAACCTCGCGCAGCCGGGCGTTGGTCTCGTCGAAGTCGGGGACTGCCTTGGTGAAGTTTGCGTCGGTGATCAGGCATTGCCGCGAATCTACGTGAGAGGCGTTCAGGCCGCGCACGGAAAAGGCGGCGGTAACAATCCTGCTGGAGACACGCTCGCCGAAGCCGGCAATGTTGTCCGTAGTGCGAGGAGTGAGTTCGCCTACGGCGACGACCCCGCGCAGCAGCTCATCGAGGGCGTTGAATTCATCCTCTAGCTCACTGTGAATCTGGGCGAATCGGCCTGTCCCAAGCAGGTCAGAGGCAGTATTGAAATGGCGTTCGCGGGCAGCCAGAGAAAGTTCCAGAGCTTTTTCGCGGTTGCCAGATGCGGATGCGGCGGCCATGGCCAGAAGCTGGTCCGTAATTTTGGCCAGCGCACTTACGACCACGACTGGAGTTTCAGGCAGGCGCTCGCGGACAATAGCGGCTACCCGGTCGATGGCCTCAGCGTCCTGGACTGAGGTGCCGCCGAATTTCATTACAATCAAGTTAAATACCCCTGAGCTTTGAGGAGTTCGCCATTGAGCACGGCAGCGCCGGCGGCGCCGCGAATGGTGTTGTGGGAGAGGACGGTAAATTTCCAGTCGAAGAGGTTGCAGGGACGGAGCCTGCCCACAACGGCGGACATTCCTGCGCCACGATGGATGTCCAGGCGCGGCTGCGGTCGGTCGGGAGTGGGATCGTAGATGATCGGCTGCTGCGGTGCGCTGGGCAGCTTGAGCTTCTGCGCAGTGCAGCGAAAACTATTCCAGGTAGAGATGATTTCCTCGGCCGGAGCGGTCCGGCGCAATTTGAGAGAAACGGATTCTGTGTGGCCATCTTCCACGGCCACGCGATTGCAATGCGCGCTTACGGCGAGGTCCGCGGGCACGACGCTATTGCCATTGAGCGTTCCCAGCAGCTTGCGCGATTCTGCTTCCATCTTGGGTTCTTCGTTGGCGATGTAGGGAATCACGTTGCCCAGAATGTCCAGAGAGGCCACACCGGGATATCCGGCTCCGCTCACTGCCTGCATGGTAGCGACGAAGACTTTTTCCACGCCAAACCTGCGGTGCAGAGGCGCCAGGGCCATGACCAGTCCGATGGCCGAGCAGTTGGGGTTGGTAACGATGAACCCGCCACTATCCTTGTACCACTTCTGCGTTTTGAGCAGTTCCAGGTGGTCGCTGTTGACCTCGGGAATGACCAGGGGAACGTCTTCTTGCATGCGGAAAGAACTGGAGTTAGAGACCACGGCGCAGCCGGCGGCGGCGAACCGGGGCTCCAGTTCGGTGGCGGCTGCGGAATCCAGCGCCGCAAAAATCAGTTTGGGCGCGTCTTCAGGGACCGCGGAAGAAACTTTCATGGCGGCAATGTGCGCAGCCAAAGGAGTGCTCAGTCTCCATTTGCAGGCGTCGGTATAGGTCTTTTGCGCCGAGCGGTCGGAGGCGGCCATCCAGGTAATTTCAAACCAGGGATGGTTCTCCAGGAGTTGGATAAAACGTTGCCCGACCGTGCCGGTCGCGCCAAGAATGCCCACGGGGATTTTCATGGTCGCTTAAATTTTAGCATCCACCGTTCTGGCGGTAAGCTGCGTAGGCGGATCAAGAAATCTGGCATTCGGGTAATTGAGTCAGCGCAAACAATCATGCCGCGGCCCGAAATTTACTCAATTACCAAATGGTCCGATTGCCCAATGCCTTCAGTCCCTCACAACCTCGACGTTGTTGGAGGGAATGGCAATCTTGATTACTTTGTAGTCGTCGTCAACCCAGAAGAACCATTGCACTCCGTCCGCATCCATCTTGATTTTGTTGAGCTCCCTTTCTGTGGACTTGACGGTTGTTTTGTCCGGGCCCACAAGCTCGACGATAGTGTTGGCGGCCAGGTGCTGGCGCGGGACCAAGACGCCAAAATGGCTTGGCCCACAGGCGATCTGGTTGTCCTTTTGCACGCAGCCCCCGCCGGCCAGGTAGCGCCATATCAGGAGCTCGCGGTGAGAGAAAAAATTGTCGTCCAGGATGACAGTGGTGAGCGGGAGAATGTAAGGAACATCACGTTTTTTCTGGTCGGAAGAGGTCAGATGTTCAATCAGAAAATCTTCTTTTGGTTCTACGATGGATTCTTCGTGGGAGGGGACAGTGGACCGCCACTTATAGAGGCGCAGCTCTCCGTTGGTGGCAATCTGCATCTCTGCGCTCTGCTCCGCCTTGGTGTTTCCATCGTCCACTTTGATTTCGGAGTTGATCGTGCCTACTTCCGGGCCCTGCTCGATGCGGAACTTTTCCGTGGCGATGCGCTTGCCGTTCATGAAAATTCCAAAACTCCCGGAATCGACAATCTTGCTGGACCCACTCTTTTTCTCTTTGTCCTTGTCGCCGGTGGCCCAAAGGCCGGAAGCCATCATCAGCACAGTAAGCAGAGCGGTTAACTTCTTCACGGGATACTCCAGTAGTCAGTAATTAGTATTTAGTACTTAGCTAACCCTTGATCAGCAATTAGATTCAAAACCACAACCTGCCAGGCTCCGAACCGCCTACCCAAGAGCCAAGAGCCAAAAGCTAAGAGCCAATTCCTATGTGCCAATTGCCAATTGCTTTTTGAGCATCTGCTCGATTTCCAGCGCCACTTGCTGAACTTGCTTGCCTGACGTATCCACCTTGAATTGAGCAAGACTGTAAGCTTCGCGGCGGCTGGCAAATAGCTGCTCAAATTTGTTCTGGTCTCGGGCCAGGGGACGCACGTCAGCGTTCTGGCAGCGTCGCCGCAACTCTTCCAGTGGCGCGGTGAGCAGAACCGTGGTGGCGCCGGCGTGCTTTAGGGCGTCCCTGTTTTTCTGCTGGACGAAGGCGCCGCCTCCCAGGGCAACGATGGAACCTGGATCCATCCGGCTTTGTTCCAGCAGTTGCATGAGGGCGGCAGTCTCGATTTCGCGGAAGCCGGTCTCTCCCACCTCGTCGAAGATTGCGGCGATGCTCCGTTGTTCCCGGCTTTCAATGATCTGATCCAAATCGTGGAACTTCCATCCCAGGCTCTGGGCCAGGATTTTGCCAACGCTGGTCTTGCCCGCACCCATGAAGCCGATGAGGAAGACACGCCACCTTTGCTCTGGGCCAGTCACCAGTGTTCAGGTCATTGGAAGAAGCTTTAATGGAAGAAGCTTTAATCTTCCGCTATTGTTTCTTTACGCGGATTCTACCACTGAATGACTCTAGCTCAACTGAGGATGAACCGGAATTGGAGGTACCTGCGAAGGAACGTCCTTCATCAGGGACAAAAGTCATGTGGGACTTGGCTTGAAGAGGATAGTCGTTTTCCACGGAGCCTTTTAGCGATTGTGCACTGAGATCAACGGATGCCTTCTCCGGAAGCGTGACGTCTATGTTGCCGCTATGGGTGCTCAAAAGATAGGAGCCGCCGGTGGAAAAATCACCGTGATAGGTGATGTTGCCGCTGGTGGTACTGATCCGGACCCGCGGGCCGGAGACATGGGTAAGTTGGACATTGCCGCCGCTGGAGGTGACCTCAACTTGCCCGGTCACGTCTGACAAAACCACCGGAGCAGCTACGCCTCGCACTTCCAGGTGGGTGTTGACGGCATTCTTCACCGTCACCAGGCCGGTATCTGAAGAGAGTGAGAGATCACCGCCAATATTGTCAACGGTGATCGGAGCAGTGGCGGTGGTGATGGTTACCGAGACGCCGGATGGAATGGCGATATCGTAATCGACACTGGATTCACTGCTGGTGGGCCGCTGTTGGGGAAGGGCGTGAGTGCGGATGTCAATTCTTTTGCCGTCAGGGACGCTGTTTGCGTCTACTTCCACCTTGTCGGAATGGGTTGTGGCGTTTACCACTAGCTGGTGCGGACTGCCCGGATGCAAAGTCACGGAACCGTAGCGATTGACAACGTTGACAGAGCCACCGGGAACAATGGCGAGCCTGGTTTGGCGCGCGGATTCGGCAGCCATGGCCAGGGCCGGTCCCGCCAGCAAGATACCACCCAGGATGGCTGCACCAAGTTTTTTCATGGCCTTGCGGCCCCCTTACTCCAGCGTGCGTGCGGTTGCCATCTGGTAAAGCATGGCTTTCTGCTGAAAAGCATCCTGCAAATGCTGCTGCGCGGCTGAATCAGCGGGGTCGTCCACCACCGCCTTTTGTGCGTCGGAGATATACGAATTGACCTCCTCCAAACTTGTCTGATAGGCCTTGGCCACATCCGCGTCTTGCTGCGAGATCTGGCTGATCAGCATTTGATCTTCCGCGTTGGAGGCAGTTGTTGCGCTTTGGTCCGCAGCGGGTGCAGCCAGGTTTTTCTGAGTTGTGGAGTTAGTCGAGTGATAATTTACCAGAAGCACGGCCAGGGCGAGAACTGCGATTGCGGCGACGGCCAATCCTAAGGGTGTCCAGTTTTTTTTTTGCGGTGATGAGTTTTTCAATATATGTCCCGGGCGGGACATTCGACCCTCCGGAACCAGCCCCTCGCGCGCGAGAGACTGCTGGATATTGTTCCACACGCGGGGGTTGGGATCACGCATGGGCAGCAGCAACCTGGCCTGGTCAGCAATGTAGCGGAGATCGCGCACCAGATCTCCGCACTCGCGGCAGGTCTTGAGGTGCGTCTCCTGGTCGGCGTTGCCACCGCTCTCAATGATGTGGGGCAGCACTTCCTGGAACTGCGTGCAATTCATTCTCTTATCCTCTCTCCCGACTTGTTGCCCAGCCGCTCACCGGCGGGTGGCCTTTTCCGCTCTACTGAGCTTGAGCAGATCGCGCAGCTTCATGCGCGCCTTGTGTAGTTGTGACTTGCTGTTGCCAATGGAGCAGCCCATCATCTCCGCGATTTCGTTATGCTCGTACCCTTCAACATCGTGGAGCACAAAAATGATGCGATATCCCGGCGGCAAACTCTCAATGGCCCGCTCCAGATTTACGCGATCGATGGAGCCGGCCAGAACGTTATCACGCGCCCCGATGTCTTTCTTGGGCCCGTCTTCGTGCTGGGGCTCAAGCGCCTCATCCAGGGAAACTTCCGGCAACCCTTTCTTGCGCAGGTGCATGAGCACCACGTTGACGGCAAGACGATGCAGCCAGGTGGAAAATGCCGACTCGCCGCGGAAGGTAGCAATCTTGCGATAGAGCTGCAAGAAGGCTTCCTGTGTGAGATCTTCTGCCTCCGCCGTATTACCGGTCATACGCAGACACAGCGAATAGACCCGTCGCTTATGGAGCCCATAGAGGCCTTCGAAGGCGGCAGTATCGCCGCCCTTGGCCCGAACAATCGCTTCCGCTTCCGACAGCCCCGACGCGATTATTTTCTTAGCTTGTGTCAATTTGCCCTTTTGAGGCCGCGTATCATTTGAGATGCGGCTGAGTTGCTGGTTCGTTGCACTGGATATTATGGCGGGCCTCCCGGAAGTGCTATGCCTGAAGCCTATGGAAGCCTAATCCATGAACTTTGGTTGCCTGTAAGCCGCAAAATGAGTGTAAGTTTTACCCGAAGCGGCTTAGGAAGAGGCTTGCGCCGCCGGATTGGTTCTTCTTCCCGGTTCCAGCCAAAAAAGCGCCAACCCAATACCGATCAGGATGCCTGTCCAGACCACGACATTGATATCGAACAGCACCTTGCTCCTCAAGGTCTTATAGCCTGCGGGCGGAATTGCGGACAGCAGCACTGACGCCAGGGTTACGGTGAAGCCGAGCACTCCGGCAATCCAGACCCCGACACGTCCACCGGGTATCAGCACGGCCAGGGTATTGGTATTTCGTTCGGGCCGGCCGGACAGCTTGATGACCGCGGCATACATGTAGAGGAAGGGTATGAAATACAGGATGACTGCCATGGATACAAGAAACCGGTATCCGTTCTGCAGAGCAGTGAAGTACTGGGTCAGGATGAGGATGAGGGCGGAGATGCCAGCCTGGATCAAAATTGAGATCCACGGGGTCCTCCAGCGAGGATGGATCTTGCCGAAGAAAGCAGGCAGATAGCGGTCGATTCCCGCGACAAAGGGTACGCGCGCGACCCCGGCAACGGTGGCGCCCACGCCGCCGGCGTTGCCTACCGTCACCAGCAGGGCTGCCAGCACTCCAAACCAGGCAATACCCAGCGTGACTGAGCCTCCGGTAAGGGCCTGGAAAACGCCATTACGCTCATCAACGTCAGACGCCGAACGCAACACCAGCGTGGCCATTGTTCCCACAACGTAGATCACAGCAATCAGCAGCGCTGAAGCGTAGATGGCGCGCGGGAAGGTCTTGCGCGGCTCGTGCACCTCTTCGCTCATGGCGCACACCAGTTCCATGCCGGTAAAGGCAAAGGCTATGGTTGACCACAAACTGACGGTGCCGAAATCCCAATGGGCCATCGCGGATTTCCAGGTGAATTGAGTCACGCTGCCGTGATGGAACGCGACGTATCCGCCCAGCCCCAGCAGCATGAGCAGCGGAACATAGGTGCCGATTCCGCCTGCATTCTGCAGCCACTTACCAATGTTGAGACCAACGATGTTCAGGATTACGGCAATGGCCAGCAGGCCAAGGGAGGTGCCAAGGGTGTAGGCCTTGCTGTCCGCGAGCCATGCGTACTTGGGGCCTCCGATGAATACGGACATGGCTACGCTTGCACTGAGCAGTCCGGGGAAGTAGAAGAAGGTGTAAATCCAGTAAGTCCAACCGGCTACGAAACCGTGAAAGTCGCCAAAGGCCTCTTTGCTCCAGACGTAAAGGCCTCCCTCAGCGGGATAGCGGGTGGATAGCTCGATGATGATGAGAGCGGTGGGCAGGAAGAAGAAAAGCGATGCGACGATCCACAAGCTGATGGAAGACGCGCCGTTCTGCGCTGCCGTGGCGATCCACCGCGGCCCGAGGACGGCAGCGATGTTGAAGAGCAATACATCCCAAAAGCCCATTTCGCGGCGAAGTTGGGATTTGGGACTTGCGGTTTCAGGCTGCAAATTATCGCCTCTCTGCTAGAGAGACATTCTATATGCAGAGTGCTTTTGCGCTTTCAGTAAAAGTCAGGTGTGGAGGGCCGGTCCTGGGCTGCGCCTTTTAGCTTAGCGCCCGCCGCCTCAACAACAGCCCCAAGCCGCCGCTTGCCAGACCTAGCAATCCCAGCAGCGGAAGGAAGGTGGAAGAGGTCGGAAGCTTTTGAGCCTGGCCCTGCCCGCTCCCCGGAGCGGAGCTGCTGCTTTGAGTCTGCGGCTGCGTCGCCGGTCGCGACGTGGGCGCTGGAGACTCGGGAGCCACAGCGGATGCCATGAGTGTGGGTGAATCCTGCGCGGCAGCCGGCAGTTTGCCCTCTGCCACCCAGATCTTCGTCAGCATTCCGGCATTCTCGTGGGGGACATCGGCATTGGTGTAGGTCCGCACATTTTGCCGACCCTGGCGGGCTGGCACGCCCCGGCCGCCTCCGTAACGGGCCGCGATCTCAGCCAGGCTGGGCCCCGTGGCAATGGGAGTCCCGACATTGTTGGTGAAATATGACGGCAGCAGGTCATTGGTGGGTCTTTCTGAAGCCCCCTCAGCGTTCGAGGCCCCAGAGTTCTCCCCCAGGGGAGTTGTATAGGGCAGGTACACATAGGTTCCCGCAGGCGCAGTGGTAGGCATTCCGCTATTGAAAGGGACGCTGTTGCTGATGCCGGCGCGTCCTCCATCGCTGATCCCCGCCGTATTGGCAATGGCAGGGAAGCTGCTGCTTGGCGTCGTCAACAAGACGCCTCCCACCAGTCCAGAACCGGTCCATACCGTGCCGCCGTAACCGGCGGGAAGGGCTTTAGCCGAATACTGGTTTGGGGGCGCACTCACCTGGGAAAAAGCGGCGAGTGAAATCAAGAACGTTGAAACCCACAGAATTTTGCGAAGCATAAACCACCACCTAGGGTTGGAACAACCTACCAGTAGGATGAGCAGAATGCAAGCACGGATGTAGTCTTGAGAACAGAATCCCAATTGGGAAAGCATTTCCGGTCAGGATTGGCGTGCGTTTTGCACTTCGTCCGCAAGCATTTGCAACTGTGCCGGGTCGCGGCGCCGGGAGCACAGTGCGTAAAGCCAAATCCGGTCGGAGGAGAACCCCCAATCCCTTCGCCGGGTTAAGCACCCACTGGCCATGGAGTGAAGCAAGCAATCAGCGGGGAGGGCGCCCCCCTGAATTCTGGCGGCAGGGGTATTTGACTTTTCGCTTTTTGTTCGCCTAAACTACAGGACGAATTGAGGGCCCGAAATGAATATTCAAATACAACTGGGGACAAGAATTCGTGAAAACCGGTCGAGGATGGGATGGTCGCAGGAGTCCTTTGCAGATATGTGTGGGCTGAATCGCAGCCATATGGGCGAAATCGAGCGCGGTCGCGCAAATATTACTTTGGCAACCCTGTTGATCATCGCGCAGAAGCTGGGAACCAGCCCTGCTGAGCTGCTTAGAGAACTGACGTGAATAGAAGCATGGAGCACAAGCAGTCGGCATTCAGCCCGCTAGGGTTGTGGGCTGGCGAGACGCAGCTTTGTGGGCATGGCTAATTTGCTGCGCGGTGTCTGCTGGTTGACCACACAGCCGCGCCGGGCGAGGTTTGCAGCAGAGCGTGCGTGTCGGGAAACCCAACCTGCATCTCGTTTCCCTCAGTGCGTGTGCAAGCCCAGACGGTCAGGGTATGTTCTTAGCGGCGGCGAGCATTTGATCGGCCTTCGGTCGAACGCGAATGTCTTCAGTGAAGTTTTCCCAGCGGACGATTCCCGAGGAATCGATGAGAAATTCAGCGGGACGGGAGATATCGTGTCCTTCCGGGCCGCCGCCGCGATGAACAAGGTCGTAACGGCGGATTGCATCCATCCTTGTGTCGGACAGAAAAGTGAAGGTAAACCCGGCGGTGGTGCGCAGCTTGGCCGACTCTTCCGGCGGATCCACGCTGATGGCCACAGGACGAATACCAGCGGCCTGAAATTCCAGCAGGTCCTTCTGAATTCCTCGCAACTCGAGGGTGCAGAAGGGTCACCAATACCCGCGATAGAACACCAGCAGGAGTGCCTTGGGCCGGGTGGAGTTGGCTATAGGGTTGGCGAGCATCTGGGAAAGCGAAACGGGCTGGCCGGTTGAGTCCTGTAGCGTGAAATCGGGAACTTTTTGTCCGACCTGCGGCGCGCCACCCGAACGCGGTACGTCCCTGGCGCGGAAGAAGATCCAAACGGAAAAGGTCAAGACCACTGCGGATAGTAGTCCAAGAAAAGCGCCTAAACCCTTGAGCCAGAGACTGGCGCCCGACCACGAACGCAACAGTCCCAAAGCAAGTAAGACCAGACCAATCAAGGGCACAAACAGGTTGATCCAGGGAATCACGCCCTGCGGAATGGGAAGCCAATAAAGGAAATTGCTGAGGAATCCAAGGACGGTGATGAGCAACCCCCACCAGAGGAGGGAACTGCTGCGACGCTCTTGTGTTTGAACCATGGCTGTCGGACTTGGGGGAAATGGAACAGATAGTCTAGCAGACGGAACGTGCTCTGTTCATTCGGTGACCGGCGGCATTGGCGGTTCGAAGTCTCGATGCCGCAAAGACTGGGGAACATGGTAACCTGTCCCCCACCGCTACTTGCAAATTAAAGGAGGTCCGCGTGCGACGCGAACGGTGGCTATCTCTCCTCACTGCAATTTGTTTCCTGAATCTGTTTTTCACCTGCTTGATCTCCGATCCGGCAATAGCGGCCGCGCAGCAACCGGCGCAAGCCCAGGGGAGTACCGCGCTGAGCGGGTTCGACGATTTCGTCGCTCAGGCCATGAAGGACTGGAAGGTGCCGGGGGTCGGGGTAGCCATTGTACAAGGCGACAAAGTGATTCTGCTGAAGGGATACGGTTATCGCGATGTCGAGAAGAAACTACCGGTTACCGCCAACACGCTATTCTCCATCGGCTCCATTACCAAATCATTCACGGTGAGCACGTTGGGCATGGAGATGGATGAAGGCAAAGTGGATTGGGACAAGCCGGTTCGCGAATATCTGCCCGGCTTCCGCATGTTTGAACCCACGGTCACGGAGCAACTGACGATTCGGGACATGGTTACCCACCGCAGCGGGCTGCCGCGTCACGACCTGGTGTGGTATACGTCGGATTTCTCGCGAGAGGACCTGATCCGCCGGCTTCAGTACCTGGAGCTCAGCAAGCCGCTGCGCTATACCTTCCAGTACAACAACCTGATGTTCATGACAGCCGGCTACATTGCCGGCAAACTGGATGGAGTGATTTGGGAAGACGCAATCAGGAAGCGCATCCTCACACCGCTTGGGATGAACGGCACAACCTACTCTTACAAAGACTCACAGAACAGTACCGACTTCGCCTTTGGTTATCGCAAGGGACGCGATCTCAAAGCTGAAGTGAAGCGCATCCCCTTCGATGCTCAATGCCCCGACCGCTGCGCCATGGGACCAGCGGGTGAGATCAACAGCAGTGCTAACGACATGAGCCGATATCTGCTCTTCCACATGAACCTGGGCAAATTCGAGGGCAAGCAGCTTCTCTCTGCCGACAATGCCTCCCAGATGCAGACCCCGCAAATGGTGATTCAAGGCCAACCCGACTACAAGGAACTGAGTGAAGGGAGCTACGGGATGGGTTTTTTTATCGCCGGCTATCGCGGGCACAAGCAGGTGGAGCATGGCGGCAACATAGACGGTTTTAGCGCCGAGCTCGCTTTCCTCCCCAACGAACGCATTGGTGTTGTGGTTCTGACGAATATGGATGGGACGCCGCTGCCTAGCATCGTAGCCTGGAATGTCTTTGATCGGATGCTTGGCATGGATCCGGTGCCCTGGAGCAAGCGCTTTCTGGACGCTGAAACCAAAGGAAAGCAAGCTGAGGAAGAAGCCAAGAACAAAGGCTACGTAGGACGGGTTCTCGGAACACATCCTTCACACGAACTTGCCGACTACTCGGGTGACTATGAGAATCCCGGCTACGGAATCGTCTCCATTGCCCCTGACACCGACGGTTTCAAAATGAAGTTCAACAAGGTTTCCGAGACGCTCAAACACTATCAATATGATAGTTTTCAGGTGCCGGAAAACCCCTTTGATCCGTTCGAGAAGCTGATCATCACGTTTCAGATAGACAGCAATGGAGAAATTGGTTCACTGTCTGTGCCTGTGGGCGGCGTAAAACCGGAGGTGTTCACGCGCCTGCCTGACCGGCAACTCACCGAGCGGAGCTTCATCGAGCCCTTTGCCGGACAGTATGACGTTCCCGGCAGCCCGGTGCCCCTGACCATTGAACTGCGGGGCGACCACACTCTGGCCCTGACGTTCCCGGGCGCGCCGGCCCTGGAATTGATTCCCAAACGTGGGACGAGCTTTGGCGTGAAGTCCGCGCCCAACCTCACCATCGAGTTCAAGCGCGACGCTGGCGGAAAAGTAACCGAAGTCGTACTTCGTTCTCCGGGCAACGCCACCGTATTCAAAAGGAAACAGTGACAGCAACTATGGCATTTTAAATAGTGTGTCGTGCTTTAGTAGTGTTTTAAGTTCGGCAGGAGATTTTCAGCGAGGGTGCAACTTGAAGACGAAGTGAGTCCGCGCCGCAGACGAGCGGCGTCCTGGAGTCGTGTTCGCAGCGCGCGTTTTAACCATGCCAACGTTCCGGCTGTCCTTCAGCCCACACCGCTTGCGGGCTGAATGTCGAAGACCCCGGCGTGCCGTGGGCCGAGTACTGACTGCTGACTGCTGAAAGCTAAACTCTTATACTGGTTGTATGAACAAGGAACAGGCACAAGAGACGTCCAAACAGGAAGCGCAGGAAGTTGAGATTGTGGAGTTCTCCGATGCGGGTGAGCGGAAGGGAACCGCCTGCCTGCCCAAAGTGGTGAAGAATGATGGCGAATGGAAGCAGCAACTCTCGCCGGAGGCGTTCACCGTCACCCGCCATGAGGGAACGGAACGGGCATTCACGGGAGCGCACTGGGACCAACATGACCAGGGCCTGTATCGCTGCATCTGCTGCGAAACCGCCCTCTTTCGCTCGGATACAAAGTTCGAATCGGGGACCGGCTGGCCCAGCTTCTGGGAGCCGATTGCGGAACAGAACATTGAGACTACGGAAGACAGCAGTTTCGGCATGAGACGAATCTCCGTCTCCTGCCGCAGATGTGGAGCGCACCTGGGGCATGTTTTTCCCGATGGCCCCAAGCCAACCGGGCTGCGGTACTGCATGAATTCTGCTTCGCTGGAATTTAAGAAGCGAGAGTGAGTTTGTGGCCCCGGGATGGCTTAACGGCCTGCAGCCTTTGGAAACGCTTGCCGGAGAGCCTCTTACTAATCGCTCGCATCACGACCTAGCTTCCTATGAACCTTGCGTACAAACTGCGGGCCACTGCTGTATCCGTGGTTCCTTTAATAATGGCGCGGCCATCGGGAAAGAGGGTGAGTTCGTAGGGCTCGCACCAGAACTTCAGGACAAAACTGTTGTGCTTGACCGTTCCATGGGGCTGGAGGCGCGAGGTCATTTCGCTGAAATCCACGGGGCGCTGGCGCTCGTGAATCTGAACTGAATTTCTGCCGCACAAGGTGATCTGCGCGCGGCCCTTGCCCGCAAGATAACAGAATTCCTGCTTCACGCAGGTTCCGCAATCCGATCTTGGCTGGCCCGCCGCCACTTCAGCGTGCTCATTGGTCCACACGTCAAAGGAGAGGAGAGTGCGCCGCGTCTTCTCCCGGGCGCCCACCAGAAATTTAAGAGCTTCGGCGGCCTGAATCGATCCGATCAGATTCACGGCTGCATTCAAAATGCCGGCCGTGTCGCAGGTCTCTACCGTCCCCTGCGGCGGAGTGGGGAAGATGCAGGAGAGGCAGGCTGTCTCCCCCGGCAATACGTTCATGGTAGCGGCGTAAGAGCCGACGGCGGCAGCATAGATCCATGTCCGCTTGTGCTTGACAGCAAAATCATTGACCAGGTAGCGGGTCTCAAAATTGTCCGTCGCGTCCAGGATGAGATCGGTTTCGTCTGCCTTCAGCAGGGAATCAATATTGGCGGGGGTGAGGTCCGCTACTCGCGGGTCAACCTGGACTTCCGAATTGAAGGCGGCAATCTTGCGCGCCGCAGCCACGGCTTTGGGGATAGACTCGGCGGCATCGGCCTCGTCAAACAGCACCTGCCGCTGCAAATTGCTGCTCTCCACGTAGTCGCGGTCGATGATGCGCAGGCGGCCCACGCCGGACCGCGCCAGCAGGCCGGCAACACATGCTCCGGTGGCGCCGCAGCCGACAATGGCGACCTTGGCGCGGGCAAGCCGTCTCTGGCCCTCAGGGCCGATCCCGGGAAAGAGGACTTGCCGCGAATAACGGTCGTCGAGAGGCACGATGTTTATTATAGAAGGGCAGCAGACGGGTAAACCTGGTAACCGAAGCGGTACCTTACGCGAGGGATGCCCGGAAGTTGCCCGACACCATATGCCTCACGGGATGCAGTAAACGGATTCAGCGGAAACTGCGCAAACACGAGGTACCAAGGCTTTGCAAATGGGTGTAATTAAAAGTGAGAGTCACTATTTGCGAAGGGCCCCCCAACATGGTTCGTCATCCCGAGGCTTTACCCACGCGCCAGCGGGGTAAAGCGGAGGGACCTTGCGGGTTCCATCGTTTAACTCAAAAGGTCCCGAAACCGCTTAAGTAAACAGCATGAGTACTGGCTTGACTCGCACTCTTAATTACACCCTTTGTAAATCGTCTGCTTGCTGTTTTCCATCGATCCGGTTATGCTGGCGTCAAGCGGGAAGAAGTCTTCGTTTAGTTTTTCCTCTCACTAAGGAAATGAACCATCAGGGAAGGGCCAGTTAGCAGCGCCATGGCAGACAGAAAACAATTTCTCGGAGAAATTAAAGCGAATCCTGACCTGAAAAGGGCCCTGGAAGCTTCGCGCCTGACCCAGGTGACGGAAGAAGATTTACAGGAGCAGAGGATAAGCTTCGCCTACGGCAATGCTCCCGCCACCGCCAAAAACATCACCAAGGAAAGCGTCAGGCAAACATCGAAAAAAATCCGACTCCTGTAAAGAAATCATTGTAGCCTGCTGCGGATCTGGCTGCTCTTCCACATCATGTCTGTTCGCGAAAAGGACAATCCCGAAGGCTCAACTGGATACATCCGTTCGTGGAAGGGAATGGAAGGACCGCCAGGGCCGCCTGCTACTATCTGCTCTGCATGAAGCAAGGCAGATTGCTCGCAGGCAGGAAAACAGTCCCTGAGCGAATCCGCGAAAACCGGCAGCCTTATTATGCCGCACTCAAGGCTGCTGATCGGGCTTGGGATGCCGGCCATATTGACGTTTCCGTTATGTCGAACTATCTCGAAGAGCTTCTGCTGGCGCAACTCACAGAATACTCAAATCCCGCAAACTGAAGCCGGGTTTCCATTTTCACGGGTAAATTCCATACACTCGATTGGTTGCGTAAAGTACTTACCTCCGTTTGGGAATTGGGTTAATCTGAAAATCAAGCCCAGATTCGACCCCATCATGCGCACTCAGCAGTGAGAAGCGAAAAAGTCAGAATTGGGTTTATACAACATAACCGGAGCGGCTGCCATTCGAGCAGGGGCAGCTTAGATCAACCAAGGTGATGATTTTGCGTTTTCGACCAGTTTATCTGGCGTTTTTGCTGTGCGCCGGTGTTTCCAGTTTACGGGCAACGGCGCAGCAGAAAACTTCGACGCAGTCTCCGGCTGCGTCTGAGAACGCGTCCCCCTTTTTAGCCGGAGGGCTGAATAGTCTGCAAGGCGCCAAGGTTGCCGAAGTCCGTGTTAACAGCGGAGCGGCTGAGCATCCCGCCTGGCTGGAGACGCTGATCGAGCAGAAGGCCCATGAGCCTCTGGATAAATACAGGGTGCGGCAGAGCGTCCAGGCGCTTTATGACACCGGATTGTTCACAGACATCCAGGTGAATGCGGAAAGAGGTTCTCAAGGCGAGGTCACTTTGACGTTTGATACGCAAGAGAATTTCTTTTTCAGTTCGATCCTGGTGACCGGAGCGCCCGATCCACCCAGCAGCAATCAACTGGTGAATGCCAGCAAGTTGAACCTGGGCGAGCAGTTTACGCAGGAGAAGATCACGGTGGCGATCCAGGGGCTGCAGCGCATCCTGCAGGAGAACGGCTACTATCAGGCCAGGATCGAGCCCAAGTACGAGAAGGATGAAAAGAACCAGCAGATCAAGGTCACGTTTGTGATCACGAAGGGGATTCGCGCGCGCGTGGGGCGGATCACCATGACCGGCACGCCCGGTTACAGCACGCAGGAGATCGAGATCGCCACGGGACTGGAGCCGGGAGACCATGTAAGCGCGGCGGACGTGACGCGCGCGCTGCAGCGTCTGCGGAAAAAATATCAGAGCCACGGCCGGGTGGAAGCCCAGGCGGCGGTTACGCAACGAACGTACCATGCTGGCAGC
>DATDGL010000004.1:0-7236 GCA_036522115.1 Candidatus Angelobacter sp.
CTGAACGCAAGGTCCCTCCGATTTACCCCCGCTAACGCGTGGGTAAACCCTCGGGATGACGAAACTTTTTTCGCGTCCTCGTTAAGTGAACAGTATTGTAGCTAAATACTAACTGCTCAATACCAAGTACTGCTTCACTTCGCCATATCATACCTTCTGGGCCTGGGTGGAATCAGCGAGATGTCCACCGGCTCGAACTCAAATCGCGGCTCATCTACGTCCGGGGCGAAATAGGCTTTGGTGGTCTTGAGCCAGTTCTTATCATCGCGGTCGGGAAAATCCGGCTTGTAGTGCGCGCCTCGCGATTCATTGCGCATGCCCGCTCCCTGGGCGATCACGCGCGAGAGCTGAAGCATGTTGTAGAGCTGGCGGGTGAAAGCAAATGAGGTGTTGGCCCAACTGCTCTTGTCGCTCAAGTTGATGCGGTTGAAGCGATCCAGGAGATCGACGATCTTGGCGTCAGTGGCCTTTAAGGCATCGTTGTAGCGGATCACGGTGCAGTTCTTGGTCATGATCTCGCCCAGTTCGCGCCACAGGCGGAAGGGGTTCTCATGGCCGGAAGAGGTCATCAGCCGGCGGTTGAACTCTTCCTGGCGTTTTGTTTCCTGCTGAAAAACCCCGCTGCCTACGCCGTCAGTGGGTTTCATATTGTTTTTGGCGTAGGCCATGGCCTGCGGTCCGGCAACAAATCCGCCCCAGATGCATGAGACCAGGGAGTTGGCCCCCAGCCGGTTGGCGCCGTGATATCCGTATTCGCATTCTCCGGCGGCAAAGATGCCCTTGATGTTGGTGGCCTGCTTGTAGTCCACCCACAACCCGCCCATGGTGTAATGCATTCCGGGGAAGATTTTCATAGGAACTTTGCGCGGATCATCGCCCACAAACTTCTGGTAAATCTCCAGAATGCCTTCCAGCTTGCGGTCCAGCGTATCGCGATCAATGTGAGTCAGATCAAGATAGACCATGGGCTGGCCGTCTATGCCCAAGCCCAACTCGTAGACAACTTTGTGAATGGCCCGAGTGGCGACATCGCGGGGAACCAGGTTGCCATACTGGGGGAACCACTCTTCCAGGAAGTAAAAGCGTTCGGCCGCGGGAATGCTTAGAGCGTCACGGTTGTCGCCTTTGTTTTTTGGCACCCACACGCGGCCGCCTTCACCGCGCGCAGACTCAGACATCAGGCGCAGCTTGTCTTCTCCGGGAATGGACGTCGGGTGCACCTGGATGAACTCACCATTGGCGTAGAAACAGCCTTGCTGGTAGAGCGCCGACTGCGCCGATCCGGTGCAGACAACGGAGTTGGTGGACTTGCCGAAGATGGCGCCGATTCCGCCGGTGGCAAAAATTACGGCGTCCGCGGGGAAGGTGCGGAGCTCCATGGTGCGCAGGTTCATGGCGCAGATACCGCGACAGGTGCGACTGGAATCCAGCACAGCGCTCAAGAATTCCCAATACTCGAACTTGGTGACGCGGCTTTCGGCTTCGTAGCGCCGCACCTGCTCATCCAGGGCGTACAACAATTGCTGGCCAGTCGTGGCCCCGGCAAAAGCGGTGCGATGGTAGAGCGTCCCGCCGAAGCGGCGGAAATCGAGCAGGCCCTCCAGAGTGCGATTGAAAGGCACGCCCATCCGGTCCAGCAGATCAATGATGCTGGGCGCGGCATCACACATGGCTTTGACCGGAGGCTGGTTGGCCAGGAAGTCGCCGCCGTAGATGGTGTCGTCAAAATGCTGCCAGGGAGTATCGCCCTCGCCTTTGAGGTTTTTTGCGGCATTGATTCCGCCCTGGGCGCAGACGGAATGCGATCGCTTGACCGGGACAATGGAGAACAAATCAACATCTCCACCGGCTTCGGCAATCTTGATGACTGAAGCCAGCCCGGCCAGGCCGCCTCCGATTACGATGATCCTGGGATTTGCCATAACTCCTGTTATTTCTCCACCGTGGCTGCGGGCGGCGACAGATCTGCCGGCGTGTTCTCCCACTGCGGACGGAAGAACGCGGTCAGCGTTACCAGTCCGACGACAATGAAAATTACCGCGATGGCTCCGCAAACCATGCCAAAACGCTTGCGGGATTTGTCACTTACCGTGACGCCCCATTTCGCGCAAAAGAGATAAAGACCGCAGGCAAAGTGCCAGGAAGCGGCCACAATGCCGACCACGTAAAAAGCCAGCGCCCACGGACTTTGCAACTCCACCTGCACCTTGTGAAATGCGGCTTGCGAGTTCGTGAGCAGGTGGATGCCGCTGAAGCGCATGGTATAGGCGTGCCAGCAGATGTAGAAGAAGGTGATGCCGCCGGTCCAGCGTTGCGCGCTGTACATGAAATTGCCAGTCCACGGATACTGGATGACATTGGCGTCACCGCGATACCAGATATAGAAACCGTAAAGAGAGTGAAACGCCAACGGGAGATAGATTCCTAAAATCTCCAGCGCCGGCACAAAAGGCAGTCCGGTGAGGAACTTAACCTGGCCGGCGTAGGCTTGGGGGCCGTTGGCGGCGAAGGCGTTGGAAAAAAAGTGCTCGATCAGGAACACGCCGACAGGGACGATGCCGCTGAGGGAATGAAGACGCCGCAGGAGGAAGGAATGGCCTTGGCCAGCGCTAACAGGCTGCACACCGCGCTTGACCGGAGAAGCTACTGTGGCCATGAAGCGACTGCACTCCTTGCTGCACCCGTGGTAATCAGGGAAACTTTTTATTATGAGGGTTTTGGGGAAGAGCGTCAATTCATGTACGGCGCAGGCATCGGGCTACTTTGACCGCAAACCAAAGATATTTTGTGGGCAAAAAGTTAAACCGCATGCACTTTCAGGGAGTGAGATGAATACGTCGAATGCTGCTTGATGCCTGGATGCGGTTGTGGGATTCTTCCCCTGCGCTACGCTTCGGCTCAGAGGCTGTGACTTTTTGGGTTTTCGCTAAAAAGCCATGCTGAAAACAAAGTACTTGCACGGCAAAAATTCGCGATTTTTTAAAAAAGTCACATCCTCTCAGAATGACAAGGAGAAGCTGCACGGTCACCATAAAGCCAAAGTAGCCCACTACCCAAAAACCCGTACATTCGAGGGTGACTGTGAGCCGCCACCGTTCTAATAGACCCTACTCGCACAACAAGGAGAACCCAAATGCCAGGAAACACAGAAGACACCAGAGTGCTCAGCCGTTTGCGTGCCCGTGAGTTGAGCGTAGCGGAGGTGCAGCATGTCGGCGGAGGATTCATCATCACCCACGCCTGCACCTTCGATTTCAAAACCTGCACGATGGACCAAGATTGCGAACAAATACCGAGCTGCCCCTAGATCCGTTTTGCCGGTCCAATCGCATCCCCTACATGGGAGAGCGCAAACTGAAAATGCTTTTCTCTATTACAAAAGGAGAATCTAATGCCGGAAAATAAAGAAAGCAGCAGAGTGCTCAGCCGTTTGCGCGCCCGCGAGTTGAGCGCCGTGGAATTGGACAACGTGGGCGCAGGGTTCGCTATCTCTAATGCCTGCACCTTCGATCCAAAAACCTGCCATATGGACCTTGATTGTCCGGTCCCTATCCGATGCCCGATCTAAGAGCAAAACCTTTTTTAGCCGCGAATCAGCGCGAATTAACGCGAATTTTCACAAACCTCTATCTCTTTCTTTTTGCCGGCTTCATGCGTGGAGCCGGCTTTTTTGTTTTGGCCGGTGATGGGATTGATGGAACTTTGGCAGTTTTAGGGGCGGGAGCCCGAGATCCTTCAAGCTTTGCCAATGATTCGGGTTCCGGGAGCTTCTGCTTGAGTTTGAGCACAGGCTCGAACAGGTCTCTCATTTTTTCCACTCGTTCCAGGGTCTGGCTGGAGGTGAAGAGCAGATCCTCAGGATCGTCTTTCTTCAAGCAACTCTCTACCTCCTTCCAGGTGACCGGAGTGGAAGCTGTGGGCTGCTCTTTGGCGCGCAACGAATAGACACAGATTGTGGTCTTGTGAACATCGTTCTGGCTCCAGTCCACCAGGACCTTGTTGGTCCGCAGGGATTTCTTCATATCCGAGACTACGCAATCGTGATGGCGATCTTCCAGCAGCCGGGCAATAGCGTGCGCGAATGGCTTGGTCTGGGCGTAAGTGACATTGGTGTTGAGAGGCACATAGACCTGAAGACCTTTGGAGCCGGAGGTCTTGGGAAAAGCCTGCATCCCGAACTCTGCAAAGATTTCCCGGACCCACAGAGCGACCCGGCAACACTGGACCATGCCGGCGGGCGGGCCGGGATCAAGATCGAAGGCAATGACGGTGGGACACTGCATCTCCGGCGCGATGGAGAGCGATGTGTGCAACTCCAGGTCGGCGAGGTTCGCCATCCAGACCAATGTGGGCAGCTCATCCACCACGCAGTAGTACATGAAGCGCTTGTTACCCTGGCTCCAAATCCTGGCGGTCTTGACCCAATCCGGGCGATACGAGGGGCAGTTCTTCTCGTAGAAGAACATCCCTTCAACGCCTTCGGGATAGCGCTTCATGGTGAGCGGGCGTCCGGCAAGATGAGGCAGAAGCGCAGGCGCTACGCGGATGTAATAGTCAATGACCTGGCCCTTGGTGAATCCGGCCTTGGGATACAGGACCTTATCCAGATTGGAGAGTTTGATCTGGCGGCCTTCAATCTCGATCAATGATTCCTGTTTAGCCACACGGTGCTCCAAAAGTTACCGCAGGTAACACAGATAGAACTGATTCCCAGGGATGAATTGCGGATGTCAATCAAGTTGCCTGGCGGAAAAGGCTGCTGATTTCAGGCACGGTCCAACAACACGGCAGGCTGGAGTTGCCATCTAATGGTGAATGCCGAACGACCACGAAAAGCCGCTGCCTGTGAGCTCTTCACAGCCGCCCATATTTTGCGCGGAGCAGGAGAGGCTTTTCCGGGAAGTCATCCGGCTGATGACGCACAACAAGGTGCAGTGCGTGGTTTCCGGGGCATTCGCGCTGCACGAGCATACCGGCATCTGGCGGGACACCAAAGACCTGGATCTATTCATGCCGGCGCAGGAGGTGGGGCGGGCACTCAAGCTGCTGGCAGTTGAGGGTTTTGTCACAGAGATTGTGGATCCAGTGTGGCTGGCGAAAGCCCGGCGCAGTGATCATTTTGTCGACCTGATCACGGGCATGAGCAACGGGGTGATCCGCGTGGACTACTCGTGGATCAAGCGCGCCTTTCACTCCGAGGTTTTTGGGATTCCCGTTCGCGTGCTGGCGCCGGAAGAGTTGATTGCTTCCAAGATTTTCGTCACGCGGCGGGAGCGTTTTGATGGGGCGGACGTTTGCCACACGATTTATGGCACACAAGGCAAATTCGATTGGACCCGGCTGTTTCACCTGATGGGCGAACATTGGGAGATGCTGCTATGGCTGCTGGTGCTCTACCAGTATGTTTATCCGGCGCACAGCGAGTATATTCCGGAAAAAATCTGGGATGAGCTGCTGGAGCGCTTCAAGATGGAATTGAAGCACCCGAACAGGCACTTGCAATTCCGCGGCAGCCTGATTGACGAAAAGATGTTCGCCATCGATGTGCAGGAGTGGGGCCAGCGGAACATGATTGATGAATACCGGGAGCGGGCGGAGCTGATTTTGCCGAACGCTCCCAAGGTGGCGTGAAGCCCAGTTAGTGAATTGGATGGTTGAGATCGAGGGCCAAACGGGGCAATCGGACGTCAATCGCCCGGCCTGCGGCCCCAGGAGATTTGGGCAGAGCAGATCTTTCGGCATGATCGCGCTTCGCCCGATCATGCTTCAGGACGACACTTCAAGGTTTGCGCGGCCCGCGTGACTTTGAAATCCGCACTAATCGGAATGATTCATGAGAATTGCCGCGACAGCCGACCTTCACTTCAGTCCTCCGACCTATGACCGGATTCGCGAGCCTTTCACTCGGGTGCGTGACGAAGCCGATGTTCTGGTGATTGCCGGCGACCTCACCAATTATGGCAAGCTGGAAGAGATGCACTCCCTGCTCAATGCCCTGGTGCGCCTGCGCATTCCGATCGTGGCGGTGTTGGGCAACCACGATTACGAAAGCGGACAGGAACAGGAACTCATGAAGATGATGACTACCGAGGGCATCAAGGTGCTGGACGGCAGCAGCTACGAGCGCGACGGCGTTGGCTTTGCCGGAACCAAAGGTTTTATCGGCGGCTTTGGCCGGGGGGTACTGACTGCCTTTGGAGAGAAAGAAATCAAGGCTTTCGTGCAAGCGTCTATTGATGAGACGTTGAAGCTGGAGCGGGCACTGGCCATGCTGCGCACAGAAAAAACCGTGGTGGTCACGCATTATGCGCCCATCTGTGACACGGTCCGCGGCGAACCCACGGAGATCTGGCCTTTTCTGGGCAGCTCGCGACTGGCAGATGTGATTGACCGTCATAAGGCGACGGTGGCGGTACACGGCCATGCGCATCATGGCCAAATTGAAGGCAAGACCAGCGGCGGCGTTCCGGTCCACAATGTTTCCCTTCCCTTGTTGTTCGCGCAGCAGACACCGAGGCCGTACAAGGTGGTGGACGTCTAGCAATTCATCGCTGGCTAAAGAGCGCAGTCCAAATATGTCTCTGACTCGTGCCGACATTCTGGACGTGTACCTCATCGGGTCATCGGATCACCACCACCCTGTCACGCGAAGCGCGCGTCGGGGACCCCGCAATACCGTTCACTTTAAGGAGAAATTGAATCTCGTTAGCTAATGGGCGAGAGGCGAGAACACGATTAGCAGTGTTACCCAATGATCCTCGATGCTCCAGTATTGCCAACGGTTTGAGGGGACGAAACTTTGGGCGGAGCCGATCCCTCGGCCCTACGCCCGCGCTCCACCCCATCACGCGCAAAACACCAAAAGCTGCGCGTGCTGGGGGCCCCGGCGCTGAAGAAAACGCGCGTGCGCTTTACGGGCACTTCGGGATGACAGCCTCCAGATTATGGGATGTTTTGGTAGACTCCAACCGTCAATCCGAGCCCGCTGGATTCAAAGAGGAATGCGAATCGCTGATGACCAATGGGGTTCAGTTCTTTCTTAAGTGTCCCTCAGGGCCTCTGGCCCGCGAAAACTCATGAAAATCTTATACGTTGCAGGCAAAGAGAGTGCGCCTTGGGCGCAATAGGGGTAGGGAGATCTAACGATCCCCCTCCCTCCGAACCGTACGGGCGGATTTCCCGCATACGGCTCTCCGGTTAGTGATTGACCTCAAAGAGGATTGACACGCGAGAGCA
>DATDGL010000005.1:0-63129 GCA_036522115.1 Candidatus Angelobacter sp.
TTAGGTGCTGTGCATAAATAAGTACTTCAACTGAAGATTACAATATGATAGCGTTCGTGCATGGTGATGTCTGCGGCAGGCATTCGGCAGATTCGGCAGCGTTATGCGGAATTATCACCTGTTTTGGATGAGCGGGGACGGCGCCGGTTTGCGGCCACTGAGGCCCGCGCTTACGGGTATGGCGGTGTGAGCCTAGTGGCGCGGATCACCGGCATGGCCCGCAGCACGATTGATCGTGGCATAGAAGAGATTGACACGAACGCACAGGTGGAGACCGGGCGGATACGCAAACCCGGCGGCGGCCGCAAGAGCAAACGCTCACAGGACTCCACCTGGTTACCGGATCTGGAACGGCTCGTGGAACCGGCAACGCGGGGCGATCCGATGCGGGTGCTACGTTGGACCTCCAAAAGTCTGCGCCACTTGTCCCAGGCACTGCAAGCTCAGGGGCATTCAGTTTGCCCGCACACTATTGCTGACGGCCTGCGGGAATTGGGATATAGTCTGCAAGCCAACCGTAAAACCAGGGAAGGCAGCAGCCACATGGATCGGGACGCCCAGTTTCACTACATCAACGATCAGGCCCAAGCGTTTCTCAAGGCGGGTGAGCCGTTGATTTCAGTCGATACCAAGAAGAAGGAGTTGGTGGGCAATTTCAAGAATAATGGTCGTGAATGGCACCCCCAAGCAGCCCCCGAGATGGTCAATGTGCATGACTTTATTGATCCCAAACTGGGTCGTGCCATCCCCTATGGTGTCTATGACATCAACGACAATAAAGGCTGGGTGAGTGTCGGCACCGATCATGATACCGCCAGTTTTGCCGTTCACGCGATTAGCCGCTGGTGGTTCGTCATGGGACAAAAACGCTACCCCCAAGCCAGCCGTCTGATGATCACTGCCGATGGCGGCGGCAGCAATGGCTACCGTGTGCGTCTATGGAAGGTAGAACTGCAATTGCTGGCCAATGCATTGCGCATTCCCCTCACGATTTGCCACTTGCCACCGGGAACCAGCAAGTGGAATAAAATTGAACATCGCCTCTTTTCCTTTATCACGCTCAATTGGCGAGGCAAGCCTCTGCGCAGCTTTAAAACCATTGTTCAACTGATCGCGGCCACGACCACCGCCACCGGGCTTATGGTACGCGCTGAACTGGATGAAAATAAATATCCCAAAGGCAGAAAAATCTCCGATGCCGAACTTGCAGCGGTCAACCTCGTACGTCATTCCTTCCATGGTGATTGGAACTACTCCATCTCACCCCAACCGACTTGAATCACTTATTTATGCACAGTGCCTTAGTACCTGTACAATCCCGTCACGGCTTGATGCGATAACCCGTCTTGCGCGCGGTGATGATATGGCGGGGCGCCGCAGGATTTTCCTCTAGCTTGCGGCGCAGCTCTGCGATATGCGTGTCCACAGTCCGGCTCACGACCGCCGCTGAGTATCCCCAAACCTCTCTCATGAGCTGCAGACGTGAGACCACGGCCCCACGGGCGCGCAGCAGGGCAAGGAGCAAGTCGAATTCTTTCGGACTCAGCTCCACCACCTGCGATCCGCGGTTAACAGTGCGCGCGGCGGGATCTACCTCGATTGCGCCGAAGCGCTGGACTCCCATGACATTGTTGCCCCCAGCGCGTCCTGTCTGCGTGCGCCGCAGAATGGCTTCAACTCGCGCCAGCAGCTCAAGAAGCCCGAAAGGCTTGGTTACATAATCGTCCGCCCCCATTCTCAGACCTCTGACTTTGTCGGCTTCTTCGCCTTTCGCCGTAAGCACCAGAATGGGAGTTGAATGGCCCTCCTTACGCAAAGATCGCAGGACGCGGAATCCGTCCAGCTCCGGCAGCATCAGGTCGAGAATCAGTAGGTCGGGATTCGTCCGATGGAATGCCTCTAAGCCGGCCCTGCCGGTTTCTGCCGTTTCCACCTCGTAGCCCTCTATTTCAAGGTTATTTCGCAAACCGAAAGCCAGGTCGCGATTGTCCTCGATCAGTAGAATGCGGCTCACCTTAAATCCTCCGGCTGCTTCTTCGAAACGTCTTCGTCTTCCTCTGCTAGGTGCAACTCGACCACGAATTCTGCTCCGCCCCGGTCTCCTGCTGTCACCCAACAGCGGCCGCCGTGGCGCTCGACCAGGTCTTTTACCACGGAGAGACCAATGCCTGTGCCTGCGGTTGCGGATTGCCGGTCGCGCTCCAGCCTCTGGAAGTGCTCAAAAATGCGCTTGCGATCAGCCGGAGGGACACCGGGCCCCTCGTCATCCACAAAGAAGCATGCCATGCCGTTGCGCGCCTCCAGTCCCACGATGACTTGCTGCGGTTTGCGGCCGTATTTCACCGCGTTATCCAGAAGGTTGATCACAATCTGGCGAAAAGCATCTGGGTCCACATTCGCGGCAAGCCCGAAGGCCAGGCGGCATTCGAAACGAGTTTCGTCGTTGGCGCCCACGGATTCAAAATCATCCACGATCTCCTGAATCAAAGGAGCAAGCTCACGCCTCTCCTTTGATAGCGATTGAATCTTTCTCTCCGTTCGGGAGAATTGCAGAACATTTTCCACCAGTTGCGTCAGGCGGCGAGCTTCGCGATCGATGATTTCCAGGGAACGGCGGCGCTCCTCATCGGAGCGCACCCGGTCCAGCAACAGGGTCTCTGCAAACATCCGGATCTGCGTCAGCGGTGTACGCAACTCATGAGAGACGCTGGAAACGAACTCGTCCCGAAGTCTCTGCAAAGCCGTCTCCCGGCGAAGTTGGAAGATGGCGGTCACAATCAGCCCTGCATTCAAAGTTAGGAGCCCCAGAAAGAATGGCAGCCGCGAGCGAGGCAGGCCGCCGATGATGATTTGTCGCGAAACCTCGGGATCGATGGCCGCCTCCACGGTAAAACCCGAGAAGCTCCCTTGATATACATCTCCAAAGGGTTTCGTGACTCCGAAAGGAAACAATTGCTCGCCACCTGATCGGAAGCGTTCCACTCCACCCTGGTCCCGAATGATCACATGCACAAAAGCGTTGGTTACCTTTCCGTGACCGAGTGACGGCGGCACCAGGGGCTGGCGGTTCACGGCCGTTTCAAACCATGGCGTCAGGGCGGGCAAAGCAACCTCGAATCCGGCAGCTCTCTCCACGCCCTGTGGCCTTCGCGTCAACAAGGCCACAAAGGTCCTGGGACTGCCTGCGATCTGAGTGTTGAAAATCTGCAATCCCAGTACACCCTTTTGCCTTGGAATCCTGGGAAGATTCTGCCGCAGCCAGGCAGCTACGTCGTCACCAGGCTGCTCCCCGGCAAAAGTAACCGGGCCGGCGGGCAGGTTCATCTGGAAATAACTCTTTGCCAGACCGGTAGCGCGTTTCAGCCCTGCATCCTGGGTTGTAAGAAGAATCGTTTTGATTGGAGTGAGGTCGTCAGATTGTTCCGCCTGGTGGCGCACAACCTGCAAAAGCGGGTAATAACCGGAATAGCCAATCTCGGCCGTTGATCTGCGTATCACTTCATCAGCAACCAGTGATGAATAATCCTGGAGGACGCCCTCCGCCGTGGCCCTGTGGTAGACATCAGAGAATTGGGCTTGTAGCGTGAGCACGCTTGCTGTTGCCAAGCTGATCAACAACAGAAGGACGATCACGGGTGTCCGTGAGTTTCGAGAACTTGAGAACAACGAAACCGCCATTCAGGGTTGCGAGTATAGCATCGCCGCCCTGACGCTCTGTTGCCTTCACTGCCGATTTTGCGCTCTCCTGACATCCTCCTGACAATTTCCGCACAAAAAATTAAACGGTTCACCACCACGACCACCAAACGCAAAAAGAGAATAGGTTGGGAGCGCAGCCGCCCTCGGCTGCGTCTTTGTTGGCTCAACCCAGGAAGTCGCCGAGCAAGGAAAAGGATTCAACCATAGTAGTCAGTAAATCAAACAGGAGACGCAAAATGTTCTGTCGGTTCCGCACCGCGAGTTCTGCTTCAATCAGGCTGTTCCTGTCGTTATTTTTGGCGGTCGCTGCCGCCCACGCTCAGGCGCCCGCCGAATTCACCAACTTGCAGTTCTTCCCCAAAACCATTTCTAGTGACGAACTCATGGGAGTCATGCGCGGCTTCTCCTTCAGCTTGAATGTCCGCTGTGAGTACTGTCATGCCGGAAAAGGCGGCAATGAACTGAAGGACATGAATTGGGCCTCCGATGAAAAAGAAACCAAGAGGACGGCGCGGGCCATGCTACGCATGGTGGACGCCATCAATCAGGACTACATCGCCAAACTCGGACGGCAGGCGCCCAAACAGGTGGCATGCGTAACCTGCCACCACCGGCTGAACATACCCACCACAATGAATGCTCTACTGGCTGAAACACTGGAGAAAAAAGACATACCCGCGGCCATCGCTCAATATCGCAATCTAAGAAAACAGGACTACGGAGGCGGCCAATATGATTTTGGAGAAACACCGCTGAACCAGTTGACTGAAAGCTTGCTCAAGCAGCACAAGACGCAAGCGGCGGTGGCCATCATGGAACTCAACGTGGAAGTCAATGCGCCGCCATCCATGTGGGCTTACAACCTGCTGGCGATGTCGCATGCGGTCAACAAGGAAACCGACA
The DNA here is from genome assembly GCA_036522115.1 of Candidatus Angelobacter sp. Lineage (GTDB taxonomy): Bacteria > Acidobacteriota > Terriglobia > Terriglobales > Acidobacteriaceae > Angelobacter. Next base: position 4,603 of record DATDGL010000005.1, read on the forward strand.
AAGCCAAAGCCGACTACCAGAAAATCCTGGAAAGGAATCCGCAGGACGCCTTCGCGAAAAAGCAGCTCGAGCAGTTGAACAGCGGTGATAGTAAATGAGACGGATACGCTTGGACTGGGATTTGCTGTAACGCAAATGCTTTTCAGTTGAGAAAACAGGGCGTTGCGGCCACGGGTGTTGGCTCTGTCGTTACGCTTGGTAACCTGAACGCTCTGTCATTCCGTCCCTGTTACGCGCGCGTTTTCTTCAGCGCCAGGGTCCCCAGCACGCGCAATCGACCAGCGAATTGCAGGTCCGGGTTTTCAAGCACAAGATAAGGATGGCACGAAGGCTCGTACAACCTACCGCCTCTTCTTCCGCGTGGTCTTCTTGGTCGCGGTCTTGCGCGCCTTCGTCGCCCGCGGCGAAGCCGCCTTCTTCGCTGCCTTTTTCACTGCACGCTTCCTGGCCAGCTCAGCCGGAGTGAGCCTGGCAGCGCTCTTCCATAGACGCTCCAGATCATAGAACTTGCGCGCGCGTTCAGAAAAAATGTGCACTACAAAATCCATGTAATCCAGCAGCACCCATTCCGCCTGGTTGTATCCTTCCACGCTGTTAGGCCGGACCCCGGATTCTGCAAGCCGTTTTTGTACTTCGTCGGAAATGGCCTGGATCTGGCGTGGGTTGGTGCCGGTGCAGACAACAAAATAATCGGTGAAGGCCCCGGAATTCTTGCCCATCTCCAGGATGGCCAAGTCCTCGCCCTTCTTGTTTTCCACGGCGCCGACGGCTGCAGCAACTTGCTGCCTGGTCTCTTGATTCATCCTTGTTCTCTTGATTGCTGATCTTGCGCTCGCCGAAAAGATAGCACCTTACCGTCTTTCACGCTTACTCTTTCCCGTTGCGCCGAGGTTGAAGTATATAAGTGCTCTTTCTTGATGTACCTGGCCACGCTGGCTGGAACATAACGGCTGAGCTGCTGAATAGATTTGCGCGAAGCAGCGCGAATCTGAGTTGAAGACACCGCCTCATTCACATCCGGCAGCACGTGAATCCTGGTAGTGGAAAGCGCAATCGTGCCGCTGGCCTGCTGCCGCTTGAACGCCTGAAGCACTGCTCCTGAGGGGCGCACGCCCTCCGGCAGTGCTTCCACCAGATCAGCCAGCGCATGGCCCGGACGGCTGGCAACAATAAAATCGCATTCTGCCAGCAACTGTACCGGCTGCTTCCAGGTGCTGATCTCCATGAAAGCGTCAATGCCGATCAGAAAATAAAGCGTGTCTGATTTGTTGAGAAAGCTTTTGAGCCGCCGCACAGTGCGAATCGAATAATTCGGCTGCCCTGAATTGGCTTCCAGCAGGGAAGGAACAAAGCGCTTTTCTTCCGCGGTCGCCAGCGCCAGCATGGCAAAACGGTGCTGAAATTCAGTCAGGTTGCGGTTTCCTTTATGCGGAGGAACGTCCGCTGGCACAAAGTAGACCACATCCAGATCGAACTTTGCCGCCGCGGCGCGCGCAATGGCCAGATGCCCACGATGCACCGGATCAAATGTGCCGCCAAACAAAGCCAACTTCATTTGCTCTTTCGTCCCTTGAACGCTGCGCGCTTGGGAATGCGGCGCGCGCTTTGCGCTCTCTTTGCTTTGCGCGGAGAAATCGTCTTCCTCCGGGCTGCCGTCTTTTCCTGGCCATAAGTGCCCGCGCGTATTTCAGCCACTCCCCTGCCCATGGCGTATTTCAATTCCGGGATGCCTTTGCCTGTCACCGCGGAAATTTCGTACAAATCCAGCTTGAGCTTCTTTGCGTGTTTGCGCAACTTGGCCAGCTTGTCTGGATTCACTACATCGATCTTCGACGCTACAACAATCATCGGCTTCTTTTCCAGCTCCGCGCCAAATCGGGTGAGCTCCTCCAGGATTACGTTGAAGTCTTTCACTGGATCAGGCCGTCCGCTGGCGTCAGATACATCCACCAGGTGTGCCAGCAGCCGCGTTCGCTCAATATGCCGTAGAAACTGCGTGCCCAGCCCCGTGCCTGTGTGCGCTCCTTCAATCAGGCCCGGAATGTCTGCAACCACGAAACTCTCGTCGTGTGGCGGCTCGCCAATTGTAACCACGCCCAGGTTGGGTTGAAGAGTAGTGAAAGGATAGTCCGCAATTTTGGGCCGCGCTGCGGAAATACGAGAGATCAGTGTGGACTTTCCTACATTCGGATATCCCACCAGGGCTACATCTGCCAGCAGCTTCAGCTCCAGTCGCAACAGCCGCTCTTCCCCCGGCTTTCCCAGTTCGAATTCTCTGGGCGCCTGATGGGTGCTGGTAGCAAAGTGCTGGTTGCCGCGGCCACCGCGCCCGCCCTGCGCCACCACGATCCCCTCGTCCGGCTGGGAAAAGTCATGGAGCTTCTCGCCGCTCTCCTTGTCATAGACAATCGTGCCTACTGGCACCTTCAGGGTGACACTCTCGCCATCTCTGCCGGTGCAGTTGGACCCTTCTCCATGGCGTCCGCGTTGCGCGTTGTATTCGGGATTAAAACGGAAGTGAACCAAAGTGTTGTGGCGCTCGCTCGACTCCATGATCACATCGCCGCCACGGCCCCCGTCGCCGCCCGAAGGTCCCCCGCGCGGAACAAATTTCTCCCGCCGGAAGGCCATGCAGCCATTGCCGCCGCCGCCCGCTTTCACCCGAATTACCGCTTCATCAATAAACATTTAAAACACAAAGCCCCGCCACAGGACGGGGCTTGAAATCACTTTAAGCCTTTTTAGTCTACCTCGAGCGTAGCGAGAGGTCCCTATCGTCTTGATAATCCATGAGGTCGTTCTCTCCGAACGGTCACAACTCTTCCGGAAACGGCATAGCTGAGACACTCGAAGATCAGTTCCTATGCCGTCTCGGCAGGCTCAATCAATACGTAACGGCCACTATTGCCTTTGTTCACAAATTTGATCACGCCGGAGACCTTGGCAAACAAAGTGTCGTCTTTGCCCCGGCCAACGTTCGCTCCTGGCTTAATCCGAGTGCCGCGCTGGCGCACGATAATCGTCCCGCCATGGACGAGTTGTCCACCAAACGCCTTCACTCCCAGACGCTGTGAGTTTGAATCGCGTCCGTTTCTGGAACTGCCTAGTCCTTTTTTGTGTGCCATGACTGAAATCCTCTATGGGAAAATTACTTTTTCTTCTTTTTGGCGCCGCTGCTCTTTTGGCCCGCTGGTTTCTTCTTCGCTGCAGCCTTCTTGGGCGCCGCCTTTTTGGCCCCATGCTTCTTGGCCGCCTCAGGCTTGGTTTTTGCCGGTGAGGCCTCTTCAGTTTCAGAAGCCTCGATGGTCTCCGGCTCGGGCGCTGCCTTCTTCTTGGGTTCCGGCAGCTCTGGCGCGGTAAACCGCTGGCCGTCAAAAGCAATCTCTGTGATCCGCACCGCGGTGTAGGGTTGCCGATGGCCGTAGATCTTCTTGTACTGCTTTTTGCGCTTGTAGTGGAAGACCAGGATCTTGTCCCCGCGCCCCGCTTCCATCACCCGGCCACTGACCATCACGTCAGTCCCCGGCCCAATCTTGCCCTCTTCGGCGGAGACGGCGAGGACATCATTGAATTCCACGCTGTCTCCCTGGTTGGCGGGCAGCTTTTCAATTCTCACTACGTCTCCCGGAGCAACCCGATACTGCTTTCCACCGGCGCGAATCACCGCGTACATAATTTTTCTCCGTGACCCTCTATCAGTGTGGAAACAAAGGGCCTAAGTAATGGACTTATATGATTGCTTGACGCAACGGTTTGCTCTGACAGGCAGGAACCGAAAGTACCGGCAAACCTTGCAATTTTAACGTGATAGGAGCATAACGGTCAAACAGAAAGCGATTGAGCGATTGAGTTTACCTCGAAGCGAAGCCCTACCTCCGATAATCGCATTGGGCGGCGATTTGAGCGTTCATATGATTTCTAAAAAAGCAATCGCAGCCGCTGGTCATAATGCTTTAGTCACCAAGAAACTCCCCGCTCAACCACTACCTAACCGTGTGTCATCCTGACACTTGACCGGGCGAAGCACGGTCAGGTGGAAGGATCTGCTCTACCCAAGCTTCCTGAGGCCGTAGCCGAGCGCGCCTGCAAGAGACTTGCATCGCGGCAGTCCCGAAAAATCAGACCAGGCCCATTCCGGCACGCCTGAGCAAGCCCTCCGGTTCTTGTTGCCAATGAATCCCGAGCAGACTATGCTTTTGCACAAATGCACCTCTGGCCCATGTCGCTGTTGTTCTTGAACGTGGATGATGAGGATGCCATTGTGTCGCCTCTCATCTTGCTGCTGATTATTAGTTTGCTCATCTTCTATGGATTTCGGCGCTGGCGTCTTCGCACCGCGCCTTCACGCTGGACAATGACCGACGCCACCATTCAGAGTGAGATGCCCAGCAATCCCGCCAGTCCCGGCGTCAGCTCCATCGTTGGCGGACAAGTGGCTGCCGCCGCTGCCCGGCATTATTGGAGACCGGTGTTGCAATATTCTTACCAGGTTCAGGGCGAATTTTACTCGGGCTATTTCATGCTGGGTTCAGCCCACAATTCGCGCGAAGACGCCAGCGCCGCTGCGCGTCCCTGGCTGCAGAAAAAGATCTTCGTTCGCTACAATCCCAAAAAACACTACGAATCGGCCTTCATGGTTGCGGACGGCGCGCCTGCCGGATCTCGCAGCCTGGGCGATCAGCCGCCTGCCTCGCAAGAGATCATCACACTCTCACTCAAATGACAAATTACCAAATTACTAAGTTACCCAATTACCAAATTCTTAACGAGAACGGGAGAACGTGCATCACAACGAGAACAAAATTCTCGTAAATCGCTTGCACAACGTCCTATATTCCCCACGTCTTCCAGAAGAAATACACTGTCATGACGCTGCCAATGCTGATCACCAGGTAACGCACAGTCGTGGGTTTGAGCTTTTGCGCGTAATGCGCTCCTGCATATCCACCCACAATTGCGCCTGTCATCATCAACAGCGCCTGTGGCCAGATAACGGCGCGAGCGACGATAAAAAGCACGATCGCTACTGCGTTCCCGCAGGTAGCCAGCAGCACTCTCAGCCCGTTCATCGCGTGGATGTTCTCGATGCCCATCATGGTTAGTAACGGAAGGATCAGAAACCCCACGCCTGCGCCGTAGTAGCCAATGTAGAGTCCAAGAAGCAGTTGGGCGAAAGTAATGAGCGCGATTTGCAGCCTGGACGGCCGTGGATTGTCACGCCTGTGGTTCACCCATCTGCTCAATTTCGGCCCCATGCTGAAAAGCACTGTGCCGGCAAAAAGCAGCCATGGGACCATCTTGAGGAATGTGATCTGCGGCGTATGCAACAACAACCATGCTCCCAGGATGCTGCCCAGAAGCGTAACGATGATCAGTGGCATCACGGATTTGAGCAACGGCCAATCCATTGCTTTACGGTAAGCCGAAGTTGAGGCCACGATCCCCGGCCACACAGCAACTGTATTGGTGGCATTGGCATTCACCGGCGGCATCCCCGTGAACAACAAGGTGGGAAACGAGATGAAGCTGCCTCCACCGGCGATGGAATTGGCCATGCCGGCAACCAGCGCCGCAGAAACCAGAAGACCTGCCTCCGAGGGAGTCACGCTTCAGTGTAATTGACATTTTGAGTTTATCCCCAAGCGTAGCGAGGGATCCTGGAGAGATCCTGCAATCTGCTGCCACGGGCTGGCCAAAAACCTACAGGGGACAGGGTTCAGGCCGGTGGCTGGGTAACTTATAATTGCCGGTTTCCGGAGGATGGATGAAATACCTTCTCAATGCTCTTGTGTGCGTGATTGTTTTTTCCCTCGTTGCTTTGCCGGCCCAGCAGCAGGCTCCGGGAGAAAAACCGCCTTCCACCCTGCTTCAGGGCTTCACTGCCAATGCCGCCCAGCAGGAGCGCGCATGGGAGGAAAAGTTCCGCGCCATCCCCAGCACCGGCAATCTGCGCGAGTACATGCGCCTGCTGAGCTCCCACCCGCATCATGTAGGTTCGCCCTGGGACAAGCAGAATGCGGAGTGGATGCTCGCCCATTTCCAGCAGTGGGGCTGGGACGCGCATATCGAAAATTTTGATGTCCTGTTTCCCACTCCCAAAGAGCGTCACATCGAACTGCTGGAGCCGGTGAAGTTCGTGGCCAAACTGGAAGAGCCGCCCATCCCCGACGATCCCACCTCCAACCAGCAGGCTGAGCAGCTTCCGCCCTACAACGCATACTCCATTGATGGTGATGTCACCGGCCCCCTCGTCTATGTGAATTACGGGACCCGCGACGACTACGAGCAGCTCGACAAGTTGGGCATCTCCGTCAAGGGCGCCATCGTGATCACGCGCTATGGTGGTTCCTGGCGGGGAATCAAGCCCAAGGTGGCCGCGGAACACGGAGCGGTTGGTTGCATTATCTACTCCGATCCCGCTGATGATGGATTTGCCGAAGGTGAGGTCTATCCCCAGGGCTCGTGGCGCAATAAAGATGCCGTGCAGCGCGGCGCCGTGACTGACACCTACTACGCCGGTGATCCGCTCACGCCGGGTTGGGGATCCGTGCCGGGAGCAAAGCGGCTTGAGATCAAGGATTCGCCTCTCATCACCAAGATTCCCGTGCTGCCTATCTCCTATGGAGACGCGCAACCATTGCTTGCAGCCATCCGTGGCCGCGACGTCCCGCGAAACTGGCGTGGCGCTTTGCCGATTACCTACCACATCGGGCCGGGACCCGCGAAGGTGCGCCTGGTGGCGAAGTTCAATTGGGACATCAAGCGGCTTTACGACGTGATTGCCAAACTCCCCGGCTCTGATTCCGCTGACCAGTGGGTCATGCGTGGTAATCACCATGATGCCTGGGTCAACGGCGCCAGCGATCCTCTGAGCGGAATGGTGGCCGTACTGGAGGAAGCGCGGGCCTTAGGCGAACTGTACAAACAGGGCTGGCGCCCCAAGCGCACCATCATTTACGCCGCCTGGGACGGCGAAGAGCCCGGCCTGATCGGCTCCACAGAATGGCTGGAAACACATTTGCAAGAGCTTCAGCAACATGCTGTCGTCTATATCAACTCAGACAATAATTCTCGTGGATTCCTGCGCGTCTCCGGATCTCACTCTCTTGAGCGATTTCTCAACGGCGTGGCCCGTGACGTCGATGACCCGGAAAAGCATATCTCCGTATGGCAGCGCGCTCATGCGCTGCGCATTGCAGACGCCACCGGCGCAGACGGGCGGGAAGAGCTGCGTCATCGGCCGGACATGCGCATCCGCGCTCTGGGCGACGGATCGGACTATGCTTCCTTCCTCGACCATGGTGGCATCGCTGCTGTAGACGTACGGTTTGGCGGTGAAGGTGGCGAAGGCCAGTATCACTCCAGTTACGATGACTTCTACTGGTACACCCATTTTTCTGATACCCAATTCCTCTATGGCCGGACCTTGGCCCAGACTGCCGGGATCGCCATCATGCGCCTGGCAGATGCCGACCTCCTGCCCTTCGAATTCACCGACCAGGCCGACACCATTAAGACCTACATCAAAGAACTGGAAAAACTCCTCAAGACTGAGCAGGATGAAGCTAAGGAGCGCAATCTGGAACTGGATGAAGGTGTCTTCACCGCCGTCTCCGATCCCCAGCAAGCAGTGGAGACGCCATCGCGCAGGGAAATCCCGCCCTTTATCAACTTTGCCCCACTGGAAAATGGCGCGGAAGCCCTTTCCCGCGCCGCCCAACGTTACGATTCCGCCACCAGGAAGGCTTTCAATAGCAGTGGCGCAAAATTGACAGCAGCATCGCTCCACCACCTGAACGAGAAACTCTATAAGACGGAGCGCCTGTTCCTGAGCGAGAAAGGGTTGCCGGCGCGTCCCTGGTTCAAGCACCAGATCTATGCGCCCGGTGCCTATACCGGCTACGCCGTCAAAACCATTCCGGTAGTACGTGAGGCTCTGGAACAGTTCCAATGGAGCCAGGCGGAAGAGGGGGTAAACACAGTAGGCGAGATCCTGAAGCGGGAAGCAGCTCAGATCAACGACGCCGCCTCGGAACTCGAAAAGCTGGTGGGAAAATAACAGGCTGAGTTTCGTGGATGAGAAATCCCCGCACCGGCGCCAAATCTAACTGCAAAATATGGCGCCAACCCGCAGGCTTCAAAAAGCAACAAAACATTGGCATTTCCTGAAAAAAAGTGCTGTCACTCTGACAGCAAAGTGACAGCACTTGATTGACTCCTCATCGACCCCGTGCAATTCTGGAAGTGTGGGTGTAAGCCCGCGTGACCCAGCCCTGGACTTTAGCCTGACTTTAGCCCAGGGGGAGCGTACCGAAAGGGGATGAGCGAAGCGAATTAGCAGATGGGGAGGTTTGTGGAACACAACGAACAACACGGATAACCAACGCGGGCCATCGATTCTGCGCTGCCCTGAGGAAACCATGAAAAGCAGTAGAGGCGAAAATGGGAGGAAAAAATCGCTTTTGTATACCGTATCCCCACTCTATGCACCTTTTGCGCAACGGCCAATTTTCCAAGCCGCTGGGAATTGCGTTACGCGAGGCATTCCGTGAGCGGTTTTCGCGCGATTGGCGTAGGTTCTGGCGGAATCGCGGAATCAGCCCCCCCCCTTTTTGAGGATTTCAGTTGATAGCTGGAGGTACACTTACAAAGGAGGAGAAATTATGGCGACTGGTCGTCAAACTGACCCTGATCTGGTGGACGTCTTTGTCACCCAGCAGGAATCGGAAGCCATGGTTGTACATGGCCTGCTCGAATCGGGAGGAATTGAGTCCGCAGTGATCACCGGCGAAGCCCAGGATGTCCTGGCCGGGGTTGGCGGCATGGTCATCCGCGTGGGCCCTGAAGAGGCGGACGAAGCCCGCCTCATCATTGAAGAATATAAGAACACCGCGACCACAGACGAAGAAGACATAGACGACGAGGGATGAGGATCAGGTCCCATGTCCGCGCCTGTCTGTGCAGTCTGGAATCACGGCACGGCATCGCCGGGCCTGGCTTCCACCTTGTTCCCATCCAGTAGAAATGTAGTCACTCCCATCGCATCTGTGCGATACGTGCGCGCGCGATATTCCTGTAGTCGTTCCAGCACTTCGCGGCGAGGGTGCCCGAACGAGTTATGCGCCCCCACCGAGATCACCGCAAAGCGCGGATGCGTGGCCTGCAAAAGCTCCGGAGTTGTGGAAGTGGCGCTGCCATGATGCGCCACCTTCAATAAGTCGGCTTGTACCCATTCGGCGGCGATGAAGCTTTCCATCTTCTTCTCCACGTCGCCTGCCAGCAGCGCTTTGGTGTGGCCGTACGAGATCAGGAGAGCCACCGAGTCATCGTTCTTCGGTTTTGCCTGGGGTCGCCAGTGCCGCGGCGGCGCCAGCACATGGATGTGCGCTCCTGCCCAATCAAAGTCGTCCCCCTGGGTGCGCTCGCGGATCTCCACATGATTCAGCCGAGCTATTCGCCGCAGCCGCTGCAATGCCGCAGTTTCAGGATTGATGCCCAGCCACAGCTCGCGCGGATGAAAGTTTTCAATGATGCGCGGCAAGCCGCCAATGTGATCGTCGTGCGCATGAGTGAGAACCACCACATCCAGGTGATCCAGGCCGCGCCACCACAAATAGGGGGACACCCGTCCTCGCCGTAATCAAACTCCCCGCGAAATGGGCCGATCGCGCCTCCGCCGTCGATGAGCATGGTCTTGCCCTCAGGTGAAACGATCAGGAGTGAGTCTCCCTGGCCAACGTCAATGGCCGTGACCTCCAGCTTGCCTGGCGCAATTCTGGCTCGGGGACGATAGACCGCAGCCACAGTCGCAGAAAGAAACAGAAATGCCAGTCCGGCTAAAACAACGCTGCGCCGGCTGCGCGCGGCAAACAACGCCAGCACGATCCCGAGTGCAGCCAGCACTGCAATCGCCACCGAAGCGTCTGGAATCCGCCACCGGGAAATGTTCCAGTGGGCCAGAGACGTAATGATCGCGAGCGTCCAGTGCAGTGCCGTCCTGGCTATCCACGCGGCCATGCGCGCGATCGGCAACCAGACGTAGCTCAGAGCGATCGCAGCCACGGCGCCATTCAACAATACTCCGGCCAGGGGCAGAACCAGCAGATTGGCCGGAAGGCCGACTATGGCAGCACGATGAAAATAGATGCGCATAGGCAGCACCAGCACCGCCTGCGTGATGGATGAAACGATCACCAACTCATACACAACCAGCAGCAGGCCCATCGATCCGATGAGCAGAACTCGGGCGGGCAGCTTGCCCGCAAAACGGGCCAATCTCCCCACAATCATCCGCAGGTCGAGCCGGAACTGGGCCAGCCTGGGTTCTAGAGTCAGGTCGTAGCTGGTTGATTCCAGATGCTGTAGCGCCTGTCGATAGCGAGAAGAGGTGCGCTCCAACAACGGCAGGCTGACGCCCGATATCGCCAGCAAGGCCAGAAAGGTCAATTGAAACGCAGGATCGAACCAGGCATTGGGAGAGAGCACCAGGACGATCAGGGCCGCGAAGCCAGTCGCGTTCAGAGCAGCGCGGTCACGATAAAAAAGCCGCGCCACCAGAAACAGTGCCAGCATCAAAACCGCTCGCATGATCGGAGCGCCCATCCCGGCGACAAAGGCGTAAAAGATCGAAAGCAGGATCGTGATCGCAGAGGCCAGCCACTGCGGCGTTCGCAGTCTCCTGGCCAGCCAGAACACAGCAAAGGCCAGCAAGCCTACGTTCATTCCTGAGACCACCAGCAAGTGGTAGACGCCTGTTTCCTGAAACTCTTCGCGCACATGGCGCAACAGCAGCGAATCATCTCCCACAATCATCGCCGCAAACAGCGCCGCGTTCTCTTCGCTCCAAAGCTTTTGATCGTGCAGATGCTCCAGAATGCTGCGGCGAATCCGGCTGCGCCAGAAGCCAGGTTTCGTACCGGAGGATCCGGGCAGGATCTCCACGCGGTCTGCGCGGACTGAAGCCAGAGTGGTGATTCCCAGTCCGTGGAGATAGCCTTCATAATCGAAGGCTTCAGGATTGCGAAAATTACGCGGCAGCCGCAACTTGCCCGTAAGCCTGACGCGGTTTCCATAGACGACCGGCGGAAAACCAATCTCCGCTTCGTCGTCCGAATCGTCATCGGATTGCTGCTTCAGAAAAACCGATGCCCGTATGCCGAGCGGCTGAGTAAACTTTGTGTCTCCTATCTGGATGACCTCGGTCTCCAAATCGAAGCGCTCGCGTGGTTCTGGTCCTGCCAGCAGCGCGCCGTCGTCAGTGACGTGGCCGATGATCTCTACCTCGGCCCCCGAAAGAAATTGTTCCGGAGGAAAGCCGAGTTGGGGAACTGGCATCCATAAGTGACTGGCGGCGCCCACACAGATGAGCGCTCCCACGGCCGAGACGTAGCTTAGGCGAATGCTGTTGACAAGGGCAGCCACGACAGCGCACCCCATCAATATTGCGGTAGCAGTGATCCATAGCCACACCGGACGATGCAGATGCCCGGAAAGCCAGATTCCAATCCCAAATGCCACCGCAGCCAGAGCAAGCGGAGCGCGTGGATTCGATTTACGAAGAGTGCCTTTTCCTGCTGAATTCATCGCAATGTCTGGGAGCGGACGGCCGCGCTTCTCGCCCAAGGGCCTTGGCTGAGAAAGCGAAAATAACCGATGCATTGTACAAGGGAGCGCCGGGTATTACAGTAGGGAAGGAGGCTACATTCAACATGCATCATTTACCGGGAAGACTCGTTAGCATTGGGCTCATGGCGTTGTGGATGGCTGGTCCGGTCCAGGCGCCGGCGACTCAGAACAAACCGCAATCTACCGCTGGACCAAAGGCAATCTATGCCGCCGGGTGCGTGCAGGCAGGGGTCGAAGCCGGATGTTTGGTTCTGTCAAATCCTAAAAACAAGACAATCTACAATCTGTTCTTCAAGGGAAAGAAACCTGCTGTCGGAAGCGCAATCCGTTTTACCGGCGCCAGCCATGAGGGCCCCACATCTTGTATGCAAGGCGAGCCAATCGATGTAAAAACCTGGACTGCAATCAAGATGCAGTGCAATGCGGCCGGCCAGAAGTGAAAGTAACACGGAAGTCTGGGCAATCCCCACTACCGCGCCAATCTCACCAGGCTCTCAATGTGGAATGTTTGCGGGAACAAGTCGATCAGATGGACCTCCTCCATCCGGTAACCGAAATCCAACAGCAGCCGCAGATCGCGCGCCAGGGTTGTGGGATCGCACGAGAGATATGTGACACGGGGAATACGCTGCGCCGCCAGAAGCTTTGCTGCTCTTTCCCCCAAGCCGGCCCTTGGTGGATCCACCACCACCAGGTCAGGGTTCAGGTTTAAGGACTTCTGTAGGAATTGCTCGGTGGTGGCCTGTACCGCACTCACGTTCTTCTGCGCGTTGGCCTTTAGGTCGGCTAGCGAAGCCGGATTGGATTCCACGGCGAAGACTTGGTGGAAACGCTTGGACAAGTGATTGGCAAACAATCCCACGCCTGAATACAAATCCAGCGCCATGCGCCCGGAGACGCCGGCGACCACCGTGCGCACCAGGTCATCCACCAAAAACCGGTTCGTCTGGAAGAACGATCCAGCACTGACGCGGAAAGTCCAGTCGCCCGCCCTGTAGTTCAGCCATCCTCCCTCAACCGTCTCAACCAATCCCGGCAATCCAGAAGCGCCAGTGCCGGACATTGAGAACAAGGCCATTCCTCGCAGCTCCGGAACGTGCTCGCGAACATCGCTGAAGAACTGCTGCAAACCGGGAATCGGTTGCACTGCGTAAATCTCCAGCAGCAGCGCCGAATCCTCATGATCGGCAAAGAACTCGATCTCGCTGATGCCGCCGGGGGTCCGCTGTTCTCTGCCCAGCTCCCAAATCCGCTGGATGGCGCGATTAATAAGGGGCGAGCTGATGGGGCAGATCTCCACTGCCAGCAATTCGTTTGAAGCAGCGCGGTGATGTCCCAGGACAAAACCCGCTTGCGTGCTCACCTTCATGCGCGTTCGATTGCGGTAGTGCCAGGGCTCCGATGAATGAATCAGGACTTCATTGTCCCAGTTGAATTTGCCTGTACGCTGGAATGTTTCCCGCAAAATGGCGGCCTTCATCTCCAACTGGTATTCATAGTTGCTGTGCTGATAGTGGCAGCCGCCGCAGCTCCCAAAGTAAGGGCACGGAGGCGGCGTTCTTTTCTCTGACGGTTGCAGCAGTTCCTTGAGGTTTGCGCGAATGAAACCGGTTTTCTCCTCCGTGATTTCTATCGTCACCTCTTCGCCGGCAAGCACCAGCGGCACAAAGACGGTCTTTCCTCCCGGGCTGCGTGCCAGTCCGTCTCCTCCGTAGATCATTTTTTCGATGGTGAGGTTCACATGTAGAAAAGGCTGAGTCGGGGAATCTTAGCGTGTTCCAGCAGGCGTTTGTGAACAATCTGCTTGCGCAGTTGCTCCACCTGCGCGGCCGGCATCTTGCTGCGATAAGGCGCAATCTCCCGGTCAGCTTCTGTGCGGATGGCCATCAGGTCGGAGTCATTCGCGATCATGGTCAGGGCAGCGAGCAGTTTTTCCTCCAGGACTGTAAGATATCGCTCCAGGTCTTCCAGGCGAAGCGGTAATGATTGCTCATGGCAGCCTTCGGCAAGCGTCGTCAGCGTCGCTGCGCACTCATGGGCCACAGCCTTTAGCTGCTCCGGACCCGGGGCCAGCCGCAGTTTCTCAACGTTTTCCAGAAAATATTTCTGGATTTCAACCGGATTCAGCGCTGGGCCGCTGCCCGCCTGCTGGGCTCCCGCGCCCACTGCTGCTTCTTTCATCTCCTCGGCGGCGGCAAGCACTTCTTGTGCACAAAATCCAAGCCCATTGACCTTCTTGCTCTTGGATGGACGTTGTTCCCACCGGTCAAACGTAGTATCAATACCCCGCAGTACTGCCTCAAGCGGGATGCCGGCATCTTTCCAGGTTTCGATCAGCGCCCAGTCCAGCGTGGAGAGAATCAGTCCTGTACCTCGGCGGCGCTGGAAATGCTCTTCAATCTCGGTAAAGTAGTTGAAATAATTTTCCAAGAATCATCAGTGTAATTCAGTTCAATCAGTGAAATCAGTGGTGAGATTTACTCTTCTGCGCGACAGAGTTTCGTTCCCAGATAATGCGCAAGCCATCCAGAGTCAGCAGATCGTCAACCGTCTCGATGTATTTGGAATTTTCGCCAAGAAGCCGGGCTTGCCCGCCTGTGGCCACCACCTGGGTATCCGCGCCTAATTCTTTCAGCAGGCGTTCCAGGATTCCGTCCACCAGCCCCAGATAGCCGAAGAACAGTCCCGATTGGATGCTGGCCACAGTATTCACGCCGATGATTCGGGTGGGTTGGCGAAAGTCCACCAAAGGAAGCCGGGCAGTGTGCTCGAACAAAGCCTGCGCGGAGATGCCAATGCCTGGGGCAATCACTCCTCCCAGGTATTCCCCTTTTTTTGAAACCGCGTCAAAGGTAGTTGCAGTACCGAAGTCCACCACGACACACGGCCCGCCATATTTCTCAAACGCCGCCACACCGTTGACAATGCGGTCCGCGCCCACTTCAGCGGGGTTTTCATAGAGCACAGGCATGCCCGTCTTCACGCCCGGCTCGATAAACAAGGGCTTCAAATCGAAGTAGCGCTCACAAACTTCGCGCAGAGTGGAATCCATGGGCGGGACCACTGATGAGATCACAATCCCGCGCACGTCAGACGCCTCGATCTTCTCGATTGCAAAAAGATTGCGGAACAGGACCCCATATTCGTCCACGGTGTGGGTCTTGATGGTAGCCACGCGCCAGTGGGCGGCCATGTGGGCCTTGCCGGGCTTCATTTCGTAAACGCCCAGCACCGTGTTGGTATTGCCTACGTCAATAACCAGGAGCATCGGTTCTCCTCTGCACAGGACGCACGCTGCCGGATATCACCATGCGCACGCCATGCTTGGTGCGTACACGCAAAAACCCTTGTGAATCAAGGCCGTCCGTCACGCCGCTGTACCCGCCTTCTTCGTCTACGTGCACCTCTTTGCCGTAGGCATAGGAAGAGCGCGCCTCCACTCGCTTCACAATGGCCTCGAAGCGCAGGGCCGGATTGCGTATCGGATGGCTCACAGCCCGCAGCAGTCCGCGGTATTCGCGGTCCAGAGATTTCAGCAGTGCCGCGGTGAGCTCCACGCGCGACCACTCGCGGCCGGTCCCGATGCGCAACGACGTTGCCACCTCCCGCAGCTCCTCCGGAAATTCACTCTGGTTCACGTTGATTCCGATTCCGATAATGGCATGGCGGACCCGCTCGCCTTCCGTGCTTAACTCGGTAAGAATGCCGCAGCATTTCTTATCGTTGATTAACAGATCGTTGGGCCAGCGGATGTCGGTTGCATGTCCTGTGACCTCTTTTACCGCGTCCTGCACCGCCACCGCGGCAATCAATGAGAGCCACAGCGTGTCTGATGGCGTGATCTGCGGTCGCAGGACGACGGAGCAATAAATGCCGGAGCCGCGCTCTGAATGCCATCTGTTGCTTCCCCGCCCTCTTCCGGCAGTCTGCTCCTCGCTCAGAAATACCTCACCCTCTGATGCCGCTTCAGTCTGCTGCTCGGCCGCATCCGCTGCTCTGGATGCCAGAAGATTGGTTGAATCCGTTTGCACCCGGTGATGAATATGGCCAAAGAAAATTGTGTTGCGCACGAAAGGGTCGATGTTTTCCGGCAGTAACAAGTCTGTTGGCGCGTGAGGGTTCATTTTTCCCGCTACTCATCAGTTTACCTGATCGATCAGCGTCTAGCGGTTCGCTTGCGAAGCGCGGGCCCCGGACTTTAAGTTCTGGGTGAGGCCGCTTGCGGCCCGAATCAGCAGACGTTCATCGCGTAGCCATGAACCCACGCCTTGCTGGTGAGTAGTCAAATTAAGCGACTGCCAGGGATTCACATTACGCAGGAAAGATTCTCATGCTCAGGTCCACCGCCGTGGGCGAGTGCGTTAATGCGCCAACAGAAATGTAATCCACGCCGGTATCGGCATAGGCGCGCACATTGTCCAGCCGGATTCCGCCGGACACCTCAATCGGAATGCGACGCGAATGGTTGCGAATGCGCTCCACCCCTCGCCGCACCTCTTCCACGTTCATGTTGTCCATCAGCACTGCTTCCGCGCCATTGTTCAAAGCCTCTTCCAATTCACCCAGGGTGCGGACCTCGATCTCAATAGGCTGCTCGCCCCGGCGGTTCTTGAGCGCCTTTTGCAGCACCGCCACCACCCCGCCTGCAAGGGCAATGTGATTGTTCTTGATCAGCACGCCATCGGATAGATCCAGGCGATGGTTCTGCCCGCCTCCGCAACGGACGGCGTATTTATCCAGCACACGCAGGCCGGGAACGGTCTTGCGCGTGTCCAGGATGTGCGCGCTGGCGCCGTGAACTGCGTCGACAAACTTGCGCGTCAAGGTAGCAATGCCGCTCAGGCGCTGCAGAACATTCAGCATCACCCGTTCGCAGGAGAGCAGCACCCGCGCGTTATGGCGTATAACAGCGATGGACTGGCCTTTGTGCAGGCGCACGCCATCAAAAATCTCGCCGTGGCTGATCACTTCAGAATGCCCAATGGCATTCATGTCCAGCCGCTCATAAATTTCAAGAATGCCGGAGATGGCGCCCAGGCCGGCGAGCACGCAATCCTGCCGCGCAATGATCGTCGCGGTGCCCCGCTGCTGAGGATCAATGCAGGTACGCGACGTGGCGTCGCTGGTGGCCTTGTCCTCCAGCAGGGCGTGCTCCAGGATGGAAGAAATTCTCCGGCTGTGCCAATCCATATAGTTCTTGCCAAGAGCTTAACCCAAATTGTCCAGGGCCGCCTCAATCTTTCGTAATAGCAGCTCAATCTCCGCCGCTCGCTTCCTCAAACCGTCCACCACCTTCGCCGGAGCCTTGCTCAGAAATTGCTCGTTCCCAAGCTGCCGCTGCGCGTTGGCTGACTCGCCTTGCAGCTTTGTCCGTTCTTTGCCCAGCCGCTCACGCTCGGCTGTAAGATCAACTTTCTGCTCATAGACAATGCAGACCTCAAACTTGGCCGTGGTGCGCGCCCCCGGGATCTTTGCCAGTGATTCGCCGGCGAATTCCAGGGTTCCCGCTCCCGCCAGCCGCAGGACCATGCTCTGGTTCTCTTCCACCAGCTTGCGCACATCGACTGCGGCAAACACGCGGGCTGGGACCTTGGCCTTCTGCTCTACCTTCATGTCGGCCCGAATCTGGCGGATGTTCACAATCAGGTCCTGAAGTGTAGCCATCTCGGCTTCCGCCTGATCGTTCAGCCAGCCCTGGTCCAGTTCCGGATAACGAACCACGGCAATCGACTTGGCCGGGGCCTTGCCTTCGTATACGGCATGCCACATCTCTTCCGTGATGAAAGGCATGAACGGAGAAAGTAGGCGCAAAGCACCTTCAAATATGTCTCCCAGAAAAGCCAGGGCGGCGCGGGCCTCCTGTTCAGGGCCGGAAAGCCGAGGCTTGATGATCTCAAGGTACCAGTCGCAAAAGTCGCCCCAGAAGAAGCGGTAAATCGTATTTGAAGCTTCATCAAACCGGTAACTGGTCAGGCTTTGATTGACTTCGCCGGCCACACGATAGAAACGCGAGAAAATCCAGCGGTTCTCCAGCCGCTCCAGTTCCTGCTCCGGAGCGCCCTCAGTCAGGCTCGCGCCGCCACCCAGGCGATCCAGGTTCATGAAAACAAAGCGGGCGGCATTCCAGATCTTGTTGGCAAAGGCGCGATAGCCCTCAGTACGGCTCTCAGAAAAAGCAATGTCTGTGCCGGGAGAAGCCATGGAAGCCAGCGTGAAGCGCACCGCATCTGTGCCGTAGCGTTCCGTGATCTCGATTGGATCCACCACGTTGCCCTTGGTCTTGGACATCTTCTGCCGCTCGGCATCCCGAACCAGTGAATGAATGTAAACCTCGCGAAAGGGAACGACGCCTTGTGGATGGCCGGCCATGAAGTGGCAGCCCATCATGATCATCCGCGCTACCCAAAAGAACAGGATGTCAAACGCTGTGATCAGCAGCGACGTCGGATAGAAGACCTCCTGGTCGCGCGTCTGTTCCGGCCAGCCGAGACTGGTGAACGGCAACAAGGCGGAAGAAAACCAGGTATCCAGAACGTCCTGATCCTGCTCCAGCCGGACGCCATTACACTTGGCGCATTTTGACGGCGTTGAGCGGGCAACCGTGATCTCCTTGCAATCCAGGCAGTGCCACGCGGGAATGCGGTGCCCCCACCAAAGCTGGCGAGAGATGCACCAATCGTAGATGTGGTCCATCCATTGCAGGTAAATGGTCTTGTAGTTATCCGGGGTGATGTGAATCTCCCCGTCCTCAACTACCTTCTTTGCGGTTGCCGCCAGGCTTGGGCCGCCATCCTTAGGCTGCTTATTCACTGCAACAAACCACTGCGTGGAGAGCCGGGGCTCAACAATGGTTTTGCAGCGATCGCATTTGCCGATGGCATAGGTATGGTCCTTTGTGCCCGCCGCCAGGCCGCGGTCCTGCAGATCGCGCAGTATCATTTCCCGCGCTTCAAAGCGATCATGGCCGGCATATGGGCCGGCATTCTCATTCATCATGCCTTGATCGTCCATGACGCTGATCTGCTCCAGGTTGTGGCGCTGGCCGATCTGGAAATCGTTCGGATCATGAGCTGGCGTCACTTTGACCGCCCCGGTCCCGAATTGTGGATCGGCAAAGTCGTCCGCGATGACTGGAATTTCACGGTCCATCAGCGGCAGCAAGAGTTTCTTGCCGTGCAGATGCGTGTAGCGTTCGTCCTTGGGATTCACCACCACGGCGGTGTCCCCCAGCATGGTCTCCGGCCGGGTGGTGGCTATAGTCAAAAATTGTCCGGGATCGCCGGAAATTGGATAGCGGATCTGGTATAGCTTTCCCGCATACTCTTCGTGCACCACTTCGAGATCTGAAATCGCGGTCATGCAGCGCGGGCACCAGTTCACAACGTACTTGCCGCGATAAATCAGTCCTTCTTCATACAGGCGGACAAAGACATCAGTCACAGCGCGCGACAGGTCTTCATCCATGGTGAAGTACTCGCGCGCCCAGTCCACGGACGCGCCAAGCCGCTTCATCTGCCCCTGGATGGCGCCCCCATACTCTTTCTTCCAGCACCAGACGCGCCGGACAAACGCGTCTCGTCCGAGTTTCTGCCGGCTGGTGCCTTCACTGGCAAGCTGGCGCTCCACCATCATTTGCGTGGCAATGCCCGCATGGTCCGTCCCCGGAAGCCAGAGAGTCAGAAATCCCCGCATGCGCCGCCAGCGCATGATGATGTCCATCTCGGTCTGGTTCAGCATGTGACCCATATGCAGCCGGCCGGTCACATTTGGAGGCGGAAGGAGCAGTGAAAACACCTTCTTCGCCTCTTCTGAGCCAGGCGGTGGCGTCTTCACCGTGAAGAGTTCTTCTTTGATCCAATACTCGGCCCATCGCGGCTCGATGGCGCCGGGATCATAAGTTTTCGGGAGGTCGTTTGACATTCGCTGAAAGATGATCTAACTCACGATATTACAAGCGGGATAAGGTGACGGGCAAACGTTACAACTTTCATGCGGCCAAAGGTGTTGGGATAACCGACGAAGGAAGATGTTGTTTGAAATGGTCGGGGAGAGAGGATTTGAACCTCCGACCCCCTGGTCCCGAACCAGGTGCTCTACCAGGCTGAGCCACTCCCCGACAATCGACTAATCGGACGATCAGATGCTTTCTATCAGTATAACAAAGTGGCTTCAGGGTGCAGCTATCGGCCCGCCTGGGCCGGGCGCGATTTGAAGTCAGTGTTCTCGTTGAAACAATAATCCGCAAATGCCGGCGTATATCGTTCGGCCACAGCAGCAGGAATTTCGCTGCGGTTGGTTTTTTTGAAACTGAAATCAATTGAGCCGCTCCGGTGGACCTTTCCCAGCAGGTAGCCGTAGACCTTCTCGCGGGCTTCTTTGGCTTTATTGGCGGTGGGTGGCAGCGGGTAGCGCATGGCGCCGGCGGTGCCGACGATCCATCCTGGCAACACCCCTCCTTTGGCATTCCAATAGTTGCTGTTGAAAATTCCGCTCATATAAAAATGCGAGTGGCTGGCCAGAATGTAGACGCGCTTCTTTGTCGCCCGGTTCAACTTCAACAGATCGGTATAGACGCGCCGTCCGCTCTCCGTGCCGGTCGCGGAATCGCTCATGCTGTGCCCAGAAGCCAGGCTGTCCGGCAACGATTCATGCATGCCCACCACTACTGTGCGCACTGCCGGATTCTTGCGCGCGCGCTCCAGAACACTTTCGAACCAGGCCAACTGGGTGGCGTCGAACTGGTCTGGAGTGGCATTGTCCAGGTAAAGAAAATCAACCGAATCCTGGATCCAGTGGTAGAAGCTGTGCACTGTCTTGTCGTTGGGATCGTCCGCCAGGCGCTGCTTCTTCAGCCGAGGGTAATCCAGCCAATGCTCAAACTTGGCGATAAATTCCTCGCGCGTTTTGGGCTGGATGGTCTCATGGTTGCCGATGCCCACGTATGCCGGCATGTCGGCAAAAAATGAAAACTGGTTCTGGAGGAAGTCATCCCAGGCAACGCTCAAATACTGGTTCAGGTCCGGAGGCTGGCCACGATGCTCCGGTTCGTGCTGGTAATCTTCATCGGGAGCAAAGATGGCGCGCAGGTCTCCCAGGTGCCAGTAAAACTGAGCATGGTTTTGTTTGGCTCCGGCAGCTATGGCCGGCATCACTACGTCACCGCAGTTTCGCGAGTCACCCGACACGGCAAAATTCCAAGAGCCGTCCTGACCTAAAGCCGGCATGACAAGTATGACGATGAATAGGACAATCGATAAATAGCCTACAAACGGGAGCTTCTTTCCTGGGCGATGCATGAACTCATTATAGGAGCTAACCCAAGGGCGCAGGTTACCAGCGACAGGGTTGATACCGATTTGCGGGCAAACTATCGCTCACCTATGCGCTTCCGTGACCTTTCCCCTGTAGCCTGTGCCCTACTTCGTCAGAATCTGCTCCAGGAAATCCAGGGCCCGGGGATCACCGGTCATGCCTAACCAGCGGATAGCCTCTTTGCGAACTACAGGGTTCTTATTGCTCTTGGCAACCGTGATCAGCAGAGGCACGCCTTCGCCGTTTTTCATCTGCGCCAGGGCAAAGACAGCGCGCTTTTTGACGTCAGTCTCAGGGTCATTTTCAATCGCCGCTGTGATCTGCTCTGCTTCCTTGCGTCCGCCGATCTGCCCCATCCAGAAGATGGCCTGACTACGCACGCGTGAGCTGGGATCATTCCGCGCCATGGAAATCAAATCCTGAATGGCCTCCGGCTCTTTGCTCTGCGAGAACGCAAACGTGATCTTCTCCCGAAGCCTGTCATTGGGGTCTTCCTTGGCATATCTGCGAAGGACCGTCAAACCTTTCTGGCCCCTTTCCATGCCCAGCCAGAAGACAACATGCTCACGGACGGAGTCCGGCTTGTCGGGCTGAATCAGTTTTTCTAATGCAGAGTCGGCAGCAGGATCATCGTGCAATGCGATCGCAGCAATCACACCGTTAGCCACGTTCTTCTTCTGCCCGGCTTCGGCATCGGGTTTGGACGGAAGCAACCCCACCAGCAGTTCCACGCTTTGGGCCGGGTTCACATCCTCCATCCAGTAAAGCGGCAACCCGCCAAAATCGAGAGCGCAGTCCGGAGTGTAGTTGCGGACCTTGGTCACCTCTTTGCCTTCCACGCGAAAAAGGACAAAAGAATAATGGAAAGGCTCCGGAGGCGAACAGTCCGAGACGGTTCCGTTGAACGATCCCCCTTTACCCGATTCCAGCTTGCATCCTGCACAGCACCCATTGCCACTATTTCGAAATCCGTCCCATGAATCGAAGCAGCACATGGTGCGCTCTTTAGGGGTGGCTGGAATGCGGTAGCCAATCCAAGCCGGCGCCTCCTGTTTCTGCACAACGGCGTCGAATACGGCCTTCAATCCTCCGGCAGCGGAGAGCTCCTGGAGCTTGGCGTTCGTGACATTCGGTTTTTGCGCTATGCACGCCGAGAGCAAACCTGTTATCAGTACCGCAATTGCTGTTTTCCGCATAATGAACTCCCGTTAAAAGCTATATCAGTGGAAATCAGTTCGATCAGCGTCATCCGTGGTAAGGATCTATTTGTTCAAAATTTCCATCATGTACTCATTGGCTTCAGGAGAGCCCATGATAGAAAGGTTGCGAACCAGCTCCTTTTTCAATTCCGGATTTGTTTCTTTGCGCGCCAGGGCCACCATATCTTTGGCATCGCCGTGAATAAACAGGGCGCGGATGACTCCCTTTTTGGTGGAAATATCGGCATTTGAGTTGTAGATATCTGTGAGCGCTGGAAGCGCGGCTGAGCCGCCAAAGATTCCCACATCCTGGATAGCTTTTGAACGGATGTTCGGGTCGGCTTCCGTCTTCGCCACTTCAAGCAGGCCTTGCGCATCGCCGGCCACGCCCATCGACTGGAGTATGGTCTCCTTCAGGCTGGCATCCGTGGTTTCTTTGTAGATCTGCCGCAACTCCGGGCCTGCACCCATGGGACCGAGTTGACGGATGCCCTCCCGCCTCAGTTCCGGTGAACTCTCCTGCTTAATAATGGCCAACAGTCCTTCCTTGTCACCACTGATGATGAAGGACCTCAGAATGTGTTTTTTCACCTCAGCATTGGTTGTGGCCAGATAGATTTCCCGCAGCGCCTGGCCGTTGCGGTGGCCGCTCACTGCAATCCATCGAATGGCATGGGTTTGTAATTCAGGTTGAGTGCTGCCTTTGGCGATGGAGAGCAATAGCTGCTGCGCCTTTTCTGATTTGTTTTGCGTCAGCACAAACAAAGCGCGGTCTTTTATCTTGACAGATGCGTTGCCTTGCAGCAGTTTTTCCAGAATGGGAAAAGCCTTGTCCGGATCACTGTGCATGAGTGCATCCACCGCATACAACTTCATTTCATCGTCTGAAATGCTCTCCGGGCTCTGGGGCTTCATCTCCAGTTCCAGCAGCCTGGCCTGCTTGATGTAAGAGCTCTGGGGATAGTCTTTCAGGAGTTGAGCCAGGGCGGCCAGCGCCTCAGGGCGGTGGTTGGCTTTGTTGAGAGAATACGCCCGCCAGTAGGTCGCACCATCTGCCCGGCGGCCTTTCATCTGCGCCACCTGGTAGAAACGGTCAGCGGCCGCCTCGTAGTCGCCGTCGTTCAAAGCAGTATTGGCGTTTGCATACAGCTCATCTTCGCGCGAATTGGCCTTCTGGGCGCTCTGGGGGTCGAGGAATGCGGAGCCTGAATTTTCCGTCTGCACTGCCGGTGACAAAACCGGCGCCAGAAACAACAGCGTGTATAGAAGAAAGATCCCATATGTACGTTTCATGTTTTTCATAGCCTCTGCGTAGCGGGACTCGTGCTTGCCTGATTACCCGGCTGCAAAACTGTTGATCCCACAACGTGAATCTTGAACAACAAATCCTCGGATTGAATGCGGCGGCGGATTTCCTTCACATCGCCGGGGGTCATCTGCTCCGGACTGTTCGCCACTTCCGTAAGCACGCGCTCCAGTTCATCCAGCAGGTTGGCCACGGCGGGCTTGCCGTCTTGCTGCGCGCTCACGCGATACAGCCGGTTATCGTCCAGAAGATTGCGCGCCTGCTGCCGTTCCTCGGAAAAATCAGCTACGTCTTTGGGATTGGCATTCATAATCTCGACCAACAGGATCTGCGAGCGTTCCAGGTGGTCGCCCACTGCAACAAGGACCACGCGCTCCGGGTTCACTTGCACAGATTCCGGTAGATTCTGCGCGGCAATGCTATGCGGCCAAAAACGTCCGGCAAAAAACGCCGCAATCACCAGCACAGCCACAGCGCCGATCGCAGTCCACCTGCGGGGAGCGAAAAAGCCGCGCCAAACAAGCTGCTTCTCCTCGGATAGCCGGTCACGCAAGTTGAGCCAAAGTTTTTCTTCCAAGTAAACCGGCGGCTCGGGCACGGGGGTGGCAGGAATCTCCGCTAGAAAGGCCCTCATTTCTGCGAATTCCGCACGGCACTGCGTGCAACTCTGGAGATGGTTTTCAATCTCCCGGCCTTCCAAGGCATCGCCGTAGCAATGCAAGACGATTTGTTCTGGCGTTAAATGCTTCATCTTGCCGCACCCACCAGCGGTTCCAGTTCCTGCCGGATCTTCTGCACCGCGCGAAAGATGCTGTTCTTAGCGGCGCTCACTCTTACATTCAAAGCCTTGCTGATTTCTTCAATGCTCTTGCCTTCCATGTGCCGCATTGTAAAAGCGAGTCTCTCCGCCGGACTCAGCAACCCAATTGCATATGCGACCTTTTGCCGGGCTTCTGCGCTCAGCAGCAGCCGTTCCGGACCCGGGTTTGTCGCTGGTACCTGGATCTCCCGGTCTTCTTCGTCGTGTCCGGGGTCATCCGAGATTTGGTAAGTGTCCGTCATCTTTTTTGCCTTCAGAAAATCCAGGCAGCGGTTGACCGCAATCCTATACAACCAGGTGGAAAAGCTGGCACGAAGCTCGAAGCGGCGCAGGCTCTTGTAAGCCCGCAGGAAAGTCTCCTGCAAAATCTCTTCCGCGTCGTGCTGGTTTCCCGTCATGCGATAGGCCACGCTGTAGATGCTGCGCGTGTGACGGTCCACCAGCAGGCGAAAGGCCTCCCTGTCGCCGGCCAGCACCTGCGCCACTACGGCTGCATCGCTGATTTCCATCTGCTTAGATTAGACTGCGGTTTGCCCAAGCGGTTAGGGACTGAGGGAACCGCTGCGACGGGCGTGGCTTTGTTGGGCCAAGCGGAACAGGGCAGCATGCAATCTCTGTCCGATGCATTGGACAGCCTTGTGCCAAGCCAGTCATCCCTGATCCACAAGCTATGGCTCTTAATCCGTTGTAAGCCATTATTCCGTGGCGATCCATACCAGCGCCTGTTCAATCACATCGTAGACACGGTCAAGGTCTTCCCGCCCGATGCTGTAAGGTGGCAGCACGTAAATCACGTTACCCAGGGGCCGCAGTAGGACGTCGCGTTCCAGAAAAAACCGGTACAGCCGGGGCTTGAGGGCAGAAAGATATCCGGCGTCTTCGCACTTCAATTCAATGGCGGCAATGGTACCGATCTGGCGTACGTCATCCACCCGCGGATGATGCGATTTGATGTCCGCAAGGCGGCGCTCGTGCTGCGCAGCAATGGACTGGATCCGCCCGAACACATCTTCGGTTTCAAACACCTCCAGGTTAGCAACGGCTGCGGCGCAGGCCAAAGGGTTTCCGGTGTAGGAGTGGCCATGAAAGAAGGTCTGCCCGGGCCCGGTGAATTGGTGAAAGACAGCTTCCGTTGCGAGTGTGGCTCCAAGGGGAAGAAACCCGCCGGTAATGCCTTTGGAGAGACACATTAAGTCGGGAACAACGCCGGCGAGTTCACAGGCAAACATCTTTCCGCAGCGTCCGAAACCGGTAAGGACCTCATCGGCAATCAAGAGCACTTCGTACGCTGAGCACAGGGCGCGAATCCCCCGGAGAAATTCTGTGGGATGAACAATCATGCCTCCTGCGCCTTGAAGTAACGGCTCCACAATGAGGGCGGCGATTTTGCCGCTGCGCGCCTGCAGGAGCGCCTCAAAACTTTTCAGGCAGTCAATCTGGCAGGTGCTGCGCTGCTTACCCACCGGACAACGCAAACAGTACGCTGAATGCACGCGATGAACGGGAAAGCGGCAACTGGAGAAAGGATCTGTGAAAGGCGAGTCGGCGCTCACGGACATTGCTCCAGCCGTATCCCCATGGTACGCATGTTCAAGGGCAACAATCTCCTGCTTTTCCCTGCGGCCCTGGTTATGCCAGTACTGCAGCGCCATCTTGAGCCCCACCTCAACCGCGGTAGAGCCATCATCGGAGAGAAAAATGTACGTTAGGGTGGATGGAACCACGGCGCACAACTTTTGCGTAAGCTTCTCCACGGGTCCGTGAGAAAAACCGGCGAGCAGAACGTGCTCCAGTTCCTGCGCCTGGGAGGCAATCGCTTTGGCGATATGCGGATGGCAATGTCCATGCAGGTTGACCCACCACGACGAAATGGCGTCGATGATTTTTCGTCCGCTATCCGTGTAGAGGTAGGTACCCTGCGCCGCAACGATCCTCAATGGATCGGGGTCGCTATGCTTTTGCGTGAACGGATGCCAAATCTCCAGCCTGGAAGCTGCGCTCATAGAAACGCTTCCTGCCGGAAAGATGTGGCGAAGACGCCGCATAGAGAGGCCCTGTCGATCTTCTGGAGCAGCGGCACTTCACCAATCACCCTGGTTCTTCCATAGTGCTCAATGGCTTCGCGATTCTCAGAGTTTTGCGGCCCGATCAGCACTACTCCATGAATGCGAATCCCGGAGCTCTGCAGATAATGCAGCGATAACAGCGTGTGATTGATGGTTCCCAGGGTGCTGCGTGCGGCAAGGATCACCGGCAGACTTAGATGGCGCATTAAATCCGTCATCAACTGGTGGCGATTGACTGGCGCCATCACGCCGCCGGCGCCCTCCACGATCAGCGGCATGGCAGAATCCATTTGGGGAAATTTGATCTGCTCCAGAACGATCTCTTTGCCACTACGCTGCGCGGCAAGATGAGGGGAAACAGGGTCGGCAAAAACGTAGGCCTCCGGAAAGCACCTTTCCTGAACCATGCCGGTACAGGAAAGGACTGTCTGCCGGTCCGTGCCTTCGTCTGCCCCCGTCTGGATGGGTTTCCAGTAGCGGGCAGGCAATGCAGCGCATAACAGCGCTGAGAGCACGGTCTTGCCCACGTTGGTATCTGTCCCGGTGACGAAAAAGCTCTTATGCATGCGCCAATCCAGGGCTGGAGAGAGAACAGATAGCACCGGCAAATCGTTCAAGATCGCCCATGGTGAGCGCCGCAGTCAGAGAAATTCTCAGCCGCTCGGTTCCCGGTGGAACGCTGGGTGCCCGGATGGCTCTTACTGCGAACCCTTGTTCCTGCAGGGCAGAAGCGAAGCGGAGCGTCGCCTCGTTGCCTCCAACGATCAAGGGAACGATGTGGGAACTGCTTGACCCGGTGCTATAGCCGAGCAGCTCCATGCTCTTGCGCAGTCTTATTGACAGCAGGGAAAGATGCTCGCGTTCAGAATTCATGGTTTGGGCCAGGCGCAGGGCGGCGCGGATCTGCCAGGCAAGATATGGCGGCAGGGCGGTACTGAAAATAAAAGGGCGGGAATGATTGATGAGAAATTGCTTCACCAGCCGCCTTCCACAAACAAACGCTCCCACACTAGCCAGCGCCTTGCCGCAGGTGTGAATGCTGGCCAAGGCCTGCTTCTCCAGCCCATGGGCCGCCAATAGTCCGCGCCCGCCGGGCCCGCAGGCGGCGGTAGCATGAGCTTCGTCAACAATGACCTCGGCTCCGTAGGTGGCGGCGAGTTGGAAGATTTCCGCCAGCGGAGCGCGGTCCCCGTTCATGCTGAAAATGCTCTCGGTGACAATCACCTGGCTGCCTGAGCTCTTCCGCCGCCGCAGGCTGTCCTCCAGGAAATTCAGGTCGCCATGGGGGTAGATGATTTTTTGCGCGCCGGACAAGCGCAGGCCGTCAATGATGCTGGCGTGATTCAGTTCATCTGAAAATACCAGATCATCCGGCCCCAGCACTGCGCTGAGCAATCCGGTATTGGCGGCAAAGCCCGAGTTGAAGAACAGAGATGCCTCTGTCCCTGCGAAGGCAGCGAACTCCTGTTCGAGTTGTTCCCAAACAACATCATGCCCGCTCAGCAGGCGTGAACCCGTCGCAGCGATTTTCCGGCACTGTTCAACGCCCTCGATGACGGCTGCGGCCAAGCGAGGGTCGGTTGCCAGTCCCAGGTAGTCGTTGGAGCATAGATTAATTCCTGGAATTTCGCAGAGCTCGCGCATTTGGCTGTTGCTTTCAAGCTCACGCATGCGAAATGCCATTTTCTTGCTCAGCCGATCATGATGCCGAATCATTACTTCTCCACACTCATGCAACGGATTTGGAAGCAGGGATTATATAAAACTGGATCAGAGAAGACGCGTTGCCGGAGAGTGAGCGGCAGGACCAAACCCCGCAGCAGGGGGCGGCCATGCCACACGTTCTACACAGCCCTGGCATGTTCCACCGCGTGGCCTAAGCGGAGGACTGTCGATTCATCGAAGTGTTTGCCCAGGATTTGCAGACCGATGGGCAGGCCGGATTTTGTCTGGCCGCACGGGACGCTGATCCCGGGCACGCCAACCAGGTCGGCCACTACGGTGTAGATGTCGGCCAGATACATGGACAGAGGATCGTCTGTCTTTTCGCCCAGCCTGAAGGCTGCAGTGGGCGTGGTCGGAGTCACAATCGCATCCACCTGGCGGAAGGCCTGCTCGAAGTCGCGCGTCAGCAGCGTACGTACTTTCTGGGCTTTGAGGTAGTAGGCATCGTAATAGCCGGAGCTGAGCGCGTAGGTGCCGAGCATGATGCGGCGCTTGACTTCTGCGCCAAAGCCTTCATCGCGGGTCTTGCGGTACATCTCTGAAAGGGTACGCGCCTGACGCGAGCGGTATCCGTAGCGCACGCCGTCGAAGCGAGCCAGATTGGCCGAGGTCTCCGCCGTGGCAATTACATAATAGGTAGGAATGGCATACGAAGTATGAGGCAAGGAGATGGGCACGATCTCACAACCGTCCTGCGCGAGTTGCTGGATGGAGGCTTCAACCGCGCTGCGCACCTCCTGGTCCAGTCCTTCGCCAAAATATTCCTTCGGCACACCCAGCTTCAGGCCCTTGACCGGCTTGCCAATCTCGCCTTCGTATCTGGGAACGTGAACGTCTGCCGAGGTTGAATCCTGGGGATCGCGTCCGGCGATTTCCTGCAGGACGATGGCGGCATCTTTCACCGTGCTGGTGAGAGGCCCAATGTGATCGAGCGATGATGCGAAGGCAATCAGCCCGTAGCGCGAGACGCGGCCATAGGTGGGCATGAGCCCTACGACTCCGCAGAAGGATGCGGGCTGGCGTATGGAGCCGCCGGTATCCGATCCCAGCGCAGCGACGGCGGTCCCGGCCGCCACGACTGCCGCTGATCCGCCGCTGGATCCTCCTGGTACGCGCGAACGGTCGCGCGGATTGCGTACAGGGCCGTAGGCGGAATTTTCATTCGAAGAGCCCATGGCAAATTCGTCGCAGTTGGTTTTGCCCAGAACAATGGCCCCAGCGCGTTCCATGCGGGCCACGGCGGTGCAGTCGTAAGGAGGAACAAAGTTTTCCAGAATCTTTGAGCCGGCAGTCGTGCGAACGCCCCGGATGACCATCACATCTTTAATGGCCATTGGCACCCCGGCCAGAGGCGGAAGTGGATCGCCATTGCCGGCGAGTTCGTCAATCCGTCCGGCCTTCTCGAGCGCGCGCTGCTCGCACAGGGTGAGGTAGGCGTTGATGGCAGGGTCTTCCGCCTTGATCTTCTTGTAAAACTCCTCCACCAAATGGATCGAGGTGAACTGCTTTTCCCGGATGGCAGTACGCGTTGATTCAACAGTAAGGGAATTGATGTCCACCGATTGTCTCTTTGTCTTTATCTTTCGATCACTTTGGGCACTTTGAAGAAATCACCATTGGAAACAGGAGCATTTTGCAGTGCCGCCTCGTGCGGCAAGCAAGGTACCGGCGTGTCTTCGCGCTGTACGGCGGCAGATCTCTCGGCTGCGCTTTGGCCGGCAGAATCAAAACTGGCGGACACCTGGGCCATGGGCGGCACATCGTCTGTATTCAACTCATTCAGCAGGGAAATATATTCCAGAATGGAACTCAGGTCTTTGGCCAAGCGTGAGCGCTCCTCGGCTGTGAGTTCGAGATTGGCGAGGTCGGCTACGTAAGTTACATCCTGCTCAGTGATGGACATAAGAGAAGCAAATAGCAATTAGCAATTAGCAAATGGCAATTGGCTCAAACTTGCCGATCATTGGAAACCGGATCACTCGATCTCACGACATTGCTAACCCGGAATAGAAGCTCCTGTACCACTGTCCCCAGCAGTTCGTTCAGCCCGGAGAGGTAACGGGGCGTGAAAGCGGCCAACTGGCTGCGCCAGTTGGCGTCCGGAACCTCGACCGTCAGGCGTCCATCGGCAAAACTCACGGCTTTGGTGCGTGATGCTACTTCCGCTCCGCAGACTACCGGCCAGGCCAGCAATGCTGCTTCATCCTGCGGCTGGGTTTTTAAAAAATCGCTCATGATGTGCCGCAGCCCGGTGCGAATCGGTTCCATGATTCTTCGATTGTACCTTGACAACCAGCCCGGGGCTAGCTATTATTTAGACAGATGTCTAATTAGACGTTTATCTTAATAGGTGCATGGCGAATAACTCCATTTTCAAGGCACTGGCTGACCCGACACGGCGGGAGGTCCTCAAGCTGCTCCGCAGCCGGGAGATGACGGCCGGTGAACTGGCTGAGCGTTTTGAGATGACCAAGCCAAGCATGTCGCACCACTTTGCTTTGCTGAAGGAGGCGGACCTGATCAGCAGCCGTCGTGATGGCCAGACCATCTGGTACGGATTGAACACGACAGTCCTTCAGGACCTGGTGAGTTGGGCCATGGACCTGGCCGATCCTAATTTAGGCAACGGCAAGAAAGGACGAAGACGATGAAAAAGCGCTACTTCCTCATTTGCGGGTTGATCATCCTGGCTACCCTGGTTGCGGGGCTGCTGATCTATCCTCACTTGCCGGAGAGAGTGCCGAGTCATTGGGACATTCACGGCAAGATCAACGGGTATGAATCGCGCCTGGCCGCGGTCCTGATCGTTCCGGCAATGATGGTCCTGCTCGTGCTGGCATTTGCAGCCCTTCCCGCGCTATCTCCCCGGCACTTTGAGATAGACACTTTTCAGTCAACGTATTTGTACCTCATGCTGGTGATCATCGTGACTCTGGCTTATTTTCATGGCTTGATGTTATGGGCGGCGTTTTCGCCGACCGTGCCCATGACTCGCGCTATATTAGGCGGGATCTGCGTTCTGTGGATACTGATGGGAAACGTTTTGGGCAGAGTGCGGCGCAACTTCTACGTTGGGATACGCACGCCCTGGACCCTGGCCAGTGAGCAGGTGTGGTATGCCACGCATCGCCTGGGCGGACGGGCTTTTGTTTGGACCGGGCTGCTGGGACTGGTGCTGACTTTTGTGCTGCCCAATCCGCTCATGATGTTCCCATGTCTTATCGCCGGCGCCTTGATTCCGGTGGTGTATTCATTCGTGTACTACAAACGCCTGGAGCGAGAGGGCGCGAACCTCTGAGGGCTGGAAGATGGTCCAATTTTTCCGAAACAAGCTATGCGCTGCGGCCTTGATGCTGGCAGTGACGGCGGCCTGCGCGCAGACAGATTTGATTGCGAAGGCCAAAACCCTGGTAACCGATTTGATGGCAGGCAAGTACGGCAACGTGGAAGCGCAGTTCAATCCCACGATGCACACTGAATGGCCGGTGAGCAAGTTGCTGGGAGTAGTGCTCACGCTCAAGTCGCAGTTCGGCGATCTAAAGTCGATCGTGGGCACGCGGCAACTAGAAGAGGAGAGCTATCGGATTGTTTATGTAAGTTGTAGCTTTGCCGGAACAACTCTGGACATAAAGGTGGTCTTCGATTCAATGGGCCAGGTTGCTGGATTGTTTTTTGTTCCGGCAAAGACACGGTCCTCATCCACGCCCGTGGATGGTTCCGGCAAAGCTGCAGACGTGGTGGGAGACTGGATCGGAGCCCTCGATGTGGGCGCAACGAGGCTGTGGATCGTGTTTCACATCACCAGCGGCACCGCCGGCCTGAAGGCAACCATTGACAGTCCGGACCAGAACAAAATTGGGCTGCCGGCAGGAAGCGTGCAGGTGAACGGTTCCATCGTCACCGTGGAATCCGAGGTACTCAATGTCATCTATGAGGGCGCCCTCAGCACCGATCAGAGCACTCTGGATGGCACATGGAAGCAGGGCATCCTGGAGTCTCCGCTCAAGTTGAAGCGGGTGAAAGACAAAGCGGAGCTGGCGCCGCCGGCCCGCCCCCAGAACCCTGTAAAACCTTATCCCTACCATGAAGAAGATGTTTCTTATGAAAACAAGGTGCAGGGCAACAAGCTCGGGGCCACGCTGACGATTCCAGCAGGCAAAGGGCCTTTTCCCGCGGTGGTTTTGATTACCGGGTCCGGGCCGCAGGACCGCGATGAGACTCTCATGGGCCACAAGCCGTTCCTGGTCCTGGCGGATTACCTCACGCGCAGGGGAATCGCCGTGCTGCGCGCTGATGATCGAGGAGTGGGCAAATCCACCGGGGAGTTCTCCGGCGCCACAACCGCCGATTTTGCCACGGACACGGAGGCTGGAATTGCTTATCTCAAAACGCGGCCGGAAGTGAACTCGAAGATGATCGGCCTGATCGGCCACAGCGAAGGCGGAATTATTGCGCCCATGGTGGCGGCGCGCAATCATGACGTGGCATTCATTGTGATGCTGGCCGGTTCGGGCGTACGCGGCGACGAGATCCTTGTGACGCAGGCGGAATTGCTGGCGGAGGCATCCGGCCAGAGCCACGAGGAGGCCATGAAGGCCGAGGAAAGACAGCGCAAGATCCTGGAATTAGTGACAGGAAACTTTGATGACGCAAACCTGGAAAAGCAGATGCACGAAGAGCTGGCTGGCGAGATGACGGACGCGCAGATCCGCGCCATTGTCCGCCAGCTCAACATTCGGTGGTTGCGGTACTTCCTCATATATGATCCGGTGCAGGCCCTGCGCAAGGTCACGTGCCCGGCGCTGGTGCTGAATGGCGAAAAAGATTTGCAAGTTCCGCCCAAACAGAACCTGCCTCCAATCCGCAAAGCGCTCAAGGACGGCGGAAACAAGAACTTTGAGGTGGATGAACTGCCGGGATTGAACCACCTGTTCCAGACCGCGAAGACGGGATCGCCGGCGGAATACGCGGAGATTGAAGAGACGATGGCGCCTGTGGTTCTGGAGAAAGTCTCCAGTTGGATCTTAAGGCTGAACCGATGACATGGGATCTTCGTCGCATCGAGTCGGCGGGTCACTGGGTCACCACCACCCCGCAATACCGTTCACTTAAGAATCAAAGGTTATGCCGCTGCCACTTGTTGCTCCCACTGCACTCAAGCTCGAT
The DNA here is from genome assembly GCA_036522115.1 of Candidatus Angelobacter sp. Taxonomy (GTDB): domain Bacteria; phylum Acidobacteriota; class Terriglobia; order Terriglobales; family Acidobacteriaceae; genus Angelobacter. The sequence goes on from DATDGL010000005.1 coordinate 37,822, forward strand.
CACGCCGTCGCGCACCACGGGCCGGGGCCACGTAGACGCGGCGCGATTTATTGGACATGATGTAGGTGCAGTAGGTGTTGCGCATTCTGTTTGGTGGTCCTAGGACGTTGACGCAGAGGAACTGAGAAGACAGCGGGGGCACCCCTTCCCTGTGCCCGGTTCTCTATGCTTTCCCCTATCCCCTATGAATCCAATGACTTAGGCGAGTGCTGCTTTCCCCATTCAATGCTGATCGCAACCACTAAACCGCTGTTTCACGCCGTTTAGGGAATCCTCCTTAGTGCATTTGGCCCACCGGCACTACGATTACCATAGAGTTAATATCCGACAATTTTCTGTCAGGAACCTGCAAGTACATTTGCTTGCAAAACACAAACTAAGGGAGAGCCAACAGGATGCATAAACCTGTCAAGTATGTTGAGAAAGTTCTGACGGTTGCCGCCAGCGGAGCGTGGGCTATTTTTGAGCGCGTGAACCGCATCAAGCCGAATCCGTCGTTTACGCCGAAATGGTCCGACAAACCGCTGCTGAAATCCTGGGAGAAGACCAAACCTCCTCTTGGCTGGCCGCGGAGCACGGATTCTCTCTGCCCCAAGTGCGTTCCTGAGATTCGCCAGCAAATCCTGGATGGAAAGCTGCCGCATGAGATTCTTTTGAATGAAAAGATCGGTGAGATCAAGGCCACCATCGTCGAGCGCGACGGCCAGATCCTGATGGTGAAGGATTGCCCCATCCATGGCCACTTTGAAGACGTGATGGCCATGGACACTGACTTCTTCCGCCATCTGGAAGAAGTTTTTCCCGGCCGCGACATCCGCGCCCACAACGACGAAAAGCTGCACCACCACGGCTCCAGCACAGTCAAGCATGGCCGCGGAACGGTGTTGACCATCGACCTGACTAACCGCTGCAACATGATGTGCGATCCCTGCTTCATGGACGCCAACCAGGTCGGCTTTGTACACGAACTTGCCTGGGAAGAAATCAAGACCATGCTGGACAATGCCATCACCATCAAGCCCAGACGGCAGATGTCCGTGCAGTTTTCCGGCGGTGAACCTACGCTTTCGCCGTACTTCCTGGATGCCGTCCGCTATGCGCGACAGGTTGGCTATAACTCGGTGCAAGCGGCAACCAATGGAATCGAGTTTGCCAAGTCACCGGAGTTCTGCCGCCAAGCCGCTGAGGCCGGGTTGCGCTTTGCTTATCTCCAGTTTGATGGTATCGGCAATGCTGCCAATGCACATCGCCAGGTCGGCAATTTGTTTGACGTAAAGCTGCGCGCCATCAATAACCTGCACGACGCCGGAGTGGACATTGTTCCGGTCACCACGATCGTGAACGGCATCAACAATGAGCAGGTGGGCCGCATCATTCAGTTTGCTCTGGACAATCCGAAGACAATCAGCTTCCTCAGCTTCCAGCCGGTTTCCTTCACCGGGCGCGATGAAGAGATCACCGATGACCGGCGCAAGGCCCAGCGTTACACGCTGAGTCATCTGGCACACGACGTGAAGAGCCAGACTGGATTAGGCGAACCGGCGCGTGACTGGTTCCCGATATCGTTTATGTCCACCTTCTCAGACTGGGCAGACTTGGTCCACGGGCCCGGCGCAGAATGGGGTCAAGCCAGTTGCGGCTGCCATCCCAATTGCGGAGTAGGCATGGCGGTGATGATTGACAAGGAAACCAAAGAAGCGGTTCCAGTCACGGCTTTCCTCAATGGCGACCAGTTTGCTAAGGATTTGGCCAAGGTCAATGATGCTGCCCGCGGGCGTTTCCTCTCAGTCATCGGCATGTCGCTGGCCCTGATGAGGAACTACAATCCTTTCACGGCGCCCAGGCACTTCAGAGTATTTGATTTTGTGAAGAAAATGGACAAGACCTTTGGCGCCAGCAAGAATGCTGATAAGAAATACGGCAAGGTGGACGGTGAGCGCACGGTCGAGGACATCAAGAAGCGCCGCCAGGACCGCTGGAATTTCCTGTTCATCGCCGGCATGTGGTTCCAGGACCTGTACAACTATGATTTCCGGCGCACTGAGCAATGCATCATTCCTTACGCTACCCAGGAAGGCGAGATCAGTTTCTGCGCGTACAACACGGGCGTGGGTTGGCGGAACATTATTGAGAAGATGCATATGACTGCCACTCTCACCAAGTGGTACGACGAGCATGGACGGCACGAGATTTTTGCCGGCGGCAAGAAAGTCGGCTTGAACGAAGCTACCCACAAGCTGCAGTTGAATGAAGAGCACGTTCATGCCGGACGCAACACCACGCTGGACAATCTGGGCATCGCCAAGACGGCACGCGAAGAGAAACTGCGCGCCCGCGATGAAAAGCTGAAGAGAGAAGCTGAGAATGCCCGGATGGAGAAGCTGTACCGCGAACACATCCTGAAGGAGCCGAAACTGGAGGGCGGGTTCGTTCCCCTGGGTTCCATCGCTCCGGCTGGATCGAAGGCGACACAAGCTGAAGCGGCCAAGGAAGAGGTCTTCGGCGACTAGGCATATTTGTAATCGGTAAATTGAAAAAGGCCGCCATTGGCGGCCTTTTTCATTGTTCGAAGAGAACGGGCGGAATCGAGGTAAACTACATAGCCACCGCAATCCCGCAATTTATGAAGCGTTTTCTCGCAAGCTTTGTCATGTTCCTGGTCTTGGCTGGCTGTTTAAAGACGCCGGGAGGATCCAAGTGGACTGCCGCGACCGGCGCGGAACAATACGAACGATTGTTATGGCAGGCCCTCCACGATAAGAAGTGGGATGAGGTGGAGCATCATCTGGCGCCGGCATTTGTGGGAGTAAACTCGACCGGCCAGAAATTTGATCGGGCGGGATGGGTGGAATACTGGAAGAGACGGCAAACGGTAGACGCATCGCTGGGCGATTTGGCCGTACAGCCTGATGGCGCAGACATGGTGGTGAGTTACGATGTGAATCTGAGTGGAGGCTCTTCCAGCAGCTCAGGAATGCAGGTGGTCTCGGTATGGCAGCAGTTAAAGGGTGGGTGGGTGCTGATTTCACAATCACTGACACCGGTAGTTAGTAATTAATAGTCAGTAGTTGGTAGTTAGGAAGATCAAAGTCAAAAGCAAAACCAGACAAGACCTTAGCGCGGGTTTGCGGGAGAACAAATGAAAAAGAAACAGTGGGCGTGGCTGGTAGTGGTGGAGCTGTCGCTTTCGCTTTATGCCGGCGCCATGGCCAAGCCGCAGAAGCAGACCATTTCTTCTGATGGCAAACCGCGCGTCTACTACGTTTATGTTCCTGACAAGATCACGGCGCCTGCGCCCCTGATTCTACTGCTACACGGCTCAGGGCGTGATGGCATGTCTCAAATTGACGCCTGGAAGGCCCTGGCAGAGGAGAAAAAAGTCATTCTTGTGGCGCCCAATTCATTCGACTCCAAGGAATGGTCGTTCTCGGCAGATGGGCCGGAGTTTCTGCACAGCGTGGTGGAGGCGGTGAAGGCGGCCTATCCGGTCGATGGCCGGCACGTGTACTTGTTTGGACACTCCGCGGGAGCGATCTTTGCTCTCTATGTAGCCATTATGGAATCCCAGTACTTCGCCGCCGCCGCGATCCATGCCGGCGCTCTCACCGGCGACTCCGACCTGTACCTGAACCACGCGCCGCGCAAGATTCCGGTGGCGATCTGGGTGGGCGACAAAGACCAGTTTTTTTCGCTGGCAGAGGTCCACAGCACTCGCGACAAATTCAAAGAGCACGGATTCCCGATCCAGCTCACGGAGATGCCAGGGCACGATCACGATTATTACTCGGTTGCAGGCACTCTCAACCGGACGATCTGGGAATTTCTCAGCGCCTCGCAATTGAGCGGCGAGCCAAACTGGGAAGTTTACAGGCAAAGATAGATTCAGCTTGGAATGATCGGCAAGGAAGCGCCGCGACAAATTACCACAATTGTAGTAATTTAATGCTACAAAGCAATGCTCAATATGCGCTCCAGGCTGCGGCGCGACCTGCTGGGTTATTACTTCCTCAACCCCGCAGCGAACCACTACGTGCGCGAACTGGCAGAGATTCTCGGGGTTGACCCAACCAACCTGTCACGAGAACTCCGGAGCCTGGAAAAAGAAGGCTTGTTTGCGAGCAGATTTCGTGGAAATCAAAAATATTTTAGTTTGGACCCCAGCTATCGCCTTTTTAAAGAGGTTCGCGGAATTGTTCGCAAAACTGCGGGCGTTGTTCCCATGCTTCGCCAGTCCCTTGCGGCTGTTCCGAATGTTAAAGAGGCGTACTTATACGGGTCTTTTGCCCGGAAAGAACAGGACAACCACAGCGACATTGACCTGTTAATTGTTGGCAGGCCCAATCAAGGCAGCCTGGAAGCAGCCATCCGCATGCTTGAAAGATCATTCGACAGGGAAATTAACTACACTCTCTTAAGCGAGGCGGAACTCAAGAGAAAACTGGCACATGCTGATCCTTTCATTGAAGACGTTTGGCATGGCCGGAAAATTAAATTGGTCGCCGCATGAGCAAGACCAGGCCACAAAAGGTGAATGTAAAACAGATTGTGGCTTTCTAGAAGAGCGCCGCCCGAAAGCTTACCGCAGCACAAAAGACGCTTCAGATCGATGAAGAGGCGGCTTATGAGATTGCTTACGAAGCAATGATCAAGGTATCGCTAGCCTTCATCTTGGCGCACGGACAGCGCATCAGGATTCAAGTCGGGCACCACAAGGCAATTATTGAGTTTTGCGAGCAGAATCTTGGCCCTCATCATGTCTCCTTGCTGCATATCTTCGATCGAATGCGGCGCAAGAGAAATCAGGTGTTTTACGATGTGGGTGCCATCACTCAATCAGAGGCCAAGAATGCAGTAGACGCAGCCGAGAAATATCTGAAATTGATAGAACAGGAAATAAGAAATAAATTACAAAGGCCTCCGCTGGTTTCACCGTAGAAGTTGGCCAGGCCTCAGCAAAAGCCCATGCGCATCTCACTTCTCGCGGACATTCTGGAAGCGGCAGCGCACCACGTGATTGCAGCCCCTGAAGGTGATGATACTGCGCTACAATCCGTTTCACTGTGACCACAACTTTGCTCTCTGCACATGCGCGACGCCAGTTCCGCAGACAGCTTCTGCGCTGGTTTGATCGTGAAAAACGCACGCTGCCCTGGCGGGGCGAGACCGATCCCTACCGCATTCTGGTTTCAGAGGTCATGTTGCAGCAGACGCGGGTGACCGTGGTCAAGGAGCGCTATAACAAGTTTCTGCAGCAATTTCCCAGTGTTCTTCGCCTGGCGGCTGCGCGAGAAGAGTCCGTACTGGCCGCTTGGAGCGGTCTGGGCTATTACCGTCGCGCCCGCGCCCTTCATGCCGCCGCCAAGTCCGTCCGAAAAAACCGGGCCTTTCCCCATTCGGCGGCGCAGTTGTTGCAGCTGCCGGGCATTGGACGCTATACCGCCGCTGCCGTGGCCAGCATTGCCTTTGGCGAACCGGTGGCGGTGGTGGATGGAAACGTTAAGCGCGTGTTGCAACGCCTGAGCGGACGCGAACTCTCTCCTGATGCTCACTGGCACGCAGCCCAGGACCTGTTGGAAGAACGGCAGCCCGGCGACTTCAACCAGGCGATGATGGAACTGGGGGCAACCGTCTGCTTGCCGGGCCAACCCCTTTGTACGCGCTGTCCGGTAAGCAGGTTCTGCGCATCGCGCGGGGCCTCCGGCAAGAGTGTTTCTAGCCCGCAGGCGAGAAAGAAAGCGACTCTGAGTTACCTCCTGGCGCAAAAAGAAGATGGAACTGTATTTCTGCGCCAACGGTCTCCGGATGTATCACTGATGCCGGGAATGTGGGAGCTGCCTCTGCTGAGAAACAAACCGGCGGATAGTCGCCATCCGGTTTTGAAACTCCGCCATTCCATTACCACGACTGACTACAGCATCCTGGTTTTTTCCTCCAGCCGTGCCAGGCTCGATGCAGGCGTTTGGGTAACTTTAAGCTCCGCCCATCGCTTACCTCTTACGGGCCTCACGCGCAAGATTTTGGGAAAACTCGGAGTATTCTGAGTTTTGGACAGTAATCCGTACTCTCCGTCTTGTAACGCTCAACAACCTTGGGTCACAATACCTTAGGCCAGTAGACCAACCTGCCGGAAAACTTCTCTTTTCTACAGGCTCTCCGGAGAATTTATGCCCTCCTCAAATCGTCCCTTTATGGGAGCTACACCGTACAGTGATCCAACAGGGTCAGGCGTTACATTCCGGGTGTGGGCTCCGTTTGCCGGACAAGTTGCCGTATCCGGCGAGTTCAATAGCTGGTCCGCAAATGCAAATCCTTTGTTTGCTGAGGACAGAGGCGGCTGCTGGTCAGTGGACGTGCCGGGCGCGGCAGTCGGGCAGCAGTACAAGTTCGTGATTACCTCAGGCTCTGCCGGCCAGCTCTGGAGAATGGATCCCTACGCGCGACAGATCATCCATGGAGGTGCGGGCGGCTTAAACGGCTTCATCGCCGGCTCTGGTGAGGGTTTTGCTACTCCCGGTTACTCGACCCCGGCGTGGAACGAACTCGTCATCTACGAGATGCACATTCGCACCTTTGTCTTTGGCGGAGGCTTTAACGGAACCGGATCCTTCCAGTCAGCACTGACAAAACTCGATTACCTGCGCGATCTGGGAATCAATGCTATTGAATTGATGCCTCTGGGGGAATTTACCGGAGACATCTCTGCCGGCTACAACCCGGCATACATCTTCGCCATTGAAGACGAGTTCGGCGGGCCGGATGGGCTCCGCAAGTTTGTGAACGAGGCGCACAGCCGCGGCATCGCGGTGATTGTCGATGTAGTCTACAACCACCTAGGCGATTCTGCCGGCGACATCTGGCAATTCGATGGCTGGTCAGAGAACGGCAAAGGCGGAATCTATTTCTATAACGACTGGCGCAGTCGCACCGAGTGGGGAGATACGCGGTTTGATTACGGTCGAGGCGAGGTGCGGCAGTACCTTTGCGATAACGCCCTGCGCTGGCTGGAAGAGCGCTTTGCCGATGGTCTTCGCTGGGATTCCGTAGGTTCCATCCGCAATGTGAAAGACCAGAATAACGATCCGGGAGACGATCTGCCGGATGGCTGGAGCCTGCTGCGCTGGATCAATGATTTGATCGGCCAGCGGCAACCCTGGAAGATCTCGATTGCCGAAGATTTGAAAGAGAACGAGCGGATCACGCAAGACACCGGCGCAGGCGGCGCTGGATTTGATTCGCAGTGGAGCGCAAGCTTTGTCGGAGTGCTTCGGGATGCGGTGACTGCCACCGACGATCAGTTCCGTGACATGAACGCGGTGAGCGGCGCGATTGCCCAGAGGTTCAACAACAATGCGTGGGAACGCGTCATCTTCACCGAATCGCACGACGCGGATTCCAGTACCTACGGCGGCAAACGCGTACCGGAACTGATCTCGCCGGGACAAGCTGACAGTCCGTTTGCCAGGAAGCGTTCAACCCTGGCCGCCGCCGCGCTCATGACTGCGCCAGGAATTCCCATGATCTTTATGGGACAGGAATTTCTGGCCTGGGGACAATTTGATGACGACCACCAGTTGGACTGGTCCAATGCCGCAAAATTTCCCGGCATCATCCAGCTTTACCGCGACCTCATCCGTTTGCGGCGCAACTGGTTCAACAACACCAAGGGTCTTCGCGGGCAAAACGTTAACGTGTATCACGTCAACAATGGCGACAAAGTGATTGCTTACCATCGCTGGGACCAGAGCGGCAATGGCGACGATACTGTAGTGGTCCTGAATTTTGCCAATCGCGGGTACAACAACTATCACATTGGATTTCCACGCGGCGGCCACTGGCGCGTCCGCTTCAATAGCGACTGGAATGGCTATGACGGCTCTTTTGGAAATTGGCTGAGCTACGATACAGACGCAAATGGCGCACCACAGGATTCCATGCCGGCCAGCGCGGATGTGGGTTTGGGTCCATACAGCGCGATTGTGCTTTCGCAGGATTGAAATTTTCCGCTTCGCAGTGGAACATTTGCCGTCTTTCTTCAAGGCATTCGTAATCTGCTGGCATAACCGGCGAAAATAAAGGTTCTTTAATTTAGAATAATAGTTTCTGGAGGAACCATGCCTGCACTTGAAGCCGGGGTAGCGGCCCCGAAAATTCAGTTGCCTTCATTGGATGGCGCTCAGTTCTCGCTGGACAAGGCACGGGCGCAAGGGCCGGTAGTGGCTGCCTTTTTCAAGGTGAGCTGTCCGGTATGCCAGTTTGCCTTTCCCTATCTGGAGCGCATGCACAAGGCTTACGGCGGCAAGGGAAAATTCACCCTGGTCGGCGTCTCGCAAAACGTCGCCGCAGACGCGAAAGAATTCAATCGCGAATTTGGAGTTACCTTTTCCACCTTGCTTGATGACACGGGCAAATATCCGGCTTCTAATGCTTACGGGCTCACCAACGTTCCGTCTGTCTTCATGATTTCGCATGAAGGCGAAGTGGAGTTCTCAAGCGTGGGCTGGTCCAAGCAGGACATGGAAGAGCTCAACCGGAGACTGGCTGCGATCAGCGGGGTGGCTCCTGTCCGGCTGTTTAATCCGGGAGAGCAGGTGCCCGACTTTAAGCCGGGTTGAGGATCAAAGAATTAGTTTCCGCAGGTGGCGGAGAATGATTGCAGAATTTGGTAAATGGGTAATTTGGTAATTGACGATTGGAAAAGCAGATTCCTCGTCTGCGACTCGGAATGACAAACCACTCAATGAGTTGGCGCATTTCGCGGCCTTGGCGGTAGAAATTCAAAACTTTTCTGTTCGATGCTCTGGAGGCATTCATGAAAAGAATTGGCGCAATTCTTGTGTTCGCGGTTACGTCACTGTTGGCACAGAGCGGTCTGCCTGCTTCGGCGCAGCAAGCCATGAACGGCATTGATTCAGAGAAGATTCGCGCTACGGTCAAATATCTCTCGGATGATGTGCTTCAGGGACGTGGCACCGGCCAGAAGGGCGGCGACATGGCTGCTGATTGGATTGCGCAGCAGTTCAAGAGCTACGGCGTGCAGCCTGCCGGGGACAATGGGTCGTTCTTTCAGAATGTGAAGTTTTACGGGATCACGACTGACCAGCAGAAAACGCAGCTTTCGTTTGTTCCCAAATCCGGCGAGCCAATCACCTTGAAGTTTGCAGAAGACTTTGTGGCCACGGACGAGACTCACTCGGAACAATCTCAGATTGATGCTCCACTCGTCTACGTGGGTTACGGAATCCGCGCACCGGAATACCAGTGGGATGATTACAAGGGCGCCGATTTGAAGGGCAAGGTCCTCCTTATGCTGGTAAACGAGCCTCCCTCGGACGATCCCAAATTCTTCAAAGGCAAAGCCCTTACATATTACGGACGGTGGACCTACAAATATGAAGAGGCTGCGCGCCGGGGCGCGGTGGGCGTGGTTCTGATTCACAAAACCGAAATGGCGAGCTATGGCTGGGACGTAGTGCGCAACTCGTGGAGTGGCGAAACTTCTTTTCTTCAGGATGAGAAAGGGCCAAAGTTGAAATCGGCGGGCTGGATTCAACTGGAAGTGGCTCGCAAGCTGGCTCAAAGCGCGGGTATGGACCTGGACAGCATGATGAAGAATGCCACTTCTCGGAGCTTCAGGCCTGTGGAGTTGCCGGTCCGGGTGAAAGAAACAATCGTCAGCCACGTGCGGAGCTTTTCTTCGCGTAATGTCGTGGGAAAAGTGATTGGCTCTGATGCCAGGCTGCGCGACCAGGCCATATTCTATACGGCCCATTACGATCACCTCGGCATACACGCGGATGAACCGGGAGATAACATCTACAACGGCGCCGCTGACAACGCTACCGGCTGCGGCATCCTGCTGGAGCTGGCGCGGGCCTTCGCCGGAGCCCAGCAAAAACCCAAACGTACGGTCCTTCTGGCCGCGGTCACTGCGGAAGAGCAGGGGCTATTGGGATCGAAATACCTGGGCGAACATCCGCCCATTCCCGCGCACAGCATCTCCTTGGACTTGAACTATGACGATGTGCAGCCTTTCGGCGAGCCGCAGCAGGTAGTGGTTTCCGGCGCTGAAAAGACGACCATCTATTCCCTGGTGCAGAAGGTGGCTGGAGATTTCGATATGACCATTCAGCCGGACAGCGTTCCCGAGGCCGGCCATTATTATCGCTCGGACCATTTCAGCATGGCGCGCGTGGGAGTCCCGTCCTTCAGCGTGAATGAGGGTGTGCTTTTCAAAGGCCATGATGCCGCCTGGGGAGAAGAGAAAAACCGCGACTATGTAGCTCATCGCTATCATCAACCCTCCGACGAATACCGCCCGGAGATGGACTTTACCGGGGATGCCAAAATGGCAAAATTCGGCTTTGCTCTGGGCTGGCAGATAGCGGAACAACCGCAACTGGCAGGCTGGCAGCCGGGCGATGAATTTGAGAAAGCACGCAAGAGCTCGCCTTCGAAATTGGGCCTGCAATGACCGGCTTATGCAGCCCAGGCGATAAGCCTTTGAAAACAGGCAAAAACGGGTTTCGGGTTGCGCCGATAGGTTACTTAGGTAAAGCGGGGCGCAGCCCGAAATCTGTTATAAATGCGCTATCTCCCCGGCAAGCCTGTGGTCTGTTTGAATGGCGTTCCCATTCCTTCAACGCGGAAACGTCGCAGAGTCGGCTCGCCAACTCTCCTTGTCGAATTACGTCCCCTCCATTGTCCTGGAAAATCTGGTTGCCGGGATTGACAACGTAAGGCACGACGTCTTTCTGAGCCCTAAGTTCGTGGAACTGGGGCGCATCCACATCTTTAAACTGATCGTGAAGCACGGCAACGTGGAAGACCTTGCTGCGGAAGATCCATCCACGCCGCGGCAGGTAGTTCGGCCAGTCAGCCGCCTGGGCGGTCCGTTTCAACCGGCCAAGAACCCTTTGCAGCCGGGCAAAGAAGGCGATCCTGCGGAATTCAGACGGCTGGTCACGGAGTTGCATATCGCGGCATTGAACCGGGCCAAAGTTGACGAAAATCCTTCGCTGGATCTTCTGTTTCGTCTGGCAGTATTCAAGTTTCTGCGGAGCGAGCTGACGAACCAGTTCAATCAGGCAGTCGAACGCTGTCGCGCGCGAATGAAGCAGTATGAAAGCCCTCGCTTGAGTTCTCCCGGCAGGGCTGTACAGACGCGGGAGCGCTTTGCCCGTTTCCAGATCAATAAGAAAGGTGTTCTGCGGCGCGTAGGCCAGGATTTGTTCCTGACGTTTCGCGACGTGGAGAAAGAATCGCTTTCCCGCACCAGGCGTTCTTTGTTCGGGGACAGCGGGCTTGCGTCCTATGATCTCTTTTTGAACCGGCTGATCTTCACCGAGGACGGGCGCGATGATTACCTGAACGCCGAGCACTATGTCATGCTGGGCAACTACGAACGCGATCCCGACCGCTTCCAGACCATGCAGGTGATTGCGGGCCGATTTTTGAAGTCGCTGAACGTTGCCGGGGATGACGAAGAAGGAATTGAAGCGCTCTTAAACGCCCCGGAAAACGCGCAGGAAATCATGGCCGGAGGCACGCCCGACGATGCCACGCCCAAAGGCAAGAGCCAGAAGACATTGCTGAACGCCTGGGTGGATTTGCTGGAGCGGGAAAATGTCATCGAAAACGTAGTCGCGGCCTATGAAGTAGTGCCGCTGCTCAGCCAATATTCTCCGCCTATTAATCCGCAGCAGCTCAAGAACGCCCTTATTTCGCGCACCGAGCGCAAACGCGTGGAAACTCTGCTGGAAGAGCAAGGCAAGATTTCTCCTGTGAACCTGCATGCAGCCGAGAAGCGAGTGGAAGCCTGCAAAGGCGCGGAGCGGGCTAAGATCGCCGGCAGGTTCTTCAGCGACTTTACCCGCTACCACCGCGATCTGCGGCGCATGGAGGCAGTCCTTTCAGCTCTGGACAGCGTGAACGTGATTGTCAACGACAAGTTCCGCGAGCTTTCTGCCATCAACAATACCCTCTATGAGTTCCTGTTGCAGGAGGAGCAGAAGCCTTCCGAGGACCGCGTGGTCCATCATGTAGTGCTCAAGGCGGACATCCGCGAGTCCACCACCGTGACCCGCACGCTTCTGGAGCGCGGTCTGAATCCGGCTTCTTACTTCAGCCTGAATTTCTATGATCCCATCAATAAGCTGCTGCCCAAGTATGAAGCGGTCAAGGTCTTCATTGAGGGCGACGCCATTATTCTGGCCGTCTTTGAACGTGAGGGAGAACCTGGGTTGGGCGTGGCCCGCACCTGCGTGCTGGCGAAAGAGATCATGGAGATTGTTACGGCCTATAACGAGCGGTCTCGCGCTGCCGGCCTGCCCATCCTTGAGTTGGGCATAGGAATTTCTTATCAGGATTCTGCGCCGTTGTACCTGATGGACGGCGCCCAGCAGATCATGATTTCCAGGGCGCTCAATGAAAGCGACCGGCTTTCCTCGTGCAGCAAGGGAATACGCAAGCTGCTGGAGGACCTTGACTTGCTCTTTAACGTGTTCAGCTTCAAGACCGTTGAAGATGAGGATACCGGCGGCAATCCCGATGAATTCCTGCTGCGCTACAACATTGGTGGCATCCACATCAGTGAAGAGGCATTCCAGAAACTACGCACGGAGATCTCCCTCCAGGCGTTCGACATGCAGGCGCCCATGATCTGGGACAGCCACAAAGTGCGGCTTTTTGGCGGTGTGGTTCCCATCGGCCAGGGCTTATTCCACAAGGTGGCCATTCGCGAAGGGAAAATAGCTCACATTGATGCGCGCGACTTCTCGCTTAAGCGCTATACCGAACGGCACTACTACGAAATCTGCATCAATGCGAAGATCTACCAGGCGCTGGATAGCGCCCAGGTCCCGGTAGCTACCGCGGGATGACTTTGACGTTGAGGATTGAGTCTAGAACGCGGCTCGCGGGGCGCGGAAGGGGATTCTGATCACCGCTTCCAGATCAACCGGAGCGCCGTTTTTAGTTCCTGGCAGGAAGTGCCATTTTTGCAGGGCGCGACGCGCGTTCTCGTCGAGCGTGTCATCCACTCCTTGCAGCACCCTGATCTCGCCCACGCTGCCGTCGCTATGGATGACGGCATAGAGAATCACTACGCCCTCAATGCGGTCATGCATCAAGGCGGCGGGATAAGCGGGATCAACCTTGCTGAGCGCAACCGGAGCGCTTACCCCGTCATCCGCAGAACCTGGGGCCGGGTCCCTTTCGGCAAAGCGGATGATCCAACTGCTGCCGTTCGCTGATGTGAGGTTCGGCATGTTCAGCGCCATCGAATAAGATTTGCGGTCGCCAAAAACCTGGGTCTCAATCTTCCCTGCGGGCGGCGTGTCTCGTACCGGGGTATCCGGCATCGCGCGTCTGGCTGAAGGCGCGGAGGGAAGGTTGGGAGCGGAAACCACCACATCTCCACTGACTTTTTTGGGCGGCGCAGAGATGTAGACATTGCCGGGAAGTGAATTCACGCCGTCCCGCCTGCCGCCGGAAGAATTGCCGCCGGCCGCAATTTCAGGTTTGGCGGTGGCGCCCACGCGTCCGTTGGGGCCTGCGGCAAACTCTCCCTGCCGGTTGCCCTCGGGAACAGTCATGGGACCATTGGGCGCTACAGGACTCACATTCAGGACCAGCAACTGGCCCATCTGCTGGGCCTGGAATCGGCCTGTTCCGGAGGTGACCGGCTCGGCCAGTGGGACTGCACTTTGGACCTGCGTATTCTGTCCTGCCTGTTGCCCCGTAGCAGCTTGTTGCTCCGGTGTTGGAAGCTTTGGCGCTTCCACCGTGGGAGCATTGGCTGCCAAATTGATGTCGCCCACCGGGCGCTGGGCTACGGCTGGGCTTGGCGGCACAGCGGCCTCCGGCTGCGTGGGCAGATTCACGGCTGCCATGTTTCTCTGGACAGGCGCTTCCGCCGGAGGCACTGCCTGCGGCGGAGCCGGAAACTGCAGGGCGTTCAAGTTTCGCTGGACGGGCTGCTCCATCGGCGGCACAACGGGCGGTGCCTCGACCGGAAGCTGCCGCAGAGGATGATTCGGCGCGATCGGAGCGGCGCTCGGTACCGGGGTCCAGGCCACAATGTTAGGCAGAGGCGTATCCTGTTGCAAAAGCTTGGGGTTGACCGGATTGACGATCGTCTGCCGGTTGCTGTTGTGGTCTACATGGACGGAGATGATCTCCTGCGGCGCATATTCTGGATCGGCCTTTTGAGCTATCCGGCGTTTCGGCGGCTCCGGCCTCTTTTCCGCCTTGCTGATCGGCGGAAGGTATTCAGAAACCTCATAGTGGTCCAGCGATCGGGATTGCGTGAGATCGTCCGCAATAACTCGTGGCTGATTGAGCCACCACAGCGTAACGCTATAGACGCCGGCGGCCACCAGGATGTGTACAGCCAAGGCCCCCGCGAATCCCGCCCACGAAGGAGGACGGTGGACCTGCGCGTCCGGCCAGTATTCTCCCGGCGCCGTGCTCAGCCACGCCTCGGGTGGGGCCGGACGGATGAGATCACCTATGTTCCGGACGAATATCCGCAGCCATGGCTCAGGTTGGATCAGGAACTTAGGGCTGGAATCGGAACCTGGCCTTTTCTTGATCGCATTCGGTTCAGACTGCATTTGGGCACGATCTTCGGGGGCAAGTAGAGGGAATTATAGCAGCAAAATGGCCATGCCTATTGTCCTCGGGTGGGTAGCCGCTTTTTGCGATAAGATGGTTTTCGGCCCCCATAGAAAGGTCAGAATGAGCCGGTTTAGCCGAATATTGCTGGTGATGCTGCTTTTCACTCTGGCGGCCGGCGCGCAGAAAACGAAAAAAGACAAGGGCACGCCATCATCGCCTCAGGCCAGTACCAACGCCGCGGCAGAGGACATCTCCGGCATGTACAGTTTTCTGAAAGATGGCGAATTCGTGCAGATCACCCTGGACCAGGACGGAGTTTCTGGCTACATCTCCCGCCTGGGAGAGACAGAGGCTGATCGCGGAGAAGTTTTGGACCAGTTTTTCACCAAGGCGCAGATTCAAGGCCACGATGTCTCCTTTACCACCAAGGCGGTGCATGGCGCCTGGTTCGAATTCAAAGGGCGTTTTGACCGCGGAGCTGCGAAGACCAAGGCTGAAGACGCCTACTACATTCTGCGCGGCACGCTCACCCAGTTCGGCGCCGATCCTGATAACAAAGCTGCCTCCCGTTCGCGCACTGTGGAATTCAAATGGCTGGGCCAGCCGGATGAGAAGAGTCCTGACTTAACAAATCATCAGTCATCGGTCTTAACTGCTCCATTTCAGATGCAAAGCACTGTGCCAGAATGGAATTAGTGATGACATTTCCACCCTTTTCCACAAGATTTCCAGACTTCGCACAGGATATCCACTGAAATCGATGTCCACCCCCTTGAGCCTCCACTCTGGATGATGGATATTGCTGAAACACGAAACGTGCGATGTCTGACTGACAGGAAAACGTTCGATTCGCAAACGGTCGGAGGGGCCGCTCGAGAAGAGCGGTGCTTCAGCTTGATCTGCGTGGTCGGATGGCCAAGGGGCTCTTCGGCCTGAACTCTTTCTGCCTTAGGCAGTGGGGGAGCGCAAGTAAAGTCTGCGTTTTCACCTGAAGTGCCGTGGGGCAACACACGGCTGCGGATGTCCACACAACAAGCCCGGCCCGTATGGCTGGTACGAGCCGGGCTTCTTATTTGCATCGCTGGCAGCTACTGCCTGGATTTGGATCCTTTTCCAAAGAGATCTTTTCACCCGCTCCATAATTTGTGGTTTGTGATTGAGTAATTTGAAGATCGAGGGGCGTTTAGTTTTTTCTCCAGCGTGAATTTCCTTCATTAAATTCTCAGGAAATTCTCGACGGCAAATTTTTTCCTGATTTTCCGCTTGCGTTCACAGCCTGCATTCGTGGGATAGTCCATTCTCAGTGTCAAGGCAGCCGAACATTGTATTTCGCTTTTTTTTCGCTATAATGCGTCTGGAGGACCTCTGAATGGCAAGCTCATCCGGTCAATATCATCCTTGGCCGCCACCCGCCGATTGCCCGATCTGTGGCGGGACAGGCTGGAAGATGATCGAAGTTCCGGGGAGAGCCAGTCGGGCCACGAGGTGTGATTGCTTCCTTGCCAAACGAGCGGAGAGACAGCTTAAGGCCGCCAAAATCCCGTCTCGATATATGGCCTGTACACTCGCCGATTTTGACATCGAGTTTGAAGGTGCACATCAGTCGCTCGCTAAAGCTCGCCTTGTGGCTGGCCGTTTTGTTGAAGAATACCCTACAGAAAAAGACGGCCTTCTTTTTGTTGGTCCGGTTGGAGTTGGAAAGACACATCTGGCTGTAGGCATCATTCAGGAACTGATACGCAGCAAGGAGATACCCTGCCTCTTTTGTGATTACCGTGAGCTCCTCAAGGAAATTCAGAATTCTTATAATCCTTCAGTCGGTGCAACTGAACTTGAGATACTAAATCCGGTTCTCAATGCCGAGGTACTTGTGTTGGACGACCTGGGCGCCATAAGGCCTTCGCAATGGGTCTGGGACACTGTGAGCTATGTGATCAATTACCGGTACAATGAAAAGAAAACTACTATTATCACCACGAACTTTGGCGATTTACCAGCCGCTCCCCAAGAAACGGTTCTAGCCAGTCTCTCCCAGACCGAAAAGGCAAAGGCAGCCGCCCGCAATGAAACGCTTGGCGACCGAATAACCGATAGAATGCGTTCAAGGCTCCACGAAATGTGCAGAGTGATTGAAATGACCGGGAAAGATTTTAGAATGGGGCCTCGAAGACGACGGTAGTCCTATCGAAGCTGCACTTTTTTCTTTTTACTTCCAACGAACTCCTAAAAAATCTCAGTCAGTTCCAGTTTTCCTCCTTGTTTTCACAGGGCACGCTCATGGATAGTTGGTCACCAGAAAAAGTTTCAATTGTCGTTGCCTGCACCGGCACTGAAAGGGGTAATGCTCTGTCAGGATATTTGACGCTTCAGATTCGCCTTATCTTCGCTTAAAATCAGGGCAACGGAAACTCTGGAATGGCCACGGCTGATTACATCCTTGACCGAAGTCTACCCGCTAATGTGGAGGCAGAACGTGCCGTTTTGGGTGCCATTCTGCTGGATAATCTCACTTATAGCCAGGCCTCCGAGCACCTGCTGGCGGACGACTTCTCGCTGGACTCCCATCGCCGTATCTACTTGCGCATGATGGAGTTGGCGGAGACCAGCCGGCCCATTGATTTTGTCACTCTCACCGAACAGCTAGGCCAGCACAAAGAGATTGAGGCGGTGGGCGGAGTGGCCTACGTGACTTCGCTCACGGATGGACTGCCACGGATCAAGAATATTGAGCAGTACGTCAGGATCGTGAAGGACAAGGCACTGCTGCGCAGCCTCATTCATGCCGCCAGTAGCGCCATCCAAAAAGCCTACGAGCAGGAGGCCCCCGCAGACGAAATTGTCGATGCCGCGGAATCCTCCATTTTCCAGATTTCAGAGAAACGCATTGGCGTCGGCTTTCAGGGAATCACGGAGATTGTCAAAGACTCCTTTGGATCTATTGACAAGCTTTACGAGCGCGGCCAGCGCATCACCGGATTAGAAACCCATTTCGAAGATTTCGACAATATGACCAGCGGCCTGCAAAAATCTGACTTGATCGTCATTGCCGCGCGGCCCTCCATGGGCAAGACTGCCTTCGCTATCAATATTGCCGAAAATGCTGCGGTCCTGGACAAAAAAGTTGTGGGCGTCTTTTCTCTGGAAATGTCGCGGGAATCGCTCTTGCTGCGCATGCTGTGCTCGCAGTCGCGTGTGGATTCTCAGAAGCTGCGCAAAGGGTTCCTCGGGCGTGATGAGAGGGGCAAGCTTGTTGAAGGACTGGGTGCTCTGCTCGAGGCCCCAATCTTCATTGACGACACTCCGGGCATCTCCATCTCTGAGATGCGGGCCAAGTGCCGCCGCCTGCAACAATCGCAGGGCCGACTGGACATGGTCGTTGTAGACTACCTTCAGCTTGTTGCCGGATCGCCTGCCGGTGGAGGACGGCGCTATGAAAACCGCACGCAGGAGGTCTCAGCCATCTCGCGCGGGCTCAAAGCGCTGGCCAAGGAGATCCGTTGTCCGGTAGTCGCCCTTTCCCAGTTGAGCCGTGCGCCGGAAAGTCGTAGTGGGGATCATCGTCCTCAGCTTTCTGACCTGCGCGAGTCAGGTTCTATCGAGCAGGACGCTGACGTTGTAGGGTTCATTTTTCGGGAAGAAGTTTATTTGAAGCCTGATGATGCCAAAAACGTGAGTGGTAAAGCCGAGCTAATTATTTCCAAGCAACGCAATGGACCCACTGGTCTTGTGCACCTGACCTTCCTTAAGGAGTTCACGCGATTTGAGAACAGTACACAGGATGCTGGACCGGGCGATAGTTACTAAAAGCGCTTGGCCAAAGATATTGAATATCCAAGGCCTGAACGAATAGGACGCCAGGGCTCCATGGTAGATTCTTGTTGGAACTCCAATGCACGCACAGCCCGCCTGGGTAGAAGTTTCATTGACGGCTCTACGCCACAACTTTCGCACCGTGCTGTCGTATGTACAGCCGGAAGCCGATGTGTGCGCCGCCGTCGCGTGCGATGCCTATGGCCACGGCGCCTCGGCGTGCTCGCAGGCCTTGCAGAAAGAAGGCGCCAGGTGGTTTGCCACCACCACCTGCGCTGAAGGCGTGGAATTGCGCGAGAGTGGAATAACCGGACGAATCCTGCTTCTGGGAGGCGTGTGGCGTGGCGAAGAAGAAGATGTAGTCAAATATGAACTCACGCCAGCCGTCTGGAGTTGGGACCATCTGGAGCTTCTGGAAAATGCCGCTGAGAAACTCAAGCCGCAAAAACCTGTTGCTGTCCATTTGAAAGTGAACACCGGCATGAACCGCCTGGGGGTTGACTTGAGCGAGCTTCCCGCGATTCTGGAGACCATCCAATCCGCTCCTCATCTCAATCTGGAAGGAATTTTCAGTCATCTGGCCGCTTCTGAGGTGATAGATGGCACGCAATCAGAATTGCAGCTCGCGCGGATGGACCGGGCGCTGGGAATGGTGGGTGAGGCCAAGCTGGATGCTCCTCTCTGTCATATGGCCAACAGCGCCGGTATTGTCACCTGTCCCGGAACGCAATTCAACCTGGTACGGCCCGGACTCTCGCTCTATGGCTACTATCTGCCGTTCACCTCGATCGTGACGCGAATCGCCGACCCCTCGCTCGAACTGCCGGTCATTCCAGCGCTCGCCTGGAAGACGCGTATCATTCAAATCCGCGAGGTGGAAGCAGGCCAGCCTGTGGGCCTTAGCGGTGGATATGTGACTGAGTTTCCCACCAAGGTTGCGGTGCTCTCCGTGGGCTATGGCGACGGCCTGAATCGCCAGCTTTCTGCCCGTGGACGCGTGATTGTGCGCGACGACTATGCCGCCATCATTGGCAACATCAGCATGAAACTGACCACGATTGATGTCACCGGCATTCCCGGTGTTGATGTGGGCGAGGAGGTCATCATCATCGGTGAGAGCGGCAAGCGCAAGATCACCGCCTGGGAACATGCCAACCTGGCTTCCACCATCCCTTATGAAATACTCTGCGGCATCTCTCCCCGTCTGCCCCGCAAATATGTAGAGTAGCGTCGTCTTATGACGGTTCGATATAGATACGATGGATCCTTCTGCCCATGCGGGTAAGCAACTCATGGAGAATGGTGCCTGCCTGATCCGCCACAGACTCCGGCCGGATCAAGTGTCCATGATGTGTGCCGTAAAGCAGCACCTCTGCGCCAACATTCACGCCCTTGATGTCGCTGATGTCAAGCTGCATCTGGTCCATGCTGATCCTTCCCACAATGGGAGCCGGATGCCCTTCCACCAGAACGTATCCTTTGCCGGATAGGGCCCAGGGCAGGCCGTCATCGTAGCCGAACGGGACCACTCCGACTTTTGTTTTCCGAGTGGCCGCGTAGGTGCGGTTGTAGCCCAGCGTCTCCCCCGGTCCGAATTCCTGGATGCTGGTGATCCGGCTCGTCAAACCGATTGCCAGTTCCAGATCCAGTGCTTGCCTGACCGCCTCTGACGGGTAGAGCCCGTAGAGTCCAAGACCCACGCGAATCATGTTGTAGCGGGTCTCAGGGAAACGAATGGCGGCTGCGGTATTGGCTGCATGGATTTGCAGCTTGTCAAAGCCCGCGGCTTCAAGTGTCTTGATGGCGTGGTCGAATACGGAAATCTGCTGCCGGGTAAATTCATCTGATTTCGGATCGTCGGCGGCTGCCAGGTGCGTACACACGCCCGTGAGGCGCACGGCGCCGCTCTTCCGTATGCGCTCAGCCAGTGCAAGTGCATCTTTTGAAGGAACGCCCAGGCGATGCATTCCCGTATCAATTTTCAGGTGCACGTCGAGATGCTGCTCTGTTCCTGTTAGCGATTGGATGAACGCCTCCACCAGTTCTGCCGAATAAATTACCGGTGTCAGCCGATAGCGCACCAGGTTGTCAAGGTCCTCCCGGTCGGAGAGGAACACAAAGATGTCCTGGTCCGCCGCTCCTGACCGGCGGATGGCGACACCCTCGTTGGCTGAAGACACGCCAACATGGTGAATGCCCAGGCGCGAGAACCCGGAAGCAAGCTGGCTCAACCCCGTGCCGTAGGAAAAAGCCTTCAGCATAGCGACAATGTGGGATTGGCCGTGGCAGTGTCGCCGGATCCGCGCGATATTCTCCGCAACGGCTGCCAGGTTTACCCACAGGCAGCGTTGTGCGATGGCGCCGGAAAGGTCTTGCACCGCCTTTACCATCCCTGCATTGCGCGGCCCCTTGAACAACACCGTGTCGCCTGGGCGAAGCAGCGGCAACAGTTGGTCCTTCAGTTCGTCAGGATTTCCAACTCTGGTAACGCTGCCCTGGGGATTCGCAGTTTCAAATCCTTCTGCGGTGCTCTGCAGATCGCCATTGCCGACCAGGAAGAGCTGGTTGAACCCGCATTGCCCGGCTTCGGCCCCTACTCGCCGATGCTCGTTCTCAGAGCTTTCTCCCAGTTCACGCATGCCGGCAAAGGCAAATATCTTCCTGCCCGCTCGTGGCGCCCCCAGCACGGCAGACCGTAAAGCCGCATGCACGGAAATCGGGTCTGAACTGTACGCATCATTGATGAGGCGAACGCCCTGCGGAGAAGACCACAACTCCATGCGCGTCGGCGTTGGCAGATAGCCGTCCAGGCCGGCGGCAATCTCGTCCAGGCCCAGGCCAAGCAGATAAGCTGCGGATGCGGCAACGTGCAGATCAGAAATGATCTCGGTCGATCGCGTCTTCACTGACACCGTGCGAGCCCCAGCCTCAGGGTCCCTTAGTTCCAACCCCTGGCCGTCTTCAGTCATTGAGACGGGCGTGAGCGAAAGTGCCTGTGCGCCCGCTCCCACTCGGTGAACCGTGCATCGCAACTTCCGGGCAGGCTCTTCGATGGTCGGCTCATCGGCAGGAAGCAGGACCCAGCCACTTTCCTGGATTCGGCTGAAGAGAATCATTTTCTCCCGTGCGATCGCCTCCCGGCTTCCAAATGCCGCAAAATGCGCCATCCCAATGTTGGTGAGAATGCCAAAGTCCGGCGCGGCCACCTCTTCCAGTGGCGCCATTTCTCCCGGCGCTGAAATGCCAACTTCCAATATGGCTAAGGGTTCCGGTTGCTCGGCGGAAAGTATCGCCAGGGGCAGACCCAGTTGGCTGTTGTAGCTTCCCGGAGACGCCAGGACCCTTCTGCCGGCAAGCAGGGCCTTCAAAGCGTCTTTGACTACAGTTTTTCCGTTGCTACCCGTGATCGCCAGAACTGTTCCCAGGAACTCGCGCCGCTGCCAGCGCGCCAATGCCTGTAGCCCGCGTAACGGATCAGACACCACGATGACCGGCCATTGCGCTGCCGAGGCTGAGTTTAGGGCAAGTTGTGGAACAAAGCTTTGCGCGACCATAGCGGCCGTCGCGCCATTCCGGAATGCATCCGCAAGAAAGCGGTGACCGTCTGTGTTCTCTCCTTTCAGCGCAACGAAAAGCGAGCCCGGCGAGGCTCCTCGAGAATCAGTACAGATGCGTTCGATGGTGAGGTCCGGAGATGGCCGCAGGAGTTCCCCCCTGATCTCCTGCGTAATGCGCTCGAGTTTCGTTGGAATCAAGGGCCCTCTTGCTCCAATGCCAATGTCCGGCCAGACATCCTCTTGACTTGCGCTGATGCATACAGTTTACGCAATGGCGGCGCCATCCAGGACAGAAAACTTCCCATTGGCTGAAAGCTGAGTACAGATGCTCTGGCAGCAATTTAGAATCAGTAAAGAAAGTTCATCACATCGAACTCGCGGGTCATGTCTTCCGATGACCCGATGATCCGATGCACGGATGACCCGATTCAATGCCAGGCCTCTATCAAAAGTGGATGTATGCGTGGGAGACCCGTCTCACCAGCCGGGACACCAACCGCGTGGTGCGTCCGTTGGAATGGGGGATTGACTGGGCCAAACGATGGCCGTTCGTCAATGGCAACTGCCCGCGCGCGGAGCAGGAATACGAGCGCTTTCTGCACCAGTTGAATGATGAGATCGTCGCCCGCAGCGACGAATTTTTTTCCTGCGCTTCTCCCACGGATTTCCGGCTGGAGAAGCGCAAGATCGAGCTTTTTCCCACCGGCAGCAATGGGTCCGGGAAAGCTCCCAGGGGCGATGGCTTATTTCTGCGCTTTACCTCGCCGGTGCGCACGCCGTATCCACGAAACGATGTCGTCAATGCGCGCTGGTTTCCGGCGGAGGGCAGGCGCGCAGTGATCGTCCTGCCCCATTGGAATGCCAATGGAATTGCCTACAACGTGCTGGGTCCCGTGCTCAACCGCTTCGGTATCTCCATGCTGCGTCTGAGCAAGCCCTACCACGATATCCGCCGGCCTGCGGAACTTGAACGCTCTGATTACGCTGTTTCCTCCAACATCTGCCGCACGATAGACGCCGCCCGCCAGGCAGTGGCTGACATCCGCTCCTGCATTGATTGGCTGCAGGGGCAAGGTAAAGAGAGCGTGGGCATCCTGGGAACCAGCCTGGGCTCCTGCTATGCCTTTTTGGCCAGCGCGCACGAGCCTCGTCTGAAGGTGAACGTCTTCAATCACGCTTCAACTTATTTTGCTGATGTGGTCTGGACCGGACAATCGACTCGCCACGTGCGCGAAGGCCTGGAGCGCGGCGGCATAAGCCAGGAGCGCCTGCGGCAATCATGGCTCTGCATCAGCCCCATGGCCTATTTCGATAAGTTCTCCCTCTCCTCCAGGAAGTGCCTGCTGATTTACGCCCGGTATGACCTGACGTTCCTGCCTGAGTTCTCCCGCCAGGTAGAACAGGAGTTTCACCGCCGCGGCACGGATGTGAAAACCGTGGTCCTCCCCTGCGGCCACTACACCACCGGCGAAACACCATTTAAGTACATGGACGCGTACCAAATCGTAAAATTTTTGGCTAAGAACCTGTAGGCAGCAGGTCTTGAGGCCCATCAGTAACTTGTTTCCCGCAACCCTTCGTCGGATAATCGCCAAGTACTCTCCGTTAGCCTGTTAACTGAACGAGGTGAATTTATGTCCGGCAGTCCCGTTGCTGGTCAACAGCGGTTGGAAGAGTCGCGGCCGGTTCCACAGGGTTTCAAATACATCCACTTTGAGATTTCCAACTTCATTGCCCGGCTCACGCTGGATAATCCGCCGCACAACGTTCTGGCTGTGCCCATGATGAAGGAGATTGCAGAGGCCATTGAAAGCCTGAACGGTCGTCCGGACGTCAAGGCCATCCTCGTGCAATCTGCTCAGCCCACCTTTTCCGCCGGCATCTCCCTCGATGATTCCCGTCCTGACCACGTATTTCAAACTCTGGATGCCTTCACCCGTGTCTTTCAGGCGATGGTGGATATCTCCAAGCCGGTGATTGTTGTGGTAAATGGACCGGCCATTGGCGCCGGTTCAGAGCTGGTGGGATTTGCCGATGTGGTGATCGCCACACCCAAAGCCAAGTTCGCCCAGCCGGAGGTGAAGCTGGGAGTATTTCCGCCCTTTGCCGCCGTCATGCTTCCCCAGCTTATCGGGCCTAAGAAAACTTACGAGCTTATCTTGACCGGCGAAGCCCTCTCTGCCGAGGAAGCGCTGAGATTCGGCTTTGTCAACAAAGTGGTGGCGGAAGGCGACCTGAAAGGCCAGGTGGACAGCCTGGTAGCCAGAATCTCCGAATTCAGTGGTCCGGTATTGGAGGTCACCAAACGCGTAATCGGCAGCTCCATCGGATTACCCCTGAAACAGGCGATGAAAAAATCTCAAGACCTCTACCTGAACGAACTCATGAGCCTGGAAGACGTACAGGAAGGATTGCGGGCCGTGATTGAGAAGCGGAAACCCATCTGGAAAAATAAGTAGGGCATGTTTCCAGGAACAGGCCCTGAAAAAAATCAAATCTGTTCATTGCTTGGACGGCCCTGCAATCCTTCAAAAATATCAAAAACATTGGCTTTTTTACAAAAAAGTGCTGTCACTCTGACAGCATTGTGACAGCACTTGATTGACTCCTGCTTCTCCGGGTGCAATCCTGAAACTGTAAGAAGGCTGTGCCCTCAGGGGCCGACAGCTTGGTTTACTTGGTTCTTTGACAACTGAATATTGGGCCGTTATGTGGGAGTCCGCAGCGAAACCCTGAGCGCAGTCGAAGGATCTGCTGTTCGGGGTGAGGTTTGTGCCGCCATCGGTCCCGCGCACGCAGCGGGAGGCGTGCCCGGTCGGCGCGTGCGGCTGGCGAATCGCGAGCGCCTGGGGAGCAGTGTGACTGGATGCGTTCTTTCGCGGGTAACTGGGTTTGAGATTCCGCAACCAAAAACCCTTCTGCAACGGATTCTGCAACCGATTTTCCTTTAATTCTCAATGGGATGCGCAGAATGTACGGAATCTGACCCCAATTTGGCTGTTAACCAGAACATTACTAGCTGGATGACGGTTATAACCGGTATGTGATGCCGTGCCCTTCGGCCCTGTGACTATGGGGTAGAAAGGCAACAGGCTGTCGTGTAGGTTGTTTGGCCAACGCGAGGCAGCTTGGAACAGGGCAATCGCATGAAAACTTTTTTGCCCCCAAAACTTGAGCTTTCAGACAAGTTGAACGGCAATTTTGGTTCTGACGGTATCCGCGATCAAGTCGGAAGCCTGCTTAGACAGAGTTAGTGTTGTCGAATATGGGTCCATCCGTGCCTCTCGGAGATTGTTTGGTAATAAAAATCCCGCGTAAGGACGTT
>DATDGL010000006.1:0-14893 GCA_036522115.1 Candidatus Angelobacter sp.
TGCCGGGGTAAAAATCGTCTTTGGCACTGATGTCGGAGGATTCGATTGGGGGATTGATCCGGCAGTTGAATTTCGATTCATGGTGAAATACGGCATGACTCCGGCACAGGCCATTCGGGCCGCCACTACCATCCCTGCTGAAATGCTGGGAATGCAGAATGATCTCGGGAGCATCACGCCGGGCAAATACGCCGACCTGGTGGCGGTGAAAGGCAATCCCCTCAGCGACATCAGCCTGCTGGAGAAGATTGATTTCGTCATGAAGGGTGGAGAGGTCTTTAAGAGTCCGGCGCACTAGAGCGATTTCTGCAACCTCTTTGCTTGCAGGTGAATCTATATAGGTAGATGGTGGTGTGGATTATTGTCGCCGTGGTGTGGATCGCCGTGCTGGCCGCGGGGATTGTTTTATACAAAATTGCAACCTTCGCTGAGCAAAAAGTCAGGAGCATCAGCACGCGTGTTCGCCGCGATGAAAATCGCGCCGCCTGACCAACACTCTCTCAAGAACTTCCGGTACACTTTAGTGATGCACTTTTCCCGCTTGCGGCTGAGCCGCGCGAAAACCCCCACGCGCCTGAAAAGCCTTTGGCCACGACTGTATATGGTTGTGGTCCTCACATTTTGCGCATCGGCAGGCGCAGCTTCTTCCAAGTTTCACGTTATCGGATACTTCACTGAAGACGGCGCCCAATCCGGCAGCTATACGGTGAAAAATGTGGCTACCAGCGGTGCGGCGGCCAAGCTCACTGAACTGGACTATGCCTTTGGACGGGTTGCCGGCGATCAATGCCAGATTGGCAATCATGAAGCCGCACTCGACCACTCCTATAGCGGCGCGCAGAGCGTGGACGGCAAGGCGGACCGCAGCGGGCCGGGCCAATTGCGCGGAACTTTCCACCAGTTGCAGGAATTGAAGCGGCTTTATCCCAGACTGAAGGTCATCCTATCGTTTGGGGGATGGGACCAGTCCGCGGGATTTTCCAGCGCTGCCCAGCCGGAACATGTGCGCGATTTCGTCCGTTCTTGCGTGGACACCTTCATCAAGGGACGCTTCGCGCCAGGGATTGAAGTTCCGGGAATTTTTGACGGCATTGATATTGATTGGGAATATCCGGCCATTGGAGGCGGTGGTCCCGGCCGGGCGGGAGATGTGAAAAACTTCACCGCCATGCTGGCGGAGTTTCGCCGCCAGTTCGATGCCGTCCGCCCTGGGCTTCTGCTCACGGCTGCGCTGCCGGCCGAGGCGGAGCTTTATGAGCAGCTTGAGCTAAAGAACATCAGCTCTTATCTGGATGTGCTCTCCATCATGGCCTATGATGAGCACTGGAGCACAGAACCGCTCTCCAACCTGCAAAGCGCGCTCTTCCACGATCCAGCCGATCCTTCCCAGCCCCCACTTGACAAGCGTTATGGAGACTATGCAGTTCGAGGTTTTCTCGCCGCCGGCGTGCCCAGAGAGAAAATTGTTTTTGGCGTTCCCTTCTATGGCAAGGGCTGGGCGGTGGCCAAGGATGAGAATCACGGACTTTACCAGCCAGCCAGCGGGCCGCTGGATCCCATTGGTTACCGCGAACTCAAGGCATTCCCGGACGCCGATCGCCATTATGACGAGAAGGTTGCGACCTGCACGCTCTGGAACCAGGGCAAGTTCTGGAGCTATGACTGTCCGGAAGCGATGCGCGCGAAAATGAATTACATTCGACGGCTCAAGCTAGGCGGCGTAATGTTCTGGGAGTTAAGCCATGACACGGAAGATGGAGAGTTATTGCGAATTCTAACGCCTGAGCCGGCGCGGAAAACGAAGCCCTGAGTTCGGTTTAAACTCATACTCACTGGCAGAAACGCTCAAAGGAATTCATGAGATACAAACTTGGCGTGTTCCTTGTGTTGGTTCTCTTCCTCTCCGCATGCTCCAAGAGCGGCCCCACGAAAGTTTCCGGCCCCGCAACCACCACGGCGTCCGGGCTGCAATATTGGGACATTGTAACCGGGAGTGGCGCGACAGCGGCGCCTGGAAAACAGGTGAGCGTGCAGTACACCGGCTGGCTCACAGATGGAACCAGGTTCGATAGCTCCGTGGATCGCAACCAACCCTTTGATTTTACTTTGGGGGTTGGCCAGGTAATCAAAGGCTGGGACGAAGGTGTCGCGGGGATGAAAGCCGGTGGAAAGAGACAGTTGCGGATTCCGCCTAACCTGGCTTACGGCTCCCGCGCGCGCGACCCAATCCCTGCCAATTCGACCTTGATCTTTGATGTGGAGTTGTTGCAGGTGAAGTAGGTCGCTACGCCGACTGCCGGCCCGGCTTACCCGATTACCTGGGTGTAAAATCTACTTTATCTGGAGGCCCAGATGTCACCTACAGCCGCTGCTGTCGACCTTAAGCCTTGTCCGCTGTACATCAACGGAAGACCTGTAATCTCGCGCGGTGTCAAAGACATTCAATACAATCCCGCGACCGGCGAAGCCATTGCTGAAATCCCGCGCACCATGCCGGAAGAGATTTCCGCGGCCGTGGAATCGGCGTTTGATGCCTTTCCCGGATGGAGCCGGACGCCGGTGCTGCAACGCTGCCGCGTACTGTTCAAATACCGCCAGGTATTGGAGGCCAACGCGGACGAATTCATCGCGCTGATCACGGAAGAAAACGGCAAGACTGTGGAGGAATCACGCGGCTCGTTTCAGCGCGGCATCGAGTGCATTGAGTTCGCCTGTGGCGTCCCCTCTTTGATGATGGGGGATACCGTGGAGCATGTGGGAACCGGCGTGGACGGCTGGTCTGTGCGGACTCCGATCGGCGTGTGCGTTGGCATTACGCCGTTTAATTTTCCATTTATGGTGCCGTTGTGGATGTTTCCCATGGCCATTGCCTGCGGCAACACTTTTGTCCTGAAGCCTTCGGACAAGGTTCCGCGTACGGCCGTCCGCCTGGTGGAGCTGGCCTATGAGGCAGGATTGCCTGCGGGCGTGCTCAATCTGGTGCACGGCGCCAAGGACACGGTAGACCGGCTGTTGACCGATCCTCGGGTGAAGGCGGCTTCGTTCGTGGGATCAAGCAATGTGGCCCGCTACATTTATCAGACTGCCGCCAATAACGGAAAGCGCGTGCAGGCCCTGGGCGGCGCCAAAAACCATTCTGTCGTGCTTCCGGACGCGGAGATGAAGTCGACTGTTGCCGCGGTGATGGGATCATCGTTTGGCTGCGCCGGCGAGCGCTGCCTTGCCACCAGCGTGGTGGTGGCCGTGGGTGACGCTGCTGATCCGCTGGTGAAGGAGTTGGTCCGCGCCGCCGACAACCTGAGCGTGGGCGCCGGATGCGAGCCGAAAATCGGTATGGGCCCGGTCATTACCGAAGAAGCCAAGAAGCGCATTCTCAGCTACATCGAACTGGGGGAGAAAGAGGGCGCGGTGCTGGCCCGCGATGGCCGCAAAGACGCCGTTGCGCGCGGCAACGGATATTTTATCGGGCCCACCATTCTGGACAAAGTTGATCCCAAGTCGCGTGTGGCCAAAGAAGAAATTTTTGGGCCGCTGCTTTCCGTGATCCGCGTGAAGGACATGAAGGAGGCGCTGGAGGTCATCCGCAACTCTGAGTATGGGAATGCCGCCTCTATCTTTACCCGTTCGGGCGGAGCAGCGCGCGAGTTTACCCAGAACGTGGCTGCCGGGATGGTGGGAATCAATGTTGGCGTGCCGGCGCCGGTGGCCTTCTTCCCCTTTGCCGGATGGAAGAACTCATTTTTCGGCGATCTGCACGCGCTGGGAAAGGACGCTGTACACTTCTACACCGAGCAAAGAGTGGTGACCTGCCGCTGGCCAGACTGAGGGCATTGCCATAATCGCCGAAATTGCCAGAATTGAAAGTCAACAGCAAAAGGCTTGCCACCCACGGCACGCCGGGGCAGGCTGATGACACTGAACATCCTGGAAACAGCAGTTGCATAGAAGCCCGGCCGTTGGGGAGCGAAAGCTCCCACAGTTTCATTCCTGCGGAACTCCGATATCTTCATTCCAGATGTCCGGATGTGCTTGTATAAATGCCCGCATCATGGCGATGCATTCCGGGTCTTGGAGAACTGTACACTGCACGCCATTCGCGGCGAACAAATCTTCAGCGCCTTTGAAGGTCTGGTTCTCGCCGATGATGACTGAGGGGATTTTGTACAGCAGGCTGGCGCCCGTACACATGATGCATGGACTCAGCGTGCTCACCAGGATGAGCTTGTGCCAGTCTGTGCGGCGGCCGGCATTGCGGATGCAGACGACTTCGGCATGGGCCGTGGGATCGCCGGTTTGAATGCGCAGGTTGTGGCCGCGAGAAACGATCTTGCCGCTCGAATCGGCCAGAACTGAACCTATTGGGATGCCACCCTCGGATAGACCCAGCCTGGCTTCCTTAGTTGCTTCTTGGACCAGTTCTCTTGCGATTGCCAAAATTGCCATAAATGCCAAAATTGCCAAAATTTAAAATCAAAGGCTTACCACCCACGGCACGCCGGGGCAGGCTGATGCAGACTGATTTGAAACTGATTTGCACGGATTAAAAAGAACTGACGCAGGCGAGGGCGCCTGCGCTCCTGAATTCTTTTTGATTCCAAACTTTGGCGATTCCGGCGATTCTGGCAATCTTCAAACTCCGCTGTATACCGCCCTCTTCAAAAAATTTCCCTGCCCGGCTTTGCCGTGGAACTGGCCGCCTTGCACCAGCACACGCCCGCGCGAGAGCACCACGTCCGGCATGCCTTTTACCTTGATGCCTTCGAACATTGAATAGTCCACGCGCATGTGATGGGTTTTGACGCTGATGGTGTGCTCGCGGACGGGATCAAAGATAACCAGGTCAGCATCGCTGCCAACCGCAATCGTTCCTTTACGCGGATACAGCCCAAAAATCTTTGCTGGAGTGGTTGAGACCAGTTCGACAAACCGGTTCACGCTGAAGCGTCCTTTGCCCACTCCGCCTGAATACACCAGGCTCATGCGGTGCTCAATCCCCGGCCCGCCATTGGGAATCTTGGTGAAATCGTCTTTGCCCATCTCTTTCTGCTCCTTGAAGCAGAATGGGCAATGGTCCGTCGAGACAACCTGCAGGTGGTCTTGCTTCAGGCCGGTCCACAGTTTTTCCTGGTGCCATTTCTCCCGCAACGGCGGCGTAAAGACATACTTCGCGCCCTCAAATCCGGGCTTGTCCATGTCGTCAAGGGAAAGATACAGGTACTGCGGACAAGTTTCGGCATACACCGGCAGCCCGCGGTCGCGGGCCTCGCGTACTTTCTCCAGCGCGTCATTGCAGCTCAGGTGCACGATGTACACGGGCGAACCGGCCATCTCCGCCAGCGCGATGGCGCGCGCAGTAGCTTCAGCTTCAGCCGTCGTCGGACGCGTGAGCGCGTGGTACTTGGGCGCGGTCTTCCCTTCGGCCAGCGCCTGCTGCACGATTACATCAATGGCGCCGCCATTTTCCGCGTGCATGCAGATCATTCCGCCGATCTTTGAGGCGGTCCGCATGGCCTTGAAGATGGTCGCGTCATCGAGCATGAAGACGCCGGGATAGGCCATAAATAATTTGAAGCTGGGCACGCCTTCGCGCACCAGTTCTCCCATCTCCTCCAACCGGGCATTCGGGAGATCGGTGATGATGCAGTGGAACGCGTAATCGGTTGTGGCTTTCGAGGCTGCTTTCTGCATCCAGGCATCGAAGGCGGCGCGCAACGGCTGGCCCTTGTACTGAATGGCAAAATCGATGAGCGTGGTGGTCCCGCCAAAAGCAGCAGCGCGCGTGCCGGTTTCAAAATCATCGGCGCTGGTAGTCCCTCCGAACGGCATATCAAGGTGAGTGTGTACGTCAATTCCGCCCGGCATTACGTACTTGCCTTTGGCATCCAGGATGCTCTTTGTGTTTTCCCGCGGCAGACTTTGTCCAATCGCCATGATCTTGCCATCGCTGATCCCCACTTCAGCGGCGTAGGTATCAGTTGCAGTGACCACTGTTCCATTCACGATTAGCGTGTCAAAAGCCATTCTGGTCTCCGTTGTGTACCCTGTTCCCTGTGTACCTTATTGCTAAATGCTAATTGCTGCGTCTATGCTACACATGTTTGCCGGCAGGCGTAACCCATGTTCAAAGACCCGGCGCCCAGGCTTCCCCTGGAGCAGCTCGAGAAGAATTTCGCGGACATCAATCCTCCGCTTACTCCCGGGCAGGTGCTTGAGCAGGGTTCGCGCTGTTTATTCTGTCACGATGCTCCCTGCATCAAGGCCTGTCCCACGGGCATTGACGTCCCACAATTCATCCGCCAGATTCTTACCGGCAATCTTCGCGGCTCCGCCAAAACCATTCTGGAAGCCAACATCCTGGGACAAAGTTGCGCCCGCGCCTGTCCCACTTCAGTTCTGTGCGAAGGCGCATGCGTGCTCAATGAGCAAGGCAAACAGCCCGTAGAGATCGGAAAGCTCCAGCGCTACGCGGTTGATCCCATCGTCGCTGCCGGCATAAAACTTTTTAAGGCGGGCAGGCCCAACGGATATCGCGTGGCCCTGATTGGCGCAGGTCCGGCGAGCCTTTGCTGCGCCGCGGAATTGCGCAAGCGCGGATATGAGACCGTGATCTTCGATGCCAATCCGCAGCCCGGCGGCCTGGATACCTATGGCATTGCCGCCTATAAGATGCGGGCCGAGGATGTGCTCAAGGAGATCGACCTGGTCCGCTCGCTGGGCGTAGAGATCAAAAGCAATGTGGCGGCAGGAAGAGACATCGGTATTCAGGAACTGGAGCGCAGCTACGACGCCATCTTCATTGGAATTGGCCTTGGCGAAACCGAAGGCCTGCAAATTCCCGGCGAAGACCTGCCCGGCTGCCGCGACGCGCTCTCGTTCATCGAAGAGACCAAGAGCAAATCCTTCGATCAAGTGCAGCTTGCAAAGCGCGTGGCCGTTATCGGTGGCGGAAATACGGCGGTTGATGTCGTCACTGCCGCGCGCCGCCTGGGGGCCGAAGAAGTCTACATGGTTTACCGCCGCAGCCCACAGGAGATGTCTGCATTTGATTACGAGTACGAACTGGCCAAACAGGACTCAGTCACCTTTGTCTGGCAGGCATTGCCACAGCGCATCATTGGGAATGGACGCGTGGAGGCGCTGGAATGCGTGCGCACGCAACGCGGAGAAAAAGACGCACGCGGCCGCAGCGCCTTCGTCGCCGTCCCTGGCACGGAGTTTCGCCTGGATGTTGGCATGGTGGTGAAGGCGCTGGGGCAGAAGCGCAAAGTCGCGTTCCTGCAGCAAATTCCCAAACTGGAATTGAAAAATGGCTGCATTCAAGTGGATCCGCAGACTATGCAAACCGCCAATCGACACTACTTTGCCGGTGGAGATTGCGTAAACGGCGGCGGTGAAGTTGTGGACGCCGTCGCGCACGGAAAGAAGGCAGCGTTCGGCATCCATCAAATGCTGGAAGCCGCACAAGGGAGGAAAGCCCATGCCTGATCTGAGCATCAATTTTTGCGGAGTGCGTTCCCCCAATCCGTTCTGGCTGGCCTCCGGGCCGCCCGCCAATACGGCTTACCAGGTCATGCGGGCTTTCGACGCCGGTTGGGGCGGCGCGGTCTGGAAGACCATTGGCGAGCCCATCATTAATACTGCTTCGCGCTACGGCTCAGTTGACCTGAAGAACGAACGCATGATGGGGCTGAACAACATCGAGCTGATCAGCGACCGGCCTATCGAAGTCAACCTGCGCGAAATCGCGGAGGTCAAGAAGCACTACCCGAAGCATACGGTGGTCGCGTCGCTCATGGTGGAATCAAAGCGCGAAACCTGGCACGACATTGTGCGCCGCACCGAAGATGCTGGTGCTGACATGCTGGAGCTGAATTTCGGTTGTCCGCACGGAATGTCTGAACGCGGAATGGGCGCAGCCGTGGGACAGGTGCCCGAATACGCCACCATGATTACCGCATGGGTCAAGGAGGTAGCCCGCACTCCGGTGATGGTGAAACTCACGCCCAACGTGACGGACATCGCGCACATGGCCAAGGCGGCCCGAGCGGGCGGCGCCGATGCTGTTTCCCTGGTCAACACCTTCAACAGCATCGTTGGCGTGGACCTGGATAGTTATGCTCCATGTCCGGCGGTGGCGGGCCATGGCAGCCATGGCGGCTATTGCGGCCCTGCGGTGAAACCCATTGCCCTGCACATGGTCTCTTCTGTCGCCAAGGCCGTGTCCATTCCCATTTCCGGAATTGGCGGCATCGGCAACTGGCGCGATGCCGTGGAATTCATGCTGCTCGGTTCTACCTCGGTCCAGGTCTGCACCGCCGCCATGCACTATGGCTTCCGCATCGTGCGCGACATGATTGACGGCCTGGAAAATTATCTGGAAGAAAAAGGCTTCAACTCGGCCATGGAGATCGTGAGCAAATCAGTCCCCCGCGTCGACGACTGGGGCAATCTTGACCTGAACTACAAGATCATCGCCAAAATTGACGCCGCAAAATGCATTGGCTGCAATCTTTGCTACATCGCTTGTGAAGACGGCGCGCATCAGTGCATCCGCGTGGAAGAGCGTCCCTACGGCGATCTGCGCAACAGAGATGCCATGCTGCCCAGGCATGTGCCTCAGGTTCTGGAAGATGAATGCGTTGGCTGCAATCTGTGCGCGCTGGTCTGTCCCGTTCCCGGGTGCATCACCATGAAGGAGATCAACACTGGCCGTCCGGCCATGAGCTGGAAGCAGTTGCAGGAAGCCCGCGGCAGGAGTCCGCAATGCAGCATGGAAGAGCTGCTCGCCGGCAGCAACACAGCCAGAAGCTAGCCGCGAATCTACGCGAATTGACGCGAATCAAGAGGGAAAAGTTGGTAACTTGGTAATTTTAAGGTTTGTGATTTTTGATTTTTGATTCTTGAAATTGTTTTCTCCGTGTCCCCCGTGGTGGAATTTGTTTGCGTCCCTGGCGAACTTTGCGGAAATGATTTTGAGTTTGGTCTTAGCTAAAGGCTGGCTGGCGGCCAAAGCTCCTCAGTTGTCTGGCAGGTGGTTTGCGCTCCGGCCCATCAAAGTCCAGTACACAATGAACGCAACCATGAATCCAACAAACCAGGAATAGTCATACAGAAACCTGATTGACGGAATCTTTAATCCCATCAGCGCCATCGCTGATCCAATGCACAACGCAGCAATTGCGCGCCAGTTGACGCCGTGCGAATATTCGTATTGGCCATTCCGCAGATAAAGATCGTCTGTCGCAAGCCGTTTGCGTCGAATCACAAAATAATCGCAGATCATGATTCCCGCCACCGAACCCAGCAACGCCGCATATCCACCCAGCCATCGCACAACAAACGTGTCGTAATTGGCCAGCAGCTTCCATGGCATCATGGCAATTCCGATGAAGCAGGTAATCACTCCGCCAATCTTGAATGAGATCTTGCGCGGCCAGAGATTGGAAAAATCATTGGCCGGAGAAACCACATTCGCGCCGATATTTACGTTCAGCGTGGCCAACAGGATCGCCAGCAGAGAAGCGATCACTGCAAAAGGGGAACGGAACCGGCTCAACAGCAACACCGGGTCCCAGATTGCGCTGCCGTAGATCACAACCGTAGCCGAAGTTACCGCCACAGCTACGAACGAATACAAGGTCATGGCGAGGGGAAGGGCGAATGCTTGTCCGATCGCCTGCCCGCGCTGGTTCCTGGCGAAGCGGGTAAAGTCAGGAATGTTGAGAGACACCGTTGACCAGAAACCGACCGCCGCATTCAATGCCGGTACCAGGGCCTTCAGGAAATCCTTATTATTGCTGAATTTTGAAGGCGCCGACAGCATTGCACTCAGGCCTCCTGACGCCATGTACGCCCAGACAAACAACAGCACTCCTACCCCTAGCAGAATGGGCGCACTGAAGCCCTGAAGAAAGCGGACATATTCGATGCCCTTCAGGATCACCAGCAGGTTGATCAGCCAGAACACCATGAAGCAGATAGCCGTTCCATGAGCAACGTTGCTCCATGCGGGCCAGATTGCACTCAACAAGATGTTGATGGCTTCGCCGCCAATCCAACTTTGAATTCCGAACCAGCCGCATGCCACCAGTCCACGCAGCACCGCCGCCACGTTCGCGCCCAGCACTCCAAACGACGCTCGCGCCAGCACCGGAAATGGAATGCCATAGCGCGCTCCCGGATGCGAGTTCAGCAA
This sequence comes from Candidatus Angelobacter sp., assembly GCA_036522115.1. Taxonomy (GTDB): domain Bacteria; phylum Acidobacteriota; class Terriglobia; order Terriglobales; family Acidobacteriaceae; genus Angelobacter. The sequence goes on from DATDGL010000006.1 coordinate 10,196, forward strand.
CATGGGCACAAGCACAATGGTGTTGCCGACAAAAACCACCACCAAGGCCTGCTTCCAGTTCATCCCTTTCTGGATGAAGCTGCCGGCCAATATGTACGTCAGAGTGTTCACTGACATCGAGACCCACAGCGCGGCGTAGTTGTAAGTAGTCCACGTGCGCCGCTCGGCGCTCACCGGCGCCAGGTCAGGGTTGTACAGCGGACTGGATTCTATGGAAGCGCGAGCTGTACTGGTGGACATGGAATAGCTCCAAGCTGCCGGCTGCTAGCCCGCTAGCGAAAGCCTCTTGCTCTTGGCCATGGCTTTTGACATTCGTTCATCAGTGACAAGTCCTGGTTCTCAATTTTGGCAATTTTGCAATCTCTCTAAATTCCGGCTGCTTTTCCCGCTTGCGTCACCAATGGTCTGTAGCTGTCCGGGCGGCGGTCGCGGAAGAACTGCCAGAGGTTGCGCACCTCGGCAATCATGTCCAAGTCGAGGTCGGCAGTCACAACCTCGTCTTTATTGCGGCTGGCTTGGGCCACAATCTTCCCACGCGGATTGCAAAAGTAGCTCTTGCCATAGAATTCGCCAATATTCCATGGCGCTTCCTTACCCACGCGGTTAATCGCTCCGACAAAATATCCGTTGGCCACAGCGTGCGCCGGTTGCTCCAGTTCCCATAAATACTCTGAGAGTCCGGCCACTGTGGCTGATGGATTGAACACGATCTCCGCTCCGTTCAGGCCCAGAATGCGCGCGCCCTCCGGAAAGTGGCGGTCATAGCAGATATAAACTCCGATGCGCGCATATTTCGTCTTGAAGGTGGGATAGCCCGTATCTCCCGGAGTGAAATAAAACTTCTCCCAGAAGCCCGGCGCCACCTGCGGAATATGGTGCTTGCGATACTTTCCCAGATACTTTCCATCAGCATCTATGACGGCGGCGGTATTGTAGTAAAGCCCGGTCATCTCCTGTTCGTAGACTGGCACCACCATCACCATGCCGTATTTCGCGGCAATCTTCTGCATGAGCCTGGTGGTGGGGCCGTCGGGGACAGCCTCCGTCAGTTGATACCAGCGCGGACTTTGCTCCGCACAGAAATAAGGGCCATAAAAGAGCTCTTGCAGGCAAAGCACCTGGACCTTCTTCTTTGCCGCCTGCTCGATTAGCTTCAGGTGCTTGTCAATCATGGCCTTCTTGATTTTTTCCAAAGGCTCGTTAGGGCCCAGGGAGTTGCCGGCCTGGATCAATCCACCGCGCACAATTCGGGACATCTGCAACCTCACTCTGTTTGAAAAACTGCGTCAATATACCATATGGTAAACCGGACATCAGAAGGGGCGCGAAGGCCTCTGCCTCTTCTGTGAGAAACTGATCGCATGGAAATTCGCAGCATCGAGTCTTTTCTCCAGTACTTTGAGACCATTCGCGAACGCACCCTGCGCGTTGTTCTCGCCGTGCCGGAAGACAAGCTGGAGTGGCGGCACACGCCGGGAGTGTTTTCCCCCGGCGATCTTGCCCGGCATATCGCAGCCACGGAACGCTATACCTTCGCGGAAAATACGCTCGGGCGGCCAAGCCTCTATCCTGGTTGCGGCCCCGATCTGGCCCAGGGAATGGACGCGATCCAGGCACTCATGCAGCGCATGCACGCTGAGACCGTAGAACTGCTGCGCGGCCTTAGGCCGGAAGACTTGGAAGGAAAAGGCGTGGGTCCGCAGGGCCGCCCCATCACCGCATGGAAGCTCTTGCGCGCCATGGTTGAGCACGAGGTACATCATCGCGGCGAAATCTATGTTTATCTGGCGCTGCTCGGCGTCCCCCGGCCACCACTTTACGGACTCACCGAGCCTGAGCTGCGTACACTATCCTCCTCCGTGTAGTTTATTCCGAGCGAAGCGCGGAATCCCTGCGATCTTCCATTTCTTGCCCCGTGGCACCCTCTCTCCTGCCGCGCTCATCTTAAAAAGAAACAAAACGATAAGGACAATACCCCATGGTCCGTTTTCAATGTGACACCTGTGGAAAGCTGAAAGAGGAAAACGAGAACTGGATTCTCGGCCTGGCCGCGGAAAACATTGGCGTAACCTCGGCCCGCCGCGAGATCTCGATTGCCGATGCCTGGGAGCGCTCCCGCGCCGTGGAGCGGCTGGCGGTCCATTTCTGCAGCGATAGTTGCCGCGCAAAATTCGTGCAGGCGCTTTTCAGCGAATCGCCGGAAACTCTTCAGGGCGACGCCACCGTGACCAGGCGCCGCATTCAGCGCGTGGTCCCCGGCGCAGTGGTAGAAACCATGGTGTCAGAGACTCCCAGGCCGTCCCCGGTCACCCGCTCCCGCCGCAAGAAGATTTCTTAGCAGTTCTTGAAACCGAAGCGGCCATTAGCTCCTGGCTGGTGGCTAAACCCAAGATCAGCATCAACACCCTTCACCGCAGAGGACGCAAAGGACGCAGAGGGAACCTTGCTAAGCTGGTGCAACTCTGCTACAACCCACGCCAAATGAAGAAAAGCCAGGTGCTGGCCGCTAGCTCCTGGCTGCTGGCTAAGCCGAAGATCAACGTCAACATCCTTCACCGCAGAGGACGCAAAGGGAACCTGCTAAGCTGGTGCAACGCCGTTACAACCCACGCCAATTGAAGAAAAACAGGTGCTGGCCGCTAGCCTCCTGGCTGCTGGCTAAGCCCCAGATCAGCATCAACGCCCTTCACCGCAGAGGAAACCTGGCTAAGCTGGTGCAACGCCGTTACAACCCACGCCAAATGAAGAAAAACAGGTACTGGCCGCTAGCTCCTGGCTGCTGGCTAAGCCCAAGGTCAACGTCAACACCCTTCCACCGCAGAGGACGCAAAGGACGCAGAGGGAACCTTGCTAAGCTGGTGCAACGCTGCTACAACCCACGCCAATTGGAGGAAAGCAGGTGCTGGCCGCTAGCTCCTGGCTGCTGGCTAAATCCAAGATCAACGTCAACACCCTTCACCGCAGAGGACGCAAAGGACGCCGAGGGAATTCATTGCGCTCGCATCTGCGTGCGGCGTCCGCGACAGCGAAAGGAGAATTTAGTTTCTTCATTCCGCTGAAACACCTGCGTCATTCAGAATGACAGCCGGTCGTGCTGCGGTTTGCCAGCGCAGCACTGCGCTTTTAATCGCGGACGCCGTTGGCACTTCTCCCGCCACGTCAGCCACGCTGTAACCGCGCCGCTGTTCACGCACCAGTGTGAAGCCGCAGCCGAGGGCGGCTACGCTCCATTTTTATTCAGTTGTCAAAGAACCAGTACTGCGGCTGTTGACCCCTTAGGGTGCAGCCTCAGAAGAATCTGGTGATCGAGTGATCGCCGTGATCGGGTGATCTAAACTCCAACACCAAATACTTCTTACATCCTCAGAATTGCATTGGCAGAGCCGAGAGTCAATGAAGTGCTGTCACAATGCTGTCACTCTGACAGCACTGGGGTGCCACCACATCATGAGACAAGTTCGATTGTGACACTTTGCTGTTCACTGAGGACCGAGCTAGGAGGTGGCGCACGCTCCGCCGAGCGCGCGCGTGGGCTTGTTGGCAGAGCGCGTCAGGTTTTGATGAGCGGCCAGGTGCGCAAGATGCGCTGCTCGCCGGATTTCCAGTCGGAGTATTCGGTCTTCAAGGTGAAGACTGTGTTGAAGGTGAAGTTAAAGCCGGTTTTGTCCCGGAACTTGATGCTGAAGTCCTGATGGTCGGGAGCGGCAGAGAACTCTACGGCCTCTACAATCTTGCCTCTGGCCTCTCGAAAGTGGAACAACCTGGCCTTAGGGAGCGAGATCTGGTGCCTTCTTTCCGCATCCCGCAACGCGGGGATACCGCGGTCAGGATGACGAGTTGAGGTGCGACGATGCTTGCGTTGAGCAGCTTTACTTGGGTGGACGGAGCGTTTAGCTTTGGTTATAGCCATCATTTGCGTGCCTCCTGCACGCGGGTGTTGGTCAGGGCTGCGCTCGGTGCTTCAACATCGGGCGCTGCCCGTTTTTTGGTTTGTGTTTGCCTGCAAATTTCATTTGCAGGGCTTCTCTTGTTTGTGTGGCACCGGCATCCTCGCCGGTGGATTTGTCTCGTTCTACTTCCTCGGTTTTCCGATTATGTCATAGTCCATGCTAATTTGCTCGTGGTGTTTTTGCTCGTGTGGCAGATAAAAGAAATGTGCCGCAAAACAGCAAATTCTTCAAAAACTTTGGGCAGCGTGTAAGGAAACTACGGAAACAACGTGGTTTCAGCCAAGAAGACATGATTTCTTTTGGCTTTTCCGCCCGCCATTGGCAGCAGATCGAAGCGGGTAGACCGATTACAGTCACCACCGTCTTAAGGATCTGTGAGGCATTCCACGTTTCTATCGGTCAACTTGTCACGGGTCTGGATCAAGGGATTTATCAACGCCCCAAACAATCTGAGAGGAACGGTCCTGGGCGGCCTATTTCGGCGAAAAGATCAGGATGAGCAAGGTGAAATCTGTTTGAGCCAGAGAGTTGTTCGCTGGGCCGAGGGACCTCTTGCGGGCAGGGCAATCGCATGAAAACTTTTTGCCCCCAAAACTTGAGCTTTCAGCAAGTTGAACGGCAATTTTGGTTCTGACGGTATCCGCGATCAAGTCGGAAGCCTGCTTAGACAGAGTTAGTGTTGTCGAATATGGGTCCATCCGTGCCTCTCGGAGATTGTTTGGTAATAAAAATCCCGCGTAAGGACGTT
>DATDGL010000007.1:0-72261 GCA_036522115.1 Candidatus Angelobacter sp.
AAACAACTGTAACAGTTGACTGAAAATGCTGCATACTCTTGACACGGGTGGTAGTCCTCCCTATGGGTTTACGTTCTCTCAAACGCAACCTTAGCAGAGTTCTGCCGCCCTTTTCGCAGAACCTAATTTGGACAAGAGTGAAAGTCATTGGTATTTGTTCGTGGAGATTTTCATGCAGACGACTACTCGAGCTTTGTCCACCATTGCCGAGGCGGGGCGACCAATCATGGTCTTCCCTGGCCTATGCGCTATTATGACCTCGTATACGGGCCTGTGGCGCCGCTGTGGAACCAAAGAATGATCATTGCTAATTCAGACCAAATCAGTTTTCATACAACGGCAGCGGAAAGGGTCTTGAATAGCAGCCAGCGAAGGCGCATTATATGAGGAACAATGGTTAGATCAGCCAGAGTATACGAGAATGCATCACCCAGTCGCAGGGTTGGAGCCACGCAAGCAGCAGAGTTCTGGGCTGCAGTGGAGGACTGTCTCGTTAAGTTCCATGGAATTTCACGCGGTGATGCGGCCAGGAAAGTAACAGATTTTTGGAGACGTTTGGCCAATCTATCCCAGGCTTCCCCACGTGATACGGGCAACCAACAAATACCCTACCAATTCGACGACATGATTTACCATGCGCAACCCTGGTATATCGCCTGCAATCTGGCCGAAAAAGAAATTCCTATTGAATCGAATCGGATTGCCTACGAGGAAATTCTCCGGCAAAACCATTTGGCCCTAACTTAGAATCCTGGGCCGCGAATGAGTCCCATGGGATCCAGGGCGGCTGCGCCCGCGGAGCGCCCAACCATCTCCTTCTCCTCGGGTTTATCGCCTTCACCGGGCGCCAGGAGCAGGTTGGATTCGAGCCCGTGTTGTTTGGTATAGAGCTCGTAATACCTGCCCTGCTGCGCATACAGCGAGGCATGGGTGCCGCGTTCTACGATCCTGCCTGTCTCGACTACCAGAATCTGGTCGGCCTGGCGGACGGTGGAAAGCCGGTGGGCAATCACGAATGTGGTACGGCCTTTCATCAGATATTTAAGACCCTGCTGGATGTAGGCTTCCGACTCCGAGTCGAGGCTGGATGTGGCCTCATCGAGAATCAGGATCCTGGGATCGGCCAGCACGGCGCGCGCAATTGAGACCCGCTGGCGTTGTCCTCCGGAAAGCTTCACGCCGCGCTCGCCGATAATGGTGTCATATTTGTCCTTAAATTTCTCCGCGAACTCAGCCACATGCGCGATCTCACAGGCGCGCATGATCTCGGCTTCAGTAGCATCGGGCCGGGAAAAAGCGATGTTCTCGCGGATCGAACCATCAAAGAGAAACGACTCCTGCAGCACCACGCCCAGCGTGGTGCGATAGGAAGCGAGCTGGAGATGAGCAAGGTCCACGCCATCCACCAGAACGCGGCCCGAGGTAGGTTTATGAAACGCTGCTACCAGGCCAATGATAGTTGATTTGCCGGAGCCGGAAGATCCTACGAGGGCCGTGACCGTCCCTGAAAGCGCAGTAAAGTTAATGTCATTCAATACCGGCTTGTCCGGCTCGTAAGAGAAGTCCACATGTTCAAAGGTCAATTCGCCGCGAATTCCGGGGAGTTCCAGGGTGCGGTCCGGGTCCTCATGTTCATGACGCTCAGTCAGAATTTCACGGGTGCGATCCAGCCCGGCCAAACCTTCTGTGAGCTGGGTGCCGATGTTGGTAATCTGGAAGATAGGCGCGGCCAGAAAGCCCAGGTACATAATGTATTGGAGCAGGTACATGGAATTGGGCCAGGCGTGGGTCAAGAGCTGCCTGGCGCCCAGAAACATAATGACGGCGCTCACCAGTCCCATCATGAGGGTGGAGGAGAGGCTCATGAGCGAAGTCGCAGTCAGCGTGCGCAGGACATTCTGCAACAACCTATCCACACCGCCGGCGAAGACTTTTTGCTCACGCTCCTCCGCGTGATAGCCCTTGACCACGCGGACGCCACCAAGCGATTCGGTCAATCTTCCTGTGACTTCAGCATTGATCTTGCCCCGCTCGCGGAAGATAGGCCTGATGAATTTGAAGGCCCGACCTAAAGCAGCGCCAAACACAACCAGAAAGCCCAGGGCTACGCCTGTCATCAAACGCGACATACCCCACATGAGATAGAGCACGAGAACCGCTGTCAGGAGTCCTCCCACCACCTCCACCAATCCGGTGCCGATGATGTTGCGCACACCTTCCACGTCACTCATGATGCGGGAGACGAGTGTGCCAGTCTTGGTGGAGTCGTAGTAGGAGACTGACAGCTTGCCCACATGGGCCTGGACCTTGCGTCTCAACTGCGTAATTGCGCGCTGGCCCTCTTTCGATAACAACTGAGTCAGCGCAAACGAGGTTACAGCCTGGATCACGGTCGCGAGCACCACCGCGAGTATGAGTATGGTAAGCAACTTGATTCCATATCGGCTATTCAAATAGACAAAGGCGGCTTTGGCATAACCGGGCAACGACCATTGGGAAATGGGATGGTTGTCGATGATGTCGCCCAGAGTCCGGGTGGAATAAGGCAAAGCCAGGCCCAAGATCCGGTTGATGACCAATAAAGCCAACCCGATCACCAGCAGTGCGCTTCGAGGCACGACCAGTTCCCGGATCTGCGGCCATACGGATTTGAACTGCTGAAGCTGTGATTTCTTCGGCTTCTTGGTCTCCAAGCCGGGACTTCTTCTACCATGCTCTCCGTGGTGTGAATTCATGGGGTTCTAACGATTATAGGGCTTTGATTCCCGTAGTCCGCATGACGACACTAAATTTCTCTTGCCCAATCCAGCCCGCTCAGGGACAATGCACCAGACCCAATCAACATCATTCAACAATTCAACAAAAGGGGGAGGAGTGTATGGCAAAGCGAGTACTTCTTGCAGGGGTTCTGGGCGGGATTCTGATGTTTATCTGGGGTGGACTTTGGCACGAGCAGCTGCCTTTCGCGTTCGCCGGGCTGCGGAGTCTACCGAGCGAGCAGGCAATGCTGAGCACTTTGAAAGCGAACATCACGGAGCCGGGCATGTACCTGTTTCCGGGATTTGGCGTACCGGATGACGCGCCTTTTGCGCAAAAGAAAGCGGCCATGCAAACCCTGGAGAAAAATCCTCCGACCGGGCCTCAGGGTGTTTTGATCTTCAGCCCTACGACTGCGGGGCTTTCGGTAAAAATGCTGGCGACGGAAGGGACCACGAACATCATTCAGGCCTTGCTGGTAGCGTTCCTGCTGGCGCAGGTGGGTCTCAAAAGGTTTTCTTCACGGCTGGGATTTGCTTTTGTGCTGGGCTTGCTGGCTTCGATTACTACGAACATATCTTTGTGGAATTTCTATAGATTCCCCACAGAGTGGATCGTGAGCCAGATTGCCTTTTTGATAGTCGGGTACTTCCTGGTGGGGATTGTTGTAGCGGCAATCGTCAAGACGGGTACGGCCAAAGCTGCGGCGGTAGCAACCTAGACTTTGGTGGTCCCCGGAACCATTCAGAAGCACCTCTATTTTCTTCCCAGCAGCCTTATTCGTGCGTTCAGCGTGCGGTGGCCGGCGCCGCTGAAGGTGAGGAACTGCGACGATTGGATATTGTTGATCACTGACGACGGGTTTTGATTGTTGGTGATGTTGTCGATGCCGAGTCGCACGGCAAACTGGTAATGATGCAGGGTAAATTTACGTTCAATGGCGGGGTTGAGGGTGACAAAGTTTGGAAATCTGAAGAAACCCGCGCCGGGAACCGTTGCCTGCTGGTTATTGACCGCGAGGAACGGGAATCCGGTGCGCCAGATGAGGGAATAGGCAAAATCAAGCTTCCAGAACCCGGTGGGAAACCATCCCCAGGAGACGAGTTGGTTGGGCGCATCGAAGAATTGGGGTCCGGCTACCTGCGGCCCAAACTCAAGAAAATCCACACTGAAGTCCAGAGTTGCGTTGGAGTGCGCCGCGGAGCGGGTATAGGCCAGGAACAAGGGATAGCCGCTCTTCAGATCTTTTCTCAGGGTGATTGAAATCGCGCGGTAGCGATCCTGACGGCTGTTGGTCAGCAGAAAGTTTTCTGTTTGCCCAAGGGGATTGAATTCAAAGCCGTGCGTCCCGGTGCGATTGACATAGTCCAGGCGGCCGTAAATCCTCCAGGGCAGCTTACGCTCCAGGCCAACACTCCAATTCAGGAAGCGCGGCGACTGCAATCCGGCACGGTTTACGGTAAAGGATGTGGAGATGGGCGGCTGCTCCAGCGTGCCGTTGGGATTAAAGAAGAAATCAGTCCGCGCGCCCTGGAGCGGACGCGTGACCACGTCCAGGCTGGTGCGATCATAATAAATCCCCACGCCGGCACTGATCTTGGTCTCCGAAGACTGCTGCAGCATGAACGTTCCGCCCAACCGGGGCGAGACCAGCACGTCGCGGACGAAACTATCGTGGTCAAAGCGCATGCCACCTTCCACCACCATTCGGTCGCTCATGTTCCAGCGGTCTTGAAGATAGGCGCTGGCTTCCGTGAGTCCCTGATCGAAGCTGGGCACGTTTTGAAAGGTCGTCTGCCGAGTCAGTACGCCGTCGGCATCAACAACGGAAGCGGTATTGCGAATGAAGAAGGGCGAATCGTGCAACTCGTCGCTCTGGACGCCAACCTTGAACTCATGTCTTCCGTGCCAGTGGACCGGCGGCAGAAACAGGTTGGCGAATCCCTGCGTGCGACTGGACCTGCTGTCGTCAAACTCAAAGAAGCCACCTGACTCCACGGTGGGAGTGATGACGAACGGGGCGGTAGAAAGCGGCTGGTCCGAGCCATGAAAGCGCTGCACGCCGAAGCCAAAGTCCAGAAGGAAATCCCTGGTCACGAGAAAGTCATCTTTGATTCCGGTGAGGAGATTCGTCTGCTCCGTGTCCACACTGGTGGCTGCGGGAACAAAGGCGGAGATGCCATTGCGGTCCGAATCGAGATTATTGAGGAGGGCGAAGACGCTAAGAGTGTTTCTGGCGTTGGGGCTGAACTGGAATTTAAGCAGATCATCTGTCCGCCAGACAGGGTTGGTGTCCGCGCCAGAGGGCTGCTGCTTAATGATGTTCAAGTCATCTTCGCTCTCATGCGAGATGTAGAACCAGAGCTTGTCCTTGATGATGGGCCCGGAGAAGGAACCGCGCGGCGTCCAGTTATTAAAGTTCAGGCCTTTCACATTTTGGACTGTAGGAATAAAGTCCACGAAGGAAAAGCGGAGCTTGTTGTCGGCAGATTGTGTATCGAGCGCGAGCACGCCGGCAGAACCTTTGCCATACTGCGCGGAATAACGACTGGTATCAACTTCGATGTGCTGGATGGAGTCCGGGCTCACACGCATGATCAGCGCGCCAGCAGCAGGCTGGCTCATTTCGAAACCGTCGAGATAAGATTGCGTCTGCTGGGTCATACCGCCGGCGATGTGAGGCTGCCCGAAAAAATCCTGGATCACTCCCGGAATAAACGGAAGCACATTGCGATAGTCGCGGGTCGTGGGGTAGGGGATCCCGCTAATCTCATCGCCGGTGATCTGTTGCGAAGTGGTGGTCTGCTGCACATCAATCGGAGAAGGCTGACCGAGGACCTCCACCTGTTCGGAGAATTGCTGATACTGCTGGAGCTTGACCTGGACCTCAGTCGTTTGCCCGGCCGTAACCGTCACTGGATCGCTTTTAGCAGTGTAGAAGCCTTTTTTCTCCGCTTGAAGCACGAAGGTTCCGGGCGCGGGAGAAAACGCAGCTTTGCCGGAAAAATCAGTCTCGGCGACAGACAGTGTACCGCCGTCACGAATGAGGGTGACAACAGCGCCTGGAAGCACTCCGCCATTTTGATCCGTAACATTGATGGTGATTGTGGCCACCTGAGCGGCTGCGACAAGCGCACAACAGCCCAGGCAGGCAATCCACAGCAAACCGGTGAACAGGCGATGCAAAGCCACGACAGCTCTGAAGAAATTAAGACTTGACGATTATATACACTTTTAGCGCAGTGGATATCCGGGGGCGCCGGGCAGGTGTCCGTCTACTTTGACCACTTTCACTCCCTGACGGACATCCTGGAAATTGATGAGGGCAATGCCGCCCTTTTCGGCGCGCACAGCTTCAAGCTGCATTCCGTTGGAGAGCAAAGTCAAAGGTTCGCGAAGGACTTCTCCGCTGTAAACCTTCTTTACCCAGTACTGCTTGTATTCCGATTCCGTCATTTTGAGCACCCGGGTGAGAAGAATTTCCCGCTCGCGCGACTGAGGCGCGCGCACCAGCAAAAAAATCGGGAGGTCGGAATTCCATGATCTTCTTTCGCCGGCAAAGATTTTTCGCAGCTCAGCCGAGGTGAGCGAATCCACCGGATTATCCGGATTCACAACTACCGCCACATCACCGTCACTCGACACACCCAAACACGTGGCCACGGCCACCCATACTACGGCGCTGATGCAGGCAGCGAAGACGATGCTGTATTTTTTCATTCTCCCGTCTCCGGCCTCAGAACCGAAACGCCAACTGCATCTGCAGATCATTGATGGTGGGAAGCATCCGTCGGACAGTATGGTCGTATTGGGTCTTAAACGCTATGTAATCGTTGTAGTCATACCGCAGTCCCACAGTTGGGCCATAGCGCAGTCCGATATCCGGATACACCGGAGATCCCGACGAATTCACATATTGATAGCGGAAATAGGGCCTCCATTTCCCGGCAAACTTTTCTGAAATCAAGGTATAGAACGCCGGAGTATGGAAATCCCGGCCCGTCTCCTGCACCTGATGCCGGATCAGGAACGCTTCATTCAGGAACTCGAAACGCGGGGTAACGTAGACGATGTGCGCCGCGCCGATTGTCTGCCCAATGTGGAGCGGGCCACCATCCGGATTGATACGATCATGATAGAAAGAGCCGCCTGCTTCCAGGCTGTGCAACCACTCCGGTTTGACGAACAGGCCAACCGTAGTAGCCTGACCATTGTTTTCCTGGATTTCATTGATTGCCGGATCAAGAATATTCGGCCGATGGGTATTGGAACTCCCGTATTCAAAGATGTAGTTCAGTCCCAATTCTCCGGAGGGGATTTCGCCGGTCACAGAAACGCCGGCGGCCTGTGAAGGCAACAGACCTCCATGATCGGCAAATTCCACGATCAGAGGGCGATCCACAGCGGTCTGCAGCCATTGCCCGTGATGGAAGACCGAATTGTAGTAGCTGGTAGCAGTGTGGTAGCGGCCAAAGGAGAGCTTCAGATAATCCTTGAAGTCGTACTTCAGCAACAGCCGCTCCACATCCACTTCAAACTCCTGGTCAGTCGTTTCACTGAAGACTATTTCGCCCAGAACCATGGCTTTGGAATTGAGATGGGAAGTCAGGAAGAGATCGAAATCGCCGACGGCAAAACTGCTGTCGGCGCCATTGCGAAAACCAAGCTGGCCGGCTTCCGGCGGACGGGCGTCCGTGGCTTTGTAACTTACAGCTCCAAAGCCTGCCATACGGATTCCCGGGAAAATTCCCAATTCCTGTTCCACGGGCCCAGGCTGGGGTTCCACAACCGCTTCCGGCGGGTTCACCGGTGCAGGTGGAAGCGGCTTCTCCTGGGCCGACTGCTCTCTCTGCTGCTCCTTTGCTTCCAGAACAGCCACTCGGGCTTTGAGTTCACGAATTTCCTGCAAAAGGGCTTTGACCGTCTCTGGTGAGTCGGGGGAGTCAGCGCTCTGTGCGAAGGCGGCGCACACGCACGCAATCAACATGCTGCATACCACCAAAGCTTGCCGCATAAATTTGTAGTTCCTTTAGTGAAGTGCTGTGAAGGTTCCTGATTTCGCAGAAATCAAAAGGAAGATTCTCGCGGCGCTTATAGTATCAATGGTTTGAGCTGTTGTTCCTGGTACGAAGGTAACCGGGACTTAGCAAAATGAAATATCGGCCGGCCATTTTACCGCTGAAATTCAGATAGATGTACCAACCGGGTTAATAGATAGATAGTTGCTGCAACCACCAGGCAAGTGAGTTTAACGGACTCTTCTGTAGCGGCTGAACTGGTGGCTGACCACGCGACGGCAACTCAGCCAGCGCCACCAGGGAGCTTCTTCCTTGGTGAATCCCGGCGCCATGAAGGTAGTGGGGCGCTGGCCAGGTGGAATACTCTTTTCCGCTGTTGCTGTCTCCTGACCGGGAGGAGGAAGCAATCCGATTTCAACGGGCGAGACGGTGACAAATTTTTCATCGATCAGGCCGGCCCGGGACATGTAGCCATACAGAGTGGGGCCGCCTTCGCACAGGAGATACTTGATTCCGAACTGAGAGCGCAGAATTTCCATCGCCTTCGGCAGGTCCACCATAACGCCTTCGCCGGCAACAACCACCTGCGTCCCGGAGGGAAGACTCTTATCCAGTCTCTCCGCAACTGCGGGACTGGTCACCATGAGCGTTTCCACAACATCGCCATCAAAGACACGGTAGGCGCGCAGATCGAGACTGAAGGTCCCAGTCACGAAAATATTGGCTTCCCTGCGGCGGCCAAGTTTTTGCCGGAGGCCCCGCAGAGCAGGATCTTCAATTCGGTATACGGGCCCACGTCCGGAAGAGATTCGCGTTTCTTCGATCAAGGTATTCACACCCAGAATAATTGCGTCGGCATGAGCACGGAGAAGATCCATGAGCCAGCGATCTTCGGCAGACTGGGAAATATCTGATCCCAAAGGGTGGCGGCCTTTGAAGGAAGCGATCCCGTCCAACGACTGTACAAGGTTGGAGTAAATCCAGGGACGCTGCGCAGGCGGTGTGGGAAAGCCCAGCTTGCCATACGGAGCAAACGCCGGATGGTCAATCGGCGACGGCTCGCCATCATCAAAAAGAATTTCAAAGTTACGCATGGTGAGCAAACTCAGGAAATCGAAGCGATCTGCCAGTGATGAACGCCGCAATCATTCTATGTGGAGTTGCAGGATTCCGTCGTACTCATAGATCGAGCAGCCGCTCCCGTTGGCCCTGGCTGCGGAAATCATTGCTCTGCCCACCGTCATAGCGTGGACCGGATGATACCGCCGGAACGGCCCCACGAATAAAAATTGCAGCAATCTGGCCGCTGCAATGGCCATGGATTCCAAAGGCCTTGATTCCCTTCTGGCGCCCAGCAGGAGACTTGGCCGGAAAAAATGTACGGCCTTGAACGGCAGTGACTTCAATGCGTCTTCCAGTTCACCCTTGGTGCGCAGGTAAAAGTTTCCGGATTTTGAATCTGCGCCGACAGAGGAAACAAGAATGAATTGTTCCGCCCCGAACTTGATCGCATGTTCTGCGGCTGCCAGCGGCAGCTCATAGTCAACCTGGCGGAAAGCCTGCTGCGAACCAGCCTCGCGAATGGTTGTGCCCAGGGCACAGAAAACGTCCTGTACGGGCGGTAGTTCCAACGAATCGAAAGTTTCAAGCGGCAGGACTTTCTGTTCGAGCCTGGGATGAGTTACATCCGGCAAAGCGCGGCGTGCAACAGAGATTACGCTTTCGTACGCAGGCGTTTCCAGCAGCGCCTGGAGACAAAAGCCGCCAACCAGGCCGGAGGCCCCGACTAGCAAAGCGGTTCTGGGAGTTACCTTGGTCTGGTCCACGTTTTCCTTTATACTCGGCGAATTCTTCACGGAGCAGCCCAGATGGCCAACATATTGTACGGGGTCAACGGCGAAGGCTCAGGCCACTCCACGCGCTCCAGGGAGGTTATCTCTCATCTCCAGCAAAATGGACACACAGTTCATGTGGTTTCATTCGACCGCGGCCTGCGCAACTTGAAGGACACTTTTGAGGTCACGGAAATCTTTGGCCTTCGGCTCTCGTATGTGAACAACCAGGTGCGCTATCGAAGGACCCTTGCTCGAAACCTGTTCACCGCTCCCAAAGCAGCTCGTTCCATTCATCGACTCATGGGCCTTGCCGATGAATGGGAGATTGATCTGGTGATTACGGATTTCGAGCCTCTTTCCTGCCGCGTCGGCCACCGTAAACGCCTGCCGGTAATTTCGATTGACAATCAACATTGTCTGACCAATGTCAGCATCACTTACCCGCGCCGCTACCGTGGTGAAGCGACTGCCACCAAGCTGGTCACGCGCTTTATGACACCACGAGCAAAAGCCTACCTGGTGACCTCATTCTTCACCGCTCCTGTACGGCGTCCGCGCACCTTTCTTTTCCCGCCCATTCTGCGCGAGGAAGTGTTGCGTTCAAGGGCGTCAGAAGGCGAAGACGTACTGGTCTATGTAACATCTGCAGCACCAGAATTGGCCAGGCTGCTGGCCGGCGTGCGCTGCCGATTCATTGCCTACGGATTTGGCCGGGAAGGCCGCGAAGGCAACATTATCTTCAAGAAGCCAGGTATGGATGAGTTTCTCAGGGACTTATCTGACTGCAAGGCCGTGATTGCCAATTCCGGTTTTTCACTTTTGAGCGAGGCTTTTTATCTGGGCAAGCCCTACCTAGCGGTCCCGGTGCATCACCAGTTCGAGCAACTGTTCAACGCGTATTACGTGGATAAGGTCGGCTACGGAACCTATTGGGATGAACTCAACAAAGAACGCATAGAATCGTTTCTTTTTAATCTTCCGGTTTATAAGGAGAACCTGAAGGCTTATCCGCGCCAGGATAATTCCGCGCTGCTTAAGAAGGTAGACGAGTTGATCGCGGAGTTCAGCAATGAGTGAAGCCAGCTCGCAGCTTCCAAAAGTAGAACGAGAAAAGAAACCGCTGCTTTTCCTGGGTGTGGCTGTGCCGCTGAGCCTTGTGCTGGTGGTGGCAGGGCTTTTTCTATTTGCCTGGATTGCAGAAGAGGTGATGGAAGACCACGCCCGGCGGTTTGACAGCGCGCTACGCAGCTGGGTCCACCAGTACTCGTCGCCTTCCATGACGACCGCGGCGCAAGTTGCATCCTGGCTGGGCGAGTATGGCGTGGCCGTGGCTTTAGTCATTGCTCTTGTGTTGTTTCTGGCAATTGGCTGGAGGAGAGCAGCTCTGTGGCTTGTGATTTCACAGGCGGGCGCGCTGGTGCTCAACGTCTCACTGAAATACGCTTTCCATAGGACACGCCCAATTCCCTTTTTTGGCGCTTTGCCTCACAGTTATAGCTTCCCCAGCGGGCATGCATTGTTTTCTTTTTGCTTTTATGGAGTGCTGGCCGGTCTTTTGACTGACCGGATCAAGTCGCGGCTGGCGACGGCCATTATCTGGATCGTGGCCGCACTTCTGATTGCAGCCATCGGTCTCTCGCGCATCTACCTGGGAGTGCACTACCCGACGGACGTGGTTGCCGGCTATCTGACGGCTGCGATCTGGGTGAGCAGCATGATCGCCTTTGACCGATTGCGCATGATGAAAAGCAAGCGGTTGACAATTGATTAGGAGATCAACCCGGGCCGCCGTAGCCATCGTATTCACCGCCAAGTTCCTCGGCCAGCCGGTGTAATTCCTGCCACTCGGATTCGAACTCCTCTTCCTTTGGCCAATGATCGGTTGCCAGGACGAGCCAGTCTTCCCTGCCGACTGCTCTCTCCACCTTGACCGCCCAACCCTTGACTGTCAGTCTTGCTACCGCTTTGTCGGCGGCGGCCTTGTCGGGAAAGTAAAGAAAGTGCTCGCGGAAATCAAATTCCCACTCGGGCTCGGGTGCGTGTCCGTTTGTGCTCATGTGATGTTATTTTTAAAGGCAAAAGGCGGAAGCCGCAGCCCTCCGCCTTGGAAAATCGTTCCAACCGCGAGCTAATCAATCTCCCGCGACTGCTTGTGCGCCTCCTACTTCCTCCCAGATCTTCGTGTCCTTTGTCTCCGGGATCAGGAACAGGCCCACAAAGAAGGTGATGACAGCCACAACGATGGGATAGACCAGTCCCATGTAGATCGCATGGTCCTTAATGAAGGGATTGGTGGCTGTCCCCGCCCAGGCGACGATTGCAGTAGCAATCAAGGGCATAAATCCGCCAAACCAGCCATTACCAATATGATAGGGGAGCGACATCGAGGTGTACCTGATCTTGGCCGGGAACAACTCGACCAGGAAGGCAGCAATGGGACCGTAGACCATGGTTACATAAATCACCTGGATGGTGACCAGGACCACAAGGATCGGCACATTCACCGGGTTGGAGAAGTGTTTCATGCCCGCGTACAGCGGATAGTAGGTAATCGCGGCCAGCATGCAGCCCCAGCACATGATCTTTAATCTGCCGATCTTATCGCTCCAGGCGCCAAAGACCAGGAAAAACGGTGTCCCGATGACAAGTGAAACAGCGACGACAGTGTAGGCGGTACCCCAGGGCACCTTGCAGATTGTTTGCAGGAAGAACAGCGCATAGAACTGGCCTGTATACCAGACCACGGCCTCGCCTGCCGTGGCGCCAAACAGCGCCAGCAGGACCAGCTTCCAGTTTCGGCCGCTGCCCTTGCCAAAGCTGTCCTTGAGAGGAGCACTCGAACTCTTTCCCTGGCTCTTCAGCCTGGCGTACAAGGGTGATTCCTTGAGCTTCAGGCGGATGTAGATGGAAATGATAACCAGAATAGCTGAGATCAGGAATGGGATGCGCCATCCCCAAGCCTTAAACGTGGCGTCGCCCATGTAATGTCTCGTGATTCCTATAACGACTAAGGCCAGGAAAAAGCCAATCGTAGCGGTGGTTTGGATGTAGCTGGTCAAGTAACCACGCTTGTGATCCGGGGAATGCTCCGCCACATAAGTGGCCGCGCCTCCATACTCGCCTCCAAGTGCCAAGCCCTGTAGCAACCTCAGAAGCACCAGAAGTGTAGGCGCCAGCAAACCAACTCGCTCATAGGTGGGTAGACAGCCGACCAGTGTGGTGGAGATTCCCATAATCGTAAGCGTTACCAGGAACGCGTACTTGCGGCCTATGAGGTCCCCAATCCTGCCGAAGAAGATCGCTCCAAATGGCCGGACGGCAAAACCCGCGCCGAAAGTCGCCAGGCTCGCCAGAAACGCCGCCGTATCATTCCCCTTGGGAAAAAACAGGGTTGAAAAGAACACGGCAAGGCTCCCGTACAGGTAAAAGTCATACCATTCAATCATGGTGCCTGAAGAAGAGGCCCAGATCACGGTCCACAGACTGAATTCCTTCTTCGGCTGATTCGACAACGTGGTTGCGTTGGTAGACATGTTTTATCTCCTCTTGCAGGGCTCGCTGCCAGAGCCTGGTCATTGGGTTAGTGTTATCTCACGGATTACTCGGGTTGCACATAAGGTGAAAAGGCCATATCGGGTAGAATCCTCACCTTGCGTGCCACCCTGCGCGGCGGCCATCAAGCTGTATTTCGAGTAAGGATTATACGGGAGGATGTCAAGCTGACTAGTTTATTTATACAGGTTTCTTGCACCGGCATGCTTAACACCCCGTAGCCCATTGGATTTGAAGCTGTACGGTTAGCGGGGACTTGACGTTCAGATCGTAATGAATCCTCTGCGGATTCCCTGACTAACCGCCTCAGTGCGGCTGGCCGCACCGAGCTTGCCGAGGATCGAGCTGATGTGAAATTTCACTGTATGCTCGGAAATGTGGAGTCGGCCAGCGATTTCTTTGTTGCCCAAACCCTCCCTCACCAGGGACAGGACTTCTTTCTCCCGGACGGTTAACGACTCCGCGGGGATTACAGCATCGTGGTTCTGCGTGAAACTCTGGCTGCCAAGATTTTGCGCCGAGGTGGGGTGCAGTAAAACCAGGCCCGACTCGGCAGCCAGGATAGCCAGCCGGAGCTCTTCTCCGCTCACTTCGCGCGAGAGGATGGCATTGATTCCAGAGCGCAAGGCCAGGATGACCCAACTGGGATCGGGATTGTCAGCCAGCGCAACCAGCCCCGTTCCCCCAGGAAGAGCTTGCGCAAGGCGTATAAGAGCGCTGGAAAGCTCTGGCCCATCAACATCCACAACAATGGTTTCAGCGGCAACCTGGAAGATGCGCTCCAGAGAAATGCCATGGCTTGTGGTAATGCGAGCTTGAACGGCGTTTTCAGCCATGGCCAACAATGACGCGCGCCGCTCAGACGAGGCGGCAATCACCATGATGTGCAACGGATTGTCGCCTCGTGTCTTCATCCAGGGAGAAACGTCATGGGCGCGCAGCCAGCTTCACGCCGGCTTTTGACAATGAGCCGCCCCGCACAAGCTTGATCTCGACCGTCTGGCCCACTTTCAATGAGTGCAGGGTTTCCTGCACCGCATCTGTGTCCGCCACCGCTTTGCCTTCGATCTCAACCAGCACATCGCCCAGCAGGATGCCGCCCTTGTCTGCGGGGCTTCCCGGCTCAACATGCACCACCAGCAGACCTTCGTTTGCCATTAGATTCAGCGTGGTGCGCAAAGATTCCGGCAACGCCACCGCTTGCATGGCCAGCCCAAGATAGGGCCGTTCGATGCGGCCTTTCTCCAAAAGCTCAGCCACTACTCGCGCCACAGCGCTCGCAGGGACGGCAATGCTGGAACGATGCAGGCCTGCGGTATTCAATCCCACAACCTCACCGTGGGCGTTCACCAGGGGGCCACCGGAAAATCCCGGATACAACGTGAGGTCCGGGCGGATGAACTGGTCCAATTCGCCGCCCCGCCAGGTGCGCCAGCGGCCCATGAGGCCGGAGATCACGCCGGAACTGGCAACAATGTTTCCGCGCCAGGTTCGCGCCAAGGCCAGCACCAACTCACCCACGCGCAACTTTGATGCATCGCCCCATCGCGCCGGCTCACCCTGAGCGGGCTGCTGGAGGCGCAAAACCGCGAGATCGGTTCCGGGGTCGCGGCCAATCACACGGGCCGCCGCACCTTGCCCTGGCGCGATGACTACGGAAATGTCTCCGTCACGGCGCAGGGCGTGGTTGGCTGTGACCACCGAATCGTTAGTCCATAGAATTCCGCTGGAAGAATGCCTTCTCCCATGTACTGCGACGACCGACTTGCCTACCTCAGTTGACGCTTCCCCCAGTTGGTTCGACAATGCTGCCCAAAGATTTTCTGGCATAAAAACTCCATTTCATTTTTTGTTTTCCTCATTCAATATGACGGAAGACGAAAGGGCACACATCAGTCATTTGGGTAGGGCGGAGCCGGACACGACGCCCAGGAGATTGCCAAAATAGGCCCGGTGGGAATGATTTTTATCCCTAGCATCGGCGGCATCAGCCATTCACCCAAAGAATTTTCCCGGCCGGAAGACATTGAAAATGGCGCTAACGTTTTGCTGCGAACGGTCCTGAATTTCGACAAGGCAAAATAGTTCTAACCGGTTGTCGCACAAGCTAAAAAAAACGGCAGGGACAATGCCCTGCCGTGTGGTTTGAGTTTTTATTTGAAAAACGTCTTATTGCTCGTCGTCTTCGCCCCTTTCGGCGGCTACCGCTTTGAGCGTTCCGAACAGACCGTTGACTTCACCGTTTGGCCCAGCAGTAAAGAACAGCGTAGTGCCTGGGCCGGCGGCAGCATCGTTGCCAAACCGGAGCGCCCACAAGCCGTCAATGGTCAGGATGCTTCCATCCGGGTTCAGCATGTTTCCCAGGAAGCGTCCGGTGACCGGGTTAAAGGCAGAAACGTTGCCACCGCGGAACTGGCCAATCAGGATGGTATTGGTGAATTCACCAAAATGCTGCGTAGCCCAGACTACGCCCCAGGGAGCATTCATCCATGAACCGTGCTGCAAGCGCTGCAGCAGGCGACCGTGAGAATCGAAGACGTCTACAAAGCCTAATCCAGCGCCGCCCACGGGGTCATGCCGAGCCGCGTCCTGTTCGGCAAAGGTGACATAGATATTGGGCCCAACGCCCTGCACGTTGAAAGGTGCGAAGTCGCGAGGAATGCGCTCGTCATTGAACGCGTCGTCATCGTCAAAGCGTACTTGCTTGAAGTTGGTATCGAAGATATCAATCCGTCCGCTGCGGAAATTGGCCGCTAGAATGAAATGCTTTCCGTCAATCTCAGCAATGGTGGCGCCTTTATAGACGGCCCCGTTCTTCGCATTGGGGACCTGGGAATTATCAACCTTGATAACGGAATTGTTGAGCGCTACACCTGGGTTCCAGCCCTGGATGGTGCCATCTTCACTGGCAAACATGAAAATTGCCGGCTTCCCCGGGGCGAGCAGAAAATCTGTGGGGCTTCCGTTAAACATGACTCCAGTTGGAGATCCGGGAGCGTTCTGGCTGGGAGCATTAGGGATGGTGACAACCAGAGGAACGATGGTAGCTGCCGTTCCCGTGGCGTCAACCGAGTACAGCGTTGAAGTGCCGCCTGCATTATTTGAAACCCAGAATGGAGTGCCCGGCCCGGAAACCAGACCCCAGGCATTTTGCAAGTTGGGATCATTCACCGGCGCGCTGCCGGTGTTGGAAACCAGGTTGGTTTGGGTGTAGTGCTGAGCAAATGTCAGGCTGGAAAACATTAAGACTGTGACCGCTATGAACCGCTTCAGACTTCGAGTGGGGATAGTGCTCATTCGATGTGATCTCCTTTTAACTTTCTTTTAATGAAGAATTGAAACGTGAAAGGACTTGATGGTCGGAGTAGCGTGTGTCTGCAAGAACAACGCCTTGAGACTATTGCAATCTGAATTCCACCTCACTTGCTGTTTACGGAATTCTCGCGCACGA
Source organism: Candidatus Angelobacter sp. (assembly GCA_036522115.1). Taxonomy (GTDB): domain Bacteria; phylum Acidobacteriota; class Terriglobia; order Terriglobales; family Acidobacteriaceae; genus Angelobacter. The sequence goes on from DATDGL010000007.1 coordinate 16,614, forward strand.
CGAATTGAAAGAGTTTAGCTATTGCGGGCTGAAGATTGCGCCACGCAGTTGGTTTATAAATCTGGAGATTCAGAGTACACGGCTATGAGAACGCATATCAAAGCAACCCATCATGACAAAGAAATGCGTTCCTGATTTGGACATTCGATGCATGTTGCATAAGAAAAGGCACTCGTTTTTTTGGATGAGATTTGTAAAAACTTTGTGACAAATCATGAACAAGTTTTCCGGAGCTACACTTCCGCATAGGTTTCCAAAAAACACATTGCGACTTTGAGATTTTGAAGTCAGAGATGGAAAACGCGTCGCTGGCGATGCAAGTGTGGAGAAGTTTCGACATTCGGTTTCTTCTTTAATTCTGCGTGATTGTCTCCGCCCTGGGGCAGCAGCTTAAGGCTGGATTGGATTCGGCCGTCAATTCATCGCCGTTCCTTGATATTGCCGCCAAGGCCAGAGCCATGTCGCTTGACGAGTAGAGTTTGGAAGGGCCAGCCGCAACTTCCCGCAAATACCCAGCATCAAAGCTTTTAACCGGTAAGTCCAGGCCTTGAGTTTCAGGGCTACTCAGAGGGGCCGAGAACCTGCGGTGCCTCTGAGCCCCTTATGGGGCCTGTTTTTCTTTTCCATCCGTTACACTTGTTCGGTGAAGTCCATCATCATTGGAACAGCCGGTCACATTGACCACGGCAAGACCGCGCTGGTGCGCGCGTTGACCGGGATCGATACCGACCGCCTGGAAGAGGAAAAGCGGCGCGGAATCACCATCGATCTGGGTTTCGCTCATATGGAATTGAGCGGGGCCAGCGGAGAGAAACAGCGCTTCGGATTCATTGACGTTCCCGGTCACGAGCGTTTTGTCCGCAATATGCTTGCCGGCGTGGGTGGAATTGACCTTGTCCTGCTGGTGGTCGCGGCGGATGAGTCCATCAAGCCGCAGACCCGCGAGCATTTTGAGATTTGCCGGCTGCTCTCCATCCCACGAGGCATCACCGTCATCACCAAAAGCGATCTGGTAGACGAAGACACGCTGAATGTTGTGCGCCTGGAAATCGAGGAATTCGTGTGCGGCTCCTTCCTGGATACCAGCCTCTCACCCGTGGTTGCAGTGAGCGCGCGAACCGGCGCGCGATTGGAGGAGCTGAAGCGTGAGATTTCCCGCCTGGCCGTAGAGGCGCCATCGCGGGATACAGAGGCGTTCTTTCGTCTGCCCATTGACCGCGTATTCGTAATGAAGGGTTTTGGCACAGTCGTGACCGGCACGCTGATCGCGGGAAAGATCCAGAAGGAAGATGAGGTAGAGGTTTTCCCCACGCGGCGCCGGATGCGGGTCCGCGGCGTGCAAGTACATGGCAGCACGACCGACAAAGCCGGCGCAGGACAGCGAACTGCGTTGAACCTGGCCGGCGCTACGGTGGAAGATCTGGCGCGCGGCATGAGCCTGGCAGCTCCCGGCATACTGGAGCCGTCGCAGCAGATTGATGTGCGACTTTCTCTGCTTAAGGATGCCAAGCTGCTGAAGAACCGCGCGCGCGTCCATCTGCATGCTTTCACTTCAGAAACCATTGCAGAAGTCGCTCTGCACGAGGGCAACGAACTTAAACCTGGCAGTACTGCGATGGCGCGGCTGCGCACCACCGATCCACTGCTTCTTCTTCCGGGAGACCGCGCTATCCTTCGCCAGTTCTCGCCCGTCATCACCATCGGGGGCGCGGTAGTGCTGGACGCCTTTCCTCTGCGCCGTCAGAAAAAAGATGCTTTGCTGGCATCGCTGAACGCCCTGGCAAATGGCTCGCGGGAAGGAATTCTGGAGGCTCGTATTCTTCGCCGGGGCGAGGATGGCCTTTCCCTCGACCAAGCTGTCCACGAAACCGGGTCAAAGAAACCCGTATTGGAAACCGCCATCGCCGCCCTGCTGCAAAAAAAGCAGATCGTAAGAGCAGGTGAGTTACTGGTTGCGGCGCAGGCATTCTCGCAGGCCCGTACCCGCACAATGACGGCCCTGGAAGCGTTTCATAAGGCCAACCCTCTGGTAGCCGGGATCAGCAAGGAAGAACTACGGGAAAAACTCATGCTGCGGCCGGAAGTTATGCAGGCAGTTTTAGCCGAGTTAGCCACCGCCAACAAAGCCGATGTAACCGGAGAACTGGTTCGCCTTGCCGGCCGGGGCGTGGAGTTGAAAGATGAAGAGGCCAGGGCCAAGAAGGACATCGAACAGGCATTTGCCGTAGCCGGGCTGAAGGTACCTTTCATGGACGAAGTGCTGGGCAAGCTGCCCGTGGACCGGGGGCGCGCGCAGAAACTGGTGACTTTGCTCCTGCGGGACCGCGTGCTGGTGAAGCTGGCCGACAATCTTGTGTTCCACTCAAGCGCCCTCCAGGGGTTACGCCAGACACTCACGGAATACAAGACCAAGTCGCCCAAAATTGATGTGGGGAAATTCAAAGATCTGATTGGGGTTTCCCGCAAATATGCGATTCCGTTGCTGGAATATTTGGACCGTGAGCGCGTGACAAGAAGAGTCGGAGATGAACGAGTTATTTTGTGATTTCTGATGGCTTCGAATTTGAAATTACCGCAGCCGTGGCTGGCTGTGATTTTGCAAGCAAAGCGGCGCGCCGCATCGCCATCCGCATCGTTTAGCTGGGTGCGTCACTTCGGCGGAATCGCCCTGTTTCCTCTGGCTATCCTGGACAGCAGTATCATTCCCACATTTGGCAGTCTGGACCTGCTTACCGGTTGGCTGGCCGTTAGCGATCCCGAGCTTTGGTGGTATTACGCGCTCATGAGTACGGCCGGCTCGCTGCTGGGAGCTGTCTTCACCTACGGCATGGGCCACAAAGTGGGTGAGTGGTGGATTGAGGGGAAGATAGGCCGCAAACGCACCCAGCAGATGCGCAGCGCCATCGAGCACCGCGGATCAATCTCCATTTTTGTAGCTACCATCGCTCCGCCTCCGTTCCCGACCCCCTGGTTCTTTGTAGCGGCCGGGGCCTTCTCCTTCCCGCGCAAGAAGGTCATTGCCGTCACCCTTCTTGGCCGGGCCCTGCGTTACAACCTTCTCACCCTGGTAGCGGCGCACTATGGCAAGACCTTCCTTCGTTATCTTCGCCATCCCCTCCATTACCTGCTGATCTCGGTAATCGTCACGGCTTCACTGGTCACCGCGGCGATCCTGTTCAGTAGACGGAAGCCCGCGCCACAGACCGGAGCAAGCGCTGGCACATGAATCGCGAATGATGAACGAGCTTCCCCCGACTAGAATCAGGTAATCTTGTAATTTTGGACTTGGGTGTCGCGACTTAGGTGTCACAGGAAGCCCGCAAGATTTTTTGCCTCGAATTCGCCATGACCCAGGCACTATTTGATTGGTTGCACAAGATCATGCTTACTATCCGAAAAGCTACGGCGGCAGATGCTACTTTGATCCTCGGCTTTATTCGTGGACTGGCTGAATACGAACGCGAGCCGAAGGCCGTGATTGCCACCGAAGAAGATTTACGACGGGATGGATTTGGCCCGGAGCCGAAGTTCCGCTGTGTGATTGCCGAGTGGGACAACAAGCCGACGGGGTTCGCATTCTTCTTCTATAACTACTCCACCTGGCGCGGAAGGCCGGGACTGTACCTGGAAGACCTGTTCGTACTCCCGGAGATGCGCGACAAGGGAATTGGCAAGGCGCTGCTTAAGCACCTAGCCCAGATTGCCATGCGCGAGAGTTGTTACGGCATTCGCTGGATGGTTCTGGAATGGAATGAGCCGGCACTCAAGTTTTATGAACGGCTGGGAGCCGAAATGCTGGGCGAGTGGGAAACCATGATGCTGACAGGAACAGCATTGAAGCATCTGGCAGAAAATGAATGATCCGATTATGTCTATCAAGATCATCGGCGCGGGACTAGCGGGTTGCGAGGCGGCGTGGCAGTGCGCCCGGCGCGGCCTGGAAGTCGAGCTTTATGAAATGCGCCCGGTAAAGTCCACGCCTGCGCACCGGACGGACAAGTTCGCCGAACTGGTCTGCTCCAATTCGCTGAAATCGGAAAGCGAAAACACCGCGCCATGGCTGTTGAAGGAAGAAATGCGCCGCGGCGGATCGGTGCTGCTGGAGGTGGCGCGGCAGACGCAGGTTCCGGCCGGTCACGCTCTGGCAGTCGACCGGGAGGCGTTTGCGGAACGAGTGACAGGGCTGATTTCAGCAGAGCCTCGCGTCAAGATCGTCCGCGAAGAAGCCACGCGCATCAATGAGGAAGCGGGTTGCACCATCGTGGCCACCGGTCCGCTTACATCGGACGCTCTCTCGCAAGAAATCGCCCGCCTGAGCGGCAGTCGCCATCTCTTTTTCTATGACTCAATCAGTCCCATCGTGGAGGCTGATTCCATCGACATGTCGAAGGTTTATCTGGCGGCGCGTTATGGCAAAGGCACCGCAGACTACATCAATTGTCCGTTTACGAAAGATGAATACGACCGGTTTTACGATGCGCTGATTGCAGCGCAGCCGGTGGAAGGACACGCCTGGGAGAAACTGAACTACTTTGAAGGCTGCCTGCCCATTGAAGAGATGGCGCGCCGCGGGCGTGACACCTTGCGCTTCGGCCCCATGAAACCGGTCGGCCTGGCTGGTCCTGCAACCGGCAAGCTTCCCTATGCTGTAGTTCAGTTGCGGCAGGAGAACCTGCGCGCCGACTCCTATAACCTTGTGGGCTTTCAAAACCACTTGAAATATGGTGAGCAGGCACGGGTGCTGCGCCTAGTCCCTGGACTTGAGAACGCGCGCTTTCTGCGCTATGGCCAGATTCATCGCAACACTTACATCCATTCGCCTTCTCTGCTGGAGGAGACGCTCAATCTCAAGCGCCATGCAAATGTTTTTTTTGCCGGTCAAATCTCCGGGGTGGAAGGCTATACGGAATCCATAGCCATGGGAATGCTGGCCGGCATTCACGTTGCCCGCGCGAGCCAGGGACTGCGGCCTATAGCTCCTTCGAGAGAGAGCGCTCTGGGATCACTGGTGCACTATATCTGCCACGCCGAAGGGAAAAGCTTCCAGCCGGCCAACATCACCTTTGATCTCTTGCCCCAGTTGGATGAAAACACCCGCCGCCGCGTCCGCGATAAGAGCCAACGCCACAGGATGGTGTGTGAGAAGGCGCTTCTAGCCTGCGCGCAATGGCTGGAGTGTATCTCTGAAACCGCGCCTGTTCGATGACCGCACCGCCTCAGATCAGAGCACAAGAAAGGCCAGCATCTCTGGTCGGCCCAACTTTTGAACAGCACGACTATTTATTGCTGCCACCGCCGCCACCACTACCCCAGCGATAGACGAGGCCCGTGGAAACTCTCACGCTGTTTTGCCGGTTGTTAGAGCCGTCATTGAACCTGGTCAGCAGATATTCTGCCTGGATCACGCGAAAGGCAAAATGAGAATGGATTTTAGCGTCGATTCCGCCGCCGACTGCCGCGGCAAAAGCGTTCTCTGAGGCGGAAATGCCAATAAAGCTCGCATTCACGTGCCCGGCTCCGAAAAGTGCCTGAGCGAATGCTGTTACCCTCCCATTGCTTCGGTATGAGAACCTGGGGCCGAACATATAGGTTAGGAGGGTCGTGCTCACGCCGAAGTCTTTGTTGCGGTAGCCCCCCACATCGCCAACTAGCCCCCACCAGCGGCTGGGGTTGAAGGCGATGGAGCCGCTAGCGCCGCTGAAATTGAATCCTGTGCCAACAAAGTTGGTATGAAGGTAAGAATAGCCGCCAAAAACCTCCGCTCTCGGATATTCCTGCGCGGTTGCCGATATGCTAAAAACCAGAAATAACCCACAAACCAGAAATAACTTTCGCATCGCCTGACCTCTCCTTGCTGTTGTGAAGTTTCAGCAAACTCACGGTCCAAAACAAAACGGACAGCCCTGCCACAATGACGCTAAAACCAAAATCTCATTGAGATCTTTTAAGAGTTTATGCTTTCTTAGTTTACTCGAAGCGGAGCGGCCAAGACGTTGGCACCCAAGCATTGAAAATATTGCAACAATCCAAGGGGGCCAGGGCCCCGGGCACATAAAAGGGCCAACCTTTCGGCTGGCCCAAGGCGCCCGAAAATACCCGAATTATTTGCCGCCCCAGCGAAAGACGATGCCGGCGGAAATTCTTGCGTTGTTTTGCCGGTTGTTGGATCCGTCATTAAACTTGGTCAGCAGGTACTCAGCCTGGATCACGCGGATGGCCACATGGGGATGGATCTTGGCATCGATTCCACCGCCGATCGCCATGGCAAACGCGCTGTCCGAGCCGGAAAGCCCTGAAAAACTCGCGCCTACGTGTGCGCCGCCGAAAAGCGTTTGAAAATAGGGCGTTACCCTAGCATTCTTGCGGTACGCGAATTTCGGTCCGAAAAGATAGGTTATGACATTTGTGCTCACGCCAAAATCACCGTTGTGATAGCCGCCGAAATCGGCAACTATTCCGAACCAGTCCTTAGGATTGAAAGCGATGGAGCCACTGGCGCCGTTGAAGTTGAATCCAGTGCCGAGGACACTGGTGTGAACGTAAGAATAGCCGCCAAAGACCTCCGCCTTGGGATAGTCCTGGGCTGCCGCCGATATGCTGAGAACCAAAAATAGCACGAAAATCCAAGATAACTTTCGCATCGAACTAACTCTCCTTAACGGTTGTGAATTCGGCAAACACTTCCGCCGAAAAACGCAGCGGAGATGCTTGTCGCAATGAGCATTAGACTCCAAACGCTGAAATTCCATTCAGGTACTTAAGACCTTAGACGTTTGCACCCGAATATCGATAGCCATGCAGGAGGGTCTTCCCATCTTCCCAGAAAGCACATCCTGCGATCTGCCCATGGCTTCAGTCAAAGTGCGCTATTTCAAGGTTTTGACTGCTCTAAAAAGATGGTGTCGATGGGAGTAAATTCGTTACAAGCAATATTCAAATTAGGAAAATTTAAGCCAGCGGTGACGTTACCTTCGTTTGGACTTCCTGGGCGCCAGTTCGACTTTGCGCCGCGGACGGTTCTTGATCCAGATGGGGGTCCCGACAAATCCAAATTCTTTCCGGATCTGGTTCTGCAGAAAACGTTCGTAGGAGAAGTGCAGTTTTACGTCTTTGTCAGTAAAGAGAATGAAGGTCGGCGGTGAAGCGTGAGCCTGGGTCATATAAAAGACTTTGACCTTCTGGCGATGGGGCACGGCGGCGCGCTCAAAATCCACCGTTTCGAGAAAGCGGTTCATCTGCGACGTGCTGATGCGCTTGCGCCGCTCGGTGGATACCAGTTCCAGGGTCTTGAATAGCTTTTCCAGGTTCTTGCCCTGGCTGGCGGAGACAAACAGCACCGGCGCGTAGTCCAGAAACTTGAGGCTGCGGCGGATCTGCTCCTCATAGATGCCGGCATTTGCGGGGCGTCCATCCTGCCGTCCCGGCCCCACCAAGTCCCACTTGTTCACCACAATGATTACGGACCTTCCGCTCTCGTGGGCGTAGCCGCCGATGTTGGCGTCCAACGCCGTCACTCCTTCAGTGGCATCGAGCACCAGCAAAGCGACGTCGGCCGCTTCCAGGTGCTTGCGGGCCATGACCACAGACAGCTTTTCCGCCATAAGCTTGGTCTTGCCTTTGCGGCGGATGCCGGCGGTGTCAATGAAGCGATAGCGGGCGCCATTTCGGTCCATCACCTCGTCCACGGCATCGCGCGTGGTTCCGGCGATGGGAGAGACAATGGCCCGTGAAGTTCCCGTCAGCGCATTGAGCAGCGTGGACTTTCCCACGTTGGGGTGACCGATTATGGCGACCTTGGTTTCCTGACGTGGTGAGGATTCTCCCGGCTGCTGCTCGAAATCGTGGGACTCTGTTTCCGGGATGACGTGCAGCACTGCCTCCAGTAGCTCGGCAACTCCAAGTCCGTGTTCTGCAGAAACGGGGAAAAGCCGGTCAATGCCGAGGGTCCTGAAATTCTCGGCCTCAGCTTCCTGCTTGGGAGTGTCAACCTTGTTGACTGCAAGAAACAGCGGCTTGCCCAGGCGGTGGAGGAGGCGCGCCAGTTCCATATCAGGCGCTGCCAGTTCGCTGCGGCCGTCCACCACCAGTACGATAGCCCCGGCTTCTTCAAGAGCGACCCGCGCCTGCCGGAAGATCTCCGCCGGGATATGCTCCTTTTCGTTGGGAACGATCCCGCCGGTATCAACCACGCGCAGGCGCCGGCCGGTCCATGTAGCTTCCCCGTAAAGGCGGTCGCGAGTGATTCCGGGTTCATCGCCTACGATGGCGCGGCGTGAGCCAATCAAGCGATTGAAGAGCGTGGATTTGCCCACATTAGGGCGGCCGACGATGGCCAGTAGACCAGCATTGTTTGCGTTGGGCAATCCTATTCCAGTTCCTTCTGAAGGTATTATAGGGACAGCTCAGTGTTCTTAGAGTATGGCGGAGTGCGCGGGTTGCAGCTATCATAGTGTCACTCCCGCCGTGTCCTCTTTCCCCAATCCCGCAACCGCCGGCCGCGAGCAGGAGCAATCCTTCCCGACGCTGTACCAGTTTTTTGCGCCCCATGGGATGCTCAGCAAAATGCATCCGAATTACGAATTCCGCCGGGGACAGCTTCAGATGGCGGAGGCCGTAGAGCGGGCGCTGAATGAACACAAGCACCTGATTGTGGAAGCCGGCACGGGCACCGGCAAGACCCTGGCCTACCTGCTGCCGGTAATCCGCAGCGGCAAGCGAGTGATTATTTCTACCGGCACCAAGAACCTTCAGGAACAGCTTTTTTTCAAGGACATTCCATTCCTGGAGCAGCACCTGGGCAAGCTGCGCGTCTGCTACATGAAAGGCCGCAACAACTATCTCTGCCGGCAAAAACTCTACGACCTCACCGGCATGCCGGTGCTGAATGGACTGGAAGAAATTGAGCACTATCGCCAGATTGCAGAGTGGGAGCGGGTGACGGAGAGCGGCGACCGCGCTGAGTTGCGCGCGCTGCCGGAGAACAGCCAGCTATGGCCTCGCCTGGATGCCCGGACCGATCGCTGCACCGGCCAAAAGTGCGCTCAATGGCAGCGCTGCTTTGTCACGGAGATGCGGCGGCGGGCGAAGGAGAGCGACATCATCATCGTGAATCACCATCTCTTCTTTGCCGACCTGGCGCTCAAGCAGGCGGATGTCCCGGATGGCGGCATCCTGCCTGAGGCTGCAGCCGTCATCTTCGATGAGGCGCACGAATTAGAAGGAGTAGCGAGCGACTATTTTGGAGTCACCGTCTCCAATCTGCGGTTTGAGGAACTGGCGCGCGACATCGAGGCTACGCTGGTGCAAAAGCAGGCTGGTTCAGCCGGATTGCTTCAGGCGCTTGCGCGCCTGCGGGAGAGAGCGCGGTTCTTCTTCGGCCTTCTTCCGGAAGGCCAGGGCAGATTTTCCTTTGAAAACCGCGATGAATTCCTGGAGAAGAATGGCGAGGAGTACAACTCCGTCATGCAATCTCTGGGAGCAGTGTTCTCCGAGCTTGAGTTATTGCAGGAAAAATCAGCTGAGGTATTCAACTTCGTCCGGCGCACGCTGGAGTTGAAGACGCAACTGGCATTCATTCTGGAGTCGCGCGATAAGAACACGGTCTTCTGGATCGAGTTCCGGGGCGAAGCCCGCAAGCCCCGCGCTGGACGGCAGCTCATTGTTCTGCAGGCCACTCCCATTGATGTGTCCCAGATCCTGAAGCAGATTCTGTTTGAGAATCTGGAGACTGCGGTTTTGACCTCGGCCACTCTAGCGGTTGCCAAAGCCGCACAGGGCGGTGAGTTTGATTACATCCGGCAGCGAGTTGGCGTGGAGCACGCGCGCGAACTGGTGGTGCCTTCGCACTTCGACTACCTGAACCAGGCCATCCTGTATGTGCCTCCGGATCTGCCGGATCCCCGGTCAGAGATTTTTGTGGCTCGAGCGGCAGAGAAGATCCGGCGGCTTCTGCAAATCACCAGAGGACGCGCGTTCTGCCTGTTCACCAGCTACGCCCAGATGAACCAACTTCACGACATGCTCTTGGGCGAGATCGAATTCCCCATGCTGCTGCAAGGGACCGCGCCCAAGAATGCCCTTCTGGAGGAGTTTCGCAATACTCCGAATGCAGTGTTGTTTGCGACTTCATCTTTCTGGCAGGGTGTGGATGTGCAGGGCGAACAACTGAGCTGCGTGATCATTGATCGCCTGCCGTTTGCGGTGCCTAACGACCCGGTGGTGGCCGCGAGGGTGCGGGCGGTGAATGAAGCCGGAGGAAATGCTTTCTATGAGTACCAGGTGCCTTCGGCGGTGATCGCGCTCAAGCAGGGCTTTGGCCGCCTGATCCGGTCCATCAAGGACCGGGGCCTTCTGGTGCTGCTGGATAATCGCGTGCTGAAGCAGCGCTATGGCCGCGTGTTCCTGGATAGCCTTCCGGCATACAAGAAGACAAGGGACTTGGCAGACGTGGAGAAGTTTTTCAACATGAACGCGAAAGAAGCGCCCGTTTCAGGCCGCTCGCGCGTCCAGGATGGAGGAACCATGAACTCCATATTGAAGAACGAATTAGAATAAGATAAAGAGCATTTCGCGCCGGAAAATCCATACATGCTGCCGGTGAAGGGAGATTGATGTACGAGGTAACGGTAGAGCGTTCATTTGCCGCGGGTCACTATCTGCGCAACTACAAAGGGAAATGCGAGAATCCCCACGGGCACAATTACAAGGTCCGCGTGACCCTCCGTGGCAAGGTACTGGACAAGGCCGGCCTGCTGCTGGACTTCAAGGACCTGAAGGACGTGATGAAGGGCGTAATCGAGCGGGTTGATCACCAGATGCTGAACGATATCGAGCCGTTCGTTACGGTGAATCCTTCCGCGGAAAATATTGCCCGGTATTTTTACGATGAGACCAGCCAGCGCCTCACATCCCTTACCCAGGGCCGCGTATCAGTGAAGGACGTAACCATCTGGGAGACGGACACCACGACGGCGCGATACTGTGAGTGAAGACGCAGCTGAAGGTTGCGTTCCACGCTTCAAACATGCAAGTAACAGAAATTTACCGGTCTATTCAGGGGGAGTCTTCTTTTTCCGGACTGCCTTGCACATTCGTGCGCCTGACCGCCTGTAACCTGCGCTGCACATGGTGCGACAGTGAATACACATTTACCGGCGGCAACAAAATGTCTCCTGATGAAGTGGAACAGGAAGTGGTCCGGCTCTCTCCTTCCGGTTTGGTCGAGATTACCGGCGGCGAACCTATGCTCCAGGAGCGTGAACTGACGCCGTTGATGGAGCGGCTGCTCAATCGCGGTTATACCTTGCTCCTGGAGACCGGCGGCGAACGTCCTCTGGAACAGGTCCCCAAAGACGTGCGTAAGATTGTTGACGTGAAGTGCCCGGGATCAGGCGAAGGGGGATCATTTTGCCTGAGCAATCTGGACACGCTGACGGCACGCGACGAAGTGAAATTCGTGCTGGCCGATCGTGCAGATTATGAATTTGCCCGCGAATTCACTCGTGATCACAAGCTGGAAAACAGGGTGGGCGGCGTGATTTTCTCCCCTGTGTTTCTGAAAAATCCGACTCAGGCGCGCGACAGCTCCAATTGTCAGCTTGATCCCCGATTGCTGGCGGAGTGGATCCTTGGGGACAAATTGAACGTCCGCCTCGGCCTGCAAATCCACAAATTCATCTGGGAGCCGGCCACTAAAGGCGTTTGAACATCCGGTGATCCGGTGTTCCGATGATGGCGCCGGGCTGCGATAATAGCAATGAGGCCGTTTTCCATGAGCAGCGAGGTCAAATCCGTTGTTCTGTTGAGTGGCGGAATGGACTCCTGTGTATGTGCAACTCTGGCAGCACGGGATACGCAGGCGGCCGCTCTGCACATCAGCTATGGCCAGCGGACGGAAGAGCGTGAAAAGCAAGCCTTTCTGCGTATCTGCGACCGCCTGGGCGTCAAAAACCGAATGGTGCTGCGGAATGAGGCTTTGAGGGCGGTAGGCGGTTCCGCACTCACGGATGAGAGCATCCAAGTTCCTGAGGCGCAAGGAGAAATCGGCGGCCATGGAGTCCCGTTGACCTATGTGCCTTTCCGCAATGCTCATTTTCTCTCTGCCGCGGTGAGTTGGGCGGAAGTTTTGGACGCGACCCGGGTTTATATTGGTGCAGTGGAGCAGGACAGCTCGGGATATCCCGATTGCCGCCCAGCCTACTACAAAGCTTTTAATGCCGTAATCCAGGCGGGCACGCGGGAAGGTAAAATTGAAGTTGTCACTCCGCTCATTGCCATGCGCAAAGCGGAGATCGTCAAACTGGGGCTGGAATTGGGTGCCCCGTTTGACTTGACCTGGTCCTGCTACAGCCGGGAAGATAGAGCGTGCGGGGTGTGTGAGAGTTGCGTGCTGCGCCTCCAGGCCTTTGCCGCCGCCGGGGCTACCGACACGATTCCTTACGAGGCTGGGGCAGTAACCTTATGAGGTTTAAGGGAGTTCGTTTTTTCGTGCAGGGAGGCTGATTCATGAAGAAGAATTTTATTTGTGCGATGCTGTTCGTACTGCTGTTGGCGTTGGGCGCTCTGCCGGCGTCGTCGCAAACCGTTTCCGCACAGGTGGAAGGAACAGTTGTCGATGGGACTAAACCCGTACCGAATGTTACCGTCACCCTCGTCAGTAGCGACACTGGCAGAACCTTCAAGACCAAGACAGATAAGAATGGCAAGTTCACGATGGTTGGAATACCTTACGGTCAGTACGAACTTGAGATCACTAATTCGAGCGGAGAGAAAATCTATCACCAGAAGAAATCTCCGATAGCGCCTGATAATTCCGCGGCTATCGCGACCATCAAGATTGACATCAGCGAGACCAAGTCCAGCAGTGGTGAGAGTAGCAAGGGGGGCCAAGGCCAGTCAGGTGAAACCGGGCAGCCGCAGCCCAAGTACACCAAGGAACAGAAGGAACAGATCGAGGAGATCAAAAAGCAGAATGAAAAGGCGCAGAACGCCAACACTCTGATCACCCAGGCTATGAACGCTATGAATGCCAAGAACTGGCAGGAAGCCCAGGCGCCATTGCAACAACTGGTTGCGATCGACCCCAATAACTGGCAATACGCGTCAGCCCTCGGTGATGCTTACCTCAATACCGGCCAGTTTGAGCAGGCAGTTGATACTTATCAGAAGGGCATTCAGGCGGCGGAGGGTAATACCACAGTCGATCCCAAAAACCCCATCACAGACCCGGCCAAGAAAAAGCTTGGTGAAGGAAAGATGTTAACCAACATGGGTAATGCCTACCTCAAGCTGCACAAGAACAAGGAGGCCGTCGACGCTTACACCAAGGCCGCCAGCCTGGATCCAAACCCTGCCATTGCCTACTTCAACCTGTGCGCCACGCAGTACAACACCGGCAACGTGGAAGGCGCTCTGGATGCCTGTGACAAAGCCATTGCCGCCGATCCTAACAAGGCTGATGCGTATTTCATTAAAGGCTCACTGTTGATCGCCGGAAGCACAACGGATAAAGAAGGCAAAGTTACGGCGCCCCCGGGCGCGGCGGATGCCCTCAAGAAGTATCTTGAGCTACAACCTGACGGTTCCCACGCCGAGGATGTGAAGCAAATGCTGGCGTACATTGGCTCGAAAGTTGAGACCATTTACAACAAGAAGAAAGGCAAATAACACCCACAAAACGGCTCAAGTTGTCGAAGACCATTGCGGGAACCACACATCCCGCTCGCTTTGGGGCGCATTTACCGCTAATTCGCTACGCTCACCTCTGCTGATTCGCTCCGCTCATCTGGATAGACGGTACTGAGCACCGTCTGTACGGTTTGAGCCTGTTTCCTCTTGGTGATTTTCGACCCTGGTAATTTGGTAATTTAAAATCAAAGGCCAAGAATCTATATCAACATTTTGAACTCCTGCCTGTGATTGCGCCGATATTGAATTTTTCGCATCGAGGCGACAGGCAACAACGTCAGATGGATAGTTCCTCATGACTCCGGAAAAACGCCGACAGTTCCAGGTTTCACTTGCCTTCGCCCTGGTTTACGCCCTATGGGGCGCAACCTATCTGGCCATGCGTGTAGCCGTCGTCCAGATTCCGCCCTACGTCATGGGGGCGGTGCGCTATGGGATTGCCGGGCCGCTCATGCTGGCGTATTGCGCTCTGGCTGGCAAAAAAGTGCGCATTACCCGGCAGGATTTCCTGCGTCTGCTGAAGATTGGAATTCTGCTGCTCTCAGTGGCCAACATGGGTGTGGCCACGGCAGAGCAGTACGTCCCCAGCGGCCTGGCGGCGCTGGTTGTGGCCGGCGTTCCCATCTGGGTGGCCATTATTGAAACCTCGGTTCTCCGGACCAGACGCCTTTCGGCCATGGGGCTGGCAGGACTTGCCCTGGGAATCGTGGGGATGCTGGTGCTGATGTGGCCCCAGATTTCCGGCGCGCACTTGGACCGGCTGGAACTGATGGGGTTTGGCATTCTGCTGGTTTCCTCGGCGAGTTGGGCCCTGGGATCGGTGCTCTCAGGACGGTGGAACCTCAGCGTTGATGTATTCACCGCCAGCGCCTGGGAGATGACCATGGCCGGAATCATTAACGGGCTGGTGGCCTTGTCCACCGGCGGATTCCATAAAGTAGTGTGGTCTCCCTCTGGCCTTCTGGCCATTCTCTTCCTGGTGATCTGCGGATCATGGATAGGGTTCACCGCTTACATATGGCTCCTGGAGCATGTCCCGACACCCAAAGTTGCAACGTATGCCTATGTGAACCCGGTAGTGGCCGTCTACCTGGGGTGGATGATGCTGAACGAGAAAGTTGATGCATTCATGCTGGCGGGAACAGTGATCATTATTTCTGCGGTGGCGCTGGTCAATCTCTCCAAGCTGCGAGCGTTGAATCGAGCCCCGGCGCTTTCTGCGTGTGAACCGGCGGGAGATGATTGAAGAGAGTTGGTGGCTTGGTAAGTTGGTGAGTTGGTAATTTGGAATCAAGAGGGTTCAAAAGGGTCCGTGAGAACGCCTTGACGCGCCATCGCGACCGGCAGGTAACTCGGGATCCTTCGCGGCTAAAAGCCGCTCAGAGGCTGTGACTTTTTAAAAAAATCGCGAATTTTTGCCGTGCAAGTGTTTTGTTTTCAACATGGCTTTTTCGCGAAAAACCAAAAAGTCACAGCCTCTCAGGATGACAAGGGGATTTTTTGGCTTTTTTGCATGGCTGAAGCCATGCCCTTTCAAAATCAGATTTTTTGACACACGCTCTAACTATTTAAATACTGCCTTATTTCCTCTTCCAGCGGATTCCGTCCTTGGTATCTTCCACCACGATTCCTGTTTCGGTGAGTTGGGCGCGGATGGCGTCTGCTTTGGCGAAGTCGCGGGCTTTTTTGGCGGCGGTGCGGTCGGCGATCAGGCGTTCCACGTCGGCATCGGTGATGCGGGCTACGGAAAGAGCTTCAGCGTCCAAGCCATGTGCCTTGGCCCATTCTGCTGCGCGCGTCATTTTCTCGGCATCGTCATCTTTCAATACGGCGAAAATTTCATCGAACTGACGCAGGGCGTCCAGAATTGGGGCTTTGTCGTCCTGATGTAGCTCGTTTTTGTCGGCCACGGTATTCACCTCGCGCACCAGGTCGAACATGGCGCCGAGAGCCTGCGCGGTGTTCAGGTCGTCCTGCAGGGAAGCCGTCATCTGGGCCTTGGTTTTCTCTGCCAGGGCCTGAATGCTTTCATTCCTGCCCGCAGGAAGCTGCGCCATCTCCAGGCGCGACTTGAAATTGCGCAGGCGGTCTACGGAGTGGGCGGCCTGCTTGAGACCGTCAAAGGTGAAATTCAACTGCTTGCGGTAAGGCACTGACGTGAGCAGGTAGCGAATGGAGGAAGGCTTATGCCCTTTGAGCAAGAGGTCGCGCAAGGTGAAGAAATTCCCGGCGCTCTTGGCCATCTTCTCGCCCTCCACCAGCAGAAAACGCACATGCATCCAGAAGCGAGAGAAGGTCTTGCCGGTGAGCGCCTCTGACTGCGCGATCTCATTTTCATGATGGGGGAAAATCAGGTCTTCGCCTCCGGCATGCAGATCAAAGCTGGGCCCCAGGTACTCCATGGACATGACGGAGCACTCAATGTGCCACCCCGGACGGCCTTTACCGATTGGGGTTTCCCAGAATGCCTCGCCTTCCTTGGGCGCTTTCCACAGGGCAAAATCGCGGGCATTATCTTTTTCGTACTCGTCTACGTCAACGCGCGCCCCAATTTCCATGCCGCCAAAGTCCTTCCTGGAAAGCTTCCCGTATTGCGGAAATTTGGCGATGCTGAAGTAATATGAGCCGTCCTCGGCGCGATAGGCGAATCCCTTCTCCACCAATTGCCGGATGAACTCTGCCATTTTCTGGATATGGTCAGTGGCGCGGACCATGCGCTCCGGTTGCTCCAGGCCCAGCGTGCGCATGTCCTCCAGGAATGCTTCTTCGTATTTCCTGGTGTATTCGCCCACGGACTTATGTTCATGGGCAGCGTTGCGGATGATCTTGTCATCCACGTCAGTAATGTTCATCACCATCTGCAGCTTGAATCCGCTCTGGCCGAGGAAGCGGCGCAGGATGTCCACAGCCACGAAGGTGCGAAAGTTGCCGATGTGGCCGTAATCGTAGACTGTAGGGCCACAAGCATACATGCGGACAGTCGAATCCACAGACGGCGCAAACTCTTCCACCTTTCCGGAAAGCGTGTTGTAGAGATGAAAGGACAAGTTCCGATTCTAGCAAGAAGCAGTATTTAGTATTTAGCAAAACCTTACTCAGTGATCAAAACTACATTTACTTACTTGATATCGGTGGCTTTGGCGTTGACGTTACGCAGTTCAAGGGCGACGCGAATCGCGTAATGCACACCAGAGAAAATGGTGAGTGCGACCGTGGCCCGAATCGCGCCCCATCTGGATATCACAATCCAATGCGCAGGTGAAATCTCCCGGAGCAAGACCAGAGGAATGGTAACGATCTGCGCCAGGGTATTGGCCTTTCCCCACCAACTGGGCCGGAAAACCCGGATGAGGCCGGTGGCGTAGAGCAGAGCGCAAATGATCACAATAATGATGTCGCGGGCGAAGACCAATACGGTCACGCTCCATGGGATCTTGTGGGCGGTGGAAAGCACCAGGAACATGGTGCTGAGCAGGAGCTTATCAGCTATGGGATCAAGATATTGTCCCAGGACCGTCCTTTGTTCCAGCAAGCGGGCGAGCAACCCGTCCAGGCCGTCGCTGATTCCGGCCACAATGAACAGAGTCAAGGCCCAGATGAAGTGGTTTTCCAGCACCGCGATCACGGTGAGCGGAATAAAGATCAGGCGCAAAAGGGTTAGCAGGTTGGGAGTGGAAAGCAGTTGAGGAATCATCCTTCCGGCCCCTGGAAAAACCGGCTTGCAGATTTGCCCGCCTTGGCCGCGAACTGCTCGGCCAGTGAAGGGATTCCACCGTTCGCTGCATCCAGTTCCACGCGTTCAATGCGGTGCATGGGGAAAAAAACGGCGCTGGCAGAGGTGGTTTCACCTGACTTCACCAGTTGGGCAAAGTCGTCCAGAGACGGCAAGTCAATCCCGTGCAGGCTGATTCCGGCCTGGTCCAGTGAGAGCAGCATGCCCCAAAATTTTTCCCGGGGTGTATTCAAAGTGACCAGGACCATCGAGCCCGGCAGAAAGAGCCGGCTGAGATGCATGTTCGGCAACGCACTCCCCATAGAGATGATTGTGTCACACGAGGCATCATTTGTGCAGCACACTAAAGAGCAACTGGCAATTAGCCAAACCTACGCCCACCAACGGAGACACGGAAAGAAGCAGAATCAAAATCAAAACCTCCCCACAAAGGACACGGAGGAAAAAGCGAGGATACGAAGGAATGCTTCAAGAAGGCGAACAGCGCTCATTTGAGAGATAACTGAAACCCGATTTTATTTAGCAGGACTCCAAAATCGTGCTACGCTCTCATCAATGTCTGACTCGTTTTTGCATGTTCTCATTGTGATCGCGGTGATTTTTGGGGCTTTGCTGGTCATCCCCTTGTTCATCCCATCCGGCCGCCGCGAGCGAGGATTTATCTACGGTGCTGAGTTGGCGCTCGTTCTTTTTGCCTGGTTCAAAATTAAGGATGCAAACGTGCTGATGATAGGGCAAATTCTCTGGCTGCCAAAAGAGGTAGATTATTTCCGAAATTTTCTTCTGATCGTTGCAGCCGTAACTGCGCTTTTTTTGCTTTATCAATTCATCCCCGGAAAGAGTTCCTCCGAGAACCCGCCGGATGACGAATCGTCGAGGTCTGATTCAGCTACCTCAGCAAGATAAGATAGTCACAACCTCTCAATGAAAAGTGGGTCTTGGGTCCTGGAGCGCAGCCGCCCTCGGCGGCAGGATGATAAAATGGAGGCACTTCTTGGGCGGTTAGCTCAGATGGCTAGAGCGCATGCTCGACACGCATGAGGTCGCAGGTTCAATTCCTGCACCGCCCACCACTCCTCACAATGGACCCACTGTCGTTTTTGCTTGTTGACGGAGTCTGCCCTTCCAGCCGACAATAGTAGATTCGAGGTGCCTATGCTGGCTTATCTGTTCGTGCTCCTGGCAGTTGCTGTGCGCCTTTTCAGTGGCCTTGGATATGTGGGAACCATGGGTTTTGTTCCCCTGGAGGCCTCGCTTCTGTTCTTCGGTTCCCGCATGTCGCGAAAGCACTTTCTGCCGCCATTGGCGCTTCTGGTCCTCACTGACATCTACCTGACCACGCAGCGTTACGGCCAGAAGCTGAGCTGGGAAGAGGGAATCATCTGGGGATTCTACGTGGGTGTCTTCTTCCTGGGCTCATTGCTGAAGGACCGCATAAGACCGCTTCCCGTGGTTGGGGCGGCCCTGGGATCGGCAGTCGGCTTTTTCGTCATCAGCAACTTCGGCGTGTGGCTGGCGGGCTTGCTGTATCCACACACCTGGTCCGGGTTCGCGGCCTGCTACGTTGCCGCACTCCCCTTCTTTGGCAAGGGAATCCTCGCTAACCTTCTGTTTTCGGCAATCTTCTTCGGATTGCCGGTGGTATATGCCCGCTTGAGCAGCGCGGAGGCCAGCAACAAGGCAGCAGCCTAGGGAAGAATTTGGTAATTGCGTAATCGGCGTAATCGGGTAATTTACTAATTTGAAAATCTAAAGCAAATCTGGCCCCTGGCAAGTTTGATAATCCAGGGGCCAAGCTTTCTGCATTCAGCTTCGTGGACTCTCTTCTGTCTCCTTTTTCACGGCGGCTGCCGGCTCGCGAAACATGCGATAAATGAGATAGAACACTGCCAAAATCACCACTCCAACCAGCACAGCGATGGAAGGATGCTTGGTGACCAGGTCCCTGGTTCCGTCGACGATCTTCTGACCAAAAATAATCGTCAGGACGGAGAGAATTCCGAACCGCAGCATTCGTCCGCAGATGATGGCCAGCACGAATTGCCTTACCTTCATCTCGAACACGCCGGCGGAAAACACCAGGAGCTTGAACGGGGTGGGCGGGGGGAGCATGGCTGGAATCATGATGGCCAGAAATTCCCGCTTTTCAAATCGATCACGAATGCGATCTAGCCGGGCCTTGTCGATGCGCTTGAGCAGAAAGAGTTCACCTCCGGCCCGCCCCAGCCAATAAGGGACCATGCTGCCCACTGCCGAGCCCAGGGAGGCGGCAATGCAATAGAGCCATGCCTTGGGAGGATTGGCGTAGACGAACCCGGCGATCAATGGGTCCATGGGAATGCCAAAGGCAGACGCGTCCAGAGCGGAAATGATCAGGACGCCCCAGGCACCCAGGGCTTTGAGTGCTGCAATCAGGGCTGCATATTTGAGTAGCAGCTTGCTCTTGAGAAACAAGCCCTATTGTAGCGCTTGAGAGCAATCAGCAATCAGCAGCCTTCAGCCCGCCAACGTTCTGGACTAAAGGGAAGCAGCTCCGTGAGCATGGTTAAGCACACAAAAAATGGTAAGTACACAAAAAATGCAGAGCTGTCCCCCCAACGGCATCTCTACAGTAAGCAATCGCATTTACAATGGACGACAAGACGTAACCCAGGCGGGAATTTCGCCACAGGATTGTTGTTTTCCAGGAGAGGACATTCATGCCATCTGCGCCAGTGAGCGGCAGCCAGCCCAGCCCCATGTTGTTCTTTGAAACCTTGCGCAGCTTTCACAACGCTTTTGTGTTGAAGGCGGCGGTTGAGCTTGATTTATGTTCAGCCATCGCCAAGACTGGCGGGACCGTAGCGGAAATTGCCAAGACCTGCGCCGCGTCTGAGCGCGGCACCCGCATTCTTTGCGACTATCTTACGATGCTCGGTTTTCTCACCAAACACGACCAGCATTACGCCTTGACGCCAGACAGCGCCACGTTTCTGGACAGCCGATCACCGGCTTATCTGGGCAAAGCTGTCCAGTTTCTGATGCATCCTGACCAGTTTGAGAATTTCCAAAAACTTACAGACACCATCCGCGCGGGCAAGCCTGAGGGCAGCAACCATCTGGCTCCGGAAGATCCGATCTGGATTGAATTTGCCCGGGGCATGGCGCCCCTGATGTTTCCCGCAGCGCAAGCCATCGCTCAACAGTTGCAAAAGACTCTGAATGGAGTTGCCGCGCCCAAGGTGCTGGACGTCGCGGCCGGCCACGGCATCTTCGGCATCACCATCGCCCAACAAAACCCTAAAGCGCAGATTTACGCGCTGGATTGGGCCAACGTGCTGCAAGTAGCCAGGGAAAATGCCAACCGCGCCGGAGTGGCAGACCGGCATCACTTGATTGCCGGCAATGCCTTTGACGCCGACATTGGCAAGGGCTATGACGCCGTCCTGGTCACGAATTTCCTCCACCATTTTGATCCGGCAACGAATGAGTCCCTGCTGAAGAGATTTTTTGCCGCCATGAATCCTGGGGCGCAGCTTGTGGTTCTGGAGTTTGTTCCCAATGAGGACAGGGTTTCGCCTCCGCCCGCAGCCATGTTCAGCATGACCATGCTGGCCAACACGGACCACGGAGACGCGTATACGTTCGCTGAACTGGCACAGATGTGCGGGAATGCCGGATTCAAGGATGCCAAGTTCATCGAGCTGGAAGCTGGGCCCAACTCCCTGGTGACCGCGTTAAAACAGTAATCGGGACTGTTTATGCGGAAGACTATGGTAGTTCTCGCCAAGAATTGGTAATCCGCCACAGGCGGGCAGGCCTGGGTAACTTGGTAATTTGAAGTCAAAACCAAAATCACACGAGGATCAGGGAGAGAGCATTATCGTTTTGTGGAATTTTTGACACGGCCGACAGCACTTTACACAACATTTTTCCAGCAATTACACTAACCGGTTTACCGTTCAGGGCGGGAGATTGCATCCCGGGAGTGGAGCAGATGGTCAGGCAGATTATTGCCGGCCAGCTTGGGCTCGAAGTTTCCCAGGTTTCAAATCATGCTTCGTTTGCAGACGATTTGGGGGCTGATTCGCTCGACCGCATGGAGCTTATCGTAGCCTTCGAAGAGACATTCAATCTGCAAATTCCCGAACCGGACGCGGAGAAAATTTCTACCGTGCAGGAAGCGGTCGATTACATTGAGAAGAATGCCAAGTCGGTGAAGCAGTAGTCAATCACCGCTTCGCAAGAAAGAAGAAGGAGATTTGCATGCCAACAGCAGTGGAAGAGAAAGTAAAGCAGATCATTGTCGAGCAGCTAGGAGTAGATGAAGGCGAAGTTACTGCCAACGCCTCCTTCGTGGACGATTTAGGCGCGGACTCGCTGGATACGGTCGAGCTGGTCATGGCTTTTGAAGAGGCCTTCGACATCGAGATTCCGGATGAAGACGCGGAGAAGATCCGCACGGTCAAAGACGCCATTGACTACATCGACAAGCACGCGAAAGGCGGGAAGTAGTTGGCGCGAAGGGTCGTTGTCACAGGTCTGGGTCTGATTTGTGGTGTGGGTAATACGTCTGCCGAGGTCTGGAAGAATATTGTGGCCGGCAAAAGCGGCGTAGCGAAGATTACCCACTTCGACTCTTCCCGCTTTGCCTGCCAGATCGCCGCTGAAGTCAAAGGCTTCGATCCCCTCAATTTCATCGAAAAAAAAGAAGTGAAGAAGATGGGCCGTTTCATCCACCTGGGTTTGGCCGCGGCGGATGAAGCCATGAAGATGTGCGGCTTGCAGATTACTCCCTCCAACGCCGAGCGAGTGGGTGTGCATATAGGCTCAGGAGTGGGCGGTTTCGACGTGATCGAGCGCGAGCACCGGGAACTGCTGGAACATGGGCCACGCAAGATGTCGCCGTTCTTCATTCCCGCAGCCATTGTCAATCTGGCTGCCGGCCAGGTCAGCATCCGCTACGGGGCCAAGGGGCCCAATGAAGCCACAGCGACGGCCTGCACCACCAGCGCTCACGCCATTGGTGATGCTTACGAGATCATCCAGCGTTGCGATGCGGATGTAATGATCGCCGGCGGCTCGGAAGCCCCCATCACCCCCATGGGTGTGGGTGGCTTTGCTGCGATGCGCGCCCTGTCCACGCGCAACGACGCGCCGGAGAAGGCCAGCCGCCCCTGGGACGCAGGTCGCGATGGGTTTGTAGTCGGCGAAGGCGCAGGCATCCTGGTTCTGGAAGATCTGGAGCATGCCAGGAAACGCAGCGCTCCCATCCTGGCAGAGATTATCGGCTATGGCATGGGCGCAGACGCTTATCACATCACTCAGCCGGCCGAGGGGGGCGAGGGCGGGCACCGCGTGATGACGAACGCAATTCGCGATGCCAGGATCTCACCTGCTGACATCGATTATGTGAACGCCCACGGCACCTCCACCCCTCTCGGTGATGTTCTGGAAACCAAAGCCATCAAAAGCACCTTTGGCGAAAAGACCAGGGTAGCAGTCAGCTCGACCAAGTCTATGACCGGGCATCTGCTGGGCGGCGCCGGAGGACTGGAAGCCGGCATTACCATTCTGGCTTTGCGTGACCAGATTCTGCCCCCTACTATCAATCTGGAAAATCCTGAGCCGGAGTGCGACCTGGACTATGTTCCTAACGTGGCCCGCAAAGCTGCTATCAACATCGCCCTCTCTAACTCGTTCGGCTTCGGCGGAACGAACGGCTCGCTGATCTTCAAGCGCTGGACCGAGTAAAAGCATCGGGGGATCGCCCGTGATCGGGTGATCTTATTTCTCTGCACTCAGCAAAAGAATGAGCGTGGGTTTTAAACCCACGCTCTTGAGGAGGCATGAAATTTAAAAACCTAAATCATGTCGCTTTCCCTGAACCATACATTCTGGTTCTTTTGGAATTCGCTCTGCGATCGCTCCAATTGCAGTTGCAGCTTGCGCATGGTTTGCTGCAGGCTTGGCTGCATGTGGGTGAGCGCGCGTTGCGCCTTGATTATTTCCGGCCGCACCTGTAGCAGGGTTTCATCCAGCACTCCGGGGACGATTTCGAGGGCTTTGTCCACAGCCGGCTCCACATTCTCAAGCACGGAATCCAGATCCAGGTCTACTACGGTGTCCTCATCGGGAACCACAATCTGCATTCCTGAAGAATCCCGGGATTTCCTTGCGGGCAGATCAATGGTCAGGTTCTGCTCATGCCTGTCGCGAAGAATGCTGATCGTCATTTTGCCGCCGCTGCGATGGGTGCGTATGGCGCGACGCAGGTCGGCACGGTCCGTGATCTTCTCGTTGTCGGCGCGGGTGATTACGTCGCCGGCCTTCATCCCCGCTTTTTCCGCCGGGCTGCCTTTCTCCACTGATTTCACCAGCAGGCCTTCACCATTCTTGACTCCAAAATATTCGCCCAGTTGCTGTCCCACATTGTCCACCTGAACGCCAAGTGAAGGGGTATAGGTAGGCACCTGGATATCAAAGGGGATATTGAACTCGGGAGTATCGGGTGGCTGGGGCGCGATCAATTTCCATCCGTTTCCGTCAATCTTGAAAACATTGCTGGTGATCTTTGCACGATCGCCAATCTGGACCTGGATGTTCATGGGAGCGCCATCCCGGCTGATGCCCAGAGTGACGTTCCGGCCGGGGGGCGTTTCGCGAATCATGCGCCGGAACTGTTCTTCGCTCTCCACTTTTGCTCCATTGAATTCCACGATCACGTCATGCTCTTTCAGTCCGGCTTTGCCCGCGGGAGCGTCCTGGTCTACCGTAGTAACCTCGACTCCGCGCTCCTCTTTGAGTTTGAGAGCACTGACGCGTTCGGAGGTGATGTCGCGCACATCGACTCCCAGATAGGAACGTCCCGCCGAGTAGAAAAACCCCTCAGTATGGGGATTGATCTGGGCTGGCGGTTCGCCAGGGGCCATTGCGGACGCCGGCATCATCAGTCCCAGCGTCAGCACGGTGATGGAAAGTTTTTGAATCATAGGTCTACTCCTTCTGCAATCTTAGTATGGCTATTTCTTCTTGCGTCTGATCTCGATGGTTCCCGAGGTGGTATGAACGTGCAGGAGAGCGCCACCGCCATTCAGTGCGCCTTCTGCATAGACTTCGCGCGGGCCCCACTGTTCGCCTCCGGAAGTGATCTTGAGGCCGGGAAAATCGCTGCGAATGCCGTCCCCTCTGGCGCCTTCCACGGTGGCGCGAATCGTCAAGCCAAGGTCATCGGGAATGTAAACGATGATGTCACCGGCAGATGTTTCCAGCCGTGAATCCGTGAATATTCCGGCGCCCTTGGCCAAATCCGCAATAATGGGCCCGCTGCCGGTATCAACGTGCAGTCCGCCACGGATGGGCCCAACATGGATGGAACCTCCGCCGCTCTCAAACACCGCCGGGCCGTCAACGTCATTGACTTCGATGGCCCCGCCTCCGGTTGAGGCCTTGATTTCTCCGCTACAGCGGTTCACCTTAATCGATCCGGCGCCGGTGTCCAGCTTCATCGTCTTGCCCGCCCCCACCACCACGGGGCCGCCTCTGGAAGAGGCCACCACATGCCCTCCGGCAGACACCACGTCGATTTTGCCGCCGCCGGTCTCCACCCGCACATCACCGCCGATTTTGCCGATTTCGATATCGCCGCCACCGCTGGAAGCAAAAACGCTTCCCCCGATCTGGTCAAGCTGAATGGACTCTCCCCCGGTGATGGCCTCCACCCGGCCGGCAATGCCGCGGGCTGAAATTGTTCCGCCATTGGTTTCCAGCCTGGCAAGCACCGTGTGTGTGGGAACGGTAACGTCAAAGGCCACATAACCGCGGCTTTCGCATTCCCCGCGAAGCAGGACCACACCGCCAGCATTGACGGCCGTGAACCGCAGCCGCGCGAATATCCGCTTGGCGGCATCCTCTGACCCGGCCCGCACGTGTTTGTGTACTGTGTAAATAATGTTGTTTTGCCGGCCGCCGGTCACTTGAATAGGTCCGGAGGTGGTCTTGACCCTGACCGTTTTGCCGGGACTCAGTGTCCCGGTGATCTCTTCAACCCACTCGCCTCCGCTGGTGCGAAATATCTTGTAGCTGGGATCCTGCGCCACTGCGGCCAGACTGGCCGCCAAAAGTAGTGTCGCGAGATGTGCGTGTTGTTTCATTCCCTGTCCTGGTTTCTAGACCGTTTCCTGAGGTGTAATCCGTGTTTTTTCACCTCGGCTAAAGCCGGCAAACTGGAGTCACTTTTTTCGCGGGTTCTAAAGGGCCCACTCCCCGGACTAAAGTCCGGGGGCTTCCACCATTTCGCGGCTACAGCAACTTTGAAACCGCATTAGCCTAAGATGTTCGCGGGCTGAATGCTGACCGCTGTTCTAGTACAAATTCGGTGTGCTTTCCAGATACCGCCTGGATTGGGAGCGGATGAACTGGTCTTTATCATGCTGCGCCAGGGCCTGGAGCGCCTCGCGCACGCTCATATCTGCACGCACCGGCTCCAGCAGCGAGATGGCTTCCGCACGGACCCCCGCATTCCCGTCATGCATCAGCACCTCCACCACGGCATCACGGACGTGTACGTCATCTTTCACAAAACTCTTCAAGCCATCAAGGGCCTTCAAGCGCACTCCCGGATTCTTGTCGTAGCGCAAAGCGTAAATCAGCGCTTCACGCACCGCATTGTCTTCCGCCTTGCGGGTGAGCATCTCAATGGAATCCAGGCGCACTCCGGAATTATGCTGGTTCCGTGCCGCCATCAAAAGGAGTTGCTGGATGCGAGGATCGTCCGCAGTCCCTTCCGCGGTCTGCGAATAGAGCGTGTCGTATTTGATGGCTACTTTGTTGGAATTTGCTTCAGGAGTGATGGATTCAACACCGGCGAAGTTATCAAGATTGCCTTCCAGCAGCTTGCTCTTATCGACTGTCGCCTGGGACCCACCCGGCGCATGTTGCAGCAGCTTCCAGGTGGTCAATGAGCCTCCAGCAAAGCCGATCATCAAGATGGCTGCGGTGAGCGCCGGGGCCAGCTTAAGCTGGTGCATCCAAGCGGTAAGGTCAAATACGAAGCGGCCCCAGCCGTGGGATTGCTGCGCTTCTTCCAGGGCTTCCTGAAGCCTGAGCCGGCTCGCCACCAGAAGATTAGGCGAGACCTCCGGTGCCGCCGTTTCCGCCAGGCTTTCCCTAAACGCCATGGCCGACTCCACTTCCTGCTTGCAGGCCATACAGTGGCGTGTGTGCTGCTCGAATTCATATTTGGCATCGTCCGCAAGTTCATCGTAGACGTACAGGACGACGTTCTCTTTGATCCAATCGCAAGTCATACGCTTTTCTCCCGCGCTTACCTCATGCTGGCCAGGACGCCCCGCAATTTCTGCGTGGCCCGGAACAGCGTGTTCTTGGCGGTTTCTTCCGTCGTATTCAACATTTCACCTATGGTCCGCAGGCGCAGCCCCTGATAGTGCTTCAATTCGAATACCATGCGTTCCCGCGGTGTAAGCCTGGTGAGCGCGTGGGCTATTTTAGCTCCTAATTCACGCCGCATTAGGTCGCGTTCCGGGTTTGCTCCGGAGCGGTCATCCGAAACCCGTTCCAGAAGGTCCACTTCCTGCCCGGAGGAGTCCGTCATCACGTGATGGTCTTCCCGGCGCGTCTGTCGCTTACGCAGATGGTCCAGGCAGAGATTGGTGACGATGCGGTAAATCCAGGTATAGAAGGAGCATTCAAACCGGAAATTCACGATGTGCCGGTAAGCTTTGAGGAAGGCTTCCTGGTAGATGTCCTGCGCGTCAGCTTCAGAGTCGGTCAGGTGGAGCGCCAGGCGAAGCACAGCCTGGTCGTACTGGCGGACCAGCGTCTCAAACGCAGCCCTGTCACCGCGCTGCGAGGCACGAATCAGATCGCTGTCATTCAGTCGGGCCTGGGCTTGGCTCACTCTGGCTCCCGTCGACTGGGAGTTTGCTCTCCTGCCGCGTACACCTACTGCTGTCCGGATGACTGCTGTCTCGGCCGGCATCTGCTCTGCCCTCGTAATCCTCTCTGCTTTCTATTACTTGGACGGAGCACCTTAAGATACGTAAGCTAAGATTAAATGGTTCGGCAGCAAAGAAAAAGGGGCCGGAACCCGCATTCCAGCCCTGTTTTGCACGAATTTTTGAGCACTTCAGGAACACTTCCAGCAACCCGACGGCCCGTTTTGGGCCTTCCCGATCACCGGATACGGCGGCCCGGATGGCCACCCAATCTTACGCCTCGGCCTCTTTCTCAATGATGACCTTGACCCGGCTGGTTACATCCCGGTGCAGGCGCACCGGAATATCAAATTCACCCAGGTTTTTCAGCGGGTCGTGAAGCTGGATTTTTCGCCGGTCAATGCTAAAGCCCTTGTGCGTTAGTGCATCCGCGATGTCGCCTGAAGTGACAGAGCCGAACAATTGGTCCTTTTCTCCGGATTTGCGATGGAAGTTGACGCTCACGCCTTCAAGTTGTTTGGACAGCGCCTCAGCGTCAGACTTCTCCACGGCGGAACGGCGGACGGCTGCCTGTTTCATCTGTTCGATCACCGCCTTGTTGCCCTGCGTAGCCTCAATGGCCAGCTTGCGCGGCAACAGGTAGTTTCGCCCATATCCTTCTGCCACCTTCACAACGTCACCGCGATGGCCCAGCTTGGGTACATCTTCTTTCAGAATGACTTCCATTTGCAGATCTCCAGTTGAAAAATGTCTTATCTTGCCGCGAACGGCAGCAGGGCAATGTTGCGCGCCCGCTTGATGGCCGTCGTCAGGCGGCGCTGGTGAGGCGTGCAGACGCCCGTCAAACGCCGAGGCACAATTTTGCCTTTCTCCGCCACAAATTGCTGCAACAGGCGCACATCCTTGTAATTGATGTCGTCAATTTTCTCCACGCAGAATCTACAGACCTTCTTGCGCCGGAAAAATTTGCGTCCCTGGTCGCGCCCTCCCGGCCCGCCACGGTCGCCACGATCACCCCGGTCCCGATCGCCGCCGCGGGATGGCGGGCGGCTTGTCTCTCTTGGTGCTTCCTGATTTGTTTCGTCAGCCATAACTCTCCTTGAATACGTTCTCGCTGCATCCTTCGGCACGCCTCAGGACAAGCTGAGTCCGTGCCCTGGTACTTGTCTCGCTGGATCAAACACTCTTTCAGCAACCGGCCTAGGCCGTAGCTGCAGGACTCGCGGCCTCTGCCGATGCGGCCTCTGCCGGCGGACGCTTGGCCCGTGACGCCCGAAGCTTGCGAATCTTTTCCAGGCGCTGGCGTTCCTCGTCCATGCGCACGGTGATGAACTTAATCACCGGTTCCGTCACGCGCATGCGCCGCTCCAGTTCGTGTACGGCCTTGCCATCCGCATTCAGCGTAAACAGCACATATAGGCCTTCCTGAAATTTCTTCACCAGATAAGCCAGCCTGCGTTTTCCCCATTTCTCGACGTTTTCAACCGTGCCTCCGGCATTGGTAACGTGAGTCTGGAGCGTGGCAATCAGTTTGTCCACGTCCTCCTCAGTCAAATCCGGACGCACGATGAACATCACCTCATACGCTCGTTGCATGTAAACCTCTTTCAGTAATTAGTACTTAGTATTGAGTACTTAGCTAAGCCTCTTGGGCCCCCTTGGCATTTGCCTGTTTAACGTGAATGCACAAGGGTTTTGCTAATTACTAACTACTAATTACTAACCAAGAGCTTCGCCTTTGATGTCCCTTTGGTCTCTGGGCTGTGGTTTTGATTTTGATTTTCAATTACCAAATTACCCAATTACCAAATTCTCCGCGTAAACCACGCTGCTTTCAGTGCAACCAGAACAGAATTCTCGTAATCGCCTGCATAACGTCCTAGCTACTGTCTTTGCGGTTAAATCTATTCATTGCCGCCCCAATCCCGTCATTCACGATCACGTTGACGGCTTCGGCAGCCTTCTCCAGCATCTCGTCCACGGCTACGAGCTGGGACTTCCTGAACTGCGCCAGCACATACCGCGATCCATCCTTGACCGGACGCTCAGGCGCAATTCCCAAACGCATGCGCGGAACCTCTTCCGTACCCAGCGCGCCGATCACTGACTCCATGCCTTTGTGTCCGGCCGATGAACCGCGCTCCCGAATACGTATACTCCCCAGCGGAAGGTCCAGCTCGTCATAAATCAACAGCAGGTCCTTCTGCGGATCAACTTCGTATTTCCTGACCAGTTCCAAAACTGACAAGCCGGTCAGGTTCATGAAGGTTTCAGGCTTGGCCAGCAGTATCTCTTCCTTGCTGATTCTGGCCCGCGCTGTAAGCGCCTTGCAGTGCCTGTTGTCCACCATCACGCCGCATTGCTCGGCTATGCGGTCGACTGCGAGAAAACCAATGTTGTGCGGCGTGAACTGGTATTCGATTCCTGGATTGCCAAGACCAACAATCATCTTCACGTCGCTTGCTTCCTATCCTCCAGGATTGCCCAATCCAACATTCAGTTTCACTCGCTCTACTTCTTGCCTTCAGCCTTTTTACCTTCCTTGCCTTCCTTACCCTCGGCTGTCGGCGCTTCTTCCTCAGTCTCCTGCTTGCCTTTCTTGATGACTTCAGGTTCAGCCGGCGCAGCCGCAGCTTCCGCCGCCACCGCTTCCGGAGTGGGAGCCACCTCCTCTTTCACAGAGGTAATGTGGGCCACGGCCTGATTGGCCTCAGTAAGCACCTTGACGTCGGCGCCAAACGGAAGGTCGGCAACGCGCAGCACCTTGCCGAACACCAGTTCGCTCACGTCCGCATCAACGTGGCTGGGGATATCGCTGGGTAAGCACTCGATCTCCACCTCGCGCAATACCTGGTCAAGGATTCCGCCTTGCTGCTTCACGCCCGCGGCCTCGCCCACCAGGTGTACCGGCACCTGGACCTTGATGCGCTCATGCATGGCAATGCGCTTCAGGTCAATGTGCAGCAGCTTGTCCTTCATGGGATCGTACTGCCAGTCCACAATCATGACTTGACCTTTGTCGCCATTGAGCTGCAGCTCGAAAATCGTGTTGTGGCCGGACTCTGATTGCAGGATCCTGCTGATCTGCTTGGGATCAACGCTAATGGCCACGGTGGGCTTTTTGGCGCCATACACCACCGCCGGAACGCGGCCGCTGGCCCGCAGACGTCGCGCCTCATTCTTTCCCCGCGAACTTTCCTCTCGCGCCTGGGCTTCAACTACCTCTTGTGAAATCATTTCCCTTACCTCAGTACTTAGTATTTAGTAGCAATACTGTTCACTGAACCAGGACGCGAAAAAAAGTTCGTCATCCCGAGGGTTTACCCACGTTAGCGGAGGTAAATCGGAGGGACCTTGCGTTCAGCCGTTAACTCAAAAGGTTCCGAAATCTCCTAAGTGAACAGTATTGCTACTAACTAACGTTCTTCATGCAAACAACGTGCTCACCGATGTTTCTTCGTGGATCGACTGAATAGCTCGTCCCAGCAGCCCGGCAATCGACAGCACTTTGATCTTGGGTTCTTCTTTGCCTGCCTGCGTCAACGGGATGGTGTTGGTAACCACCACCTGCTCCAGTCGGGACTTGGAAATACGCTGGATTGCCTCCCCGGAAAGCACCGGATGAGAAGCACAGGCAAAGACCTTGGCTGCGCCCGCATTGAGCAGTGCATCCGCCGTCTTGACCAGTGTTCCCGCCGTATCAATGATGTCGTCAATGATCAGGCAGGTGCGGCCTTTCACATCGCCGATCACGTGCATCACTTCAGCCACGTTCATGTCCGTGCGGCGCTTGTCCACAATGGCCAGGGCCGCATCAATCTTCTTGGCAAAAAATCGCGCGCGCTCAACGCCCCCTGCATCGGGTGAAACTACCGTCAGCAGCGGCAATTGCATCTTCCTGAAATGGTCTACCAGCACCGGCGAAGCGAACAGGTGGTCCACCGGGATATTAAAGAATCCCTGGATCTGCGGAGCATGCAAGTCCACTACCAGGGCCCGATGCGCTCCCGCCGTGGTCAACAGGTCGGCAATCACCTTGGAAGAGACCGGAACGCGCGGCTTGTCCTTGCGGTCCTGCCGGGCATACCCGTAATACGGAATCACTGTGGTGATGCGCCGCGCCGAGGCGCGTTTGAGCGCATCCACCATCAGGAGCAGTTCCATCAAGTGTTCGTCCACCGGAAAGCAGGTGGGCTGCACCACAAAGACGTCTCCCCCACGCACGTTTTCCAGAATCTGGATATAGACTTCGCCGTCAGAAAAGCGCGTGACGGTGGCCTTGCCCCGGTCCATTTGCAGGAAGGCGCAGATCTCATCCGTCAGCGCCTCATTGGCGGTGCCGCAGAAGATTTTGAACTTCTCATCATGGCGGCTCCGCTGTACTTTGGGCTCGCTCCTTGGCGACGTCTTTTGTTGCTTGCTCTCCGTACTAGCTGCTGGTGCTGTAGTTGCCATAGTTTTTCACCCGTTCGAAGCTGGTTTGCGACAACGGATTTTTCTTCTGGCTGGGCGGCTAGGATTCGAACTTGAGCCGTTTTGCGGGCGTCTGAGCCCGCAGGCGAAATCCTGAGCCGTCAGCGAAGGACCCCTATTCAAATCAGGAGTCTCAGTTTCCTTTCTTGGCTGGGCGGCTAGGATTCGAACCTAGACAAAGTGCTCCAAAGGCACTTGACCTACCATTAGTCGACCGCCCAGTGTCTTATGCTTGTCTTGCTTTTTGATACCGGATTTTTCGCGTTGTAGCCTAACTCTATGTTATCGCGGGCGAACAAAATGTTTATGCTAAATTTTCCGCAACTCACCCGATCCAGGGAACAACTCTTTCCAATACTGATTTCTCGTCAGCGTCTTCCATGCTTGTGCCGGGACCCCGCTCTGGCCCAGTTTCCGGGCCGCCTCAACCGCCTTCAAACGTTTTGCAAACAGCCCGTAAATTGTTGAACCGGAGCCTGATAGCGACACATAATCCGCGCCTGAACGCTCCAGCACACGCTTGATCTCGCGTAGTGAAGGATGCTTGGGAAAAACGACTCTTTCAAAGTCATTTTCAATCCCGGCACGGACAAGGTCGAGAAGCAGTGCCTCGGCCCGGCCCCGGCCCTTGGCTGGGACACCGGTTGGGGAAAACTTGCTACCGCTCAACCACTCATAAACCGACTGGCTGAACGTCTTTATTCTATCGGATGCCTCTTGGCCCGTCAATTTCCCGTCCCATTCCGCAAAGGCTTCCGGAGTGGAAACCCCGATGTTGGGAGTAGCTGTAACGCAGTCGAGGCTGGGCAAATCCTCCACCGCATGTACCTGCTCGCCCCTGCCAAGGCCCAGCACCGCGCCGCCAATCAGAAAGAGTGGAAGGTCTGAGCCCACCTCGGCCGCGATCCGCAGCCGTTCGGCGGCGGTTAATTGCAGCTTCAGCGCCCTCTCCAAAGCCAGCATGGTGGCCACTGCGTTAGACGATGCGGCCCCCAGTCCGCCTCGGACAGGCATCTTCTTCTCAATAGCAATGCGGACTTTGCCCCTGACTTTCAATGATTCCAACACGCGCTCAGCCACGCGCCAGCAGGTATTGCTTTCATCCGTGGGAACTTGCGGATTCTTGCAGGAAATTTCAATGCCGGCGCCGCGGCCCACTTCAACTTTGATTACGTCGTGGAAATCCAGGGTCTGGTAGATGGTGCGCAGTTCGTGAAATCCATCTTCACGCAGCGGACCAATCCGCAAACCTATATTGATCTTGGCAAAAGACCGCACAACGGTCGCCATAAGACAGGGATGATAGCAGAGAAGAATCCGCTGACCCGCAGGTCCGGTTAGCAGGACAGGACGGCTTGGTTCCAAGTGACCGGCATCTGGCGCTTCAAGAGAACTCGACAAATCTTCCCAGCTTCCCATTAAAACCAGGAACACGCTAAACCAATACATCCAAGAAAGGTCGAAGTGAGCAGGAAAAATTCCTGAAATCGGACCGCGCAGTAATGTCCCATTCAACATTGGAATTTCTCTGGACATGCTGCGGGAAAATGGGTACCTTACCTGCCAGTTGCTTTTTGTTCCGATTGTGGGGGAATGGCAATGCACCTGACGCTGCGCCGTGAGAGTATTCACCTGTGTGTTCTTCTTCCTTTTTTTCCCATTTTGATCTGCTTGTGCGTCTTCATAATGGCGGCGGCGGCATATTCGCAGGACCTGGGCCTCATTGAAGGGCACAGCCTTGAAGTGCGGAATCTGCCGCCGTTGGCGTGCCCTTCCGATCCGGACTCTCTGCCACAAGCGGATGTCGCGCAATACCACGACAAACTTGATAAAGCGGTCAAGTATCTGCGTGAACAACTTCCCAAGCTCCAGAAACAAGCGTCAGCATCAACGGTCCTGGGAGATGCGAGTCCATCCATTTCCAAATCAATCGGGCCGCTCGTTGAGGCATTGGGTAATGAGAAGACAGATGTCTGTCAAGCTGCCGCCGCTTTTTCGAAAATCAAAGTGGGAAAAGTGCCCCAGCCGCCTGTTACCGCCATCCTGATCTCGCCCGATTCCAATGTTTTCGACGATCTTGAGGTTGGTAATCAGTCACAGCCTGCCACTTTCAGCATCACCAACAAGTCATCGGGCCCAATCCAGCTCAATCCCGCTCAAATCCTGAGGTGCGATGATGCGGGAAAATGCGACAAGCCCTCGCAGGAATTTGCATTCAGCCAGGGTAGCTCCCAGGTTTGTCCGAACTATCTGGATGCAGCAGGGAACTGCGTCGTCCAGGTTATTTTCACGCCGGGCTGGTCGGGCAAGTTCAACGCCCAGGTGCGCATGACTTTTGTTGATCCCACGGGACAACCAGGCGTGGCGAGAGTGCAACTCATCGGCTCTGCGCACGTGGCCAATGTCGCTGGCATCAATGGTGATGGTTCAGGCTCCAACAACCCTTCTATGCGTTCGGTCGTCGGCTTTGACATCTCCGGCGCCAGTTCAGCCGCTAATCAGCAAAAAGCATTTGCGGAATTCGACCTGAATGCCCCCATAGGACGCGCTGGCAAGGTGTGTGTTGATGCGCATGGCAGGCCTCACGGACAGGATGGTAAGTCTTACGCCAACTCTTTGTGCGACCAGGACCAGAAAAACTATCACTATCTACCTCGCAGAGACCCGCTGGAACGCCGTCTTTGGGCCTTTTTTGATCCGCGCATTACCAGTCTGCCTCAAGCCCGTAGCGCCATTTCCAATCTGAACGTCCAGGGTTTTAGTGACTTCTTCAACGGGCAAACTACGGATTTGGTCCAGGGACTGGATGTGCAGGGAGGCCTTGAGTACGTGCTGTTTAAGCCGCGCACGGGCATCCCTTTTTTCTCCTCTTATAAGAATGCGCACGCGCGCTTGGGAGTAGCATTAGTAGCCGGCGCAGGTTTCACCACTCCGTTTGCAACTCCGAGCGCGACCCCCACCGTCTTCGCATTGCCCACGGGCAGTCCGTTGATAACCCAATTCAACGTGCCCGCGGGCTTTACCAATATCGCCTTCATCGACCGTGAGCGGTCGCGGTTTTTCCGCAAATATTTTGCCGGAATTCGCCTTAAGACCTACCAGTTCACAGATCTTGTTAAAGGGGCTTGCGATCCTGATTACGACCGGCCCTGTGAAGGTCTCTATAACCTGTTCCCGGGCATCATTGACTTGACCGTCGGCCAGGATGAGCAGGTGACAGCAGGTCATCTCTCGCACTTCGTCTTCCGCCTCGATGCTGTCTATCCTCTTCCCTTTGCTTCTGCCTTCAATCTCTTCGGCTCCATCAACTCAGCTTTTCAAAAGAACGTGTCGACAAACCCGTTGATTCTGCCTGCTACCTCTACCACGCCGCTCAATGATCCCTCCGTCTTTATCGTCAATGTCGATCCCCGCAACCGCGACATCTATCGGATAGGGCTAGGAGTGAATCTACTGGAGTTGTTTAAATCGAAGACGCCATCACCTGGCAGTAAGGTGCAGGCGCCACCCGATAACCCGCCGGCGTCCAAACCAGGTCCGCCGGCACTCTAGGACGAGCCACCCTTCAGAACAACTCCGGCTGCCTTCCATACTTGAGGTTGAAGTGTTCGTAGGCCAGGCGCGTAGCCATGCGGCCTCGGGGCGTGCGGTCCAGAAAGCCGATCTGGATCAGGAACGGCTCATAGATTTCTTCCAGCGCATCCGGTTCTTCCGCCAAAGCTGCCGCCAGCGTATTCAATCCCACCGGGCCGCCGCCGTATTTCTGAATAATGGTCAACAGCAGCCGCCGGTCAATCTCATCAAAGCCGTGCTGGTCCACTTCCAGCATCTCCAATGCTGCCTGCGCCGTGGCCTTGTCGATCCGCCCTGGGCCGCGCACCTGGGCAAAGTCACGCACCCGCCGCAACAACCGGTTGGCGATTCGAGGAGTACCCCGCGCGCGCCCCGACAGCTCTTCCGCTCCTTCATCATCAATCTCAATACCCAAGATTTCTGCCGAGCGCGAGATGATGAACTTCAACTCGTCATTAGTGTAGAACTCCAGGCGCAACAGGATGCCGAAGCGCGAGCGCAAGGGCGAGGACAGCAATCCGGCGCGCGTAGTAGCGGCCACAAAAGTAAATGGCTTCACCTCAATGGTGTGAGTGCGCGCCGAGGGGCCCTGGCCGATGATGATGTCCAGCTTGTAGTCCTCCAGGGCCGAGTACAGAATCTCCTCCAGCGCAGGCTGCAGACGGTGTACTTCATCAAAGAAGAGGACCTGCTTATCCACTACGTTGGTCAGGATGGCGGTGAGGTCGCCTTTGATCTGGATGGTAGGTCCAGCGGTCTGCTGGAAATGAACCCCCATCTCGTTGGCGATGATAGTTGCCAGAGTCGTCTTGCCCAGCCCGGGCGGACCGTAAAGGAGCACATGGTCCAGCGCTTCCTTGCGCGATCTGGCCGCCTCAATGGCTACGGCCAGATTGTCCTTCACCTTCTTCTGCCCAATGAATTCGCGCAGCAGCCGGGGGCGCAGTTTGAGTTCAAACGACGCATCATCTTCCGCCTGGATTGCGGAAACCAGCCGATCTTTATCAGCAGATTTTTCGTTTGACGCAGGCACTAGGGCGATGGTAAAGCGAAATCAACAAAAATGCCAGAAGCAGAATTGCTGAACAGTTTTCCTCCCATCAAAAAATCTATCGCCGCCTGACAAAAGTCCCTTAGAATTACTGCCTTTCATCTGGAGGCGCTGATGAGTAATCGTTGGGAGATTGCGGGCTCATGTATGACCGTATTGGGAGCAGGTTGGCTCTCAGTGGAGGCATTCTTGATTCGCAATCGTATTCGGGAAGAGGCGGGGGCTGCCGAACTTCTGGAGATTGTCAAAAAGGCTAATGCTGAAGAAGTCTTAACCACTAAAGACGGCAGGACGCTCAAATCACAAGAAGCATTGCGCTTGTGGCTTGCAGGGAGGACGATTGCGTGGAATTGGGTCGGCCTGGGTTTAATCGCAATTGGCTTTGTGCTTGACTTGATTGGAAAGTTCAAGTCCTTATGAGTTCAATTGTCTTAAGAAACAGATGAATCCTCAAAGGTGTACCGTTCGCGTCCCGGTCTGTCTCCTTCTTAAACACTAGGAGAAACTCCCTGTTGATTGGATAAGAGAAATCATGTCCAAAAATACCATGCGGCTTATACCGAGCGTTCCCAAGCGAGCATTCTACAGTCTTAATCGCCTCTCCAAGGGCGAAGTCGAAAGAGGCTAAATCATCGAGCGCAGACCGAAGGACGTGCAGGTGGTCACAGAAACGGCGTGTGGGATGAATGTAGATTGGAATGTTGCCCGTATAGTCCTCTCAGCAAAAGAATTGAAGGATTATACAGATCAACTTAATTCCCAAAGATAACTATTACCCTATCTTTTCCGCTGCTGCCAGTGCTCGGCTCTCACGGCCGTCTCCCGCTTGGCGAACTTTGCAGTATCCTTGCTTTGTAGATATTTGATGGCTTCTTCAGCGCTGCCAAAGGTTTCATAAGAGCCACTGGCAATGTCATCTTCCGCCAGGGCTTCTTCGCGCTTCGCCTCAGCGGAACCAACCGGAACCAAAATAGTGGGCTTCAAGTAAACAGAACCCTCCGATGTTCGACCGATTTCCAGGAAATCTCCTGCGCGAACAGCCATTCCAGAAATGATCTCAGCAGGAAGCGTAATTTGGTTCCGCTCCCGAATCCGTATGAACTTACGAATCGAAATAACTCTCTCAGCAATAAGAGGCTGCGGAGGATGACTAAACGGCCGGTGAGGATAAACTTCAAGGACGCCAACGGTTTTGGCTGCAATCTCAGTCGTCGCTTCCGGAGGAGTGAAGAAACACAGAAAGCGATAGATGCCTGCGATGATCATTGTGCACGAATCGCCATCTAACACTGTATCGGTTTCGTTTCCTTCCGGCGAGAGAAATACGACTCTGAGTTTGCCGCCTTTGGGGTCTTTGAAGCGGACGGTTTTACCGTTGTCCACCTGTCCCGGATTAACCGTGACTCCACCACTGGTTGAGTCATACTCGACCAGGATCTGATGAACATCTGCAAGGTTCGCAGTTTGCGGAACAGCGCCATTCGGGTTTACTTGATAAGTTGTAAGTGGCATAGACTCAGCCTCCTTGCTGGGTGACTCGGAGAAGGCGCTTGCCTCAGCAGCTATGGCCAGTCCCCCAAGACTGCAAAGAAATGAACCACATCCTGATCTAGAGGATTGCAGCCTGATTCTCGCTTTAGATCATTGATGCCCTAAAGTTAAGTGTATCATGGACTAAAGGAAATCAGAAAATTTGAAAATCCGAAATCCTCAAAACCCCATAACAAACAATTAGAACCCTCAAAAACCTGGGGGGTTGTAATGATAAGCTATTTAGAATCAATTGGTTATGCAACCAATAGGCTCATTGTTTGGCTACATTTGCATCTTCCAGTCGCTTCAGCGTGGCCCGCACCTCCGGCGCGTTATCTGCGTTCGGAGCAATCGTCAGGTAGTCCCGCATTTCCTGCGCGGCGCCGGCATAATCGCCGCTCTGGATGAAAATCTGGCTCAGCAACAAGGACACGTCCGGGTGGTGGTGCTCGGCGTCCAGCGCCTTGAATTTACGGGCATTCTCCTGGGCCAGCTCCAGCTTTCCCAGATTGTAGGCGGCAACGGCGTTGTAGAAATATGCGGAGGAAAAGGCTGCGGGATTCATTCTCAGCACCTGGTCAGTAAACTGCAGCGCGTCCGGCCACCTCTTTTCCTGCATCGCCACCAGCGCAAGCCCAAAATAGGGATTCACAAAGTGTGGATCGGCCGTCAGCGCCTGCTGATATTCTTTCACCGCCTGCTCCATCTGCTTCTGCTGCTGATGGATGTCCCCCAGAAGCGACCATGCCGCCGCCAGGCCCGGATACATCTTTACCGCCTTGGCCAGCTCTTTTTCAGCCTCGGCAAGCTTGTTCTCATCGAAGGCTTTGCGTCCTTTTTCATAAGCGTGTTTGGCGTCGCCGGGGGCATTCAGCGTGGTCATGCTGATGGTTGTTCCGGACACATTGTCCATGTGCTTGAGGAAGATCGTCCCCAGATCGTATTGCCAGGAGCTTCCCTGGAGCCGCAGCGATACGGCGCTG
This sequence comes from Candidatus Angelobacter sp., assembly GCA_036522115.1. GTDB lineage: Bacteria > Acidobacteriota > Terriglobia > Terriglobales > Acidobacteriaceae > Angelobacter. The sequence goes on from DATDGL010000007.1 coordinate 55,581, forward strand.
GAAAGAAAGCCGGCAAGAACAGCGCGAATCTCGCAGCCCTGGTACTTTGCCTTCAGCGCGTCCTGGTTTTGGCTGGACGGCTGCGCATCGTTGCTGAACAGGTTGCTGTTTTCACTGGCGTCCTGAAAACCTGCGTTTTGATCAAGCTGGAATTGGAATGCACCTTTGCCATCTGTATATCCCTGTCTTCGCGCAACCCCGTTGCACACCCTCTCAATGACCACCGGCTCCGGCGGGGCCCCGCCTCCGTCCACCAGGACCTTTCCCGAAATGAACAAGGGTTGCAGCGTGCTCGGCTGCGTGGTGGACGGCGTGGTTGAGGTGGTGGGGGGCTTGCCGTTGGGGGCGCCCTTGCCCTTCTGCGCCTCCATAAAAGACGTCGCGCTGATCACCATTCCTAAAATGAGTGGGATTCTGAGAAGAGAGGAACTGGTCTTCATTGGATGCCTCCGCTGGTCTTTTGATCAACCGGTTTAGGAGTCGCTGTTGGCAGCTTTGAGCTGTCAGGAAAAGCAAATACCGCTAAACGCCCTCAAGGGTCGAAGAAATACCGGACGAATGTTACCCTCTTTTGCTATTGATGTCGCAGGGAAAATTTGGAGAGCCATGGAACTATTTTCTCCTGCGATCAGTATCTACCAGAAAGTGGGGCTGGGTCTGCCCATCGATTTTCGTCCAAAGATTTAAAGATATTCGGTGATTGCGGAGGCAATGATGAGTACTTTCTGGCACGATCTGCGTTATGGCCTGAGACTTCTACTCAAAAATCCTGGGTTCGCAGGAGCGGCCATAGTCTGCCTGGCTTTGGGCATTGGCGCCACCACGGCAATTTTCAGCGTGGTGAATGCCGTTCTTCTTCGGCCGTTGCCCTACGCCCAGCCCGAACGCCTGATCAAAGTTTATTCGGAGTTTCCCAATCAGTCTTCTGGACGCAGATTCTGGATATCGCCTCCGGAATATATCGATCTAAAGCGCGATACCAAATCCTGGGAATCTCTGGATGCATGGGTTAACAATGGCGTCAACCTGGGCGGAAAAATGGAGCCGGTGCGCATTACTGCCTCCTTTGTGACCGGAGGCCTTCTGCGGTCTCTGGGTGTTACGCCTGCATTGGGGCGCGTGATTACGCCTGAGGACGACGACCCCAGGGCCAATACCGTTGTAGATATCTCTTATGGAGTGTGGCAGCGCGTATTTGCCGGCGATCCAAACATTGTGGGCAAAGAAGCCCTGCTCAATGGCCGCAAGTGTACCATTATCGGCGTGATGCCCGATGGCTTCGTTTTTCCTCCGGGAGAGATTCCGGTTCCTGAAGCCTGGTCAGCACTTCAGATTGATCCGGCAAGACCGGGAAACCGCGGCTCACACTACCTTTATCTGCTCGGACGCCTTAAGCAAAACGTCAGTGCCCAGCAGGCGCAATCCGAACTTGAATCTCTGGTGAGATACTGGGGCGGCAAAGCGTCTGCGCGCGAACACAGCTTGGATCCCCAAAACCATACTCTGGTCAGCTTTCCTTTTCAGTCTGAGGTTGTCAGCAATGTTCGTCTCGCGCTCGCGGTGCTGATGGGCGCCGTGGTTTTCGTCCTGCTGATCGCCTGCGTCAATGTCGCCAATCTGTTGTTGGCCCGCGCGGAAGCGCGTCAGCGCGAGGTTGCCATCCGCAGTGCTCTGGGCGCATCTTTCGGGCGATTACTGCGCCAGTTCATTGCTGAAGGTGTCCTGCTATCGTTTTTCGGCGCGCTCTTGGGTGTTGGTCTGGCTTTTGCCGCACTGAAGCTGATCACGGTCGGCAATGCAGGAAAAATTCCTCGCGCTGATGAGATCGCAATCGATTGGCACGTCCTGCTGGTCGCGCTGGCTGTCTCCATTCTCACCGGAGTGGCTTTTGGACTCGCGCCCGCCTTCCATCTCGCCATCCGAAACGTCTTTGTCTTGCTCAAGGATGCTGCCGGATGGAGCACGTCCACTCTTAGCGCGCAGAATTTCCGCCGCGTGCTGGTAGCAGTGGAGATTTCGCTGGCCGTGGTCTTGCTGATTGGCTGCGGACTGATGCTCCGCGCTTTCTGGAAGCTGCAGCAGGTTCATGTGGTCCCTGATCCCCAGACGCTGATCACCATGCGCGTGAGCTTGCCAACTGCCACTTACAACGACAACCTGAAGATCGAACAATTCTGGTCCAGGCTCAAAGAGCGCGTTTCTCAGTTGCCTGGAGTGCAAGTGAGCTTCAGCAGCGGCCTGCCTCCTCTGCGGCAGAAAGACGTCAATACTACGGACATCGAAGGCTTCGTCCAGAAGAAGGGCGGCCCCACTCCCGAGATTGATTTCTACAACGATGTGAGCGAAGGCTATTTTGAAACCATGGGAATTCCATTGGTCGAAGGACGTTACTTTACCTCCGCCGATACTGAAGGCTCGCAGCCCGTGGTGATAATTAACCAGACCATGGCGCGCATGTATTGGGGAAATGAAAGTGCGATCGGGCATCACCTTCGGGCCGACAACAGGGATCCCTGGAACACAATCGTGGGCGTTGTGGGAGACGTAAAAAATGCGGGCATCGATCTGCCTGCCGGGACGGAGCTTTATTTTCCCTTCCGTCAAAAAGAAGGCTACGGGGACTCTACTGGGTCCTGGTCATTGCGCAGCAGCCTCGCCCCTTCGGTCATTGCCGGCAGCGTGCGCCGGGAATTGCACGATCTGGAGCCTGCCGCGGCAATATCTCAGGGCAGGACTATGGAGGAGATGATTTACTCCTCCCAATCGCGGCCGCGTCTTCTCACTCTGCTCCTCAGCATCTTTTCCCTCGTGGCTCTGGTGCTTGCAGCCATTGGGATCTACGGCCTGCTCTCCTATCTGGTGGCCCAACGCGGCAAAGAATTCGGGTTGCGCATGGCCTTGGGCGCTCCGCGCCCCCATGTGCTGGGCTTGGTCTTGAAGCAGGGTGCATGGCTTGCTATCACAGGAGTACTTGCCGGATTAGGGGCTGCCATTGCCCTGACGCGCTTGATGGCAACGCTTCTCTTTGAAGTCCGGGCCACTGATCCGCTGACTTTTCTGGTGATGCCCGCACTGCTGGCTGGCGTGGCCCTGACCGCCAGCTACATTCCCGCCCGCCGCGCAACCAGGGTAGATCCCATGGTCGCGCTGAGGTATGAATGAAAAGAATCGCGCGTGACCAGGTGATCCGATAATCGGAAGGTCCTATTTTTTTACTTATTGTGGTTGCTGGGTCTGTGCTCTCGGATCTTGTCCCTGGCGCAGCGAACATGGGGGTGGGTTTATGTCTTTGTTGTTGCCGTTGCAGTTGCTAACTACCCGGCGCTTGCATAACGGCCTAAGTACTGTTTTTCCGCGTTTCTCCCAGTTCCACAAGTACGTCCTGTGCCACTATCTTGTTACCTTCATAAACGGCGTGGACCAGGCGCATCTGACTGGAGTAGTTTCGAGTCATGACGGATGCAATTTCAACATCGTTGAAAGCCGCAACCATCTCCCACCGTTTGCCGTTCACGACCCAAATTTGATACTGCTCCCAGCGGCCCATATCTCAAGTCTCTCATAAGTCCCTCCTATTCCAGGTAGTGCTTGAAGGGAATATCCACATTGAAGTACAGCTTGACTGCCTGGTTGGTCTTCGAGTCAGTAGCTTCCAGCAGATCGTAGTTGTGTCCGCCCTCATGCAATACGCTTTGTTTTCCCGGACGCAGCCCGCGAACGTTGAGCAGCACGTATTCTTCTTGGGTAGAGATCACAACGTAAGCTGTCTTGGTGCTTTGCCCGTCTCCCGAATCCAGGATGGACTTCATGAGGCCGGTAAAGACAGAATGATGAAAATTGGACAGCGCCTCGTTCTGCATTTCGCGGTACGCGATGTACTCAACAAAATGGGCATCCAGATTTACAAATTCACCGGCCAGCACCGCATCCGCATTTTGCGCGGCATTTTTGTAATCTTTCCGGTTCAGGGCCTGCCACATCTCCTGCTCCTGTTTGCTCGCGTCTTTGGCCTGGTGACGCTCGGGAGACTCCATGTACGAAAAGCGCAGTTGCTGGAAATCAATGGAAAAGTCTCCGCCTTTCACCCGCTCCAGCAGCGGCGCGTAATCTGTTCCTTTTACCTGTGCCTTCTGTTCCTGACCAAAACTCGGCCCCGCGAACAGCCAAAGCACCAATGCCACGGCAAGATGATTTTTGCTCATTATTCGCGCATCGTACCACAGCGTGTTGGCGGACGACCGGATGGCGCCGGCCAGCGCCCAAAGGCCTGCTGCCATAAGTATCGCCCTCACATTGTTAAATGCTAAGAAATGGCCTCGAGCTCGTCCCATTGTGGGGAATTTCCTGGGATTTAACCAAGAATTTACTTGACCGGCGCGTTAGCGAGCGCCAAACTTCCCCCACTGCCAGCGGGCATCGGTCAACGCAATTCGTCCACCTCATTGCTCGTGTGGCACAGCGCGGCAAGCCGCGATAAAAATTAGGGCTCGATCCTCCCGGCGTGCCGGGAGGATGGGGAACATGCGCGCTTCCAGAAAAACATCAAAACATTGGCCTTTTCCTGAAAAAAGTGCTGTCACTCTGACAGCATTGTGACAGCACTTGATTGACTCCCACTCGCGATGCTGCAATCCTCGTATCAGGCGCACATTCTGCCGGATAACCGGACTGAAAGCGCGCCTTCGCCCCAGGGCGAGCGGGATTTGTGTTTCCCGCAGTGGTCTTTGACAACTGAATATAAAGAGTGGAGCGCAGCCGCCCTCGGCTGCGGCCCTTAGGCGCCGCCACAGCCCGACGCAACGGGAGACGTGTGCACCGGCGCTTGCGAAGCAACGCAGTGCTGCGCGAAGAAAACCGCAGCACACCCGGCTCTCATTGTGAGTCGAGATCTGAGGTTCGCCGAGCGCAGAACCTAAACTCTTCTTCCCCGGTCGAGCGCCGCAGGAGAGGTGCGTGTAGATCCCGTGTAGATCCTTGCAGGGAAGCGAACAAAAATTGCTTTTGTATACTCTATCCCTACTCTATCCACATGCGCACAAGATTGGCTGGTAGCGGGAGTAGCGGCAGGTAGCGGGACGAAGCGTCGCTGCCGCTACAGAGTTTTCGCTGATGACAAAAGAGTTAGTTAGAGGACATGTAGCGGCGTAGCGGCAAAGGCAGATGTTTTCATCAGTGAAGACCTGTCCCGGCCTGCCGTGGATCAGTCCAATCAGTCGTCATCAGTGGTAAAGGGTTTCCAAGCCGCCAGGAATTGCATTCCGCGAGCGCTTTTTTGCGCGATTGGCGCGGGTTCTAGCGGAATCGCGGAACCAAGTCCCTTTCTTGGGTTCTCCGCCGCCTTTAACCGTTATTGCGTTAACAGTTATGGAAAGAAAAATCCATGGGAACCCAACTAAGTCCCAAGTTTCCAGGGGTTTGCACGGAAGCACGAATACGGCCCCTGGCCTTTTTTCAAAAGTTTACTTACTGGTAAACACTTGGCGCAAGTGCCCTTGAATTGATCCCGAATCCCAGCAAAGCGGCTAGGGATCGTCAACCACACCTTCACTTCCAGTACTGGTCTCTCAACTCCGTCTGTTTGCTTACCAGGGGGATCTCTGCGCCGTTGATGAAGACGTGCTTCACGTCTGTCTTCACGTCCAGCGGATCGCCGTCCGCCACGACAACATTGGCCAGCTTGCCTGTGTCCAGCGAACCCAGTCGGTCATCTACGCCCCAGATCTGGGCGGGATTGAGGGTAATTGCCTTGAGCGCCTCATCGTGTGGCAGCCCGAAACCCATCGCGTAGCCGGCCGCGTAGGGCAGGTTGCGCGCGTTGTGGGCTTCGTACGATGCAAAGGCGATCTTGATGCCGCGCTTTGCCATCTCCGCCGGCAATTTGTAGACCGCATCGTAGCGCTCGTCTTCTTTAGGCTGTTCGTAGATAGGGCCAACAATCACCGCGAAATGTGTGGCTGCAACCTTGTCCAACAGGCTGGCGGAGTGGGCCAGGTGGTTGAGGACCACCTTAAGGTGGAACTCGTTGGCCAGCTCAATCGCAGTCAACAGATCGTTCGGCTCTTCCGCCGCAAGCACCACCGGCTTCTGTCCGTGCAGGTAGGGCAGCAGGGCTTCCAGCTTCAGGTCGCGTTTAGGGGGTGGACCGGGGCCTTTTTCCTTGTCTTTGTCATCGCCGCCGGCAGATTTTTTCTTTTCGTAGGTAGCGAGCTTTTGATCGTAGTCCTGGGCATCCATGAATGTCTGGCGCAACTGCGCCGCCATACCCATGCGCGTGGACGGGAATTTGAAATTCTGAAATTGCCCTTGATTACGCCGCTGCCTTGCGGTGAAGTTAAGCGGCATGGCGATGTCGCGCACCATGAGCATTTCCTCGGCGGAGCGCCCATTAAGTTGAATAAAGGAGTCCTGGCCCGGCAGGGTGTCCTGGTTGGCAGGCGCGACAATGGCGTTGGTGATCCCGTTCATGCGCGTGACGGGGATCAGGGCCGTCTCTGCGTGGAAAGCGTCGTAGACATGCATGTGGGGCATGATCTCGTCGCTCGTCTCTACCAGGTCATTCGTCATCTGGTCGGCGGAAACCTCGGTCAGGCCCAGATGAGTTTCGGAGTCGATCAGTCCCGGATAGACGGTCATGCCGGTCACGTCAATGACTTTGGCATCGCGCGGAATGGAGACGGCGCCGGCCCCGCCCACTGCGGCAATTTTTCCGTTCTGCATGACCAGTACGCCGTTTTCAATCACGCCGTGAGTAATGGTCAACAGTTTTCCGCCGCGCAATACGATCGTGCCACTATTGGCTTCGGAAGCAGTTTTTGGTTTTTTCGCTGTCTGGGCCAGCGACCCAGATGCAAGAGTAAGAGTAACGGCAAGAGAAATTTTTCTTAACATGATTATTGGCCCTCCTTGTAATGAGTCAGGCCCAGACCGGGCAGCGACCGGTCGAAGTAGACATCGCCATCAATCAATACCTCGTCCACCAGCGCGGCCGAGGAAAGCGGATAGCTGTTCCATATGCTGATGTCGGCGTCTTTGCCTACGTCCAGCGAGCCGACGCGGTCATCAACACCGATGATCCATGCAGGATTCAAGGTGATCATTTTCAGCGCCTCATCTTCCGGCACGCCGTAATGAATAATTTTTCCGGCCTCCTGATTCAAGCGGCGGGTCACATCTTCAGAATCACTCTTTAGCGCCACGCGCACGCCTTTGTGCATTGAGATCACGGCGTTCCACGGGATTCCATCCCAGCCTTCGTACTTGAAGCCCCACCAGTCAGGCCAGGTGGCGATGGCCACCCCGTTGGCGGCAATCTTGTCGGCAACTTTATAGGCTTCCAAAGCGTGATGGAAGGCGCGAATTTTGTAGCCGAACTCCTTGGCCAACGCCATCTCCGTGAGAAATTCATCGGCGCGATAGCAGTGAATCTGGACCAGAAGTTTTCCGCGCAGGATGTCCGCCAGCGCTTCCAGCTTCAGGTCTTTCTTCGGCGCTTTGGCGTCCTTGTCGCCCTTCTTTGCCTTGGCGTTGTAGTCGTCCCATTCGCGCATATATTCACGCGCTTCGGTGAACGCCTGGCGCATCACTTCAAAATTGCCCATCCGGGTGGAAGGAAGCTGGTTGCGCTGCCCGTAGACGCGCTTGGGGTTCTCGCCGCTGGCGAACTTGATCGACTGGGGCGCGCCCGGAAAAAGCAGATCATCGCGGCCCAACCCGTACTTGTGCTTGATCACAATGGCCTGTCCACCAATCATGTTGGCTGAGCCGTGGAGCAGCAAGGAAGTGGTGACACCGCCGGCCAGCGCGCGATAGATCATCTTGTCGTGGTAGTCGAAGGCGTCCTTCATCATCATGTGCGGTGTGATCGGGCTGGTAGCCTCGTTGACGTCTTCATCCAGGGCGATGTGCGAGTGCGAATCAATGATGCCGGGCATCACCCACTTGCCGGTTGCGTCGATCACGGTTGCATTGCCGGGCGCATCTACCGTCCTGCCCACAGCCGCAATCTTGCCGTTGTGGATGTAGATGCTGCCGTTCTCGATCTTCCCGTGGGTAACGGTGAGAATGGTTCCGCCGCGAATCACAACATCGTTGTGAATGGCCGGTGACTGAGGGGTTTCGCTGGGAGAAGACTGCTGTACCGGCTGTGCGGCTATACAAGCGCTCAACCGCAAGACCAGCAGAACCACCCAGCACAAATGCGAGCGACGCAGCATAACTGGCTCCTTCTTGAGAAAATGGGGACGGGCGATTTTACAGCATGGAACCAGCTACGGCTACGGCCCACGGAGAATTTGGCAATTGGGTAACTTGTAAGTTGATAATTGAAAGTCAAAGCCCAAAATCTCATCACAAAAGACACTCGCAGAACCAGGATGCTCACTTGGGTACAATGTGTGCGTCCGCTTGATCGCGATATCATCAAGCCGTTATGCGCGCTGTTGTTCAACGTGTCTCCCGGTGCAGAGTCACAGTAGCAGGAGAAACTATCGGGGAAATCGGCGCCGGGGTGCTGGTCCTCCTCGGCGTGGGAAAAGCCGATGGCGAGGCGGCAGCCGCCTATCTGGCAGAAAAAATCATTGGCCTGCGAATTTTTGAAGATGACGCCGGAAAGATGAACTTGTCTGTTCTGGAAAAACACGGCGCGGTATTGGTGGTCTCGCAATTCACGTTGTACGGAGACGTGCGGAGGGGGAAGCGGCCGTCGTTTGACGCTGCCGCGCGTCCCGAAGAAGCTCGCCGCCTTTATGAATATTTTGTGGAGCGAATCCGTGCTGCCGGCCTGCGCTGCGAGACCGGCGAATTCCAGGCCATGATGGACGTGGAACTCGTGAATGATGGACCGGTGACCATCATGCTGGATTCAGAGAAGAGCTTCTAGAGAACCTGATTTGCCATCGTGCCTCCCGCCGGAAGTCTATCGTTGGAACGGATATTCGTTGATCCAGTGGAAGCCGCGATTCACGAGCATGAGCTTGCTGCGGTCGAGAAGCTTGAGCTGCATGTGAATTTTATGGCCATCCATGGAGCCATCCAGCGCGAGCTGGTCCTGCGCGGGACGATCGAAGGTAAAGCTGGCTTTCCAATTCTTGTCGGCGGGCTTGGTGAGCAAGAGAGTCTTGCCCTTATCGTCGATGGTAGACCCGAAGCCGGCGAAGGTGTCATCCATGCGCTGGAACTGAGTAAAGGCGATGAAATCGAAGATCACGCGACGCCAGCGGTCGGAATCTGTGAGCAGCGGCGAACGGACAACGCCGTCAATGGACATTTGCTCCACGTTCCAGATTCCATAGAGCGAAGGTTTGGGCCGGCCTCCGCCGTAGGTGTACCAGGACTGGACTTCGGAATACAGATTCATCCCGACCAGATACAAGCCGAAGACAACCTGCACGATCACCGCCACGCGGTTAGCGCGCAAGCCGCGGAAAAGCTGCCGCTGCGAGGACGGCTCTGTGGCCCGGCCTGAGAACAAGAAAGTGAAGGTCCGGCGGCCTTCCGGCGCCAGCAGGAAAAGCGCGAGCACCAGCAGATGGAAAGACAAGAGTTTGACCGGTACGTCATAGGTCATGTTGAGAGTGAAGACCTGGATCATGTCTGCCGTGCAGACCAATGCGCCTAACATGGCGGTCCGCGGGAAGATGAGCAGCAGGCCGCCGAGGGTCTCGGCGCAGCCCGTGAAAATTTCATAAGAATGCGAAGCGCCAACGGAGAACCACAGCACGCTCATGGGCGCGAAATTGCCGTACGGCTCCATGAGGCGCGTAAGGAATGGAAATGGCATCTGCAAGGGAATGAGTTTGGCAAAGCCGTAACTCAACATCTCTGATGCCAGTGCGAAACGAATGAACAGCCGGAACCATTTGGCAAGGACCGCATAGTTCTTCCGGCGGCGATCAAAAACCGACCAGATGGCCATAACCAAAACCGAGAAGGCAAGAAGAAACAACGTCTGTATCCAATCAAAGGTCTTGTCGCCACTGCCGCTGCCGGTGTACACGAGTGGGCGCGTCACGCCGAAAACGTGGGACGCAATCCAAAAGGTGACCTGGCGGAGGGGCCAGATAGTGCCTAGCTCTGGAAAGTCAAGCTTGGGAATAATCAGCAGCCCGCCAATGATTTGGTTGCTCAGGCAGTAAAGCGTGAAATAAACAAAGCAGAATCGAAAAGCCAGCCGCACGCCAAAATTCCAGGTTGCAACCGGTTTTGCCGCATGCACTTCCGTGGGAGCCTGAGATTCTGCCGCCAACGGTTCAGCCCCAATTGGGGCCATATGTTGCGCCTGATTCGCCACGACCAACCTCCTGCAAAGACCGACATTCCCAGCATGATGCCGAAAAGAAAATAATGAGATATTACGTCAGGTTGAGGGAAAGTCTAAGAAGAAACTGGAGAATCCGGGAGGCAGGCGAGAATCTCATCTGCCACCTTGACCGCCTGTACCGCTGCCTTGACGTCATGCACGCGGACCATGTGTGCGCCTTGAAGCACGGAGGCTGTCACGGTGGCCAGCGTCCCGAAAAGGCGCTCCTCCGGTGGCAGGTCTTTTCCCGAGCGAGCCAGGGTGCGGCCAATGAATGACTTGCGCGACGTTCCTGCCAGCAAGGGAAACCCAAGTTCGTGCAATTTTGACAGGCCAGCAAGCAGCGGGTAATTGCCTTCGAATTTCTTTCCGAAGCCAAAGCCCGGATCCAGCATAATCCGTTGTTGCTCAATCCCTGCAGCGATTGCTGTTTTTGTCCAGTGGCTAAAGTCCGTCTTCACCTCCGCCACGATGTCCGGTGATGGCGGCAGGGTGCGCCATTCTTCCGGGCGACCGCGTGTATGCATGAGGACCACGCCACATTTCATCTCGGCGACAGACCCCGCCATCTGTGGGTCCCAGCGGAGCGCGCTCACATCGTTCACGATCTGCGCTCCGGCAGTTACGGCAGCGCGGGCAACATCAGCTTTGTAAGTATCGACTGAGAGCACCGCGTCCGGACGTTCCAGCAGGACGTCTTGAATGACCGGCATGATGCGGCGCAGCTCTTCGTCCACGGGCACGCCGGCCTCGGCCACCTTGGCGCCCGGCCGGGTTGATTCGCCGCCGATGTCCAGAACGTCCGCGCCCTCATCGAACATTTGCAGCGCATGGCCCACCGCGTGATCGCGGGAGAGAAACCTGCCGCCATCGGAAAACGAATCTGGAGTGATGTTCAGAATGCCCATCACCAGCGTGCGCGCGCCCAATTCCAGGCTGCGGCTGCGCAGGTTCCAGATGTAGGGCGATCTCCGCATGTCGCCGATTGTATAATCTGGCCAAGCCCCATGCACCAACGACGAGTGCTGTACGCGCTGTGCCTGCTGTTGATCGTCCCGCTGCACGCCGCCTCACCCCAAAAACCGGTCAGAACCGAACCCAGCCTTGGTGCCCAGATCAGGGCTATCATCAACCAGCCGCAGATGGCCAGCGCTCTCTGGGGTATTGACGTAGTGGATCTGGAGAGCGGCAAAACCATTTACTCGCTCAATCCCGATCATCTTTTTCTGCCGGCGTCGAACGTAAAGCTCCTGACCACTGCCGCCGCGCTCGCGTTGGCCGGCCCGGATTACCGCTTCCATACCACGGTGGAGACCACGGGCAAGCTGGATAGCAATGGCCGGTTGCTGGGCGATCTCGTTATTGTGGGCCGCGGGGATGCCAACATCTCCGGGCGCGTCATGCCCTACCAGGTAAAGACTGAGCGTATCTCGCCTCCCACTCTGGTTCTGGAACAGTTGGCCGACCAACTCGTGCAGAAGGGCCTGAAGATCGTGGACGGCGACCTGATCGGCGACGATACCTTCTACTCCGCCCAACGCTATGGTGAGGGCTGGGCCTACGACGACTTGCAGTGGATTGATGGCGCTCCAGTCTCTGCCCTGAGCTTCAATGACAATGTGCTGTTCATCCGCATTCATCCGGGCGAGCAGGTGGGAGAAAAAGCGCTTGTCACCCTGGATCCGGAAACCACCTATTACGAAATCGACAATCGCATAGTAACCAGTGCCGCCGGCGTGGCGCGAAAAATCGGAGTGCACCGCGATGCCGGCTCTCTCAAGGTATTCCTGTGGGGATCGCTGCCATTGAATGATAGTGGGACGAGCGAGGCCATCACCATAGAAGACCCGGCGGAATTTACCGCGCAGCTCTTTCGCAGCATTCTGGAAAAACGTGGGATCACGGTCACCGGCAAGACCCATGGGCGACATGGGGATCTGGCCCGGTTCTTTGATCAGCCTCCGCCGCAACAGGCGGTGGCAGAAGGACGCAATCGCAAACAATGCTGTATGGGTAGCAACGCGGCCGTGCCGCAGCCGCAGGTTCAGCCGCTGGTCGCGCCCTCCACGCCCCCACAAATCCTGGCTGAGCATGTCTCCTTGCCGTTGCTGGAGGATATTCGGGTCACCAACAAGGCCAGCCAGAACCTTCATGCTGAATTAATGTTGCGGCTCATCGGAAAGCTTAAGGGTGGCGACGGATCTTTTGAAGATGGCAGCGCGGCACGCCGTCAGTTCCTGCTGAAAGCCGGGCTCAGGAGCGATGAATTCTTCCTGCTGGATGGCTCCGGACTTTCGCGCCGGGACTTGATTACCCCTGAATCCGTCGCCCATTTGCTGACCTATGCTTCCCGCCAGGCCTGGGGCCCGGTCTATGAGCAGACTCTGCCTGTGGCCGGTTTGGATGGTTCCCTGGCAGAACGTTTCCTGAACACACCCGCAAGCGGAATGGTGCACGCCAAGACCGGCACTCTGAGCCATGTGAATGCGCTCTCCGGCTACGCCGAGACCCGCTCTGGACACCGTTTTGTGTTTTCCATCTTCTGCAACAACCACAATGTGCCTTCGTCGAAGGTGATCAATGCAATTGATTCCATCGTGGTCTTACTAGTGACGGAGAGTACACAGTAGTGTCCGTCAATTAGAATCACGTTGATGTCAAATCGCGCTCCGCTTGCAGGCATTCGCGTCATCGACTTCGGAAGGTTTATCGCCGGGCCTTACTGCGCAATGCTGCTGGCGGACATGGGTGCGGACGTGATTCGCGTGGACCGGCGGAAAGGCAGCGAAGATCGCTATCTGGCGCCGATCAGCAAGACCGGTGACGGAGCCAGCTTCGTTTCGCTGAACCGCAACAAGCGCAGCCTGACGTTGGATACCTCCAAACCGGAGTCGGCGGAGATTATCCGTCGCCTGGCGCGGCATGCCGATGTGGTAATCGCAAATCTGCCCATTGAGGTCCTCAAGAAGATGGCCCTGGATTATGAGTCGCTTCGCGCCATAAAACCGGACATCATTCTGGCGCGCATCTCTACTTTCGGGCCGGACGGCCCTTACGCTGGACGGGTGGGCTTCGATACTGTTGCCCAGGCTATGTCCGGGGCCATGAGCCTTACCGGCTTCCCCGGTCCGCCGGTGCGTGGCATCGTTCCTTTTGAAGACTACGGCACCGCGCTCCATGCTGCATTTGGCGTGATGGCAGCCTTGTACTACCGATCAAAGACCGGCCAGGGACAGTTGGTGGATGCATCCCTGCTGGCCACGGGTGTCACGTTTATACAAGGCCTGTTGGCTGAACAGCATGTGTTGGGTATCCAACGCGAGCAGGCCGGAAATGAGGGTTTCTGGGCGGCGCCAGCCGGCTGCTATCGCGCGCAGGATGGCTGGATTGTGGTTTCCGTCGTCGGCAATGAGATGTTCAGGCGCTGGGCCCGCCTGGTGGGCCGTGAAGAACTGATCACCGACTCCCGCTTCGCAGATGATTCAGCGCGCGCCAACCATCGCGAGATCATCACCCTTGCAATGAATGCCTGGTTGGCGGCCCGCACCAGCGCACAAGCACTTGCAGAACTGGAAGGGGCCCGCATTCCCGCCGGACCGGTAATGAGCGTAGGCGAGGTCCTCGACGATCCTCAGGTGAAGGCGCGCGAGTTGCTCAAGTTTGTTGATTATCCCGGCGCGCCCAAGTCCATCCCGCTGGCTAACACCGCCATGCGGCTCTCAGCTACTCCCGGCGGCATACACCATCGTGCTCCCCTGCTGGGTGAGCACACAGACGAAGTTCTTCTCGAACTTGGCTATTTGGTAGAGGAGATTGCAGCACTGCGAAACACCGGAGTCGTGTGATTGCCATAATCGCCGGAATTGCCAAAATTGAAAGGCATTAACTTCATCAGCAGATCTCAACCGAGTGGCCTGCGGGGTTTTGATTTTTTTTCAATTACGGCAATTCTGGCAATTTCATTTATAACCATGATGAACCAATGAGCGCAGCCGATAGCTCGGAGCCATCCACTTCGCCGGCAAAGGCGAGCGTGGCCCATTCGGCGTTTCTGGTGGCGGCGGGAATTTTTTTCAGCCGCATCTCCGGCTTGGTGCGCGATAGCGTCTTCGCGCACTACTTTGGTATTTCCTACGCTGCGGACGCATTTCGCGCGGCCATGCGCATCCCCAACTTCCTTCAGAATCTGTTCGGCGAAGGCGTCCTCTCAGCTTCTTTCATCCCCGTTTATGCCCGGCTGGTGGCTGAAGAAAAAAAACAGGAAGCCGGACGAGTTGCAGGAGCGGTGTTTTCCCTGCTGGCTCTGGTCACATCCATTCTGGTGCTCGGCGGTGTACTGGCCACACCGTACCTGATCGACGCAATTGCGCCCGGCTTCCACGGCGAGACCCGCGAGCTCGCCATCAGGCTGGTTCGCATCTTCTTTCCCGGTGTCGGTCTGCTGGTGCTGTCCGCATGGTGCCTGGGCATTTTGAACAGCCATGGGCGGTTCTTTCTGTCCTACGTTTCGCCGGTTGTCTGGAACACCGCAATCATTACTGCCCTGCTTGCTTTCAGGCGCGCGGAACTCTCGCAGCTTGCGGTCTATACTGCGTGGGCATCGGTGGCCGGGAGCGCTTTGCAATTTCTGATGCAGCTTCCGATCGTGCTCAACCTGGCGCCCGCCATCCGCCTGACGCTGGGATCGGCCAGCCAGGATGTACGCGTGGTCATAAAGAACTTTTTTCCGGTATTCATAGGCCGGGGTGTGACCCAGTTGAGCGCCTACATAGATAACCTGCTGGCCAGCTTTCTTCCTACCGGCGCTGTAGCTGCGCTATTCAACGCCCAGACCCTCTACATGCTTCCCATCAGCTTATTCGGCATGTCAGTTTCGGCGGCGGAGCTTCCGGCAATGTCCAGTGCTCTGGGGAGTGAACAGCAGGTGGCGGAAGCGTTGCGAAGCAGGATTTCCTCCAGCACGCGCCGCATCGTGTTTTTTGTCGTGCCTTCCGCCGTCGCCTTCCTGGCGCTGGGAGACATCGTTGCCGCAACCATTTATCAAAGCGGGAAATTCAGCGTTGCGGATGCGAAGTATGTATGGGCCATCCTGGCGGGATCAGCCATCGGCCTGGTGGCTTCCACCGTAGGACGTTTGTACTCATCTGCCTACTACGCCTTGCGTGACACTCGTACTCCATTGCGCTTTGCTCTGGTGCGCGTGGGGCTAACCACGGCGCTCGGATGTTTGTTTGCGCTGCCGGCAGGAGCGCCTCTTGGTCCATGGCTTCTGGGAATTGATCCACGTTGGGGTGTGGCGGGACTTACTGCGTCGGCCGGATTTTCGGCGTGGGTTGAGTTTCTGCTGTTGCGGCGGGCAATGAACCTGAGGATCGGCCACATTCAGTTTCCTGCCACCTATATCTTAAAGCTGTGGCTGGCCGCCATTCTGGCGGCAGGGGCAGGCTGGGGATTACGTCTAGGCCTGCATCCGCATAACCCACGCATAGCAGGACTAGTCATTCTTATCCCTTACGGCTTGGTCTACCTGGGGCTGACCGCGTTGATGGGAATAGATCAGTCTGCGGCCATAGTGAGGAGGTTGAGGCGCTAGCTTCGCTGGCGCTGGCACGGCTTTTCAGCCGTGCCGTAAAAACCCTTGGCCCAATCGTTTGATCTGCACACATCTGCGAGACTCTGCGGCCAATTTTGGCTGCTCCGTGGTCGATGTTAGAAACATCCCCTCCCCTAAAAAACCACGCAAAAACCGCCGGATCAGTCGTTCCAAACTGAGAACAGTCCGGGTGGCGCGGCCCGCTTCGGATTGTTCTCCCGGTTCCATCTGCCGGATCCAAGCCGTTTTTAGTCTTTAAATAAGATTTCCACCGCGCCACATGCGCGCGATGTTGAGGCTCAAATGCCGAACTGTGTAATTTGCCGCATCTATTTGGACATCTCAATCGAGTATCTTCCACCCTCTGACTCCATCCATCCCCCGGCCGAAGGCGAATTGCGTGTAACCCTGGAAGAGCCGGAGATGCACCACCTTCAGATGTTCAATGGCCGGCAATGGATTGATCTTGGCGAAGTTACCAGCAAATTGCTGGAGACACACGGCTTGGATCCACTAATGAGCTTTTAATGTTGCCACTGGAACCCGCACGTCCGATTCCGTATTGTATTCACTATGAACATGCGCCATATCTACACTCTCCTCGCAATGCGCGCGAGCTTCCACCGGCTGGTCTGGAGAGCGTATTTTGAAACACGCTCTAATGACTGTGGCCGGGAACTGCGATGAAGCTAGTCAACCCGCTTGTTGCTCGCTCGCCGGGACTTCGGCTTAGGCTTGCTTTTGCCCTTGAGATTGAATGCCACTGCAGCGCGGATGAGGTCCTTCAACGC
>DATDGL010000008.1:0-5048 GCA_036522115.1 Candidatus Angelobacter sp.
CAGCATCTGTGGCGCGTGGGTGAGGACATACCAGAAGTCGTGACGCAGCACTGCCGGCATGTGTTGTGTTTTCATCCAGCGTTCTGCTTTCCAGCGCAGGTATTCCACATCTTCGGCAGAAAGATGCTCGGTACGCACTACCGCGGTGGTGCCATCATATTCTTCAAGTTTTTCATTAATAATTAGCTGTTTCTCAATGAAATCCTTGGTCATGGGCGTGCGTGGGTAAGGTGTGGGATGCTGAATGTAGGGCCAGTCAACATAGCGCCGGGCGAACTCCAGGTTGGCTTCAACGGATTCGCGCGTGTCATCCGGATTGCCGACGATCAGTCCGCCCACAACCAGCATTTTGTTCTGGTGCAGATAGTTGATGGCCTTGAGCGTGGCGTTGCCATTGTTGTGTCCGTTGGCCCGGTCTGTGTTCTTGGCCTGAGCGCGGAGGAACGCCAGGTCACCGTCCAGAATATTTTCGATTCCCAGAAAGACGTAGCGAAATCCCGCCTGACGCATAAGCGGCGCCAGGGTCTCGCCGTGCGTGGCGATGGCTGACGTCATGGCCTGGAGAAAGTAGTCGAGCTTGTTGAGTCCGGCATCGATGATGGCGCGGCAGAGCGCCTCAAAGCGGTGGACGTTCAGGGTAATGTTGTCATCCACGATAAAGAGGGTGCGGGCGCCATGGTCGCGGGCATCGCGGATATCCGCCAGCACGCGGTCAAAACTGAAGGTATGAAAGTTGCGGCCGCGCATCTCGATGATCGAGCAGAAGCTGCAATCGTAAGTGCAGCCCCGCGAGGTCTCAATCACGTCCACCTGGCGTCCCAGCAGCGTGTAGCCTTTGAGCACGCGGACGGCGCGATTGGGCAGGCGGATATCACCGCCCTCAATCCCATGAGCAGGGCGGTCAGGGTTATGCACCCATTGAGTCCCGTTGCGATAGGAGAGGCCGCAGATTTGATCCAGCGGGCTGCCGTTTTCGATTGCGCGCAGCAGGTCGCGAAAGGTAATTTCGCCCTCACCGCGCACGATGTAGTCCACGCCCATTTCACAATAGGCCTGTGGGGCAAGGCTGGGATCGTAACCGCCCACAGCGACCTTCACGCTGGGCTTGAGCGCGCGCGCCAGTTCCATGATGCGTCCGGCGGTACGGCGCTGAAAGGTCATGACGGAAAGACCCAGGACGTCAGGGTCATGAGCGCGCATGAGCTCGGTGACGGTTTGGCGAACACGGTCCTGTACCAGGATTAAATCGGCGACGGCAACGTGGTGGTGAGAATCAAGGTTACCCGCCAGCGAGGTTAGAGCGCCATTGGGCATGCGAATCACCATCGCAGGCATGTGCTCGAATGAATCCGGCATGGAGAACAGCAAAACGTTCATGGTGTTCCTCAGATGCTAGACATTGTAATCTGCAACTCGGGTCAGCTCATTGTAAG
The DNA here is from genome assembly GCA_036522115.1 of Candidatus Angelobacter sp. GTDB lineage: Bacteria > Acidobacteriota > Terriglobia > Terriglobales > Acidobacteriaceae > Angelobacter. Next base: position 1,434 of record DATDGL010000008.1, read on the forward strand.
AGTTGTAAAGTTGGAGGTCAGGGGCCGGAAGGAAAGTCATCATATCGGCACATCAGGTTATCGGTGCATCGCTACACGCGGAACAAAACCACCCTAAAGCAACGGGGAGCTAACTTGATTTGCCACATGGCGGTTCCTCATTGACAATAGCTCACCGAACAATCCTCACGACAAGGAGTGAGTTCATGGGCAGGTTGCAAGACAAAGTTGCCTTGGTGACCGGAGCGAGTCGCGGTATAGGGCAGGCCATTGCAGAAGCTTTTGTTCGCGAAGGCGCAAACGTAGTGATTTGCGGGCGGAAGCAGGATGTATTGGACCAGGTAGCGAAGGAGATCGGGCCGGGAGTGTTGCCAATCGCTTGTCACGTTGGCCGCGCGGAGCAGATCCAACACCTGGTTGACGCCGCGATGCAGCAGTTTGGACGCATCGACATCCTGGTCAATAATGCCGCCACCAACATTGCGCAGGAGCCTTGCCTGGATGTTGACGATGTTAAGTTCGACAAGATGGTAGAGATCAACCTGAAGAGCGCTTTTCGCCTGATTCGCCATGTAGCGCCGGGAATGTGCCGGCGCGGGTCGGGCTCCATTATTAATGTAGCGTCCATCTCCGGTCTGCGTCCGCAGTACTATGGACTGCTCTACAGCATGACCAAGGCGGCGCTTATCATGATGACCCAGTCTTACGCGCTGGAGTTAAGCCCGAAAGGGGTGCGGGTGAACGCGATTGCTCCTGGGCTGGTCCAAACGGCGCTTAGCGAATATTACTGGAAGGATGAAAAACAACTGGCCAAGGTGATCAGCAAACAACCGATTCAGCATATCGGGCAGCCCGCCGAAATGGCGGGAGTAGCAGTGCTGCTGGCCAGCGAAGATGGGTCCTACATGACCGGACAAACGATTGTGGTGGATGGAGGGGCTACGTTAACGGGACGCTTATAGAAATTGCCAGAATTGCCATGATTGCCAAAATTAAAACCCGAGAAAGGCAGATATGAGTTTCGAGTTTTCACCAAGGGCAAAAGATCTCCAGAAGAAGCTGGCCGCTTTTATGGACGAGCACGTTTATCCCAATGAAAAGCGTTTCCACGATGAGATTGAGCGCAATCGCTGGGTGCCGACGCGGGTGATTGAGGAGTTGAAGCCCAAGGCGCGGGCCGCTGGTCTATGGAATTTATTTTTGCCGGAAAGCGAGTATGGCGCGGGATTGAGCAACCTGGAGTATGCGCCCCTATGCGAGATCATGGGCCGCAGCGTGATGGGTCCGGAGGTATTCAATTGTTCCGCGCCCGATACGGGCAACATGGAGGTGCTGGAGCGATACGGTACGCCGGAGCAGAAAGAGCGCTGGCTCAAGCCCTTGCTGGAAGGAGAAATCCGTTCCTGTTTTGCCATGACCGAGCCAGGCGTAGCTTCCTCAGACGCCACCAATATTGAAGCGAGCATCCGCCGCCAGGGAGACGAATACGTTATCAATGGCCGCAAGTGGTGGTCGTCTGGCGCGGGGGATCCCCGTTGCAAGATCGCGATTTTTATGGGCAAGACAGATCCTTCCGCGCCCAAGCACAAACAGCAGTCCATGGTACTGGTGCCCATGGATGCTCCGGGAATCAAGATTGAGCGATTGCTCACGGTCTTTGGCTATGATCACGCTCCACACGGGCACGGCGATGTGAGCTACACCAACGTCCGCGTGCCTGTCTCCAATATGCTGCTGGGGGAGGGACGAGGTTTTGAGATCGCCCAGGGACGCCTGGGCCCGGGACGCATTCACCATTGCATGCGCTGCATCGGCGTGGCTGAGCGCGCGTTGGAAATCATGTGCAAGCGCGTTCTCTCCCGCGTGGCTTTTGGTAAACCGCTGGCAGAGCAGGGAACGATTCGCGCTGATATCGCTGCTTCCCGGATGGAGATTGAGCAGGCGCGTCTGCTGACTCTGAAAGCCGCATACATGATGGACAAAATGGGAAACAAGACGGCCCGCACTGAGATTGCCATGATCAAGGTGATTGCTCCCAACGTGACGCTGCGGGTGCTGGATCGCGCCATCCAGGCGCACGGCGGTGCTGGCGTGTGTCAGGACACTTTTCTGGCTGGAGCTTGGGCCAGCGTGCGCACGTTGCGCCTGGCAGATGGCCCGGACGAGGTACATGCGGAATCGATAGCACGATGGGAACTGAAGAAACACATGCCAAAATTGTCATAACCGCCCCTGGCACGCTGCAATCCGCCCTGATGGTTGGCGCAAGAGAGATCCGGTGACACCAATTTCAGTGACTGAATTCGTTGACGTTGCGGCCAAGCCCGCAGTGCGCGGATTTCTGCACACTCCTGCTGCAATCAATGGCGATTCACTGGCGCTGACTCACGGAGCCGGGGCGAACTGCAAATCGAACCTGCTGACACTGCTTTCCAACGCCTTTGCCGAAGCCGGGTTCACGGTCTTGCGTTATGATCTGCCCTTTCGGCAGGCACGCTCATTCGGGCCGCCGTCTCCGGCCACTGCCGAGGGCGACCGTGAGGGAATTCGGCGGGCCCTTGAAATCTTGAAGAGCAAAACATCCGGGCGAATCTTTGCCGGAGGGCACTCCTATGGAGGCCGGCAGACTACCATGCTGATTGCGGAACGGCCGGATCTGGTTTCAGGATTGCTTCTGCTCTCTTATCCGCTGCATCCACCACGCAAGCCTGAGCAACTGCGTACAGCGCATTTTTCTAAACTTACGCAACCCGCATTGTTCGTCCACGGCGCCCGTGATCCTTTTGGAACACTGCAAGAGATGCGGTCGGGTTTGGATTTGATTCCCGCGCGCCATGATCTTCTGGAAGTTGAAGGGGCTGGGCATGAACTGCTGCCCAGGAAAGCGACCTCGGAATTGCCGGCGCGAATTGTGGCGGCCTTTGAGAAATTTATGAAGTGATCCCGGTGGATTCCGGGTGAAACTACAGAATGCAAACCAATCCAAAATTTTTGCGGAGCTTGAAGGAGCAGCCAGATGATGACGCAACGGTTTACAGGTAAAGTCGCATGGATCGCAGGAGCAACCGGCGGCCTGGGACGGGCAGTGACCCAGGCATTTCTGCAGGAGGGCGCCCAGGTCGTAGCTGCGGACCAGAACCCGGCAGGACTTGAGGCGCTGCGAAAAGCTGCCGGACCGGCCTCGGCGTTGTTGCAGACAGAACAACTCAATGCCACGGATGAAACTGCGGTTCGAGCCTTGGTTGAGGCCGTAATGGCAAAGTACAAACGCCTGGATGTGCTGGTAAATGCCATTGGCGGTTATGCCGGCGGGATCAAGCTTTGGGAACTGGAACGAAAGACCTATGATCTGATGCTGACATTGAATTTGCATGTTGGATTCACGCTGGCCCGGGGAGTAGTTCCTGCCATGCTGCGCCAGGGAAGCGGGGCCATTGTGAACATCGGGTCCAAAGCGGCGTTGGACCATGTAGCCGGAGCATCAGCGTATTCTGCCTCCAAGGCGGCCTCTGTCGCCTTGTTTGATTGCCTTGCGCAAGACCTGAAAGGGACGGGCATTCGCGTCAACTCTGTTCTGCCCAGCATCATTGACACGGAGCCGAATCGGAAGGCCATGCCGGGCGCGGATTTTTCCAA
>DATDGL010000009.1:0-22878 GCA_036522115.1 Candidatus Angelobacter sp.
GCGGAGGCCACCCCTGTCCTTCCCCGACCACCAGACGGAGCGCTGGCCCGTGATGTTGAACGATAAGGAAAGGCTGCAAGTAGCGGTGGCCCGCTTCTACGAACTCCACGCCTTGGACGAAGCGAAAAAAGAAGACGAGCGGGAAAAGAAACAGACCGATGCCGCAAGCCATCGAGCCGAGCTGTCCTCAGCCGTATATTAGGAAATAGTGTTGCCGAATCGATACTTATCTCCCCGGCGAAAAAATCAACCTAACTCTTAGAGCCAAAGAAATATGAGTCAACGATTACAACGCTGAAAATCAGTTGGTAATCATGGGAGAAGACTTTGAAGGAGTCGGGCTATTGAATGCTGCATAATTAAAGTCCTGGAGGAGAGAATTGGTCGAGCCGCGAAGATCCAAAGCCAGCGAAGCTGGCGATATTCTTCTAGCCCACAGCGCCAAGCTGTGGGATTGAAGAGAACGGAATAAGCAGAGCCCGTGAAGCGGGCGACATGATTTCTGCTCTAAGAGGACATTATTAATAAAGGTATCAATAACATCCAAGAGCCAAGAGCCAACAGCCAACAGCCAACAGCCAAAAGCCAAAAGCCAAGAGCCAACGGCCCAATCCCCTCAAAAGCTCAATCGCAACGCCAACTGAATCTGGCGCGGATTGTACACAGCGCGCGGCGTGCCGTAATTCGGATTAGGCGAGCCCTCCAGGAAACTCTGCGTGGCAGAACATCCTTGCGCGGTCGGATTGAAAGGGCAAAAATCCGCTGCGCCATATACCGTATTAAAGAAGCGAACATTCACGGTGTTGAAGAGGTTGAAGGCTTCAGCAATGGTTTCAATTTTCAGGCGCTCCACCGGCTTGAAACTGCGCGACAATCTGAGATCGGTGGATTGGTAGCTATCGCCTTTAAAAGTATTTCGCGGCTCGATTCCCACACGGTCATTGTTGCCAAAAATATCGCCGTTGGCATCAAAGCCGGCGAATTTGGTGAAGTAATTGGGAGACTCCAGCGAGACGATGGCAGAAAGATGGAAGTTGTTGATCAGCGGATTGATGTGAGTGGGGCCGTCAATCGTGGTGTTCAGCACAAATCTTTGTCCCACGCTGTCAGATGAGATTGCCCGCTCAGCCTTCAAATTCAGGCTGTCCTGAGGAATCAGCACAAAGCTGGGATTGGGACCGTCGTCAATGCCTTTTGACCACGTATAACTTACTCCCATGCTGAAGTGATGGCTGGTCCGCTTTTTGAAGTTGACCAGTAGCCCGTTCCACTCCGAGTTCCAGCGCGAAGCCGCTTCAAAATAAACGGCATACAGAACTGGGAATCCGGGACCGGCGCTGCGCGATCCGGGAATGCCGGGTGCGGCGAAATAGGTGTTCTTGAGACCGGATTGCCCTTCAGAGTTGTGGACCAACACCTGGGCTGTAGGATCGGGTTGGTTCAGGTTGAAAAAGCTGCCCAGGTGCACGCCTTTGGTGCGCATCACCGTGATGTCCAGCGCTGAATCTTTGAACGGCTGAAGCTCAAGGCCCAGACTGCTCTGGATCCCGTAGGGCGGCTTGTAATTTTTGTCGAAGCGGGCAATCACCGCATCGCCAAAGAAGCCGCAGCCGGAAACGGTTCCTCCCGGACAGAAACCCAGCGGCGCAGCATCGGGATAGACGCCGCCGAACATATCTGCCAGGGCAATGGAGGTGATATTCGGCGCGCTGGCAAAGGCAAAGAGACGCGTGGTGGCGTTCAGAGCATCGCCATTGGATCCCGGATAAGGGCCGGAAGTCCCGCCACAGGAGGGTTGCTGGCACGCCAGCAACGGCATGGCAATGGTTCCGTGATAGAGTCCGGTGCCGCCACGCAGCACGATGTTGTATCTGGTGCCGAAGCTATAGGCAAAGCCTGCGCGTGGATCGAACTCGTGCGTGGGACTGTTAAGGTCCTGCGAAGGAAAAGTTTCAAACTGGTAGCGTAGCCCATAGTTCAAGGCAAGATTTTTGGTCGCATGCCAGTGGTCTTGCAAATATAAACCGCCATAGGTGTGCCCCGTATCGCCTTCGGCCTCGTTTCGAATGCTACTGGGAATCCGTTGTCCCTGGAACACTGAAGGGCTGAAGCTTGGCTCCGTGAAGGTGGGTCCATTGAATCGTTCAAAGAAAATAACTTGTGGCGCTCCCGCTTGCAGGCTAAACGGACACTGAGTTGCGAACAGGCAGCCGAAATCAGCCTCAAACGGATAGAAGAGCGGGAATGATTCCTGGGTATCTACGTAACTGAAATCCCCGCCAAAGCCTATCCGGTGATTGCCTTTTTCCCATGAGGCATTGTCGCCAAATTCTTCGCGGCCCTCCTGGTAAAAGTCAGGATTACCTCGATTCACACCCATGGTGAAGGTATTGAGCACTTCTAAATGCGGTTGCGTGGTATCCGTGGGAAAGTTGAACGTGCGATGCGCGTATTGCCCGCGTACCTCATTTACAAAATGAGATGAGAGCACGGAATTCAAGCTGCCAACCAGCGATTGATCGCGAAGGAAGTTGTCTTTGAAGCCGGAAGGCAGGTCAAAGCCGTCATTCAGGGGTGAGACATTGGTCAACCGGCCATCGTTGAAGAAATAACGCAGGAAGCCATACTCATTCTTGGTGAATGAATGGTCCACCTTCACGATAAAATTATCGTAATTGCTTACCCGGTTGACGTTGAGCTGCTCGGGCGCCAGGCCAAAGTTGGTCTTAAAAGTATTGATGGCCGCCAGATTCTGCAGAATGACGGAATTGTAGAACGGGTTTTCGCTGCGGCGCTGTCCTTCATAATTGGCGAAGAAAAAAGTGCGGTCCTTTTTGATGGGCCCGCCTAAAGTAAATCCAAACTGGTTCTGGCGCAGTTTGTTCAAGCCCGGCGCGGCCAGGATGCTGTGGGCATCCATGGCATCATTGCGGAAATATTCATAAATGCTGCCGTGCAACTCGTTGGTGCCGCTCTTGGTGACAATGTTGACGATGCCGCCAACGGCACGGCCTGCCTCCACGCTGTAGGTGTTATTGATCACCAGAAATTCGCGGACGGCTTCCTGTGAAGGAGTGGTCTTCTGCACCCCTGAAGCGGTGGAGATATTGTCCGCGCCGTCAATGGCGATGAAGTTGTAATGGATGTTCTGTCCGGCAAAGGAAAGCTTGGTAACCGGCTCGATGATGACATCGGTGCTGCCGGAAGTGGTATCGCCAACGATGACTCCGGGCGCCAGCAGCGCGAAGTCAATAAACTGGCGTCCGTTCACAGGCAGGTTTTCAATCTGCTGCTGTCCGATGACTGAATCGGTCGAGGTGCGCGTAGGCTCGACCAGGGGGGCCTCCGCCGTGACCGTGACCTCCTCCTTCACTGAAGTAGGCTCCAGAAAAAGATCCAGGGTAATGGTTTTGTCGATCGTCAATTGCACAGTTGTTGATTGCGAATGAAATGATGGAGCCTCCGCCGTAACCTTATAATTGCCGACCGGCAAATTAATGATCTGGAAATCACCCAAGCCATTGGTAACGGTCGATCGCGAAAACCCTGTATCTATGTTCGAAGCCGTGACGGTGGCGCCAGGTATGACCGCGCCACTCTTGTCTTTGATTTTTCCCTCAACAAAGGCGGTGATGGTCTGGCTGGATGCGACTGTAGATAGCAGGCTGATCACCAGGCTAAAAAGGGTGATGAGTAGGCGATTCTTCATGTAATCATCCGTCCTTGGATTTCAAGCTGAAGGCGGGATAGTATCACGTAATAAGTCTTTGTCAATGAGCGAGATAGCCGAAATCAAAACTCTTCCTCATGTAGTTGTCAAAACTGTGGAAACGAAGGTTTTATTAGAGTTTATAAGATGGCCGTTTCATGCAAAAGCTTGCCCTTGGCAAAGCGCTCGAACCCTACAACCGAGACATCATCCACCACATTGGTTTTGCCGGTCAGGACCAGGTCGGAAACGATCTTGCCGGTTGCCGGCGCGTGCATCACGCCATGGCCGCTGAAGCCGTTGGCCAGAAAGAATCCAGGAACGGACTCCACCGGCCCGAGAACTGCATGGTGGTCGGGCGTCATCTCATAGAGTCCTGCCCAGGCGCGCTTGGGATTGATAGGGAGGTTTTCAAATGCAGGGACGCGATCGGCTGCGCGGGTCAAGATTTTCTCGATAAAGGAATTTTCAAAGTCAGTTTTGAAGCCTGTAGTCTCTTCCGGATCATTCCAGGCCAGGAGAAATCCGCGCCCTTCCGGGCGGAAGTGGAAGCCGGTGCTCATGTCGATGACCATCGGCGAGGAGTGAGGAAATTCATTGAACGGCTCGGACGGAACCAGCATCCGGCGAAGCGGTTCAACAAGAAGCTCCAGGCCGGCAAGCTTGGCGATCTGGGCCGCCCACGCGCCCGCCGCATTTACCACTTTCCGCGTGGCCACATCTCCCTTGGTCGTTTTCACTGCGGCGACACCGTGGTTGTCCAACGAGATGCCAATGACCTCAGCGTTCTTCCACAAAGTAGCTCCCTGGTCGATGGCCTTGGTTGTGAATCCGGTCATGACGCTGTAAGGATCAACAAAGCCGTCAGTGGAGCAGAAGCTGCCGCCTAGAATGTCATCGGATCGTAACTGCGGCAGCATCTTGATGATGTACGCGGCGTCCACCAACTGCGCTGTTTTTAATCCCAATGCTTTTTGTCGCTCAAAGTTGGCGCGCAGGTAATCGAGATGCGATTGCTGCGTGGCCACAAAGAGATATCCCTGGGGTTTATAGCCGGAGGGATGGCCCATTGTCTCCTCAAACTTTGCATAGAAGGGAATGGAATAGAGCGACATCTGGATGTTGACGGGCGTGGCAAACTGCGCTCGCACGCCGCCCATGCTCTTGCCCGTGGAACCCTTGCCTTGAGCGGTTTCACGCTCGATGACCAGGACATTCCTGCAACCGGCTGCGGTGAGTTGGTAGGCGATGCTCGAGCCTACGATTCCTCCGCCAATGATGACCACCTCTGCAGTCTGCATTTTGTTTGCACGTATTGCAGATGTTAACTAGACAAGAGCCTTCCGCGATGTCCTTTTTCGTGTTGGTAGATTCAGTCTTTGATTTTCAATTACTCAATTACGAAATTACCCGATTACCAAATTCTCCGAGCGGGTCAAACTGCTTTCATCGCAACGCGAACAAGATTTCTCGTAACTTCCGGCAGAACGACCTTATCCTGCACTGCTCATCATGATCTCGCTGGTCGGCGCCTGGCTTCCACCCTCAGGCTCGACTGTGATGGCGAATCCACTGGCTTCAATTCCTGCGGCGGATAACGGATGGTGCATCATGGCATTGCCGCTTGCATCGGGCCGGAATGTTCCACAAGGCATAGGAGGGCCACCGGTGGCCGGCAGCAACCACAGTTCATATACTTTGTCCGACGGCAGCGGATTCAAGTTGTTGGCCACCATTAACAGCCGGCCCATCTTTGGCCCATACATGGTTTTAACCTGAGGCTGCGGCTGGGTGTGGGTTGAAACCAGCGTCATGCGCACCGTATCGGGAGATTTGAGCAGGGCCGCGATTTGCTGGGCTTCATTCAATTCCTTGGACAGTTGCTCCACCTGTGCCTGCATTTTCTCCTGTCTGCTCGTCAGGCGTGAGTTGGAGCGCCACAGCAACAGGCTGAATACAGCCAGGAACAGGGCAACGGCGACGGGAGCCAACCGGAGCCAGCCCGGCCGCAGCACCCCGAGGATCACCCGTTGACCGGCGGAACTCTTGCGTGTCTGATTAGCGAAGACCCCGGCCTGCCGCGGGCCGATTGCCGCTATTAACCGCTGGCGCGCCCCTCGCGGTGGGGCAGGGCCGGCAGCCGAGAGAGCCAGCAGAGCTGTATCGCCGCGTAACGCTGCCAATTCGCTCTGGCATTCAGCGCAGGAACGCAGATGGGTCTCCAACTCAGGACGCTCTTCAGCATTCAGCGCGTCAATCGCGTAGAGTGCCAGCATCTCAGCGTATTGTGAGTGGTCATTCATGCAAATGCTTTTCGCAAAACCAGCAGTCCGGTGCGAATGCGGGTCTTGATGGTCCCCAGCGGCTCGCCACATTTAGTTGCGATTTCCGTGTGCGTCATGCCTTCAAAAAAAGCCATCTCCAGCGCGCGTCGCTGCTCTTGCGGAAGCTGCGCCAATACGTTGCGTATCTTGCTAAGGGCCAGACGTTGGGCCGCTTCACCTTCCAGGTTCACGCCGGTAGAGATATGCAGGTCTTCAATGTCATCTTCCGGTGGACGCTTGCGCAGGTGGTCGATGGCGCGGTTGCGCGCGATTACCGCCAGCCATGCCGGAAGCTTGCCGCGATTGGCGTCAAAGGCGTTGGGGTTACGCCAAAGTTGAAGAAAGACCTCCTGCAGCACATCTTCCGCGGCCGTGGTGTTGCCCAGGACGCGGAGTGCGACTCCGTACACAATTCCGGAATAGCGGTCGTACATATCTGCCATGGCGGTCTCATCGCCTGAGCGGATGCGTTCGACCAGGGCTGCTTCGTCATTGTGATTCGGCATTTGCGTGCCGGATGACCGCATCTCTCTCCTAAGTAAGTACGCTTGGCGGCATCAGCCGGATTTACCCCAAAATGGCGTCTTTTCAGGCTTGCTGCTTTGCGACGCCGCAACGCGCGGCTGTTCGCGTCTCATTCCAAGATAAATAAAGATCACATCAGACACAAATTAGCGAAGAGGATCCTTATATCGACTAGTCTCCAGGTTTTGGTTTTGACTTTAAATTACCAACTTACCAACTTACCAAGTTCTCAGCGAGAACGACACTGCCTGCACTGAAACGAGAAATGGTCGCGGTAACCGCTTGCGTAACGACCTCGTGTTAGTATCTCCCGCATGAAATTTCGCCATGCAATCATCGTTTTCTTGCTCGTCTTATGCGTGCCGTATGCCTTCTCTGCCGATACGCTCGACTTCACTGTGAAAAAAATCGGGGAAGGAGTCTATGCGGCCGTCAGCCCGGACCGCAGCAAGGCAGGCAGCAATGCCGGTTTTATTGTAGGCAGCAACGGCGTCGCCGTGGTGGATACCTTCGTCGGCGTGGAACCGGCGAAAGAGCTCTTGGCTGAGATTCGTAAAGTCACCAACCTGCCCGTACGCTACGTCATCAACACGCATTACCACCTCGACCATACGGGAGGAAACGCAGTTTTCGCTGAAACCGGGGCCACAATTCTGGCGCATCGCAACGTCTACGGATGGCTGCGAACGGAAAACCTCAAGTTCTTTGGTGCGAGTCCTAAGCCCGAAGACAAAGCCAGAGTCGAAGGCTTGGTGCTACCCGACATGGTTTATTCAGACGCAGTCGATCTCTATCTGGGGTCGCGCCTGGTTCAGGTTCGCTATATGCTCGGGCATACGGGAGGAGATTCCGTGGTGTTGGTGCCGGACGCGAATGTGGTTTTCGGAGGCGACCTGATCTGGCAGCATCATCTGCCTAACCTGATTGACGCTTCAACCCAGCCCTGGATCCAGACTTTGGACAAACTGCTGGCGGAGCACGCTTCCGCAACGTTTGTCTCCGGCCACGGTGATCTGGCTACGGCTGCCGATGTCCGTGACTTTCGCGATTACCTCAAAACTCTGCGCGAGGACGTTGCCAAAGCGCAATCCGGCGGCAAGTCAGGCCAAGAGCTCGTGGAAGCCGTTAGCGCCGAGCTGAAAGAAAAGTACGGGCAGTGGGGCTTCTTCAACAATTTCGTGAACCGTAACATCCAGCAGACGGCGGATGAACTCGCCGGGAAGAAGAAGGTCCCCAGTAGTTAGTGGTTGGCTGCTGCGGTCCGCGGAAACAACTTGTAAAAATTCTGAGTTGTCTGTTTCCCGATCTCTTCCTTACTCATTCCGCGCAGCTCTCCAACTGCATCAGCCGTATTGACTACAAAAGATGGCTCGTTGCGTTCGCCCCGGTGCGGGACGGGGGCGAGAAACGGCGAATCCGTCTCAATCAACATGCGATTGAGCGGCACTCGCCGGGCCGCTGCGCGAATGTTTTCTGCCTTCGGGAAACTGACATTTCCCGCAAATGAGATATAAAAACCCATCTCCATGGCAGCCTGGGCATGCTTCCATTCTCCGGTAAAGCAGTGAAGAATTCCGCCCAGCCCGCTGGAAGCCCAATGCTCGCGCAGCATGCGAATGGTATCATCCCAGGCGTTCTCGCTGTCATTGGTCGGCCGGCAGTGGATGATAATCGGCAAACGTGCAGTCCGGGCCTGTTCCATCTGGCGGCGGAAAACCTCCTGCTGCACCTCGCGCGGTGAATGGTCATAGAAGTAATCCAGGCCAATCTCTCCCCAGGCAATCACCTTGCGGTTGCTGGCCAGATGCTGCATTTCGGTGTAATCGGCATCCGTGGCCAGCCGGGCTTCATGAGGATGAATTCCAATGGTCGCGAAGATCCAATCCTGTTTCTCGGCAATCCTGATGGCGCAATCCAGGGTTCCCGGTCCGGTACCGCTGCCGATGGCCAGAATGCGTTCCAGTCCGGCACCGCGGGCCCGCTCCAGCATCTGTTCGCGGTCCGAGTCGAACTTCTGGCCTTCAAGATGGGCGTGGGAGTCGATGTACAATCAGCAAGGTTCTCCAGTCTTCTGGCTTCCATTCTCCCACACCGGCGCTCCAATGAACTGAATTAGGTTAGCGACGAGTTACGCCAAATGGTAGGATCACTCCGCGTCGGCGACCTTGCCGTCCTTGAACGTAACTTTCAGGTCTTTGTAAATGAAGATTTGCTTGGAACCGAGATCAACTTTCTTTTGCGGTGGACCGAGCGCATTCACAACCTCATCCACAGTCTGTCCTGCATGGATATTCTGTGTTTGCGCCGGCGGATCTTGCGTTTGATCTTGCTGTGCCTGTGGTTGTTGATCTTGCGCAGTTTGAGCAGGCTGATCAAAAGCGAGCACCTGGCCGATGGTGTCCATTACGTCGGGAACGCCCATCTTCTGAAGTGTGCCTTTGCCGAACTGGAACACTAAATCTGCTTTGTAGGAGTCGGCGTCATTGGTCCCGTTACACGAACCGCATTCCAGCAGCCAGATTGAAATACTGTCTTTGCCGGCATTGACGTCAATCCTCGCGGCATACACCTTTTCTCCAACTGAAAAACGACGCTTAACTTTCTTCATCCCCAGGGAGAATTGGCCAGGAGGATGCAATTGTCCGTCCTGGTACTTGTTGACCAGCAAAGTCATGTCGCTCGGTGGAGAGCCCCAGATGCCGTCCTTCTGGATAACCAACACGGTTCCGGACTGTACAACCTGAAAAGTGTCCTGATAGCCCGTTGTTTTTGCCAATGTGTATTGGGCTTTGAGTTGATCTGCCAGCGGCGCTGATGGTGTGTCTTGGGCTTTTGCCAGACAAGAAACCAGGGCTAAACCGGCTACAAAAGTTTGGATTGCCAGTATTAGACGAGCTTTGGTTCGCATTTGTGGTTCTCCTGAGAGCATCTTTTCCGCCACCAACTTATCCGGTAGCGCTTGAATGGGACGGTACCGATGGTCCCGTCCCAATTGGCTTGAGGAATGACCTTAGTGTGGAATACTTCCGGGAGAGGCTTGCTTCTCCGCATCGTCAGCTTCACTCTCAGTCTTTTGAAGTTGGCTATCCACGCCACTGTCGGGCGCCGGAGGCGCAATTTCGCCCCTGGTGGTGCCGGTATCTGGAGCGGATGGCAGTCCGTTATGTCCCTGTTTTTCCGCCAGAGTTTGCAATCCAGCATCGATTTGCTCGCGGAAATGATTGTGCATTTCTTGCAGATCAGCGACTTGCACGGTCGCGGTGGATCCGGCCTCACAGTCCCCTTTCTTGCTGGCTTGCACGAGGACGTTGACACGGTCTCCATCAGGATCACCTGTACGGACAATGACGTCTCCTGCCGTCAAGGAGCACTCTTGTTCGTTCGCTCCTGTCACATCCAAACTGCCGGAGACCACAAAGGTCCGGTGTTTTGGATCCAACGCGGGCGGCGCTTGAATATCGTCACCAGCAGGTTGAGCGGCGGTCCCTCCGGAAGCCGCGGCAGCTTGCCGCTCGGCTTCGAGCTGCGCTCGTACCTCTTGCGCAATTGCCTCCTTGACCTCAGGCGTCAGTACTACGGCGCCCTCTTCCTCTTGGGGGGGTGGACCCGGCTGGCTATTCTGTGACTGCGCTTCATAAGACAGGCGCAGGTTTTCCGCCAGCAGGTAGTCCGTTAGCCATAGCGATGCACTGGGATAATATGGCGCAGGCGCAAAGTAGTAGCCGTAGTAGCCATACCAGGGAGATGGACCCCATCCCCATGACCAGTACACGGGCGTTACCCAAGGTCGGTAGGCCCATCCGTAAAATAACGGATGATAGTAAAACCCAGGTGCGTAGCGGTAATATGGCCTGCCACCCCAATAGTAGGTCCGATATGCATAGGCATATCTTCGGCCCCCGACAAAATAGGTCCGCTGAATATAGCCGTGGACATAGGGACGCTCATAAAACCCATGTCCTCTACCAACGACAACGACTCGTCCATTTCCGTACACGCGGTCAATCCTTCGCTCATTGTGTAAAGTGCGATGAATCTCCATTCCCTGTGTGTGAATGTGAGCGATCCGACCCCCGCGTACCTGGATGTCGGCTGGACGTCCTTTGAAAGTCATGGTCTTGTGAATGATGGCGGTCTGTGTGTGATTCGTGGATCCAACAGCCCCTGGCCTTACGTTCGAGTTTCCACCGGCCACAACTCTGTTTGACCCCGAATTGTTAGCTCCAATATGTCCGCCTGTATTCACGCTATTCTTGCCGGTTGTGGCGGAGCCGACGACATTTCCTTTGTTATTCCCATACTGATTATTGCCGCGGCTATTGGTGCTATTTACGGTGGTGTTCTTGTTGACTCCCGTATTCCTGCTGTTCGTCACATTGCCGTTTACGCCCGTGCCCGTTGTGCGCGTCACAGACCTATTCACGGTGTTACGAGACGTGGAATTCGTTGTGTTATTGTGTGGCTGGTAGACTTGGCGCTGCGCTTGGGGCGCTGGATGCGGCGCAGGCTTGGATGGCGCTGAATTATTGCTCTTTTTGTCTTTGTTCTGCGCAACCAGCAGTGCAGGTGTCACGAACAAAAGCAGAAGAATGATCGAAGCTTGTTTTAGATAACGTGTGAACCATTGCCGCAGATTCATTCCCATTTTCCTCCGATTGATCCCGTTTGCGTATTGGATATCGATGTGTATTGCCTCCAAGTCTTTTGTCACACTAGCTGCTGCTCATAGCTTTGGCTGTGACCACAGGAAGCGCGATTTCAGATTTGGAATCCTAAAAGCCGGAAATCAGCGATTGGGGGGATACAAGCGACAGACTGATTTCAAATGATCCGCTAGTTTGTTGGCGTAACAATACCAAAGACGATCATGCGAAGCAATACTTTTTAGGTGTCTTAGAACATTCTAATCATGAAACAGGTGAGTGGCATAGCTCCACAATAGGGATAAACCAAATTCTTGCTTTTGATACACAAACCTATACGGAGTGAGTTTGTATTAAATCCGTGATCGATTACTTCAACTTTGCCCCAACGGGCACATCTTCCAGAAAGCCCGCGAGCACCGGCTTGCCATCTTCGCCCACCGATGCTGCAACAATCATTCCATTGGACTCAATTCCACGCAGCTTGCGCGGTTGGAGATTGGCGACGATCACTACTTTGCGGCCGATAAGCGATTCGGGCGCATACGATAGGGCAATGCCTGCTACTAACTGGCGAACCTCGGTCCCGATGTCGACCTCAAGCCGCAGAAGTTTGTCGGTCCCCTGCACTTTTTCTGCGCTCTTCACCTGGCCCACCCGCAATTCAACTTTCAAGAAGTCGTCAATGGAGATCTTTCCGTCTTTGACTGCCGCAGTTGCAGCGGGAGCCGGGGCGGCCTCTGGGCCGTGCGCTGCCTGGGTGGCTGGCGCGCCGGGACGAGCTCCTTCTCCCGCCGGTGCAGGCGAGGATTCTGAAGGTGCTGAGGTGTGTCTTTCTTGTTCCATCTGCTGCATCCTTTCGATTGTGGTCTTGTCCGCGCGTGGGAATACCGGATCTACCTTGCCTATTTTGCCGCCCAGCGGTAATTGTCCCCACTTCAAGTCAGTAAGATCAAAGCGGGAAATCTCGCCCAGGCCAAGCTGGTTCCAGATTCTGCCGGTGGATTCGGGTATGGCCGGATGGGTCAGCGCGGTGACGATGCGCAACGCTTCCGCAGCAGTATAAAGAATCGTGGCCAGGCGAGCGCGGTTTTCTTCGCCTTCCTTCTCCGCTACGATCCAGGGTTCCTGGTCTACCAGATACTTGTTGACGGAGGCGATCAGCGACCACACGCACTCCAGGGCCCGGGAGAATTGGTAGTCATCAAAGAGTCGCCCAAATTCAGCAATAATCGCCAGTGCCTGCTCCTTGATGGCGTCGTCCGACGGCTTGCGCGCCACCGTGGGAGACGGATAGGGAACCGAGCCGTTGAAATACCGCGTGATCATGGTCAAGGTTCTGCTGGCCAGATTGCCCAAGTCATTGGCGAGATCAGAGTTGTAGCGTTGCACCAGGGCATCAAAACTGAACGAGCCGTCCTGTCCAAAGACGACCTCCCGCAGCAGGAAGTAACGCAGCGCATCATTGCCGAGCACATCCAGAACGGTCTCTGTGCGCACAATGTTGCCGCGAGACTTTGACATCTTGCTATCTTCAAACAGCAGCCAGCCATGGGCGATGACCGCTTTTGGCAACGGCAGGTCTGCGGCCATGAGAAATGCAGGCCAGTAGACGCAATGGAAGCGGATGATCTCCTTGCCGATCATGTGAACATCCGCCGGCCAGTACCGCTCAAATTTCTTCTGGTCGGCTTCATCCCTGGATCCGAAGCCGATGGCCGTACAGTAGTTGCTCAAGGCGTCCAGCCAGACGTAGACCACATGCTTGGGATCGCGCGGGACCGGGATTCCCCATTTGAACGTGCTGCGGCTGATAGAGAGATCGCGCAACCCGCTTTTCACGAAAGCGATGACTTCATTGCGCCGGGTCTCAGGGCGTATGAATTCCGGATGGTTCTTGTAATGCTGCAGCAATTTGTCAGCAAATGCGGACAGCTTGAAATAGTAGTTCTCTTCACTCACCATTTCCGTGGGTCGTCCACACACTGGGCATGGATCGCCTGGCTTGGCCGCATCCACGTAGAGTTCGTCAAACACGCAGTACTGGCCGGTATAAGTTCCTTTATAGATAAACTCTTTTACCTTCATCCGGCGAAAGAGTTCCTGCACGCCGTGCTGGTGACGGAGATCAGTGGTGCGGATGAAATCGTCATAGCTGATGTGCATCCGGTCAAAGAGGCCGCGGTAGAGGGAAGAAACTTCGTCCGCGAGCTGTTTCGGCGTCTTGCCGGCGGCCGCGGCGGAGCGCTCCACCTTTTGTCCGTGCTCGTCCGTGCCGGTCAAAAAGAACGTATCGTAGCCCAGCATGCGCTTCCGGCGGGCCACGGCATCACACACCAATGTGGTATACGCGTGACCGATATGCGGACGCGCGTTCACGTAGTAAATGGGCGTCGTAATGTAAAACTTCTGTTTCTGCCCTGGGTCCATCGTTAAGAGTTTTTTCTTTCCAGATAAACTTTGATTGCTTCCTGCATCACTGTCTTCAGCGGAACGTGCCGCTGTTCTGCGATGCGGCGGCAGTCTTCATATTCAGGAGCATAATTGCTGACACTGCCATTGATGTTAGCCACCTTCATTGTGACATCACCCCACTTGGTTGGAACGGTAAGGTGGCGGCGGGCCAGCACCGCCCGCTTTTCTTCTCTGATGCGAACGCCAAGCGTTGTGGTCTCAGCAAAAATCAACTGTTTGAGCCGTTCCGAGTCTTCTGGCCGGCATAGCACAGACAGCAACAGGCCGGGACGGCTCTTCTTCATCTGCACCGAGGTGGCGAACACGTCCAGGGCCCCTTCCTGAAGAGCCCGGTCCATCACGTAGCCGAAGATCTGGGCCGTCATGTCGTCCACATTCGCTTCCAGGATTGTAATGGCCTCCTCTGGAAATAGTGACGAATGTTGCTCCAGCGTTTCACCAACAGTGATTCTCAGCACGTTAGGGAAGTCTCCTAAATCCCGCGACCCGGCGCCGTAGCCGATCTTTTCCGGCTTCATGCGGGGAAAGCTCCCGAATCGGGAAGCCAGGACGCTCACAATCGCCGCTCCGGTCGGGGTTACCAGTTCCTTCTGGATCTCGCCGGAGTAGACAGGCGCATTGCGCAGGATCTCCAGAGTGGCCGGCGCGGGTATGGGAAAAGTTCCATGCGCACATTTCACCGTGCCTCCGCCGACATTCATTGGGGAACAGATGATGGCGTCCACTCCCAGCGCCTCCGCGCCCACCGCGGCACAGGTGATGTCCACAATGGCGTCTACCGCGCCAACTTCATGGAAATGGATATCCTTCACATCCGTATTGTGGATCTTGGCTTCAGCCGCGCCCAGCGCTTCAAAAATCCTGACGGCCTGCTGGCGAGAAGTCCGGCTGATTCCCGCTTGACCAATAATCTCGCGAATTTCCTTCAGGCCCCTGTGAGCATGTTTGTGTTCATGACTGTGCTCATGATCGTGCTCATGCTCATGCGAGTGGTGATGGTGTTCGTGGCCGGAATCGCTGTGTTCGTGATGGTGGCCGTGTTCGTGTGCCTGCGTCTTCGACCAGAATTCTTCCCGTGGAAGCTCTTTTTCACCGGCAACAATCACATCCAGCTTGGTGGCGCTGATGCCGCTGCGTTGCACGCGTGAAACCTCCAGGCGGGCATCCATCTTGAGCGCCGCTACGGTTTTGGTGAAGAGATCCAGAGGCACCCCGGCATCCACCAGGGCGCCAAGAAACATGTCGCCACTGATCCCGGAAAAACACTCTAGATAAGCGATCCGCATATTCTTCAAGCCAATTTTTCATCATAGGTTGGCAAAGCTGCTGCGTCAAACGGAATGCTGGAAGCCGTTTGTTATAATCACCTTTTTCATCAGCAACTTACGGACTGCTCGACTGCTGAAATCCTTCCTCCAAAAGGCAAAGATCCTTGTATCTGGAACTGCAAGAACAGCTTATAGCGCATGTCCGCGACGCGTTGAAGCGGCAATACGGTCTCGATCTGCCCCGCATCGTAGTGGACCAGCCACCTGACATTGGTCTGGGAGAGTACGCCCTGCCGCTCAGTTTTGAGTTGGCCAAGAAGCTGCGCAAGCCGCCGCGCAAGATCGCGGAGGAAATTGTGGCTGCATTGGGCACGCTGCCGGGGTTCGCGAAGTTCGAGGTCGCAGGCGCCGGATACATCAATGCCCGCCTGGATCGGCAGTCTGCGGCCAGGATATTGCTGCGCGAAAGCGCAGACCGTTTGCCGTCCCAAGCCGCCGGATCGCGAAAAATTCTGGTTGAACATACCAGCATTAATCCCAACAAGGCCGCCCACATCGGGCATCTGCGCAATGCCGTTTTGGGCGATACCTTTGTCCGGCTTCTACGCTCTTCCGGTGCGCATGTAGACATCCAGAACTATATCGATAACACCGGCGTGCAAGTGGCGGACGTGGTAGTCGGATTCCTGTATCTGGAGAAGAAAGGGAAGAGCGAGATTGAGAAACTGATCTCGTCCACGAATCCGCGCTTTGACTACTACTGCTGGGACCTGTATGCCCAGGTTTCGCAATGGTATGAGCAGGATAAAGAGCATCTCAAGCTGAGGTTGAAGACCCTCCACGATATTGAACAGGGAGGCAATGACGCCGCCGAGGTTGGCCGTATGATTTCTGATGCGATCATTCGCCGCCACCTTGAGACCATGCAGCGGCTGGACATCGAATACGATTTTCTGCCTCAGGAAAGCGAGATCCTTCATCTGCATTTCTGGGAGCTTGCTTTCGAGCAGCTTAAGCAAAAGGGCGTGCTTTATCGGGAGACGGAAGGGAAGAACAAAGATTGCTGGGTCATGCGCCGCGCCGGTAGCAAACCGGCTCAAGAAGCTGAGGGGCAAGGCCCGGATGAGGATGCCAAGGTCATCGTCCGTTCCAACCACACAGTAACCTACGTCGGTAAGGACATTGCGTATCATCTGTGGAAGTTTGGCTTGCTGGGACGCGACTTCGGCTACCGCCATTTCTACCGTTATCCCAATGGGCATGAGGTGTGGATGTCGGCCGAATCAGGCGAAGCCGATCCTCCGCATTTTGGTGGTGTCAATGCCATCTACAACGTGATTGATTCGCGCCAAAGCGATCCCCAAAACAATGTGATTGAAGCCATTCGCGGTCTTGGCTACACGGCGCAGGCGGAGAATTACCATCATTTTTCCTACGAGATGGTGGCGCTCACGCCCGGTTGCGCCATTGACCTGGGCTATGAAGTGTCTGAAGACGACCGCAAGCGTTCTTACATCGAAGTCTCCGGCCGCAAGGGCTTCGGAGTAAAGGCCGATGATCTGCTGGATTCGCTGATTGAGGCGGCGCAGAGAGAAGTGGACGCCCGGCACCAGGAATTAAACCAGGCTGCGCGCCGCGACATTGCCACGCAGATTGCCATTGGCGCATTGCGCTACTTCATGCTCAAGTTTACCAAGAATTCCGTGATCGCCTTTGATTTCAAAGAGGCATTGAGCTTTGAAGGCGAAACCGGTCCTTACGCGCAATACGCCGTGGTGCGGGCAACCAACATCTTTCGCAAGGGCGAAACGACGGCTGAGAAGATTCTTTCGGCTGAAGTTGATTTGCGTTTTCTGGACGATGAAGACGCCAATGAAATCTGGCAGCTCTGGCTTACCGCAGGGCAGCTCTCATCCATTATTAAACAGTGCATCACCACCACCGAGCCGGCGTATGTGGCCAAGTACGCGTTCACGCTGGCGCAGCAATTCAACAACTTCTACCACAAGCACCACATCCTGACTGAGACTGGCCCGGCGAGGAAACAATTCCTATTGGTCACCACGGCCGTAGTGCGCCAGTCGCTGATTCGCTGCCTGGCGCTGATGGGAATTACGGTTCCTCCTGTGATGTAGAAGAGCAGTATTAAGCGCTGAACCCTTTCACAAACTCCACCAGGCTTCTAACCGCGATTCCTGACGGCCCTTTAGCCATCCACGCTTTCCGGTCTTCCATCCAGGCTACGCCGGCAATGTCCAGGTGGAGCCATGGAGTGTCATCCACAAATTCCTTCAGGAACATGGCTGCATTGATGGCGCCGCCGTAGCGTCCGCCCGTGTTCATGATGTCGGCAATGCTGGAGCGGATTTGCTCGAAGTATTCCTGGTCAAGTGGGAGACGCCAGAATTTCTCGCCGGAACGTTCAATGGCTTTGCAGAACCGCTGATAAGCTTCTTCGTTGTTGGCGAACACCCCGGCATTGACCATGCCCAATGCGATCACGCAGGCTCCGGTCAGGGTGGCGGCGTCAACCAGGTGAGTGCAACCCAATGTGCGGGCATAATGCAGGCCATCGGCCAGCACCAGGCGTCCTTCGGCATCCGTGTTGATGATCTCAATGGCCTTGCCTGACATGGCAATTTGAATGTCGCCGGGCTTCTGCGCTTTGCCACTGGGCATGTTTTCCGTTGCGCAGACCATGCCAATCACCTTCACCTTCGGCTTCAGCAGTCCGATGGCGCGCATTGCGCCCAGCATCGCGGCGCCCCCCGCCATGTCGTACTTCATTTTTTCCATGCCGTCTGCAGGCTTGATGGAGATGCCTCCGGTATCGAACGTGACTCCTTTGCCCACCAGGCCCAGTACCGGCTTTTCCGGCGCCCCGGCCGGCTCATGGCGGATTACGATGAGTCTGGGTTCCTCATCCGAACCCTGGGCCACACTCCAGAACGCGCCCATCTTCAATTCTTTGATTTTGTCAGGGCCGAATATTTCGCATTTCAACCCGGCGCTCGCGCACATTTCACGGGCGCGCTCCGCCAGGATGGTTGGAGTCATGCGGTTGCTGGGCTCGTTCACCAGTTCGCGGGCAAAATTCTGTGATTCTCCCACGATGCGAGCATCGCCTAATGCCCGTTCAGCCGCCGCCACGTTCAATCCTGCCGGGACGACCACCATGACCTCCTGCATACGCTGGTCTTTGCGATTCGTGCAGTAGGTGTCCGGATCGAAGTCGGCAACAAAAGCGCCTTCCACCAGGCAGCGGACCGACTCTTCAACCCCACCATGGACCTCCGGAGCAACCAGGGCGCAGCTCTTGATCATTTTGGGTTTCAGAAAGCGGAGGGCCGTCCCCGCAGCCCGGCGAAGATTAGTCTGACTGAAGTTTTTGGCCTTGCCGGCATTGACCACCAGCAATCTTTTCGCTCGCAATCCCTGCGGGTGATGTACCACCGCGGCCTCAAACTGTTTGCTGGTGACCTCGCCGGTAGAAAGCAATTCCGCGGCTGCTTTCTCCAGCGCCACATCGCGATGCGCCAGACGCGCCTCGCTCTTATGCTTATCTCCGTGATCGAGCGCCACCACTACAAGACATTCCGTTTCAACTTCCGCAGCATTGCCCGAAATAAGTTTAGTTTCCATGATCTCCTTATTATCTTCCCTTTCTCGATCGCGCCACTGCTTCACGGGCTTCGCGGTCTGCAGTTTTGCGGCGCTCAGTCTCGCGCTTGTCCCAGCTTTGCTTGCCCTTGGCCAGGGCGATTTCGCACTTGAGCTTTCCATTTTTAAAATACATGCGCGTAGGAACCAGGGTGTATCCCTTTTGCTGGCTCTTCCCCAGAAGTTTTCTCAACTGCTCGCGGTGTACCAGAAGTTTCCTGGTCCGCAGCGGAGAATGATTGGCATATCCGCCGTGCTCATACGCGCCAATATGGGCATTCAGCAACCACAGTTCGCCATCTTTCACCAGCGCGTAAGCGTCTTTCAAATTGGCGCGGCCGGAGCGGACTGATTTTACTTCCGACCCGGTAAGCACCATGCCGGTTTCCATTTTTTCCTCTAAAAAATAGTTGTGGCTGGCAGCCCGGTTCACTGTGGCGTCGCGTTCTCCGGAAGCGATGGGATCACGTTTAACATTTTTCGGTTTGTTCGCTTCGGTTTGGTGGAGATGACGAGTCATAGAGAGTACCAGCAGGGAACTTGAATGCTGCGGCAAAATTTTTATGCTAGCACAGCGCAAGACTTCCATCGCAAGACGTTCTTTTGCTAAGGGATGCACTTCAGTCGGAAGTCAAGCGCGCCCGCCTGGGCTGAGTCAATTGAAAGCGGCTTTTAAGTGTTGATCGGGCTGCTCTTGCGCGTGATTGGGGTGCTGGCGGGGTGTATAATCGCATGCTTCCGGCAGTGTTTGGCCGCATTGGACGGCTAGGGTGATGTGTTGTCCATTGGCCCCGGTACCCTGGCAATCTCAAGCTCAATAAGGATGTTATGAGTCTAAGGCGTTTACTGGCAATCATCGTTATCTGTTCTTTTTGTGGCCTGGCCCATGCCGAATCCCCCAAATCTCTCTTGAACAAGGGACTTAAGGCAGAGGCCCGTCAGGACTATGAAGCAGCCTATGAGTTCTACAAAGCCGCTTACGACAAGAAGCCCGATGACTTGAAGTATCGGGTAGCCTTCGAGCGCACGCGCTTTTTGGCGGCTGCGTCCAAGATAAAACGCGGGCAAAAGCTGCGCGAACAGGGAAAACTTGACGAAGCGCTGCAGGTATTCGTGCAGGCCGTGGAAATTGATCCCAGCAATGACATGGCGCAGCAGGAAATGCGGCGCACAGAGGAGATGATCAAACGGCAAGGCGCCCCGGAAGCCAAGCCCCAGGCAAACGCGCCGCCGGAAGAAGATTTGCTGCGAGAGCGCTTGGAGAGGGCCGGAGGGCCAGTGCAGCTTGGAGAAATCTCCAATGTTCCCCTCCAAATCAAGGCCAACAACGACTCCAAGGTAGTTTACGAAACCATCGGCAAGATCGCCGGTGTTAATGTCCTGTTTGACCCGGACTATACCTCGCGCAAGCTCTCCGTTGACCTGCATGACGTGAACTTGCAGCAGGCCCTCGATATTGTCGCCCTGGAATCGCGCACCTTCTGGCGTCCGGTAACCCCCAATACGATTTTTGTCGCCGCAGATAATACCGGCAAACGCAGAGAGCTGGAACAGAGTGTTATCAAAACCTTCTATCTGGGTAATGTAGCCACACCCACTGATATTCAGGACGTGGTGAACACCATCCGCACCATTCTGGAAGTCCAGCGCGTCCAGCAAGTGCCTTCGCAGAACGCTATCGTGGTTCGCGGCACTCCGGACCAGCTCGCTCTCACGCAGAAGATCATTGACGACGTGGATAAGTCCAAGCCTGAGGTCATCGTTGACGTGGTTGTGGCCCAGGTGCGGCGCGACAAAGTGCGCCAGATGGGCCTGCTGCCGCCGCAAACTGGCAGCGTCGCCCTCCAGGGCACCAACACCACAACAACCACCCCCAGCGGCACCGGCACCGGCACCGGCACTACCACCACTACAACCGGCAGTGGGAGTGGGCTTAACTTTAATGATCTGCAGCACCTGAACTCGACCAACTATGCAGTCACAATCAGTCCACTCACAGCGCAGCTCATTTTCAACGACTCCAATACCAAGATCCTGGAGAATCCGCAGATCCGCGCGGCAGATGGCATTAAAGCCAGCCTCAATGTTGGCGATCGAATTCCCATTGCTACCGGTTCATTCGGAACTCCATTGGGCATTGGTACCGGCGTGGGTGCTCTGGGAGTGAACACGCAGTTCCAGTACATCGACGTAGGCGTGACCATTGAGATTACGCCCCACGTCCATCCTGACGGAGAAATCAGCCTGAAAGCTACGCTGACAGTCTCCAACCAGACGGGAACGTCGTCCATCGGCGGCATCAGCCAGCCGATTATCAGCCAGCGGAAGATTGACCATGAAATCCGCTTGAAAGATGGAGAAGCGAACCTGCTCGGCGGCATCCTGGAAGATCAGATCACGCTCAACACCGCCGGTGTGCCTTTCCTCTCCAAGATTCCGTTATTGAAATACCTCTTTTCCCAGGAAGACAAAGAGCGCCACACCAATGAGGTGGTTTTCCTTCTGGTGCCCCACATTGTTCGCGGGCAGATGCTTTCTCGCATGAACAACAGAGCTTTAGACGTAGGTACAGGCACCGGCATTGACCTGCGTATGACGGGCAAGCCCGGCAAAACCGAAAGCAACCTGAAGCCGGAGTCGTCGATGCCGGTTTCAACCGCGCTCACTGTCACTGCCCAGCCGCAGCAGCCTGTGCCTCCGCCATCGCAATTCCTGCCGCCACAACAGCCAGCGCCTCCGACGCAAACATCGCCGGCAACCCAATCGCAGCCGCAGTCCATTGTGATACCCCCTTCGCCGGCGCAGCCGGATCCAGGCAGCCTGGGCAAGCCTTCTCCCGGAACTCCGGCAGACGGGCTCAGCCTGAAGCTTGATCCGGGCGTCATGGCCCCTACCGTTGGCAGCTCCTTCAATGTGAATGTCTTGTTGAACGGTGGGCAGGACATTTCCGGGGTGTCGCTGCAGATTACCTATGACCCCAAAGTCCTTCAATTTGTAAAGGTTACGAGTGGGGATTATCTCAGTCGCGACGGCCAGTCCGTGCCCGTCGTCAATCGCAATGATCCCAACTCCGGGACCCTGATGGTTTCAGCGCAGCGTCCATCGGGAGTAGCTGGAATCAGCGGAGATGGCTCTGTCTTTAGTCTGATGTTTACCGCTAAGGCCAAAGGAGCGTCAGGAATCGCTATCGTAGGCTCAGGAGCACGCAACACCAAGAACCAGACCCTTCCGGCGACCGGTTCGCAGGCCAGCGTGAACGTGAATTAAACTAGAATATTAGTATCAACTCATGTTTATGCAGCTAAAGCAGTTCCGGGTTGGCAGGCAGCGTGGCATAACGCTGCTGGAATTGATTATTGCCATCACCATCCTGCTGGTGCTGATGGGTGCGGCCGTGCCGGTGGTGCGGTTCACAGTGAAACGCCAAAAGGAGACCGAACTGCGCCGCGACCTGTGGGAGATGCGCTCGGCTATCGACCGCTACAAGGACGCTGCCGACAGGAACGCTTTCCAGACCAAGGTGGATAGCGATGGCTATCCTCCCGACCTGGACACTCTGGTGAAGGGAGTTGACGTCCAGGGAAAGAAGCTGCGGTTCCTGCGCCGCATTCCCATCGACCCCATGACCGGAAAAGATGAGTGGGGCATGCGTTCCACCCGCGATGATCCCACGGCTGATTCATGGGGCGGCCAGAACGTCTTTGATGTTTCCAGCAAGTCGGATGGTACTGGTCTCAACGGCACCAAGTACAAGGATTGGTAGATGATCGCCTGCTCTAAAAGTTCACCAAGAGGTTATTCGGGGGGTCTCGGTTCCCTCACGTTGACGCCAGGCTACACGCCCGATCACCCGATCACCCGATCACCCGGTCGCCGGATGGAACGTGGCTTTACCCTGATTGAGATGATGATCGTGATCTCCATCATCATCATCCTCACTGCTATTGCCGTTCCCCTCTATAAGCAACATGTGCTGCACGCCCGCGAAGCCGTGCTGAAGGAAGACCTTCACTCGATGCGTGAGTCCATTGATCAGTACACCCAGGACAAAGATAAGGCTCCTCAGACCCTGGACGACCTGGTCAGTTCAGGCTATATGCGCCTGATTCCCAAAGATCCCTTTACTGATTCCAACCAGACCTGGGAGCCCGTCACCGACGATAGCATCGCGGTTCTGGGCCAAACCGATACCGGCATCACCGACGTCCATAGCGGCTCCAAGCTGGTGGGTTCAGATGGAACTGCATATAACACTTGGTAGCTGTTTTGCGGGG
>DATDGL010000010.1:0-45465 GCA_036522115.1 Candidatus Angelobacter sp.
TCCATTTCTGCTCTCATGCACAAGGATGTAAAGGCGGCAGACAGGATGATCAGCAGTCTTGGTGATCTGTTGCGAATGAGCATCACCGCGGCTGATGTCCACGAAGTCACGCTCAAGCACGAACTAGAGTTTCTCGACAAATATCTGGAGATCCAGAAAATTCGCTTTCAGGGACAACTCTCAGTGACGACCACAGTGGAACCGGAGATGTTGAGTGCGGTTGTACCGTATCTGTTCCTTCAACCATTGGTGGAAAATGCCATCAAACATGGAATATCGAAGCGCACTGATCCGGGAACGATCAACATTGATGTTGGCGCCAGAGAAGGGCGATTGCATTTGCGAGTGACGAATGATGGCTCCCCGCCTGACTCCATGGAGCCGAATGGGAAGAGTGGATTTGGGCTCAGTAACATGCAAGCCCGCCTGCAGAGTCTCTATGGCGCTCACCAGCATTTACAGGTGCAGCATCTGCCCGATCACAGTACCCAAGTGGAGATTGCCATTCCTCTCCGGCTGAGTCTGCAGGAACAAAATGGACATGAATCTTCTGCCCACAAACTATCGGAACAAACATGATCAAAGCACTCATAGCTGAAGACGAGTTGCTGGCCCGAGAGAGGCTGGTGGGTCTTCTGCAAAAGCAGGGAGATATCCAGGTGGTAGGCGCATGCGCCAACGGGAGAGCAACCATCAGCCAGGTCAGAGAAACGCGACCGGACGTGTTGTTTCTGGATGTAGAGATGCCTGGAATTGACGGTTTTGGAGTGCTGGATGCGATTGATCGCGAACAACCTCCGATCATTGTGTTTACCACGGCCCATGCCCAATACGCCGTGCGGGCCTTCGACATTCAGGCCCAGGACTATCTGCTAAAACCGTTTGATGAAGACCGCTTTCAACAAGCCTTGAGCAGAGTGCGCGCGCAGATCAGTGCCAGGCGCCACAATGGAAGGCCAGGGCCGGCGGCGCAGAAGGGAGAGCGGATCCTGGTGAAGTCGGGCGGACGAGTCTTGTTCCTGCGCGTGAGGGAGATCCAGTGGATCGAGGCCGCAGCGAATTATGTGCGTCTCTTCGTGGGCGATCAGTCGCACCTCCTGCGTGAGAAAATCGGCGTCATGGAAGAAAGGCTGGACAACAATCTGTTTGTCAGGATACACAGATCACTCATTGTGAATGCGGAGCATATAAGGGAAATCCAGCCATGTGGTAATAGTGAATATCTTCTCGTTCTTAAAAATGGCAGGAGCCTGCCGGTGGGCCGCAGCTACTGGAATCATCTCGATCAATTCCTCAAGGACCAGACCAACAGCAGCCTGTGAATAGCATAACGAACCTACCTGCGGTGGATGTAATAGATTACGCCGCTGTAGTCGTCGGTGAGCAGAAAAGAGTCGGGGCCAACACGGAGGATGTCGCAGGGGCGCCCATAGATCACGCCATTTTGGAGGAAGCCGGTGATGAAATCCTGCGGCTTTTGCTGGCCGTCCGCACGCACCACGCGATAACCGGTTCCCAGCCGCTTTTTGGAAGCTCCGTGTAGCGCCACCAGGAAGGAGTTCCGCAGAACGGGATCCTGCGCGGTGGAATCAAAGTATTCGAGGCCGAGCGGAGAGCTGTGGGCTACGAAGGTGGTATATGCTGCAGGAACTGCTTTGCAATCGCTTTTGTTGGCGGAGTTCGCGAACAGTGGATCGGCGTACACCTTTCCGTTCTTGAAATAGCAGTAGGGCCATCCGTAGTTTCCAGCCTCAAGCGCGAACATGGTGTCATCCGGGGCCCTGTCTCCGAGGTGATCGGCGCCCATGTTGGTGGCATAAAGTTTGGCCCCAACCGCGCGCAATCCGACCGCGTTCCTCAATCCGGGACTGGGAATGTGCTGATTCCTGCCATCAGGATCCATCACAGAAACGGTGGCCCGAATTTCTTCCTTCTCTACACAGGCATTGCAACTGCTGCCCACGCTCACATACAGCTTGCTTTTATTTTCAGCCTGGCCAAAAGCTACAGTTCGGGTGAGATGCCATCCGCCGTACTTATAGTTCAGTCCATAATCCGGATAAGTGGCCAGCACTTCGGGTTGCGAGGAAGGCGCGTTCTCGCCGGGAGTAAATTTGAAGCGCTCTAATTTATCGGTGAGCGCCATGTAGAGCCAGTTTTGTCCGCCGCCATCGGTATAAAAGGCGATGTTGTTCGGATTCCGCAGATGCTGCAGCCAGGGCGTTACTTTGGCAAACCGGCCAGTCTGCGGATCGAAGCCATCCAGAATGTAAACCGTGCCTCTGCTGTTGTCAGCGCGGTTGTACATGTCGGTCACGAAGATGCGGCCATCGGGCGATTTGGCCATGAAACGCACGCGCTTGAGCCCCTGCGCCGCGATGGCGATATCAAAACCTTCCGGCAGGTTCAAGGTGAAGGTTTTGCCGTTCGCAAGGGTGATGGTGTGGGGGCTTAGCGCGATCAACCGCGGTTCAGCAGCAAAAAGACCGATTGCAGACACAAGGCATGCAACGTAGCCAAAAAGCCGGAGAGGGTTGAAAGGCATCCTGCTCACTATAAACGATGGGGAGCGTGGGTGGCGCAGTCGCGCTTTGACTCAAATCCTGGCTTCGGGCATTCTGACTGCTTGTACGGTCATGGCTGGAGCAACTATCAAACGAGATCCCAGGTTTTTATGGTTCTGGCGGATGCTTTCGCCGCTGGTCGCGGCAACCATGTTCGTCGACGCCAAGCTGACACTGAAGACTTCAATGGTCACCCTTCAAGGTCCAGGCACAGGCTATTCCGGCGCCGCGGTTTATGTGAACTGGCACAGGTACGTGCCGTTTCTATGCGTTCATCATGGACAGCAGCGGCGATTTCTGCTCATGAGTTCCGCACCTTACCTGGAGCCCATCGTGCGGTGGTGCAGATGGATGGGGTTGACTGTGGTCCGAAGCGCGCCGGGAGAGCGGAGTCGGGAATCACTGGTCCATTTGATCGCGGCGCTGAAATGCGGGAAGTCAGTTGTACTGGCTGCTGACGGACCGGCCGGGCCGGCTTTCCGCGTGAAACCCGGCTGTGTTGATCTGGCGCGCGCTGCTGGAGTGCCAATTATTCCCGTGGCCTGCCGGTCCAGGAAAGGCAAGTCCAACCTGAGGCGCTGGGACCAGTTGTACGGAGTCCGAAAATTCGATCACATTGAAGTCTGGTACGGAACTCCAATCGTTCTCGATTCCACGGAAACGGATGCTGCCGCGCTGGAGCGCGTACAGAAGGCGCTCATGGAAGAATTTGTAATCGGGTAATTTGTAATTTGATTGCTAATGGCTGCTTTTCTAATGCTTGTAGCTCGCGTTAATGAACTCATCCACATCTTTGTGCAGCTTGTGGTGTTCTTTTTCGTCGATGTACATCATGTGTCCGGCTTCGTAGTAGGCGAAGCTCACGTTCTTGCGCAGCGGCGGCTCCAGTTGCATATGCGCCACCGTGTGTTCAATGCCGTTGAACGGGGTGGCCAGGTCGTAATATCCGGCCACGACCAGCACCTTTAAATAGGTCTGCTGAGTTATAGCAGCGCGCAGCACTTCCGCTACCTCAGTATTTCCAGTCTGGTCCCACGGACGCACATTCGCCGTCACGGTGTAATACATGTTGCTTTCCCATTTCAACTCGCGGCGAACATAGTCATGAAAAGTAGCCACAAACGCGCCTTCGTAACTGGCCTCGCTGGGATCGTAATCCGGACGCTCGCCGGCTGCGTCGTGTTCATAACCTGTAAAGCGTGAATCCAGCCGCCCAACTTCCAGGTGCTTGTCCCGCAGGAGTTCGCGGAACCAGCGGAAGGGGCTCACGCGCATGTTGGACTGCTCTATATATTTAGGTGAAAGCGCAGTGAAGTGAGCTATTTCCTCGACGATTTTCCGGTGCTCTTCCGGCGTGAGAGCATCGCCTTTCTCCAGCGCGGCCGCGTACTCGCCGTGAGCGAAGACGCGCGCTTTCTCCGCTACCTGCTCGATGGTCAGGCTCTGCAGGTCTGGCTGAAGCAAGTGGTGATACCAAGCCGTGGTGGTGTAGGTGGGCAGAATGTATTCTGCGCGGTCGTCGGCGCCCCAATTGGCGAAGGCCACGGTTGAGACCAGCACGATGCCGCTCAGATACATCTGGTGGCGTTCCTGCAAGACGCCGGCCAATTCCGCTGAGCGAGTAGTGCCGTAACTTTCGCCGATCAGAAACTTGGGCGAGAGCCAGCGCTGGTTGCGATTGATGTATTGATAGATGAAGTCGGCGAACCAGTTTGCATCCTGGATAACGCCGTGAAACTGTGCCGGATTCTCTCCCGGCGCAGGCCGGCTGTAGCCGGTGGAGATAGCGTCAATAAAGACCAGGTCAGTGGCATCAAGGAATGAATCTTCGTTGTCCACGATCGAATAGGGCGCGGGCATTCCGTGGCCGTCTGCCGTGAGCACCACGCGCTTTGGTCCCATCCCCATGTGAGTGAAGAGCGAGGCCGAGCCTGGTCCTCCGTTGTAGACGAAAGAAACGGGACGCCGGGAGCTGTCCTGTACGCCATCCTTTGTATATGCCACGTAGAACATGATGGCCTTGGCCGTTCCATCATCAGCGCGGATCACGTAGGTGGCGGCTGTAGCGGTGTAGTTCATCTGCTGTCCGCCGATGCGCGCGCTGTGGTGGGTGACGGAGGTCTTTTCTTCCGGAGCGGGTGGCCGGTGTTGTTCGCCCCCCTCGCCTCGCGTTTGCTCCGCAGGACGTGGGCGCTCCCGCTGCTGTTGCTGAGGCGGTTGCTGGCCCGACGGGACAGTCATGGGGACAGCCGTGGTTGGCTGCTGCTCCGGGCGGGCGGCCTGTGGGTCGGACTGGGGGATTGCGGCTACAGCGGACAACAGAATGGCCGTCATGATGGCGAGAGATTGTCTCATCTATGTTCTCCTGCTCTTGTGACAGAGATGGGTGAAGCGGAAAATCATACTCTAATTGGACTGCTTAAAAGCGTACCGCCCCGCTGGGGCTCTGTTTCGTTTGCCTTCCTGGCCACCGCTTACGCGGTGGGCCCAGTAATTGCGCGCCTACGGCGCTTCAGCATGGCGAATCTATCTTCTTAGCTTTTTGATTGAGATGAATTCGGCCTTTATTTCTTTGGTGCTGCCGGAGTGCTCTCCGGCTTCGCGCCACCATTTCCTGCGGCCGGCTGTGCTGAGGTGCTTCCTGCCTGGGCTGCTGCCGGTTGTGCCCCGCCCGCTGGGGCCGGTTTTGCAGGCATGTCAGCGGCGGTGAAGCGGGGTGGCATATCGTCCCGCATGGACAATTGATAGACCATTGCGGCTACCACGATTGCATCCTTCTTCACATCGTCTTCAATGATTCGCTCGTAGGTATCCAGATTGGTATGCCACGTGTCGGTGAAATACTCGATTGGGTCCTGACCCAGCCCAACGCCGGGAAGTCCGGCTTGAGCGAAGGAGCTTGAATCTGTGCCACCGGCTCGGCGGTTCTTGTTAGCGATCGCCCCGGCGATGCCAAGATCAGAGAACGGCAAAAGGACCTCGCGAAGAATGTCAGCATCCTGAGGAGGGCCGAAGATGGTGGCGCCGCGAATGCGTCCGGTGCCGGAATCAATGTTAAAGTATGCCACCAGCTTGCTGAACTCCGGTTTGGGCTCTTCAAAGCTGCCGAAATGCTCTTTTACATAAGCCTGCGATCCCAGCAGGCCTTCCTCTTCGCCGCTCCAAAGCGCAACGCGGATGGTGCGCCGCGGCTGCACTCCGAGGGACTGCAGAATCCGCGCTGCCTCCATCATGATGGCGCAGCCGATGGCGTTGTCTGTGGCGCCGGTGGCAGAGTGCCATGAATCCAGATGGCCGCCGAGCATCACGACTTCGTCTTTGCGGTCTGTGCCCGGGATTTCCGCAATGGTGTTATAAGACGTTCTCCCTTCAGGATAAGTCCGGTTCTGGATGTTGAACTCAAGCTGGACTGGGGCTCCATCCGCCAGGATGCGGGCGATGCGACCATAGTCCTCATTGCGGAGGACGACCGTAGGCACGACCTTGGCAATGTCATAGGTGCGGTTCTGGAAGGCGCGGATGCGGCCGTTGCCCATGCGCGCGTCGTTTACCCGCATAAGGGCGCCATTGGCCAGCAGGAATTCATCGATCTGCTGGTTGATTTGTTGGGCGGTCAGTGTGCCCGGAGGGTCATTTTGCTGCTGGCGATTGCGCTGCGGCCCGAACTGTCCGGCGTTAGGGTTCTTGGGATCGAAGCGCTCGGCGGCTGCTTTGTCATCCAACCGGCGCGCGGGAACATCAATCACCACCGGTACTACCTCCGCTTTGCCAACCATCACGATCTTGTTTTTGGCTTTGCTTTTGATGGAATCGAGATAGGCGGCCAAGTCTTCCTTCTTAGGTTTCTCCGGTGGGACCATCTGGAATACAGGTGCGGTCACCGTGTCTTTGGTTCCCGGAGTCCAGGCCAGCACTTTAAAGGTGAGTTGGTCTTTGATGGGCGAGACAATGTAGCCGCTGGCCCTCTCATTCATCCAGCCTGGATGGCCAAAATCCCAGGGTTCAAGGTGTGCGTTCTGCATCCCCCATTCGGTCATCTGCTTGATGGCCCAGTCAGCCGCAGCTTTGTGATTGGGCGAGCCGGTAAGGCGCGGACCATAGACGTCCGTAAGGAAGTGCATGGTGTGCATGATCCGGGAGTGATCGTTCTCTTCTGAGCGGATCTTCTTATTAATGTCGAGATCGATTGCGGATTGCGCTTGCGCCGTGAGCGCAACACACAGCATGAGAGCGAAGAGGCATTTGAGTTTGAACATCAGGCAAGTTCTCCGGTGGCTGAATTCCCTTGGGTGGATAAAGATACTGGCAAGCCGGAACAAAGGCAACCGCCACCAGGGGACAGGCTACAGGGAACAGTGGGAGGAAAAACCTTACCACTGATGGTGCTGATTTAGCCGAGTTCCGCCGATGGCTGCGTCTATATAATGGCGTCCATCATAAATGGAGGAGCAAGTTGAAATCATTTTGCAAGATTGTACTCATTTTTGTGTTGGCTGGATCGCTTTTTGCTCAGCGCAATTTCCAGCAGCCTTCCCCATATCCGCCGCAACTTACGACTGAACTCAAGCAGCTCCAGGAAGCCGCCCTGAAGAGCGATTACGCCTGGGAGCAACTGGCGCACCTGACGAACAACATCGGGCCACGGCCGGCTGGATCGGCGCAGGCCAACTTTGCAGCACAATACGTCGCTGGTGAATTGCGCAAGCTCGGACTCGACGTGCGATTGGAAAAGGTCACGGTGCCGCATTGGGTCCGAGGAGAAGAGACCGCGGCGCTGGTGGAGTTTCCCGGAATGGCTCCGGGTACAACGCAGAAGATCGTGCTAACGGCGCTAGGTGGCAGCGTGGCCACACCGGCCCAGGGAATTACGGCAGAAGTGGTTGTGGTCAATGACTTTGACGAACTTTCTGCTCTGGGCCGCGACAAAGTTGCGGGCAAGATCGTCCTCTTCAATGCCAGGTTCGATAAACAGCTTGCCGCGATGGGTCACGGTGGCCCCGCCTATGGTCAGGCAGTGATCTACCGCGCCATTGGCGCGAGCGCCGCGGCCAAGCAGGGCGCAATTGCGGCGTTGGTGCGCAGTGTGGGCGGTGCTGACTACCGGATCCCGCATACCGGCGCCATGCGCTACCTGCCTGACGCGCCCCGAATCCCGGCTGCAGCCGTCACGGCAGAGGATGCCGATCTGCTCGCATATCTTGCTCGCCAGGGAAGCGTGCGCATGCACATGGTTCTTGCAACTCAACAACTGGCGGACGTGGATTCCTACAACGTGGTGGCCGATCTCAAAGGGAGCGAGCAGCCGGAGCAGGTGGTGATTGTCTCCGGCCATCTGGATTCATGGGACCTGGGTACCGGCGCCATCGATGATGGTGCGGGTGTTGTGGTCGCGATGCAGACTGCGCATCTGGTGAAACAACTCGGCCTGAAACCTCGACGCACCATTCGCGTGATTGCGTGGATGAACGAGGAATTTGGCAACTCCGGTGGACTTGCCTACGCTGCCGCGCATAAAGAAGAAGCCGGCAAACATTTTGCCGCCATTGAGAGCGATCTTGGGGCAGGGCATCCGGCAGGCATTAATATGGCGGCGCCTGCCGCCAATGTGCCGTTACTGCGGCCGGCAGCGCAGGTTCTCCAGGGCATCGGCGCGGCGATGCTGGAGACCGGGGAAGACACGGAAACCGATATTGGGCCGCTGTTGGCGCTGGGCGTCCCTTGCTTTGGTCCCATCCAGGACGAGCGCTTCTACTTTAACTACCATCACACCGCCGCTGATACTCTCGATAAAGTTGTGCCGCGCGAGTTGCAGGAGAATGCGGCCGTAATAGCTGTGTTGGCGTACTCCCTGGCAAACCTGCCAAAGGAC
This sequence comes from Candidatus Angelobacter sp., assembly GCA_036522115.1. GTDB lineage: Bacteria > Acidobacteriota > Terriglobia > Terriglobales > Acidobacteriaceae > Angelobacter. The sequence continues at coordinate 8,434 of DATDGL010000010.1, forward strand.
CTGGAGCGGCCTGCGCCCAGGTCGCTGCCAGCTTTCTGAGGACAAGCTCAGCGGCGATGATTTTTCACTGATCGTTCGTCTGCTTCATGTAGCGCCACGCGAACCATGCCAGCGTTGCCACAAATCCCAGCCATGCGATGATTCGCGTAGCAGTGCCGATCTGGATGGCGTGAGGAAGCACGCCCAGGTCGCTGAAGATGTGGACCCAATCGTGTTCGGCTTCGTCGGCGGGTGCGCCCACGGTCACCAGCGGAAGCTCGCGGTGCAGGGCGTCAATCATGTATGTGGCTACGCCCGTGAGGCTGTGAAAGAAGGCGAATGAGCAGAAGGTTGTGCCCAGAACGTCGCCGCGGACAACGAAGGCCACCACCAGCAGCGCCGGCACTAAGAGTTGGAGAATCGTCCCGCCCCAGAGTCCCAGCGTTGCACCTAACCAGCCGAACAGCAGATGCCCGGCTTCGTGAATGGGCAGATGGACGTTATCAATAAGGGTGAGAGAAGAGAAATGTCCCGCGAGATAGATCAGGAGGAGGACATAGAAGCCCATCCAGCCAAAGAAGGCAATGCGAGATACAGACTTCCACTCAATCTCCGGCAGACGCATGACAGGCCTAAATCTATCACGGAGACAGGGAAAGATCGGGTGATCGCGCGTGATCAGGTGATCGAAAGTAACCCCAGGCTTCCAGCCGAGAAATCTGCGCGAATAGATAGGCTTAGTAGCTGCTCTTACGCCATTTCCCTGGCCAGCACCATGGCGGCGCGAGCGGCCACGCCGCGCTCTGCTGCTGTGGATTTCAGATGCTTCTGGACGTAGAGGGTGATTCCCCGCGCCAGGGAGACCAGCGTCAATGCAAAAAAGAATCCGAACACTACGTGTAACGTGACCAGCAGACCATATAGGCCCGCTACCAAAGATCCAAAGAGCAATTGTCCCCTGGAAGTGCAGGGCGTGGTCGCCGGATCCGTCACCATATAGAAGGTGAACAGCACAAATGCAACTCCGGTCATGGGCATGAGCATCCCGGTGAACGAAGAACCGAAGATTAAGTTGCGCAGCAGAGCCTGCGCCAGGAACCCGCCAACCCATCCCAGTGCAACACAGAAGCGTCGGGTGAACCTGATATTGAGGAAGCTGCCACTCAGCACGATGATTCCCGGAAGAATCCAACTGCCCAAGCCGTGGATGTTCTCGCTGAAATGATACGGTGGCGCGATTCCAACCCAGGGGAAGAGGAGAAGTGTAGCCGTAATGCCGAAATTCGATGGATTAAGAAAATGGCGGCTTCCGTTTTCGATGGCAACGCGGAACACCGCTTTAGAAGCAATAGCGACGGCGCTGGCGAACGCGACAGGCATGAGCCGCGCATTGGAGTAGAGCAGCATGGAACAGGCGAGGCCGGTGATGTGGGCTGAGAGGAGAAAGTCCACCATGTTTTTCCAGCCGCCGAAGAAGCGGGGCTTGCGATGATGAACATAACAATCCAGCAGCTCAAACCAGATCTCGCAAACATAGGCCGTGAAGACGCCGAGGAAAGGCTGAATCCATGCCTGCTCAAAACCAAAAACCGTGTGGCCGAGAACATTAAACAGCGTGATGGCAATGGCGAACCTGCGCAGGCCGCCCAGACGGTCCGGAGCGGTGTTTTTTGCGTTTGCTGTCATGAATTCCTCCTCCCCTGCGAGGCCAGCAGGATGGTGTGCAGGCCGGGACTCAGGTGCAGTGTTTCGCGATGGACGGTTCCGTTTACGTCGCGCCAGGCAAGATCAACAGTCAAAATTGCGGATGCTGGGAGCTGTCCCAGACCAAAATGCAACTCCGGACTGCGTTTCCCGGAATGTCCGTTGCTTACATCCACCTGCTGAATCATGAGCCGTCCATTGGGCAGATGAAGCGTTGCGCTGGCGCCAATGGCGTAGCGGCCCTGAAGTTCACGTGAAGGATGGCCCGGGAAAATTCTGCTGGCCGGCACAGCTTCTCGGTTGACGGGTAGCAGCAGATAGAGTTGCAGAAAGCTATTCATCGTGGCGGTCTGGTTGTGATAGAAGATGGAGTCTTCCCACTGGTTGGCGGTGGCGAAGTCGAGCAATCCGTCTCCATCTACATCGGCGGTGGCGATGCCACGTGTAACCTGCGGATCATCCAGTCCTAAATCGTGGGAAAGATCAACATAGCGGCCGGACGCAGAGGGAACAAAGAAACTGTTGTGATCGTGGCCGCTCAGATCGTCGCCCGGACGAAGCCGCGGCCAACTGGCGGGATAACGCAGAAGATTGTCATTGCCCATGGCAGTTTCATGAAGTTCAGGCCAGCGATCCGTGCTGCCTTTCACAAATCCGGCCGCTTGCAACATCTGCAGTTGGCCTTCATTGTCGAAATCACCAAAGCGCACATCCCAGGACCACCCGCCTCGTGAAAGCCCGATCTCTTCGCTCGCTTCGCGATAAGGCGCGATGCCGGCCTGCATCTGTTTGAGATTGCCGGTGCTGAGAAACACCAGATTGCTTTCTTCCAGCGCAAACTCTGAGGTGATGTTCCCTATCGCCAGATCCGGAATTCCGTCCTGATTCAGGTCGCCGCAATCAACTCCCATTCCCTTGAAGGAATCATGTCCGAGCACTTTGGAAGCCGGCGTCAGGAACGTGCGCTTGCCCAGCAAGGTCTGGAAACGCAGATGACCAGGGGTGGAAAGATTGTGCAGAAGCACATCCGGACCGAAGTCATTGGCAATGTAGATTTCCGGAAGCAGATCGCCATCCAGATCGCAGGCAGCCATAGCCAAAGTCCAGCGGGTCCTGTCGTCGCCCTGGAGGATGTTCTTTTGCTCGCTGAACTCGACTGAAGGAGAATCGCCGCCTCTAGCGCGCGTCCACAAAAGAAAATGCTTGCCGCCGCCGTTGTAGGCACGCGACATCGAGTCCTGCATCTGCGCGGGGAAGTTGGAATACGCGTCCAGGATGCGCGAGCCGTCGGCAAAAAAATTGCCGAAGATGAGGTCTACGTGTCCGTCTCCATCAAGGTCTGCGGCCACAGCGGCATTGGTGTACCAATCTTCAACAGACGGCATGATCTCTTGCGGAACAAAGCTGGAGCCGTTGAGAGATTCTGCATTGGCGCTGGGACGCTGAAGAAACGCCACAGGAGACCGGCCCCAGTAATAAACCACAATGTCTGTAAGTCCATCTTCATTTAAATCCAGCGGCAGGCAGCCCATGGGAGCCATGGTGTTGGCGTCATAGCGCAAAGGAAATGGGTCCAGGACAAACGGCTTGTATCGCGCGGGCGTTCCCGGAACAGGCGACACAATCACCTGGTCGGTGCGAGTGTCCACGTAGCAGAGATCGTTGGGCAGGCCGTCACCATCGATGTCGCTCAAAGCAACAGCAGCCCCAACCGTGGATATCCAGGCAGAAACCTTTGCCAAACGTGGATTGACCGATCGAACTGTCTTGGACGGATAGCCGGACACTTGGGGCAGGACGCTGCGCTGGAATTGGAAGTGGCTGGTGAGTGAGAGCCTCTCCTTCGCGGAGACCTCCGGCAACCTTGTGGCGAAATATAACCCGGCCACAATCAAAATGGCGGAAGCGTGCTTAAGCCATCGGCTGTTACGAAGATTGTGTTTCTTGGATGATGAATGCAGCATGGGAGTCTCGGAGTTGATGAGCCGGGTTGAGATCGAAAAGCAAAACTATTTCACGAAGCGGTTTGCTGCGTGGTTTGGGCCAATGGTTGAGCGTGGTGCGGAAGCGGCGGACAGGATAGAGCTTTCTCCGTGGGTGGCTGCTGCCGGCTGAAGAATTTTTCCATCAGCACCGGCAAAAGCAGAAGAATCGGTGGATCAAAAGGAGACGGCGGCCGGAGACGCACATAAGTAGAGCCCTTGACGGAATCACGGGAAATTCGCAACGCATGTCCGCCTCCACGCAGAGCTGATTCATAGTCGAAACATCCCGGCGCATCAATGGGCCCGCGCAGTCCCAGGGCAAACAGATAGAGCTCTCCCTTGGGTGCGTTCTCGATGCAATAGGAGCCATCTACCGACGGCGCGGCACAGGCCAGAGGCTGGCCTTGTGGAATCGGAGTTTCGAAGAGACCCACGAAGATCAATCCATGGAACCGCGGTGGTACCTTAACGTAGCCGGAGACACGGCAACCAGAGTTCAGACTATTCTTCACTATTGATGCCGCCGGATTGCGATAGCCAGGCACGCGTTGGATCGGGCCTCGGGCCAGGTCCCGGAATGTAGTAGGCGAAACCCCCAGCAGATCAGTAAAGCGGCGCGTGAATGTTCCCACGCTGTTGTAGCCGACGTCATAGCAGATATCAATTACCTTGAGTTGCGTTTGCAGCAGCAGGCGCTTGGCTTTGTCCAGCCGCAAGGCATAAAGAAACTGTGAGGGGGGCACGCCGGTGACTTGGCGGAAGGTGCGATTGAAATGGTACCGGCTCGCAAGGGCAATCCTCGCCATGGATCCCAGAGAAAGAGGCTGGTCAATCCGGTCTCGCATGACGGTGATTACCCGCTCAACCGATTCGTAATGTGACCTGACGGTGGAGTTGCGCACGATTGGGGAGGACATGGATCTCCGCCTTTCTGGACTACGCTGCTTGTATTTCTGAGCTTTTAGCTACTGGAGTCCGAGTTGTTAGCTTCTGGTTTTGATTTTGCTAACTACTAATGACTGCCGTTTCCCCGAACGGCGCTAACGCCTCGCGCAGGGATTTTGGTATGGGAGCAGGGACAAGGCGCTCGCCCTGGCGTTGCATGCAGGCGATTTCCTGTTCGCCACGGGCCGCCAATTCGCGCGGATTGCTCTCACGCCAGTATTCAAATCGCATGGCAATGCGGTTCTGGACCATCGAGGACAAGAACATTCGCACTGTGACTTCATCGAAGGCCTTGAGCTCTGCCAGGTAGTCACAGGAGCAGTGCAAGGTGATCAGCGCGAAGCCGCCCTCCAATGCCGTCAGGATTTCCGGAGCATACTGGCGCAAAAACAATTCCCGGGCCCGGCCTTGCCAATGCAGATGGTTTGCGTAATAGACGTTGCCGGCAAAACTGGTTTCTTCAAAGCCGATCACGTGACGGTATTCGTAAGCGTTCATCATCTCTGACTCACAGCAAAGCCGAATGCACAGGCTGCCCTCAGTTCTTCCAATTGAGTGTGAAAGCTGGCCACCGCAAATTTACCCGCGGAGTACAGGATCCAGTGATCGGCCGAGGCGGATTCCACCCGAAGCGGCTGGTCGAGAGCTGCTCCTGACTTTCTCAGGCTCTCCTTCAGGGTCCAGACGTGGGTTGCCGCAATGTCCAGGGCAAGGCTGAATTTTTCCGCGATCATCACCGCCAGTGCGAATCCTTCTTCTCCCAGCAATCCTTTCCACATAGTCGCTTCGCGCGGGGCAATCGGTTCGAGATCACAGCCCACGCCATGGTTCGCGGAGACAACCAGGGTGATAGGGCCGGAATGGGCGAGGGAAATGTGAGAGTGGCCGTTGGTCGAGCCGAGGACCTCCGGCTTGCCGTCAGGGCGATGGCCGAGCATAGCGTTGGGCCCGGCCACTTGCCCGACAGAATCCGCGATGTCATAGCCGCTTTCTAGAGGGGAGGTGAGAGGGAGCATGACCTTTGCTCCGGCGGTGGGAATGAAGTCGGAGAGTTTTCTTTCTAGGTAGGGCGCCAACAGGGGTAGCGGCCATGACTGCGGCATAGCGGTGGGAGCGACTGCGCGGAGGTGAAGGCCTTCCCATCGTTCACACCCGTGTCCCTGCGAATCTTGAATGCTGACATCGTAGATAAAGCTTTCTCCGTCGCGCGAACGCTCGACGGCATTCACCGTGACCCGGTCAAAGGTCCAATCCCGGGTGGCGATGATGCGGTCTATTCCTACAGGCAGAATGGTTTTATGCGGGATACAAGCCTGAATCGAATGCAACGCGGCATCGCGTGAAGATGGATCCCCTGCTATAAACTCACCCGGCAGGTGCCGCGCATACCACGGAGAAGACGACGGCGGGGCCAATTCCGCCAGGCTTTGCGAGGCGTGGAGCAGGAAGTATTTGTCAATGCGGCGAAAGCGTCCTTGATGAAAAAGTATGTTGCCGTAAAGGTCACGAGCCGGATCCAGCGCAAGCGCTTTTTTCACTTCGGGAAGGTCGACCGGCGAATCCACAGCTCGCGCCGGGGGTTGAAATCTGCATTCAGCAGTGAAGTGATCGATCTGAAACGAAGTGCTGGAGCAGCGGATTGCAACCGCGACAACTCCAGGCTGTCGCCGTAGCGCTGCAATTCGTATTCTGACAGACTTGTTTTTGGGAATAACAATAGGATGCTGGAATCGCAAATTTTCAAATTCCGGCAATTGATCTGAATTCTCAAGTGCCATGGCAATCTGGGCCATGGCCTCAATGCCACACACGGCAGGCAAGAGCTGTTCTCCCTGAAAAACGTGATCGCCAATATAAGGATCAGTGTCGGTGCTCAACCCTGCTTCTGCGATCAACTCAATGCCGGGGTAATACACCTGCACGTGTTCCAGGAAACGGCGAAGAGGAAGCTCGACTTCGGAGAGTCGCAGTGTCGGCAAATCGCCAAAGCGCCCAGCCACGATGAAAGAAGCCGGAGCTTGTTTCCAACCCAGAACTGTTTTGAGTGTCCGAATTGCCTGATCAAGGGGAAGCGGAGTGATTCCTTGACGAATCAGAGAGTCCAAAACGCCTAAACGCTGTCCCATGCCTGCGCCGGCCCAGACGGACCAATCCAGGTTCAGGCATCGGCAGTCTGGATGCTCATCTTGCCAACGCCCGACCATGGTCGCCATCCAGTCATTGGCCAGTCCATAGTGACCTTCTCCGTGCAAGCCCGTGCGAGCGATGATGGAGCCAAAGGTGAGAAGCAGCCGCAGTTTTTTTGGATTGAGAATGTCGAGTAAATTGCGAAGTCCTGTCAGTTTGGGCGCCAGTGTGTGTTGCAGGTCTGTGGGAGTGATCTCCTCAAGCCGTTTAGGATGGTTGATGCCAGCCCCGTGAAGCACTGCGGTCACGCTGCCCAATTCGGCTTCGATCTGGCGGATCGCTTGGAAGGTAGCGAAGGCGTCCGTAACATCAGCGCGCGAATAGCGGAAGGAAACACCGGAACCTGTGAGACGCAGCAGGTTCTGTTTCAGTTCATGATCGCGCGCAGGCTCGGAGCGGCCCAGGATGGCCAGACGGCACTTTGATTCACGCGCAAGTTCCAGCGCGCACTCGGCGGCAATGCCTTTCCCGCCTCCGGTGACCAGGAGCACATCGTCGGGGCCAAGATCGACGCTGGAAACGTTCTCATCCGGCCAAAGCATTTTCAGGCGAGGCTCACGCCGAATGCCGTCGTCATCGTAGTGGACCTCAGTGAAACCTAAGGCGGTATTGGCCTCCTGTGCGGCCCATGCAGCAGCGTTCGCATGCCCGTCTGGAACATTCACAACCGTCACTTTCAAGCTTGGATGTTCCAGATAGAGAGTACGGGCGAGCGCCGCGGCCCTTCCGCTATCTTGCAGAAAGACAATCTGTTCCACCTTTTGCTTCAGAGCGGTTTGAACGGATTCCAGCAGGAATGCGGCAGTTTGCTCATTGTGCTCACACGGAACGCAGCAGATCGCGCCACTGCCGGAAACAGAGCGAAATTGCTGTTGCACGGCGGCCTGCAACGGAGAATCGTGTGTGGCAAAAATCTGCCATGCGCCGGGAGAAATCAGCGATGCAGGGCGCAGGCCACGCTTCACCAACTCGACGGCCAGGGCCCGGAGCCACGGTTCTACTCCTTGCGTAGACTTCGTTACCAAACGAGTTGACATCTTAGATCGAATTTGTTCCAGAGTCTCCGCCGCATGCGCAATGGTTGCGTTCGAGTATTCAGTAGGAAACGCAGGCGGAGGCAGATCCAACTGAGTAGCCGCCTGGAGAATGAGCTGGCTGACAGTAATCGAGTTGAGATGCAGGTCATCCAGGAAGCGGCTTTCAGGCTTGATTCCGGCAAGGGGTAACTCGGTGCGCTGTGCAACCAGGTTCCGGATCACGTCCACTGCATTTTGCGGAGGGGGAGATGTTTCTTTTTGGGTGGCGGCGCGAGCAGAATCCGGTGATGGGATCGGGACCGGCCTAAGCACTGTTTCGCATGGATTCTGGAGAAATGAGTGCCTGCGCTTCAAATCAAACGGTCGGACAAAGCGGTTTCCAAACAGTCCCGAGGTGCGGATGTCTGCGCCTAAAGCAAAAGCAGCGCCCGTTGCCAGCAACAGGCCGCGCAAAGACTCTCCAGCAACGTTCAGAGGAATTACAGGCTTGCCCATACATTCCGCTGCCAGGCTGGACAACACTGTGCCCGACCCGACCTCTATCAATAGATCACTCTCAGCCGCCGCGAGGGAGAGGGCCTCGGCGAATTGCACCGGCATGGTGATCTGCCGGTTCAGCAGTTCATGCAAATCGGTATCCGATGCGAGGACTGATCCTGTGACCGTCGAGACCACGCGGCGACGCAGCGGCGCAAACCGCTCCCGCCTGAGATATTCTGAAAACCCCGTGGCCACCTCTGCCACCAAAGGCGAATGAAATGCATGTGATACAGGAAGCATGGTGGCCGTGATGCCGCTGGAACTGACGCGGGCGGCGAATCTCTCGACCGCCTCAGCGCGTCCTGAAACTACTGTCTGCAAAGGGGAGTTGTGAGCGGCAACGGCCAGCAGATCGCCGTTCAATCTCTGCTTTACTTCTTCCCAACCGGCGCGAATGGAAGCCATGGCGCCCCGTGGTGCGGCCATCTGCGCCATGATGCGTCCTCGCTGCTGCACCACGCGGAGCAACTCTTCTTCCTGGCACATTCCGGCCCAGTACAGTGCGGTGATCTCGCCCAAACTGTGGCCCAAAGCTACAGATGCCTCGATGCCGGAAAGTTCCAGCGCGTGAAGTCCGGCCAGAGAGGCCGTCACTACACACGGCTGCGCGGTCTCGGTGGCAATGCTTTGCGCCAGAGGCAGATTCGCGCGATGGTAGAGATCGCGAATGCCGGGAAAACGGCGCGACCAGATACCGCCATCGATGTGAACCGGCGATCCTTGTCCGGGAAAGAGAAAAGCGATGCGCGCCGGACTGCTCCTTGCGCTCAGGAATATTCCCTTAGCGCTGTCCACATGTTCTTTCCCAGTCGCGCACCCAGCTTGCAATTCTTTGATTGCTGCTTCCAGTTCGTCGGGAGTTGAGGCAATGCAAGCCGCGCGAATGGAATTTTCAAGCGAAGGATTTATCTCACCGGCCAGAGACGCGGCCAGGTCAGCCATCTCGGAAAAAGATATTTCTCCGGTGATATCAAGGACCTCTTGAAGCCGGCTGGATAGCTGGTGTGCGTCCGTGGCCTGGAACAGGAAGAGTTCGCAGTCCTGTTTGCAGCCAAGCAGGTTCTGCTCAGAAGCGGTGAAGGATTTGCGGCGGACTATATCGCAGGCTTCCAGGGTGATATGAGTATTGATTCCGCCGAAGCCCATGGCGCTCACGCCGGAGCGCACTGGCGCGTCATCCGGCCAGAGTTCGCCGGTTCGCAGTATGCGTAGCGCCGGCCTTCCAGTAGTTAATTCTGAGTGCGGTGTATCGCAGCCGGTGGTGGGAGGTATGACCCTGGCACGGACTGCCATGGTGGCCTTGATCAGCCCGGCAACTCCGGCGGCTGCTTTGGTGTGTCCGATATTGGCTTTGATGGATCCAATAGCTGCGGGCGCCGCCTGGGAGTTTGCTTCACGTCGTGCCTGGGATAGAGCTTGCAGTTCAACCGCGTCGCCGATCACTGTTCCAGTGCCATGGCCTTCGATGTAAGCGACGGAATCAATTCCATATCCGGCGCGGTGGTAAGCGCGGCGAAGGGCCAGCAGTTGCCCGGAGGCTTCAGGACGCGTGATGCCGCCGCTGCCATCGGACGAGATGCCCCAGCCGCGCAAAACCGCATATGGAGAATGATGATGAGCGACTGCTTCTTCATGGCGCATCAGCACTACTATTCCGCAACCTTCGCCGGGCCAAAAACCTTCGGAGTGAGCGTCAAAGATGCGCATCTGTTTTGTGGCGAGGGCCCCGAGTTTGGAAAACCCGGCAAGTTCAAAGGGATCAAGACTCAGGTCAACTCCTCCGGCGATCGCGACATCAACGTCGCCGCTCTCCAGCGCTGAGCAAGCATTGGCTACCGCCAGAAGGCTGGAGGCGCAGGCGCCGTCAACCGTGTAGCCGCCGCCCTTCAGGTTGAAGTAATTGCAGATTCGTCCGGCGATGGTATTAGAAAGGCCGCCGGCCAGAGATTCTTCCGTGGTCGCTGGAAATGGAGTTTTGTAGAGCGTTTCAATTTCATCCAGCAGTTTATGCAGATCGCCATTCTGGCTGTTCTTTTGCAAAACGGCGGTCAATACGCGGCGCAGGTAAGGCCAGCGCAGACGAAGAAGGTTGGCGCGCGAAAACTCTCCCGTCAGCGAGTTGCCTATGTAGACGCCCATGCGCTCACGCCGGCTATCGTCGGCGTCAAGTACCTTTGCGTCTTCCAGGGCCTGTGAGGCGATGTCCAGCGCCAGCCAATGCACCAGGTCGGTAGATGCGAATGTTTCCTTCGATACCTGGAAGCGAACGCGATCAAACTCATAATCTTCCAGCACCGCCGCCGTCCGCAGGTAAATGCGGTCCTCACTTTGGTGGTCGGCGGAGTAGTCATCCACACAGAGCCTGACCTGGGGTATGCGTCGGAACGAACGCCGTTGCGCGAGCGTGTTCTCCCACAACTGCCTCGGCGAAAGTGCATCCGGGTAGCGACAGGCCATGCCGATGATGGCGATGGAAGGCATAAACAAGCTGCAAGCTGCTGGCTAATAGTTTCTAGCTGGCATTCGCCAATTGGTGGCGATGCCATGCACACGTGCATCCGGCAGCATGTGATTCTCCTTTTGCCGGAAACATGTGGTAGTACATCCCGACGACCATGGGAACAAAGACAATGCTGTTGTAGAAGAGGTGAAGCTCCACGCGGGGAATGAGCAACTGAATGATGCTGGTTGGAACTGGCGATCCGAACAGATTGTGATGAAAGGTAGCTTGGCCGATCAACAGAAGATGCTCGAAGTGATGCCAGAACTGAATCACCAGGGCAAGGGTCCACCACTTGCGTGAAACTCCGGTGAACCCTCTGCGCAGCATCCAAATGCCAATCAACATGACTAATGCATAGCCGTAGTGCAGCACCTCCGAATGAACCAGCCAGGGGAAATACAGACCAAGAAATCCTCCAGCATGATGAGCAGGCCATCCCAGAACATAAATTTGCCAGGCTTGGGCAATGTGTTCGGCCCAATGCCCCAGCACTACGACCATGAAGGCCCAGAGGGCCGGCTTGTGCCAGACAGTGTTGATCTTTTCGTGAAAGCCTGGCTTAGTAGCTGCCATCGGTTGCAGGGCTGAGATTGGAGCATGCATAACGGGCCTCCTCTTGATTGTCTGGAGCGCAGCTCGTCCCGAATTTAAAAGGCGCGGTGATCGGGATCCAATTGCGTGACCCAGGCGGGCGGCCGGTCGAATATTCCATGAAGCGGCAGAGTCTGTTGCAATAACTCGCGCCATTGCTGATACGGGCAGGCATGGAGCGGGTTCAGTTGACGCAAAGCCTCATCGCACAAGGCGGAAGCTTCTTCCGTGCTGATGCCGCAGAGCGCCGTACAGGCCAGTTCAGTGTGGCTGGCGGGAATGCCTGCACGCTCCCGTGCTTTGGCTGCAAATGCCGCTCCCTGGGCCAGTGCCGGACCATGGGAACCGGCCCGCCAGCGGAGTTCATCGAGCTCGGAACGGTTCATCCCGCCGGCATAAGCACAACCCAGACCGATGCCGCTCCAGGCGTCTCCGCGAAACTGCGGCGCAAAGGTTGCAATGGTCTGGGCGATCAAGCGGACATCAGCGCCATTCACGAACCACAAACTTCTTCCCAACCCCTGATAGAAAACATGACGGGCATCCTGAGAGAGTTGCTCGATCTTCGGCTGCAGGTCGGTCTGCCAGTGGAAATAGCCTTCGTGGAATCCGTATCCATCGATCGCCAGCCAACGCAGGATCGGATGGAACTTGCGGACAGCAGATTCGATGCGGAAACGCAGCCACGGGAGTCGGGCCAGCGCCCATCCGGCTCCAACATGGAGCATATAAAGGTGCTGTTTGCCCGGGCCGGCGGCAAAGCGGGAGAATCTTTCTCTGTTCCAGGGGCTCAGGCCATCCAGAAGCGCCAGCCCCATGGCGGCGCCTTCAAAGGCGAACCCCTGATACTCGACTTCAATCTGGGCCAGCCGGTAGATCAGTTCTTCCTGATCGCTTTCCTGGAGTGCGGCATGGTAGCCTTCGAGAAAACTCCTACCCACATGTTGCAAGCGTTCCCTCACGCCCGGTTTGGAGCAGATAAATCCGCGCCGCTCGAACTGCGTTTCACGGGGATTGATTTTTAGTAAGTGATAAAGAATCTTAGGCATTGGGAGGAGCAGGTTGGCGGTTATCCAGCTTCCTTGTAGGCCTGCACGGGGGGCCTGATTGGTTCCAAACAGTCCAGATCAACCTCTACGACAAATCCTCGCGAAATTGAATCCAGACAAACCACAACCCGGGTGCTGTTTTGTTTGCGCACCAGAACACCCTGCATGCCGGAAAGAGCTCCGGAAACAATCCTGACCCGCTGTCCCACTGTGAGATGAGGGTGCGGCATGACATTCCCGTATTGCATTCCTTGACGGATCCAGCCGATCTCCTCTTCCGAGATCACCGATGGAGAATTCTTGGCCCCAACCAGGGATACCACGTTGGGCAAGGTAAGCACGCGTCCGCGTTCGGAAAATGGCAATCGGACAAAGACATATCCGGGGAACAAGGGCATTTCCAGGGTTACGCGGCGGTCCCTCCATTGCCGCACGGAACGGTAGCAGGGAAGAAAATGTTCAATTTCGCGGTCCGCCAGCCGGTGGATCGTTGTCTTTTCCTGGTTGCTGCGAACAAACAGCACAAACCATTGCGGATGCAGTAGGTGCGCGGGCAGGGAATGAGCAAACACGGGTGTGTCTCCTTCAGGCCAGGTATCTGGTGATTTGTGGCGATGCAGCCATAGCTTCGCTCCGTCACTTACAGGGCTTGTGTGACCTCAACCACTTTGGGAGACAAGTGGAAAGAATCAGGTTCCCCATCAACCTGGATTCACTGTGGCGCCTTGCGATTGGCGTTTGCCATTCTCGAGCCGACAACTCTTTCACCCCTTCAATTAAGCTGCTTTGATGAATCCGAACATCGCCTGCGAGATCATGTTTGTGCAGCCCAAGAAGGTTTGCGGCAAACAAGATATAGCGGGCAGACGGTGTTCGCAATAAAAAACTCGATCGAAACCTTGAATTTTATTTTATTTTCCCGAAATAGAACAACTCTAGGTGATTTTTGCACCACTGCTGAGGCATTCACAAAACAGCCACGAGAGTGTATGAGCCCTCGTGGCTGATGTTACTGGGTGAAGCCCAGGCTTTGAGCAGCTTACTGCAGCGGTACTGCGCAGGCGCAGATAGGTTGCACAACTGCGCCTGCGGTTCCGGCCTGACGAGTTGATGCCGCGCCGCACGTGACTGTGGCCACTTTTACTGAATGCAGGTGATTCACGCCTGAGATTTGGTAGACAAAGAATATGTCTGCCTTCAGGCATCCAGGATAATTCGGCGGCCGAGTGGTGGACCACACAATCTTGATTGCCACAAGTCTTTTCCCTGGGGCGGGCTGATGGCCAATGATATTTGCGGGATTTGTCACGCTGGTTCCGGCTTTTACAAAAATCAGGTCAGCATTGACAGTGAAATCCGAGTCAAATGTGCCGCCACTAGGACCACTCGATGTTATGGTCAGGGTGCCGGTAGACATCTGGAGCGCATCAGGCTGAGGCAGCACGCTGGTAGAGACAGCTCCGCCAGTGTTGTTGACGGTCGCATATACATCGACTGATTGACCGTTAATCGTGATTGGTCTGGTGCTCTTCAGGAACAGGGCCCACACTTGGATAGCGCATACGTTGCTCTGATTCGTTGGGGTACGCTGGATAATGGTGTCCGAATTGCCGTAAGAACTCGCGATGGGAACTCCCAGAAAATTCACAACTCCAATACCAGGGCCCAGGTCAAATGAGGCGGGGGATGAGGTTTGAAACTGGTCATAGCCGTTGCATTGCGCTACGGCAGACAGTGGCGATAAAGCAACGAACGCGCCCAGAGCCAAAAGCAAAAAGAGACGCTTCATGGAACACACTCCTTCATTTTTTAAAATGCCATGGGCATTACAGATGACTGGCTCAGGCTTGTCTTCTCCGGAATTGCTAAAGAATAAAGGCTATTCCCAAAACGGGATTAACTATTCTCAGACTAAAAAAGCATTTTCTGATCTAGTGCGCCGGCAACAACAAGTCTGGCGAAATGGGAGTGAGTTGGCGCGTGGCCTTTTCGCCTTCACCAACGGAGATGGGTTCACCGAGTGTCTCAGCCGGTCTTAGAAAGTCCGGATCAAGCCAGGAGAAGGCTTCTACATCCTCAAAGGCAAACAACTTGTAGGCCCCTGGCCGCACGCCTTTCACAAGGAATGTGCCGTTTTCCTGGGTTGTGGTCGAGCGGTACATCTGGGCAATACCCTGCAACTCGCTTGCGGCTGGCGCCAGGACCACGACGGCATGGCTCGGCTGCCCATCTTGAGCTACCAACCCGGAGATTTGAGCGCCATTGCCGGCAAGCACGATGTGAAGCGGCCCCCTGGGCGCCGAGGAAACACTGAATTCTCCATTCAACACGTCAAGATCGCCCAGCGTGGCTGTCTTGATCCACAGGTCCTCAGGTAGCGGACTGAGCGTGAAGTCCCAAATTCCAGCGGCTACCCCGGAGAGACGAAAGCTGCCGTCGGGACCAACTTTTGCGGAGGGCTGCCGGCCGAAGGCCAGACCCTCAGACTCCGTCAGTTGAACAGTGATTGGGGAAATCTTCGCGGATGAGCCACTTTCTATTTCAATGTTCCCGATAATGTCGAATGCCGATGTCAAGGTGATGTTGACGGTTTGTGGGTTGATGCTGGCGTTCACTTCAACCGGCACTCGCCCGCTCAATAAAAGTCCATTATGAAGTTGTGAGGCGATCAGCAAATAGGACCCTGGAGCGATGCCATGAAACTCAAATCGGCCGGTGTTTTCGTCAACGGTTGCCGTAATGCGGTTCAGAAATGAGGCGGTATTCCGATCACTATGACCGAGTGCTACCTGAAGCCGGCTGCCGACAAAATCCTGGATGGGACTGAAGAGACGCCCTCGCACCGTAATGGCGCCCGTCTTCTGCAAGTGGAAATCGGCATCACTGATTTCGCCCCCTTCCGGCAATGAAATCTGGGAAGCGGATGTGAAGTCCAGGACGCCAGGGTAGTAAACTGCGGCGAAGGACTGCTGGATTTCCGGCAGTAGCGCATCGGGCTCCGGCGGGCGGGAAGTCGGCGCCCCTCGCAGTGTTGCCATGAGGAAGTATCGTCCGGCAGGAAGACCGTACGCGCGATATTCCCCGCGGTCATTCGAGCCAACACCCAAAACAGGTTTCACTTGCCGCTTGCCTGTGGCGAAGCTGAACCGCAAAACCTGGATGCCGGCACCCTGAATTGGGTCCCCGTCCTCATCCAGTACGCGCCCCGCGATGGCGCCAAGCGGCACTATGCGCAAATTGATGCCGCGCAGTTGTTGTCCTGCGGCAATGGTTAGCAGCGTTCCCGTACCGTCCGGAGTTCGCGACCCATAGGCCTGATGGACAAATCCAGGCCGCTCTACCCACAATCGGTACGATCCTGGCTCAAGCGTGATGCTGAAGCGGCCATCGGCGTCTGTGTCCGTACTGATTGGAACAGAAACTCCTGGTGCCTTCATATACATTACGTGCGCGTGTTTGACCGGAGCGCCCGTAACTTTATTCAGGACTGATCCTTCCAGCGATGCCGTTGGATCAACGGCCTGGGCCGGCGCGCTGGCAAGACCAAAGACTCCGCAGAAAATTGCGGCCAAGCTGATCGACCAGTGATTCCAAAATGACACGGCTAAAAACCCGCGAAATTATAACCCAGTATGAACTAACCCAGCATGAATTAAGGTAACAAAGCTAGCCTGCAAGCAATTGCTCAGGGATGGCTCACTTCAGAAATGATTGAGCACTAACCATCGGCTGCCGGAATCGTTACATGGACCTGAACCTCAGGCCCGGCAAGGCGAATGAAAATGGCTCGGCACGTCAGTCCCGGATTGTTGTGGAAGTGCCGCAGCCGGAATTGCACATGTTCTTGCCCAAGAGTAAGCTAACATCAAGGTGCTCGAAACTCATGCGTAAAGTGTCTTTTGCCACTCTCCTCGTTTTGGTTTTTGCTGTCCTTTCCAGCGCACAACAACAGGCGCCGCCGGCGCCGCCCCAGAGCCCGCGCCAGGCGCTGCTCGAAATGTTCAACGGCCAGGCTGCGCTGTGGAAGCATTTGACTGTGGAAGTTCAACAACTCCTCTCCCAGCCCGAAAATAAGCAGGCGCTGGTGGCTATGGGCATGACCTCGTCCATCAAGAGCGAGTTGGGTGAAGACGTCCAGCTTTTCGAATCAGGTCCGGTATTAATGTCCATCAATCAACCCGGGATGCATCGCAAGCTTGAGGTTCAGGTAAACAACGACGACTTGAACGGTGATCAGGATGCAATGGAACTTTCAGTCCATTCCTTTCATGATGGCCGGGAGCAGCAGGAGCAAGACGAAGAGTGGCAAGCCTTTTTGTCGCATTTCACCGTAACTATGGTGCGGCAGCAGGACGTCTGGCGTTTAAGCAAGATTGGAGTCAATGTTGAATTGGCAATCGGCGATCCTGAATTCCTGAAGAAGACATATCTGCGGTCTATGTCTGGTGGCGGAGGCATGGTGGGGGGGAGGGTCGGTTCCGGTGTCCATGTCACTGCAACCACTGACGAGGAGGCGCAACATATCGAGGTGCCGCCCAATACCCTGGTCATGATGATGGGATTCGCCGAGCAGTCCTTTGCCCGCCAGCATGCCGATGTCGGTTTCACTTGCTCCCTTGAGGAGTTGGTGCAAGCGGCCAGCACGAATGGGATGGATCCGCAACAAATCGCCGGCGGAAGCTACAAAGGCTACAAAATCAGCTTGTCTGGTTGTCAGGGCAAGCCCGCGGGCAGCTTCCAGCTTGTGATGGAGCCGATGCCGGGAAAAGGTGGAAAAGCCTATTGCGTCGATGCTACACAGAACATGCGCGTTTCCGATGATGGCCGTGGCTCAACCTGCCTTAGCGCAGGAAGGCCTGACCGTGTTGCACTGGATGAGGCGGGCTCAGTGGGCGTTGATTCCGCATCTGAAGGGCCTCCGGCAAAGCCCAAAGAATGATCACGGTTTGGTCTTGTACTGCTCGTCAATTTCCACCTGATATCCGGCAACCAGGCGATTGTTGCTGTTGGCCAGCCCCACAACGGCCATCATCTCGTTGAACATTGCGTCTGTCATTCCCTTCTTGCGGGCAGAAAAACCGTGCGCGGCAATGCAATAGTCGCAAAGGTTGCTGGCGCTGATGGCCACATAGATCAACTCTTTGGTCAGGGCGTCCAGCGCGCCTGCCGCCATGATCTCTTTGGTGGCTTCCCACGTGCGTTTGAGGTTTGCCGGATCGCGGGCAATCGCCTTCCAGAAATTCGTGACCCGATCGGTCTTTCGCGTGGCCATAATGTCGTTGTAAACGGCGCGCACCTCCGGACTGGCATTCTCATATTCAATAAATCCAAGTGTCGGCATGAGTAGGCTCCTAAAGTCTGAAGATAAATTCCAGCAATGAAGATTAGGACGGAAGCAAAATTATATCCGTTGGTCTTGGTGTGGATGCCGCCCGCTCAAGGACCTTTTCATGATTACTGTAGGATGACTTGTAACCCTGCCAACGATGCTGCAATCCTTCAGCCTGAAGCTTTCGCGGGCATAGCATTCCTCCGTGCCCTCTGTTTTTATCTGCGGCCTCAGCGGTCAGGTTTTGCTTTGGTCTTTTGTTCTTTCAAGCGATCTTGTTTTTCTCCGTGTCTCCGGGTCGTGGCCTGTCCTTGAGGTGTCAGCCGAAGGATGGTGGGTGTTGGCTTTTGCTGTGGTTTCGCTACGCCGCCAGTTCGCACACCGATGCCCCGATTCTATCGAGTGCGATTTTGAGTTTGTTCGTGTCTATGCCCACAGCCATGCGCAGGTGATGCTCTGCACCCAGAAGCGCTCCCGGCGCTACCAGCACAGAGCTCTTTTTTCGAATATGACCGGCCAACTCGCACGAGGGCACATCAAAATGGTAGCGCACGAATGCTATGGAGGTAGCAGCCGGCTCGACTATCGAGAAGGCCCCATTCTGTTCCTCGATCCAGTTCTGGAGAATCCGGTGGCCGGCGCGGGAGAGCTTCTTCTGGCGGTCGAGCAGCATTTTTCTCTTTGCCTCCTGTAATGCGAACTCGGCCAGCGTCATGCTGGGCCCGCTGGCCGCGATGACGGCATATTCGTGCCGCCGCCATAAGGATTCGATGACCTCCGGCGCAGCCACTGCCCATCCAATCCGCAAGCCTGCCAGTCCATAAGCCTTGGACATGCTGTTGACGCAGACGACCTTGTCATATTCGCCCCAGAAACTCGGCGTTTCGTCATGGTGGAACTCTGTGCCGCGATAGACCTCGTCAGCATGGAGCCATGAGTCATGCCGCTCGCAGATCTGTACGATGCGTTGCACTTGCTCCGGCGGCAGAATGGTCCCCGTGGGATTGTTGGGATTGACAATCGAAACCATTTTGGTCGAGCTGCTGCAAAGGGATTCCAAACGATCGAGATCGAGTGCCCAGCCATCTTCAGGGCGGAGCTCAACCTCCCGGACGCGGCAGCCCAGATTCCGGGCCAGTCCCCAGACTTGGCGGTAGCCGGGAGAAATGACGACTACCTCATCGCCCGGCTCCAGCAGAGTGTTGCAAACCAAGCTGTTCGCCTGCGATGCCCCCACAGTGACCAGAATGTTGCCGGCATCAACGCCGGAATACAAAGCCGCAATCCGTTCCCGCAGCAGCCGCGTGCCGTTTACCTCCGGATAGTAGAGGGTGAGGTTGAGAAGTTCCTGCGCTTCATGGTCGTCGACAAGCTCCTGCATGTTCGCGCATTGGACCGAGCTGTCCGCGAGGTTGTACTCCACCGTGCGCTCGAATTGCGATTGGAAATATTCAAGTTCGAAAGGTTGGAAGGACATGGGAAGTAGCTCCTGGTTGCTGGATTGCCGGATTAGCAGATTTGCAGTTCATCCCGACCGCAGAGAGAAGAACCCTACTCTCTTTCACGAACTCTCCGGGCCTGTGCCCGAAGGACCTATCCCTCCGAGTTACGCCAGAGTCACCAGGACCTCAGCGCCTCTGTCGGCGCTGGCGGTGCGGGCGGCCGAGCCGCGGTTCATGGAGATTTCCAAAAACCCGGCGCTGCCAAGGAGGGCAAAAATCTCGCCCTGAGCTCCGGCGGCATAGTTCGGGCAAATCTTGGTCACCTCCGCTTTACCCACATTGATCCGGAACGTTGGCGGGGAAGCCTGGAAAAGTTGAGGAATATCCTTGGGCGTGATGTTGGTGATGAGATTGCCGAATTTTTCGGTTTTCAGAACCACCCCTTTCCAGCTATTGGGGCTGGTTGGTTTGGGTTTAGGAGCCACAAATCGCACAAAATCAGTGACTTGGTCGCCAAATTTAAGCAATTCGACCCCTTTGCTCAGGTAGCCCGCTACCGGCGCAAAGATGTCCCGTCCATGAAAAGTGTTGCTGACCGGCTGGTGGAAATAATGCTCGGAGGTTATGTGATGGACTGCTAAGGCCTCTTCTCGCTCGTAAACCAGAGAGAGTACGCCATTATCGGGAGCGACGAATATGTGCTGGCCAGCCCTAACCACGATGGGACGCCTGGAACTGCCAACTCCCGGATCCACCACCACCAGGTGAACCGTATCCGGAGGAAAGTAGCTGTAAGCTTGAGAAATGGCTAGGGCACCATCCAAAATGTCGAAGGACTGCACCGCATGGGTAATATCCACCAGTTGGACCGAGGGGTTGATACTGCATATAACTCCTTTAATTACACCAGCATAGGTCTCAACCAAGCCGAAATCGGTGGTTAAAGTGACGATCCTCTGTCCAGGCACAGGCCGCTCCATGGCAGAAGGTACAGGGGGGCTGGAGCTAAGTCAAGCCAGCCTGGTTAGCTGCCATCCCTGGATCTTTCCCTTTCGGGAATCGTAAAAATTTGACAAAAACGGTCAAAACGTTCCATTTCGGGAATAAAATACCCGATTCCTGTAGTCAGCCGGGCGGTTCACTTCAATAACCGCTTGGAAATCGGCCCGCTTGCCTTCAGGTTTCCCGTTTTGGAGGAAGGTTTGGACCAGGGAGCAAAGGCGAATCCTGAGATCACTCAACTGCTGGCCTCCGCCCTCCAGCTAATGCCCGAGGCGGTCCTGGTTACGGAGGTCAAAGATGGTTCGGAGAGAATCATCTTCCTGAATCAGGCCTTTGAGCGATTGACTGGCTACTCCATGGATGAGCTACGCGGGCAAGACCCGACGGTACTGCACAGCCTGGAAACCGAGAGCTTGCACCAGTTGCTGTCTTCTGCGAACAGCGAAGGGCTGCCCCAGGAGACAGTTCTTCACAGGAAAGATGGGACTCGCTTTCAAGACAGGATCACTGTCAGCAGATGGCGGACAGGCGGGAAGCTATATTCCGTGCAGGGGCATGCGGATGTTACACAACAAAGGGAGATTGAAAACCAGCTCGTGCTCTCTCAAAAGCGGGAAGCCACTGGCCACCTGGTCAGCGGATTGGCGCACGACTTCAACAACCTTCTGACCGCCATTCTGGTTTATTCCGGCTTGATGGCGCCAAAACTCGAGAACGATGCACAACTCGAACGTTACCTGGGCGAGATTCGGGCTGCTGCGGAACGCGGCGCTCAAGTGGTGGCTGAGCTGATGAACCTGGGTCGCGAGGACGCAGCCGAACCTGAGATGGTGGACTTGGGCGAGGTCCTTGGCCATACCAGCGACCTGCTGAAGCGGATTTTGGGTGAGGACGTCCGGTTGAATACCGTGATTGAGCCGAACTTGTACAAAGCAAAGGTCCATGAGGGGCGAATTCAGCAGGTGCTTTTGAATTTGGGCATCAATGCCAAAGACGCCATGCCCAACGGCGGAGAGTTCCGGGTCGGGCTTTCCAACCAGGAGACGCCGCCAGCGGAAGTAAATCTGTCAGACCGGAGCAGATGCGTCTTAATCGAGGTGAGGGACAGCGGAACGGGAATGGATAGCGAGACCTGCGCCAACATCTTCAAGCCTTTTTTCAGCACCAAAGGCAAAGGCAAGGGGACAGGGCTGGGGTTATTCACTGCGCGTACGATCATCGAACACTATCACGGCCGGATCTGTGTTGAAAGTCAACCGGGAAAGGGAACCACCTTCAAAATCTTGTTGCCAGCGTCGGGCGCAGTAGCGCCGGTAGCCGGCAGCAAAGCTACTCTGCTGCTGGTGGAGGCTGAGGAAGTGGACCGCAAGTCGCTGGATGCGACACTTTCGCAGCGCGGATACAAAGTGCTACCGGCAGCAGACAGCAATCAGGCCCTGGAAGTTGCGCAGAGTTACTCCGGAGAGATTGCTCTATTGCTTGCCAATATTCGCATGTCCGGTATTGGTGGTCCACAACTGGGGGAAGAAATTTTGAAAGTTCGTCCCAAAATCAAACTGTTGTTCATGGACGCACAGGGTAATGGTTCGCAAAGGCGTATCGGGGATGCAAGCAATTTCGTCAAAAAACCGTTTTCCCCGTCGGTGTTGGTCCACAAGATTGAAGAAGTCCTCAACAGTCCCGCCAGTTAATGCAGGCGGGCATGGAGACCACAAATGTCAACTTCTACGCAGGAAATGCCTCAAGACGGAGCACCACAGCCTCCCCACTATCTGTCCCTGCTGGTCGTAGATGACGAGCGATGGATCCGTGAGTCATGCAAGGAAGTAGCGGAAGAAATGGGATTCAAGGTTTTTAACGCAGACCGCTCCAACGTTGCAATTCGTCAGATGGAAAGCCACTCCATTGATGTCGTGCTCCTGGACATCAAGTTGCCAGGGCATGACGGATTGGGGCTGCTGCTCAAAATCAAGCAGCAGCAGCCGGAAACAGAAGTCATCATGATTACCGGGCACGCCACGGTGGATTCCGTGCTCACAGCCATGAAGAACGGGGCCTATGACTATCTGCGCAAGCCCTTCAACCTGGCTGATTTGAAGCGCCTGCTGGAGCGGGTCACAGACCATCTGCGTTTTTCTTTGGAGAACCGCATTACGCGCGAGCACCTCAAGAGCAATCCTGGCTACGCCGGAATGGTGGGGCGCTCCTCGAAAATGGAGAAACTCTATCGCATCATTACCAAAGTAGCCTCCAGCAGGCATCCGGTGCTGATCCGGGGCGAGAGCGGTACCGGCAAAGAAATGGTGGCGCGCGCCATTCACTTTACCGGGCCGTTTCGCGACAAGCCGTTCATTCCCGTGGATTGCGGATCGCTATCGCCTGCGCTCATGGAGAACGAGCTGTTTGGATATGTGAAAGGCGCATTTACCGGGGCAGTCCGGCCTAAAGAGGGCTTGCTCTCCCTTGCCAATGGCGGCACTGTCTTTCTGGATGAGATTGGCGAGATGCCCATGGAGTTGCAAGGGAGGCTGCTGCGGGCAATGCAGGAGAAAGAGGTCCGTCCTGCGGGCAGCACCAAGGCTACGCCCATTGACGTGCGCATTGTCGCGGCTACAAATCGTGATTTGGAAATTCCCATCCAGCAGGGAAATTTCCGGCGCGATCTGTACTTTCGTTTGAATGTTGTGGGTCTGGAGTTGCCGGCATTGCAGGAGCGAAAGGAAGACATCCACCTGCTGGTCGACCATTTTCTGGAGCGTCTTTCACGCTCCATCGGCGTGCGACGCTCCATCAGCACAGAGGCCATGAAGTTGTTGCTGGCCTACGATTGGCCGGGCAACGTCCGCGAACTGGAGAACTGCCTGGAACGGGCGACGGCCATGAGTTCCAGCCAACTCCTCAATGTATGCGATCTACCGCCACAAATCCGCAGTTCAAACCTGCAAGTGGTTTCCATAGCCTCCGCCGCCAAAGCCAGAATCATGACGTTGGCGGAATTGGAGAAGCAAGCCATTGTTGCCGCGTTGAACCAATTGGACGGAGACAAATTGATGACCGCGAAGATGCTCGGCATTGGCAAAACCACTCTTTACCGCAAGCTCAAGGAATATGGAATCACCGATCGCTGGGCCATAGTGGAGACGGGACAGCGGGACACTGGATAATCGCGGGTGCGCCTACCAGGAAAATTTCCCATCTGGACGCACACCTCAATAAACAGAATCAAGCGCAGGAAAAACAAAACAGGGACAACTCCGCGCATACGTGCTGCCTCTCACAATCAGATACGTTGATTCTTATGTTCTGTGGGGAAGGTGACTCTATATGCTTTGGACAATCTTTGCGATTCTGCTTATTCTCTGGCTGCTCGGATGGGGGTTCCACGTAGCCGGCTCTCTGATCCATTTGCTGCTTGTAGTTGCTCTGGTAGTGGCGTTGATTAGCCTGATTACGGGCCGCAGGACCGTCGTTTAGGGACCGTCGTTTAGGGACGGTCCATGGGCATTCTGCTTGCCACTGACACGCCAGAGTTCCGGTTTTAACAATCCTGCATTCGTTTTGTGCTGCGGTGCGCGAACGCTCCAAATGCAAGCCTGAGGCGTTCGCACTCTCCGCGGCTCCGCCCTGCCCAGGCCAACAGACATCCTGAACCGCTTCTCTGCCTTCTAACTGGAGTTATCCAGCACACCTGGGCTGGGTTTTTAAAAATGGCAACCACGGAGACGAAGGTATTGACCGGCCGCGCCGCAGATCACACAGTCCAGCAGACAGAGTTGGCCCACACCATTGCCTCACTGGGAGAGTGGTTCCACAACATTGATCTCAATGGCGTACAGACCGCACCCGGCCATTTTCTGGGTGATTACCCGGCAGTCAAATGGAAGTCGATTGCCTCACTGTTTCCGCGAGACATGCGCGGGGCCAGCGTTCTGGATCTGGGCTGCAATGGCGGTTTTTATTCAATTGAAATGAAAAAGAGGGGCGCCGACCGCGTTCTTGCCGTCGATGTCGATGACCGCTACCTCAACCAGGCGCGTTTCGCTGCACGCACGCTGGGACTGGATATTGAATTTGAGAAGCGCTCGGTCTATGACGCCGACTGCATCCCCGGCCAGTTTGACTATGTCCTCTTCATGGGAGTCTTCTACCACCTTCGGTATCCTCTGTATGCGCTTGACCGAGTCATTAAGAAAGTCAAAGGCACGCTGGTTTTCCAAACCATGATTCGCGGATCCCTGAATAGCCCGGTGATGAAGGAGAACTATCACTTTTGGAACAAAGAAGTATTCAATGACCCGGATTTTCCCTGCATGTACTTCATCGAGAAGCAATATGCGGGTGATCCAACCAACTGGTGGATTCCCAATCATGGGGCCATGGAAGCCATGCTGCGCAGCTCCGGGCTGGAGATTGTGTCCCATCCCGAAGTTGAAACCTGGGCCTGCACTCCTGTGAATACGCAGCGCGATGGCAAGCACATTCTGGAACACGAACTCGCGGGTACATTGTAGGTCTGTGCAGCTTTTCTGCAAGGTGAAAGCAAAATGGTTGAGGCAGTAATGCTGTGGAACGAACCCAATAACCTTTCCCATTGGGATTTCAAGGTTGATCCTGATTGGAAAATGTTTGCCCAGATGGTCATTCATGCGGCCCGGGCCATCCGCAATGAAAATCCGGATGTACCCATCGTACTGGGCGGCATTTCTCCCATTGATCCGCACTTCATCGAACTGCTGGGGACCTACGGAGTGCTGGATGCTGTGGACGTGGTGGCTGTGCATGGCTTTCCACTGGATTGGAACCACTGGCAGATCCATGAATGGCCCAGGAAGGTTGATGAAATCCGGGCAGTGACCGGCAAATCGATATGGGTCTCGGAAGCAGGCGTTTCATCATTCGGCGCGGAGGAAGTCCAGGCTTTTGGCCTTCAGCGCACTGCCGAATTGCTCCTGCCAATCGTCCAGCGCGTGCATTGGTACAGCCTGATGGACCTGCCGGCCCTGTGGACCGCGACCACACGGCATAAAGAGGCAGAAGGCAGTTCTTATTATCGTCACTACTACATGGGATTGCTGCGTGAGGATGGTTCACCCAAAGCTGCGGTGGAATGCTTCCCCAAAGGCATGGGCATCTGCCAATGGTTTCACTTTGAGGACCACAGACTTGAGCACGCGGTGCAGTGGCTCAAGAGGCTGGGCGTGAAATACATCCGAACCGGAATCAGCTGGGCCGATTCTTTTCGCCCCAATGCCGAGGCATGGTTTGACGCGCAGATGCAGGCATTGGAGCCTTTTGCCACCACCTTGACCTTGTGTTTCACGCCCGAGCACCTGGGAATGGCGCCTCATTACACCAGTCCACCGAAGCGGGCGGAAGATTTTGCCGAGTTTGCGCTTTGGGCGGTGAAGAAGTACGCGCCTGCACGGAGAGTCACGCACACGCTGGCGACAATGGAGTAAACGAGGCAGCCGACCCTTCCAACGTCAACGCCGATTCGCGCATCTTTACATACAGATCGTTTTTACTTCCCATGAAAATAGCCATTGTGTCCCCGCCTTTCATTGCCGTGCCTCCCAAAAAATACGGTGGGACCGAGTTGTTCATAGCGGAACTTGCCAGAGGCCTGAAAGAAAAGAGGGTTGAAGTGGTCTTGTATGCCAATGGCGCTTCAACTGCGCCGGTGGAGACGCGCTGGATTTTCGAGTCAGAAGAGTGGCCGGTTGCCGGCGAACCGGAGGCGACATTAAAAGGACTGATTCATTCGGCCTGGGCGGTGAAAGATGCTCTTGATGATGCAGATGTCATTCACATGAATAGCGCGCCAGGCTTGAGCTTTTCGCATTTTATTTCTACACCATTTGTCTATACCGTCCACCATCCTCTCGAGCCGGGTTTTACGGATTTCTACAGGAGCCTCCCGAACGTCAACTATGTCACCATCAGTGATTTCCAGCGACGGCAGTTCTCTCTGCCTCGCTTGCGCACCATCCATCACGGAATTGATCTCAGCCATGCTGCGGTCAAGGACCACAACCGTTCCCATCTGGCGTTCCTGGGGCGCATCGCCCCGCCCAAGGGCACGCACCTGGCCATCGAAATTGCCAGGCAATCCGGTATTCCGTTGAAGATTGCCGGGGAAATCCAGCCTTTGTACAAAAAATATTGGGAAGAAAAAGTTAAACCTCACGTCGACGGCAAGTTCATTGAATATGTAGGCGAGGTTGGAGGAGACGCCAAACGCGACCTGCTGGGAAATGCCAAAGCCCTGCTCTTTCCTATTCAATGGAATGAGCCATTCGGACTGGTCCTAATTGAGGCGATGGCCTATGGCACTCCTATACTCGCCATGCCCGGCGGTTCGGTGGCGGAGATTGTGAAAGAAGGCGTCAGCGGTCATATCCGCGGATCGGTTGCAGAATTGGCCGAACGCGCAAAAAATCTGAATCTTGATCCTCATCAGGTTCGCGCCTACGCTGAAGAAAACTTTTCCAACGAGCGTATGGTCAGGGACTATATCCAACTTTATTCGGAAATCACTTCCGAGAGTCCAAGCCGGGCCGAACCGGAGAGGGTTGTAGCATGAGCGAAGGGAATTGATCTTTGAGCGCAAAACTGATTGTTCCATCGCATGAACTGGTCGAGATCCCGCCGCCCTATCCTGAGCCGCGGGTTGCCTACCAGAATGCCGAGCCGCGCAAAGTCAACAATCTCACCCTGATCGACGGCAAAACTTTTCTTTCCACTACTTTCTCCGGTGACATCATGCCGCCGGGGGCGCCGGACGTGGGATTTTTTCACGACGATACCCGTTTTCTAAGCCGTCTTGAATTACGCGTGGGCGGCTATCGCACCGTAGTGCTCTCGTCCAGCACAGAGCAGACCTTTGCTGCACAGATTGAGCTCACAACCGGAAAGAACACACTCCGCGACAGCTATGAGATCCCGGAAAATACTGTCCATATCCGGCGCGAACAGTTGCTCAGTGAAGGCATTCTTTATGATTACCTGACATTCGAGAATTTCAATTTCACCGAACTGGAATTGCTGATTGAACTGGTCTATGAAGCCGACTTCATGGACGTCTTCCAGGTTCGCGGCGTGGCGCGGGAAAAGCCCGGCCACTACTATCAACCCGTGGCCAATCGCGATTCCCTGGTGTTTCATTATTGCGGCCGGGACGGAATTGCGCGAGAGACGCTGGTCCATCTTTCCCCCCATTCCGAAGAGGTGAACGGCACCACCGCACTGTGGAAGGTGAAGCTGCCGCCTTTTAAACGTTTTCAGATCCACACCACGATCAGCACGCTGGTAGAAACCAAGCGCCCGTCAACGGGGCGAATGGATTTTGCTCATAGCTTGCGTGTCCGCCGGGATGCGTTCGCGCAATGGGGGTCGGATTCCACGCGCTTCGAGTCCAGTAATCGCATCTTCGACCAGATGATCAATACCTGCGTGGGAGACTTGCACGCCTTGCAGATCCCGGATGGAAGGGAACACATTATCGCTGCAGGAATCCCGTGGTTCGCAACCATGTTTGGCCGCGATTCCATTATTGCCGCCTATCAATCGCTATTGTTGAATCCGAGCCTTGCATCTGAGACCTTGCGAGTGCTGGCCCGCTATCAGGGACGAGAAAAAGATGACTGGCGTGATGAGGAGCCGGGGAAAATCCTGCATGAGCATCGTGAAGGCGAGATGACGCGCGCGCGGGAGATGCCCTTTGGGGCCTATTACGGATCCGTGGACGCGACCCCCTTATGGCTCATCCTGCTGAGCGAGACTTTCAACTGGACCGCCGATGAGCACCTGGTCCGGGACATGTTACCGCATGCGCATCGCGCGCTGGATTGGATTGACAACTGTGGGGACCTGGACGGCGACGGCTTCGTGGAGTTCCTGCGCCGGTCGCCCCGAGGACTGGCCAATCAGGGATGGAAAGATTCATGGGACGCCAATTTGCACCGCGACGGGAAAGTTGCCGAGCCTCCCATCGCCTTGTGCGAAGTGCAAGGCTACGTGTACGAAGCCAAATATCGGATGGCATCGCTCATGCGCTCTTTCGGCGAAACCCTGGCTGCAGACAGGCTCAAGAAAGATGCGGCCGAACTGGCCCGGCGCTTCGATCGCGCCTTCTGGATGCCGCAGCGTGGTTTCTATGCCATGGCCCTGGATCGCGACAAGAAACAACTTCAGGTGATCTCCTCCAATCCCGGACATCTTTTATTCACGCGCATTTTGCCGCAGGAAAGGGCCCGGGCGGTTGTGCAGCGCTTTATGCAGCCGGACATGTTTTCCGGCTGGGGCTGGCGAACCATGTCACGGGATGAGCGTGTCTTCAATCCGCTCAGTTACCATCGCGGTTCAATCTGGCCGCATGATAACTCCATCGCTGCTCATGGCATGGCCCTGTATGAATTTCGCGATGCAGCCCTCACCGGATTCACCGGACTGGCGCAGGCCGCATTGAATTTTCGCGACTATCGCTTGCCCGAGTTGTTCTGCGGCATCCAGCGGCGGGAACAGGATGAGCCGGTGCAGTATCCGGTTTCCTGCTCGCCCCAGGCATGGGCTTCCGGCGCAATCTTCCTGCTGCTGGCCTCGGTGCTGGGGATACGTCCCAGCGCTCCGCGCAAAGAGCTCACCATTGTGAATCCTGGTTTGCCCGATTGGCTGGATTACCTGAACATTCGCAATCTGCGCATTGGCGGCAGCCGCGTAGGCCTGGATTTCGCCCGCCGCGGAAGCAGAACATTTTGTAATGTGGTTGACGTGGAAGGCGACAAGCTCATAGTCAACGTCGCTTTCAGGAAAACCAGCAAGTAAACAAGCGCAGCCGTCCTGACCTGTGATTTGGTTGGAGCGATTGAGTTTATTCCGAAGCGAAGCGAGGAATTCCTACGATCTTCCATGCAGCCTCGCGGTAGCCTACGATGTTCGCGTAATGGTCACAGAATATTCAAATCCGGTTGAAGTCCAGCACAATTCGGGGAGACACTGGAGATGCATTGCAGCAGAAGCAACTCCGCAATGCGCGTGCGTACTGGTCTTCTCAGCCGGTGGCGGCTGAGGTCCCTATTCTTTGCGTGGGTTGCACGTTCATTCGCGACCATTTACCTTGTTTTATCGTTTCAATTCTGAAGGAGCTTCATGGCGACCAATATCACCACAAAAAAGAACGGCCCTTATCTGGTTACTGGAGACCTAAGTCAACTAACCCTCAGCGACGCCGAAGGCAAAGCGTACGACATCAGCGGCAAGCAGGCCATCGCATTGTGCCGTTGTGGCGCCTCTGTCAACAAACCATTTTGTGACGGCACTCATTCCAAAATCGGGTTCCAGGCTGCGGAAGCTGCAGTGAAAGCGGAGGAGGGGCCGATGGGAACAAAGATGTGACACATCTGTCTGTTCGGCGAGTCAACCAGAGCTGTGGCCTGAAGCACCAAAGGACCAGCACGATTGGGGCCTTTACCAAGAAAACCTTAGTGATTCGGCCTGCGTCTAACTCAAAATGGTGATCGCTGACCGCTGGCGTAGTATTGCGCTCGAAAGGGGTTTGAGAATGACCCGGTCTCGGCATATACTGAGCTTACCAAAGCGTTCTTTCGAAGGTACTACTATGGCTACTGAAGCTGTCGGGCGGGCTCGCGAGGATGTTGCGCCTGCGACTACGCCCAAGACCTTCCGCACTCTCTTTCACGTGATCGCTCTCCCGCAAGGGAAGGTGCGAACTATTGTGCCTGGCTGGAACTCTCGAAAACCTGTTTCTTTTGAAAAGAGTATTCTTCCTGAGTCGATTCTGTCGGTTTTGACCGTAGACTATATTTTTTACGCCCAGGTAAATCTGGATGCATCCTCGCCAGAGGATCTTGTAAAATCCATGGCCGCTTTTGAACCGGGTGGAATGCTGCCAAAGAAAGAGCTTGCCTAATTAACATCGCTGTTTAGAATACTCTCCAAAAGTTTCTTCGAAATACCTTTTTGACAAGAGGACTACACTGGCAAGCCTTCATATTCTCGATGTAGGCCATGGGAATTGTGCAGTTCTGGTTGAAAATCAATCAGCAATGATAATTGATGCAGGGCCTGGGGGCACCCTTCTTGAGTTCCTGTATACACATCGCGTCGCAGAAATTAAGTATGTGTTTGTTTCGCACGCTGATTCAGACCACATCGGCGGGTTGGTAGGTCTTTTCAGCGGCGCTACAGTTCCTATCAGAGATTTGTATGTCAATCCTGATCGGGCGCGCAATACAAAGCAGTGGAGGCGGCTTGTATATGCGATGGGAGGAAAGGCTAACTCTTATCTTGAACTTACCTCAAAACAGCCGTCAAAGTTAAAATTTGCAGGCCTGGAAATCGAAATATTGTCCCCTTCCCAGGACTGGGCAGCACTTGGCCGCGACCGGAGCGGTAATCGTTTACGCCCCAATACTCTTAGCGCAGTTATTCGGCTCATAAAGGATGGTCGCCCTGTCGTCCTTCTTGCCGCTGATATGGATCAGTTGGTCCTGGATGAGTGGTTGCGAACCGGCCGAAAGGTAGAGGCGGACATACTGGTTTTCCCCCATCACGGCGGACGACCAGGAAGAGGTAATCCGGCTGATTTTGCTCGTGACCTTTGCCGATTAGTTAAACCCAGAACGGTGATCTTTTCTACCGGTCGAAATGCGCGCTACCTTAATCCACGTCCAGATATTTTGAGCGCGATTCGGTCCGGTTTGCCGGAGGCGAGAATCCTTTGTACGCAACTATCTGTAAATTGTGCTGCAACTGCCCCGGCACACTTGCCAGGTCATCTCAGTGCTGAACCGGCGCTGGGCAAGACAGATAAAGCATGTTGCGCTGGAACTATTTCAGTTGATTTCACTCAATCGATCTCCAACGTCAATCCTGAGCGTGGCGCTCATGTTGAGTGGTTACAAGCTAATGTTCCTGACGCGCTCTGCATGAAAGCGGGCAAATGAGTGAACGACTGGCTTCAGCTAGTGGATGGTCTTCATCTTCCGCGACATGTAGTCCATCAGCAGATATTGGCCCAGGGTCTGGGGTGTAGTGAAGTAGGCTTTGCCCCTGCACATCTGGGTCACCTTCTGGACAAATTGCACCAGGCCGAAATCTGAAGCCAGCATAAAAGTATTGATCATGACTCCTGCGCGCTTGCAGCGGGAGACTTCTTCCAGGGTCTGGCTGACTACGAGGGGATCGAGGCCGAAAGCGTTCTTGTAGATCCTTCCGTCCTCCAGAGTGAGGGCAGAAGGCTTGCCGTCCGTAATCATGATGATCTGCTTCATGTCTTTCTTCTGACGCTGAAGAATGCGCTGGGCCAGCCGCAACCCTTCGCGGGTATTGGTGTAATACGGGCCAACCTTCACGCGGGCCAGTTGCGAGAGCGGAAGCTCTTCCGCTGAATCGTGGAACAAGACCAGCGACAGCGAATCACCGGGATACTGGGTGCGGATGAGCTGGGCCAGCGCCATGGCTACTTTCTTGGCCGGGGTAAAACGGTCTTCGCCGTAGAGGATCATGCTGTGCGAGCAATCCAGCATGACTACGGTGGAGCAAGAGGACTGATATTCGCACTGATGTACCTGAAGATCAGAATACTCAATGTTGAAAGGCAATTGCAGGCCGTCGCGCTGAATGGCCGAAGCCAAAGTCCCGGTAATGTCCAAATTGAGAACATCGCCGAACTCATATTGCCGGGAAGCGCCGCTGCTTTCAATTCCTGTGGCGAGATCGCGAGTGTCGTGCCGGCCGAAGCTCGACCGTCCTAACGAGCCAAGAAGATCGCGCAGAGTTTTGTAGCCGAGGAAATCCAGGCTCTTGTCCGTAATTTCAAATCGGACACTGGACTCGGCCTCTCCGGTTTGTCCCGGCGTTGTAGACTGGCGGGCGCGATCGGGCGGCTGGTCCACTGAGATGTAGTCGTCCTTCTGCATGCGGTCAATCAGCTTCTGCACCAGCTCATCCAGAGTCCCATCCATTTGCATCTGTTCCATTCTTTCCCGCATGGCATCATCCAGAAAGTCACCCATCTCCAGGGCCTGCTGAATGGCCTGTTTGAGCGCATCCAGTGTATGTTCATCCATCTGCTGGAAATACATGTATTCGCTCTGAAAGCCGGATTCGAGCAGATAGTCAGAGAGGGCGCTGAGCAGGTCCTCCATGCTCATCTCATCGGCCAGGTCGGCAACGTATTTGGAATAGCGAGTGTATTTCATAACAGCACTGATTACCCGATGCCGCGATTGCAAGATCCCTGGCTACGCTCAGCCAGCTCACGCCTTCTAAACGCTGCTAGTTATACGGTCTGCGGTTTCTGAATGGCTGGTCCTCAGGCTCGTAGGGCTTCTCCGGGCGTTTAGCCTGCTTTTCAGCGCTGAAGACCCGCTCCTCAGAGCGCCCGATACGCCGATGCGCGTGCAGCCCCTCCAGCACAAACTCCGCCGCTGAGACCACCACCTCACTCTTGTCTTTGGGTTTAATGCCGACGGGCGCCAGCTTATCCGTTAGCCCTTGAATGTTCCGGACACCCTCCAACACTTCCTGCGCCCCGGCAGTATCGGCCAGGCGAATCTCCCCGCCCAGCTCAAACCACTGCACCACCTGTTGCAGGTTAAGGTCTTTGAAATAAGTATCGTAAGTTTTGGCTACAGCGGCGCGGATCAGCTCGCGGGCCACGACGTCAGCGCCGCGCATCTCGCCTTCATATTCCAATTCCAGCTTGCCGGTGATCGAAGGCAGAGCCGCATAGATGTCGCCGATTCTGGGAACAATCATCTTCTCGCGATTGCGCAGCGCGCGCCGCTCGGCGTTGGAGACCACGTTTTCCATCACGCTGATGGGCAGCCGCTGGCTCACACCGGAGCGCTTGTCGATTTTCTTGTCTTCACGCGCCAGAAACGCAATGCGCTCCACCACTTCGCGGACGTACTTGGGAATGTGCAGCTCCAGTCCATCGCGACGCGCCCAGGCCTCCTGCTGGGTGATGCTGATGCCCTCTTCCAGCGTGCTGGGATAGTGCGTCCGAATCTCCGAGCCGATACGGTCTTTGAGGGGCGTAACAATCTTGCCGCGCGCCGTGTAATCCTCAGGGTTGGCGGTGAACACCAGCGCGACATCCAATGGAAGGCGCAGCGGGTATCCCTTGATCTGCACGTCGCCCTCTTGCATGATGTTGAACAGGCCCACCTGAATTTTTCCCGCAAGGTCGGGCAATTCATTCACGGCAAAGATGCCACGATTGGCCCGCGGCAGGAGGCCATAGTGGACCGTCATCTCGCTGGAGAGATCGTGTCCGCCGCGCGCCGCCTTGATGGGATCAACATCGCCAATCAGGTCAGCAATTGTGACGTCGGGCGTGGCCAGCTTTTCCACGTAGCGATCACCGGCTGGCAGATACGCGATTGGAGTGGCATCACCCTGAGCGGCGATGAGTTCGCGACAGCGCCGGCAGATGGGATCGTAAGGGCTGTCATGAATCTCGCAGCCGGCCAGGTAGGGCAGCTCGGGATCGAGCAATCCGGTCAATGCGCGCAAGATGCGGCTTTTGGCCTGTCCACGCAGACCGAGCAAAATGAAGTGATGCCGCGACAGAATGGCATTCACCAGTTGTGGAACAACCGTGTCGTCGTACCCAACGATGCCGGGAAAGATGTTTTCGCCGGAGTGCAGCCTGGCAATCAGGTTATCGCGGAGTTCATCTTTGACTTTGCGCGCGCGCAGCCGTTGTTCGGAAAAAGAACTTGTCCTCAGCTCGCCCAGGGTACGAGGATGATTCATGGAAGGGGCCTCAGCTTTTGATTATAACCCCGCCGGGAATGGACCATGCGATCACCACGATTTGCGACTGCGCCTGGGACCGCCCAAGTTTTTTACTGGACGTGTCCGTTGCCGCCGGCTTTTTGGCGGACGCGCAACGTCTTTTCGACTCGGGGAATAGCGGCCTTGTAATACTCGACCAGAGTTTCCATCCGCAGCGGTTCAGATTTCATTTCCAGCAGCGCCTGCTTGAAATCCAGGTCTACCGGCAGCTCGTGCGCCAGTTGGAACGAACTGCAAGGATTTGAAGGTTTGATTTCAGTCTGCTGCCCCAGAATGCCGAAGAGCTGCGTGTGGAGTTCCAGCGCACTCTTAGCGTCAGAATCGGAAACCTTGCCGGGATCGTCATCAAAGAAGACGACCTCGCCCTGCAGAAAGGAGCGTTCCTGATTGAGCTGAATAATTTCAAATCGCTGCCTGCCCTCGGCGTCGATGTCCAAGCGTCCGTCATCGTACTTTTTTCGAACCTTGAGGACAACGGCGGTACAGCCCACTTCCGCCAAGGCATCCTTGTTGACCCGGACCATGCCAAAAGGTTTCTTTTGTTCCAGGCATTCGTTGATCATCTCTTTGTAGCGCGGCTCGAAGATGTGCAGCGGCAGGGACGCACCGGGAAACAACACGACGTCAAGAGGAAACAAGGCCAGAAAACTCACAGCATAATTCTATAGCAATGAAGCCAACAGCACTCAAAACGCAAGCCAGCTAAATTTCGCTTACAATACAAAGCTCAATTATGAAACTGCAAGAAAAAGTAGTTGTGATTACCGGCGCCTCGATGGGGATTGGCGAGGAGATTGCCAAACTCTTTGCTCACGAGGGCGCGAAGCTGGTTTTGTGCTCGCGTGACCTGGCGCGGGTGAAGGCGGCGCGGGAAAGAATTGGCGCGGGAGAAAACGCCATCGCCGCGGCCTGCGACGTGAGCAAGCGCGACCAGGTGAATGCGCTGGTCCAGGCTGCGCTCAAGAGGTTTGGAAGAATCGACGTTCTGATCAACAATGCCGGTTTTGGATTGAATGATGCGCTGGCTGAATTGGACATGGCCCAGTGCCGCCAAGTTTTTGAGACCAACCTGTTCGGCGCCATGGAGTGCATGCAGGCGGTGATTCCCGTGATGCGGCAGCAGGGCGGCGGCGACATCGTGAATATCTCCTCGGTTTCCGGCCACATCCCGACCCCTTACATGTCAGTCTATGCAGCCAGCAAACACGGAATGCAGGCCATGGGCAGAGCGGCACGCATGGAATTGAAGAAGCACAACATCAACGTGCTCACAGTTTCTCCGGGCTACATTGCCACCGATTTTGCCAAGAACATGATCCGAGGAAAGAGCGGCCAGCGCGTGGGCGGGTCGCAGAAATATGGCGCAACGCCGGACGTAGTTGCCAGGGCAACGCTTCGCGGACTGCTCAAGCGAAAAAGGGAAGTGGTGGTGCCCTGGTTCTACAGAATTGCCATCAAGCTGTACGAGAATTTTCCCGGATTGGTAGAGCAAGGCGTGCGCAGATCGTTGCGTCCTACAAGCGAGGTGCTGGCAGAAGCAGCAAAAACGTCTTCACAGACTCGCTGAGAGAGTTTCTTATCGCGTTTGAATCTGATTTCGAAATGCTCAGGAGAGTTCATCCAGCATGGCTGACATCTCGTTCAACGCATGCCGATTGTCCGTCCGCCGGGCGGACTCCATCCCTTTTTGCAGCATGGCTTTGGCTTCGTCATTACGTTCTGCCCTGGCCAGCGTCTGCGCCGCCATGAAGTAGCCGTTGGTGTAGTCCGGATGCCCTTCCAGGAGCCGGTTGAAATGTTGCAGCGCAACTTCAGTCTGTCCCAGTCTGGAATACTCCAGGGCCAGGCCGTAGCGGGCAAAGGCATCATTGGGGTTCTGCTCCAAGAATTGCGCGAGCATCTCCAGACGGTTAGCTTCAGTCATGTAAAAAAATCTACCACAGCGGCGCCAATCAGAACTAAGATTGCTTGACGTGGCTTGTCCTTATTTTTTTCCTACAGAGAAGAGCGCCAACATCGCCTGGCCGTTCCCCAGGCGCCTGCCTTTGGGGGCGGGCTTCTGCGGTTCCTGCACGGCAGGCGGCACGCACACGCCTGATGAGCGCGAACTGCGGGAATTCTGCAATATTGGCTATGCCCGCGAGTGCCAGAAGATTCCAGCGGAGCGGCGCAGCGATGCTGTTCGGTTTGCGGTTGCCAAAGATGGGGAAGCACACATCCTGCTGCACTACTCAAGCGAGCGCGACCATGCCCCGGTTGAACACGGGTTACTGCAATATGATTGCGCAACACGGGCATGGCCGGTCCCGCATCCAGACGCCTGCATCCAGCGCCAGGCGGAATGCTATGTTTCTCTCTACCTGGAACGGAAGCCTGCCTGAGAAGGGCCTTTTAGAAAAAGCCGGGCTGACTCCTCTCATTCCGCTAGAACCCACACCAAATGCCGCAAAAACCGCTTGCGGACCCCTCGCGGAACGCAATTCCCAGCGGCCTGGAAAAAGAAGCCCTTGGCCCTTTGCTCCTGGCTCTTGCCCCAGACCAAATTCATCGCCGCAAGCTCGCTACCGCTCCGAGCAGGTTGGAAACGGAACCGGCTGTTGGGTTGTTATCGTCCTAGTAAACCTTAGAGCAAATGAGGCTGATTCGTCCTATTCCTCCACTTCCTCCACCGCATTGAAAACATTGGGCGTAAGTGGAGGACGAATGGGTGGAGGAAGTGAATTGATTCCTCCACCGCCAGCGTGGTTGGCCGAAAATACGGGATACATACGGGATATGCAGATTGCCAGCGATCGCACACACCTCTCCTTCCACCCCGACACGCGCCCAAACAAAAAGCGCGCGTGTTGGGACCCCGGTTGCGGCGCTACGGTTTTCTTCGCGCAGCACTGCTATCCTGGTTGCGCAAGCGCTTA
>DATDGL010000011.1:0-3979 GCA_036522115.1 Candidatus Angelobacter sp.
CACAAATAGCACCGTGACTCACACCTTCGAAGGGGACCTGCTGAGGGCTGGATCACCTCACTAAGAGCTGCCAGCTTCTAACTGCCGGCTTCCATGACGCTGATCCACAGCACGCCACCATTTATTAAATTGCACAGTAAACAATTTCAGAAATGGGCCGGATTCCGTACATTCTTTTGCCGCACCAAAGTGTTGCCCACCGCAATTTCGGGATCAGGTAGTCTAAACCTCTTGTAAAATATGTAGCCAGTAAACGGCGTGTGTAGAAATCTGAGGAACAAAATTTGAACAATGAAGGGAGACCATGGAAATGAGAATCAGAGGAAAATTGAGCTATATACGGTTGCTTGTCCCTGTCCTGTTGTTTACGGGAGTGCAGATATTTGCGCAGACCGCGGCGGACAGCACAATGCCGGTGACCGGTCCTGCTTCACACAAGATGACGAGGCCCCATGCCGGCGTGCTTCTAATTTCTGACCGGACCTTCCTGATGAAGAGTATTGAGGCAATAGCAGTGAACGAGTCGGCGGAGGCCGGTTGCTCCTCCAGTATCTTCTCCGTTGGGATTGCAAAGTCCCTCGGCCGATGCCCGATCATAGATTGCGCAGCACCACCTCCTGGATGCTTCTATCAAGGGCCACCCGATAAGGGCCCAAATGGCTGCCCCATTGATTGCGGACATCTGGTGTGCGGTCCTGAGATTAACTAATTCGTCCGGATCGCTTGATCCCGAGCGAGGGGCCTCATGCTCTCCGATATTCGAAGGAGAAGTAGTGACCCGGACGGGGAACGCTGAGGATGATGCAAGTTACTCATCCTCAGTGGCCGGCCCTCCCGCTCCTGGCGCTGTCCTTCCGGGCGGCTTGAGTTCGTAGCCTTGTGGGGGTTCCGCGCCCATCAGATAGCGCACAAAATAATCCCAGCGCCGCCGTGTCACGTATGGTTCATCAGCATAGCCGTGATGCCGATTCGGCAACAGCAGCAGATCAAAGTCTTTATTGGCCTTAATCAGCTCGTTGACGACGAGCAGAGTGTTGTATGGAGGCACATTATCGTCCATGGTGCCGTGCATGAGCAGCAGATGCCCTTTCAGGTTCCTGGCGAAATTCTGATTGGCTTGGTCGTCATAGTTGGTTGTGCCATCGGAGTTACGCGTCAGCAAGCCCTGGTAGCGCTCGCCCCAATCATCCTCATACTCGCGGTTATCGTGGTTGCCGGATTCAGAGATGCCGACCTTAAAGAAATCAGGGTAACGGAACATGGCATCGGCAGCGGCGTATCCCCCGCCGGAATGCCCCCAGATGCCGGCCCGGTCAAGATCGATCCATGGAAACCGCTGGGCCAGTTCCTTCATTCCTGCCACCTGGTCGGGCAGCGTATTGTCACCCATGTTGCCGAAATAGGCATCGTGAAATTTCTTCGACCGCAAAGGATTGCCCATGCCTTCAATCTGGACAACAATAAATCCCAGCTCCGCCAGGCTCTGAGAATCACCATGGGCCGCAGAAAATCCCCAACCGGTAACGCCAACGCTGCCACCCTGCGGGCCCGGATAAATCCTGTTGACAATCGGATACTTCCTGGACGGGTCCAGATTCGTCGGCTTATACATCAGGCCATAAATGTCGGTTACGCCGTCGCGCCCTTTTACGGAGAAGAGCGCCGGGGGCTGCCATCCGGTAGCCAGCAACCGCGAAATGTCGGTTTTGGCAATGGTTGACAGCAATTTGCCGGAGGAGTCACGCAATACAATGAGCGGCGGCACATCCGGCCTGGAGTATGAATCGGTGAAAAACTTTCCAGAAGGCGCGAGCTCAATCGTATGGTCGCCATCTTCAGGCGAGAGCAGCTTCAGGTTCTTGCCATCAAGATCTACGCGATAAAAGTGGCGAAAATAAGGATTTTGGCCCGGCTCCTTTCCAGCAGCCAGGAAATACACAACCCGTTCTTTCTGGTCCACCCGCACAAGCTCCGTTACCACCCACTCACCGCTCGTGATCGGGTGCTTCAGCTTGCCGGTCGAGAAATCATAGAGATACAGGTGGCCCCAGTTGCTGCGCTCGGAAAACCAGATCACTTCGTTGGAACTGGCCAGGTAATGCCAGTTTGCGCGACGCCACCCGGATTCATACTGCGTGGCTGCTTTCTCTTCCAGCACATCCCGGACTTCACCGGTGGAAGTGTTGGCTACTCGCATCGTAGCCTGCTTATGGTCGCGGGAACTGGAGACAAACACCAACTGCGAAGCGTCCGGGCTCCACTGCACATCCGTCCAATCCCGGCACTTAAGATCGTCACAAAGGGTTGTGCGGTGCTGATCGGGAGGCATCTTCAAGCGGATGACCTTGTGCGCGTCCAGGTCAATGATCACCCTCTCGATCATGGTGACTACGTCATCTCCAGGCAGAGGGTATTTCCACGCTTCCAGTTTTGGGTGCCCGACCTTGGTTTCCACCAGGTACATCTCGCCCACCTTGCGCTGGTCCTGCTGGAAGGTGGCGATTTTCCTGGAGTCGGGCGACCATAACAACACAGGATCATCGCCATGGATCCAGCCGGCGTTGTTGGTTGCGTAGCCGTAGTCTTTCACGCCATCGGTGGTAAGCTGCGTCTCCTTGCCGGTATTGGTCTCGCGCATCCACAGGTTGTAATCCCGGATGAAGGCCGCGTGCTTTTTGTCGGGTGATAACACTTCGTCAGGACGCCCGCCAACGGCCAACTCTGCGCAAGAGTTTCCTGTGGAGTCACAGCTCCATCGTTTACCCGCAATCGCGAACAAGATCGACTTCCCGTCGGCTGAATATTCAAAACGGCTGAATGGCAGATGCCCCTTGCTGTAGCTTTTACCAGTGGCCTTGGAGAGTGCGGCGGCGACCTTTTCATGATCAAACGCAGGTTCCCGCGTCTGCCTGGCCGGATCGAACACTACAAACTCAGATCCATCAGCGGAGGTATCGCGGTACCAGAAGCGGCCATCCGGCAGCCATGCCGGCTGAATGTTGTGCAGCACCAGCGGATTGGTGTTGTAGCCCATGAACTTTTCCGCGCGCGCGTAGTCTCCGGCCGTCAAGGCCCTCTGCTGGGCCATGGCCGTACTGAAAACCAGACAGCACGCCACGGCGCACCCTGCTTTCAGCGAGCACGACCGTGACATGGCAGGCATTTTGAGTGACATTGGTTGCATCCTTACTGTTTTGTGCAAACAAGATGAGTTGGGCAAAGCCGGATGATTATACAGAAAAGTTTTTTGAAGCACGCTCTACGCTGATTTCTGCTGGCTCTTTGCGGAAGGGATGCTGGATTGCGCCGGAAGCCGGCCTACATCGGCCAGCACTTCCCGCAACACGCCGTCAATCTCGTCTACTGCCTGCCGTACCGATGCCGTTGCTTCCGGTTGCGACAAATACGTGACGCACTCGATGGCCTGGAGCGCGTTGCGAATACGATCATTCATGTAGGAGATCATTTCCAGGCGGCGCAGAATCCCCTGTTGCTTCTCGCGGACCGCATATTGCCAGCGTAGCATAAAGGCAAAAGTCACTACCGTGGCGATGGACGTCCCGACAATTCTCAGCGGACCGGCTCGATGAAGCCAGTCATCGTAGACAAACCACTGAATGAGCAGAGAGGCTGCCAACACCAAGAACGACGCGAAAAAAGAAAACAGAAGCATCCTGGTTTTCGACATGACCAGATTTTTGGGCTGCATAGACTTGCCCCAAGAAGGAGTCTGTTGGGGCATGAACCAACAAAAAATTCTAGCCGAGCCACAAGCAAAAATCAAAGAAGCAGCAATTAGGGGGTGTAATTAAAAGTGAGAGTCACTATTTGCGAAGGGCCCCCCAACATGGTTCGTCATCCCGAGGCTTTACCCACGCGCCAGCGGGGGTAAAGCGGAGGGACCTTGCGGTTCCATCGTTGAACTCAAAAGGTCCCGAAACCGCTTAAGTAAACAGCATGGGTACTGGCTTGACTCGCA
>DATDGL010000012.1:0-28593 GCA_036522115.1 Candidatus Angelobacter sp.
CCCACGGCATGACCATTGAGCACGTCGAATGGATTGGAGAGAAGAAAGGGAATTCTTATCGCGGCACCATTCGCCTGCTGCCCAACATGCCACCCGCCGAGGGATTCCCGGTTTTGCTGCGCGAAGTTGCCAGCCAGTTGCTTTACACCATCAAGCGCCGGACGTTCGTAACCCGCGCCTTACACCAGCAGGAAACCAAAGCCGCCGCTTACGTGGTTTGTGAAGCCCTCGGACTCGAAGCCAAGGCCAGCTTTGCCGACTGCCAGCTTTATTACGGAGATTCCCGCCTGCTGTCCGAGAGTCTCGCCGTTGTCCACCGTACAGCCGCCATCATTCTTGGAGCAACCAGCCCTGAGATTGCAGCGCCAGCCAATTCCAGGCAGGGGGTGAACTAATGAGCAGCCCAACTCCATTCCTGCCGCCTGTATTGGCAACCATTGATGAGATGCTAACCACCAAGAAGATTCCCGCACTTAGCGGGGATGAGATGGAAACTTTGTGCAGTCATCTTTACGCGCTCCGCGACCGCGACCAGCGAATTGCCATTGCTGAAATCGCATACCTCAACCACGATGACCCGCAGGCATTGAATATCTTTCTGGCTTGCACCCTGCCGATGGCGCAAAGAATGGCAGAACGCAAGGCAGAGCGGGTATTTACGCACCCCACGGACTGGCAACTTGAAGCCATGTATGACGGCGCGGTTTCCAATCTCATAAACATGTTCGAGGTTAACCGTCCGCTCAAACCCTTGGTCTCGAATCCGTTCAAGCGTTATCTCATGATAACCATCGTTCATGGCGCTATGACTGCGTTTCGTTTCCGCCAGGAGTATTGGAATATTGAAGGCGTCGAAGATGTGACCAAATTTCAACGCATCCGAGGCCGCTACGAAAATCCGGCTGAACGGGAACTCATTACCCGCGATCTGCTCGAACAGGTAACCACCTTCCCGCACCTGATGGAGGAACAGGCCCGGGTGCTCAAAACTATTGCCGCTCTTGGCCCTGAGAAAGCCTTGCGGCATACGGACTATTACCGCCATGGCTATGACGTAGCACGCAACAAACATATCCAGCGAAGGAGAAACATCCTCGATTTGGCGGGTATCGCAAACGCAATGGGCGTAAAGAAGCAGACGGTAAAAAATCTATTGAAAGATACCCGGCGAATACTCCGCGATATGTTCAACCCTGATGGCAGGTTTTTTGCCAGCAGCTAAAACACCTTATCCGGGGCACGTGCCAAGCGTGCCCCACTTTGATTCTTAAATTCGCTTCCCGCCCTCTGCGCCTCTCCCGCGCTCTCGCCGCAGTCTGTCTCCCCAAAAAAATTTCCGCCGTCCGGCATCTGCCGTCCGGCGCAAATTTTTTTAAATCCAACAGCAAAAACCCGGCACAATGGAGATGTCACGATTATGGATGAACAATTCCGCCAATACCGCTTTGCCCGCACCGAGGGCCAAAAAATCACCGAAGCCGAACTCGCGGCCCAATTCAAAGACGGCATCCAGGACCTCGACCAACTGGAACATGCCATCGAAACAACTCCTGACCAAGCAGGCTGCCTCCTGGCGCACCACCGATCTGGAGCAAGAAGGTTTCCGCGAGGGCATCCGCGCCGCCGCCCTGGAGTTTTACTGGAGTAACCGCCAGCAAGTCCGACGTTTAATTCTTGATCATCCCCCAGGACCAAGCTGACGTAGCATCGGTCTCTTTGCCCCGAGCGCCTTTGCTTTAAGCGGCTCCAAGTCTGTTCCTTGTGGTCTGCAACAACTTGCCTGCTCCGCGCCCGATATCGTTCCCCGATTGCTGTGATTCGCCATAGAGCCCGCACCCCACCGGCTTGGAAGCATTTCTCACCTCCCTGCGGGGCCAGTCCCTCTTGAGCCACTTCATGCAAACTATTCTTTTCGCCAACAACCTTGGCCTGCAAATCGGCAGCAAACACTTGGCGCTTTCAAACCCTTGCCTGACATCCGCGCCTCTGCCGGTTCATGCTCACCAAGCTGGCCTTCCGCTTCCTCTGCTACGTTCTGCGCTCTCCCGAGGTGTTGCTGTTGATTCGCCGTTCTCATTTCTCCCGCCAAGGCCGCTCACGCTCCGTCCGCCGCTGGCGGACTCCCAGGCCTCCGGGGAATGCATCCCTCCCGCCAACGGTAAAGCATGTTGTCAGTCGGTTTGCTTTCCTCCTCCGCCCCGCCGCGCTCCCGCCCTTGGCCTCTGCCCTTGCCTTCTGCGGTTGTTTTTTTCGGCTAGCGCCAAGGTGAACGAAAAAAATCAATCCTCGAACGAGGGACAGGAGAAAAAAATCATGAGAACGACCACGAATTCAACCCGCAACACATCCAGCAAGAGCGCAAACAACAAGCAGCAGCCGAAGTCCTT
Source organism: Candidatus Angelobacter sp. (assembly GCA_036522115.1). Taxonomy (GTDB): domain Bacteria; phylum Acidobacteriota; class Terriglobia; order Terriglobales; family Acidobacteriaceae; genus Angelobacter. The sequence goes on from DATDGL010000012.1 coordinate 2,388, forward strand.
CAGCAACAATCTGGTGATCCTGACCGGCAACCTGGGCGCAGATGCGGGTTTCTTTGGCGCCAAGGACAGTGCTGCCTCGTTCCGCATGGCCACCAGAAGCAAGTTTGGCGAAAAAGAATATGTCGAATGGCACTCCGTGGTCGCTTTCCGGGAACTGGCCCAGGAAGTGGTTGAGAAATGCACCAAAGGCCGGTTTATCAAGGTCTATGGCTACCTGCACAGCAGCCGAATCGGGGAAGGCGATGAGGCCCAGTACAAGGTTGAAGTTGTTGCCACCAGAATCAATTACCTGGAGCGCAAGAAGTAAAGCGCCCTACGGGGCGTAGCTGAAAAACCAGCTACGTCCCTCCCGTTTCTGCTGGTAGGAATCAACTTTCCCGCCGCCGCTTAGGAAAATGCTCGTCGGCAAGCTGTCGGATCTCCCAGGCCATATCCAGCCAGCGCAGAAAACCTTCGATAGCATCAGTGGACACGCTCCCTTTTCGTTTCTCGCAGCCAGGGCTGACCAGGTGGCCATCGGCCAATATGTGGTTGTCTCCCTCTTGCGGCTCACAGAGAGGAAAGAACAGGATCAATTCCATCCGCTTGAACAGGTAAACCCGGCGTTGCTCCCGATCAAACATCAGGCAATGCCAGTGACCAACCGGATCAGCCAGCAGGGAATCGAACTTCTTGCTATTGTGCTCTGCCTTGGATGACTCCAGTCCTTTTCCGTACAGCGTTGGATAACGGTCCACGCCAAGTTCCTTGGCTACCACCGGATGATTGACAAACTCCATCCACAAGGCCCCATCGGTTTCAACCTCATCGCCGCCGTCCGAATAAGCGATCTGGCAATTACGCGGGCAGTAGGAAAACTCCACAAAACGCAGGTTCCCGCCGTATCCGAAAACCTCTTCCATCATGGGCGGCATAAAAAAGCGCAGAGATTTCTTGCCGAATGATTCTGCACAAAAAAGGGCAGGATTCGGCACTCGCCCAAATCGTTGTTTGGCAAATTTTTTGACAGACATCACCATATCGCGATGGATGCTGAGCGCCAGTCTTCGCCGTAACCAGCTCATGGGATGAATGCCCCTTTCGAGGATACCTCATTGGACCGCGCCGGATTGCCCCCCCGTTGCGCTTGCTGTCGCGGCAGCAAACGCCGCCAGCTCGCTGCCATTCACCTTCGCCGCAATGTCTTTGTTCCGCACCGCTTTGAGATAGACCATTGTGGAAGCCAAATCACTGTGACCAAGCCACAGTTGCAGCGTGCGAATGTCGCAAACGTGCTCTTGCAGATTGCGGGTGGCAAACGTGTGCCGGAACTTGTGCAGGAACCAGTTGGAACAAAACTCGCCATCGCCACACTTGTTGCCATGACGCGACGTACACCGGCCGCAGTTCAACTTGGCCTTGTACGCGATCCGCTTCAGCTTCCATTCATGCTTTTTGTCCGGTGCTCCGCTGGCCGTGGGGAAGACGAGATTGCGCGGGTTTTTGTTTCCGCCTTGCCGTTCCTGGTGAGTCTTTAACTCCGTCAGCAGTGACGCAGGAACCGGAATCTCACGTTCTTCCTTGTTCTTAGGTTTAAACCCCCATTGCACCTTGGCCGTGACGCGCACCACATGACTGTTGAAATCAACATCGCGCCACTCGCAGTACCGGACCTCTTTGTCCCGCATCCCGGTCAGCAGATAGAACAAATACAGCGTCCGCTCTTCCGGCTTGCAAGCGGCGAACAACGCCTTCAACTCTTCGGGCTCGTATACGGGCCGAATGGGATCAACGTATTTCGGCCAATCGCGCTGGTGCAGCAGTCCTTTAATTCCGTTCGCTTTGAGCAGTTGCGCAACGATGGCCGCCCGATTGTAGGCCGTGCGCGCCCCGCAGCCCATGTCGTATAGCTTGCGAATGAACGCCAGCACATCGTCCCGCGTGACATCGTGAATGTAGGTCCTGGCGCAATTCGCCCGGAACAGCTCCAGGCAGTACTTGTACGCCGTATAGGTCTTGGGCTCGCGCTGCGGCGGCTCGATTTCCTTGAGATACGATGCCACAGCATCCGCCACGCGAACCCGCTCCGGCTGGCCGTCGTCGCCGTCGGCGATCTCCAATCCCGTTTTGCCGGCATCGAGAGCAATGGCTTTGCGCCGTGCCTGCTCCAGCACTCCGCCGGATTCCTTCACGCTCTGGCGGCGGCGCTGGCCGTCCTCGTACCACTCGATATAATACGTTCCTTCCGCGTGGCGCTGCGGCTGGCCATCAATCAACACCCAATCGAACTTGAGTTTGTTGTTGACCATCTGCGCCGGGGCAAAGCGCCACTTATCGGCAATCTTGACGTACTTGAGAATGTTGACGCGGCAGGAATAGCCGGTCTTCTTTTCCCGCCGTCTTTCTGATCTGGGCACCTGGGGGAATCTCCTGTCTGTGAAGTTTCGACGCTAGTTGCTTACAGACAGGATGATAGACAGGATGGCTTGTAAATGCAAGAAAATAATAGTACATGGCGGAGAGGGAGGGATTCGAACCCCCGATACCCTTTCGGGTATATCGGTTTTCAAGACCGACTGTTTCAACCGCTCACACACCTCTCCGCGGGAGGTTGTTGTTCCAATATTTTATCAGGGACAGGTTGCAGGGGACAGATTGCCAGAATCTCTCCTTCGGCCACGCGAGCTCAACCTCGAGGACAGGCTACATTGCCAAAATTGCCAAAATTTGAAAACCAAACTCAGGGCTTCCACAGTCCGGATCAGCATCATCAGTGATAAGCTTTATCCTTCGTTTTTGAACGATTGGAGGATTCATGAAGCGCTTTCTTGTGGGTTGTATTGTTCTTGTGTCTATGACCGCTGTGGCACAGCAGACAAAGTCGCCGGTCTCTGATGTTCTGCGGACGATGCTAGCAGGCCGGGAGAAGAACACGGTTGCCGCCTTTGAGGCCATGCCAGCCGACAAATTCGGCTACAAACCCACCGACGATCAGATGACCTTCGGCCATCTGGCCGCGCATATTGTGTCCAGCAATTATTTCTTCTGCGCCAACTCCGGCGACGTGACGGCTCCAAAATTGGAAGAACTGAAAGGAACAGAAGACAAGGACAAGCTGGTCGCCGCATTGAAAGCTTCGTTTGAGTTCTGCCACACGGCACTGGCAAAGGCTGATGACTCCAAGATAAACGACAACATCACCTGGTTCGACAACAAGCCTCGGCCCCGAGCCTGGGCCGCCATGGCTTTGGCCAGCAGTTGGGCAGACCACTATGCACTGGCTGCGATGTATCTCCGCCTGAATGGGCTGCTACCGCCTACGGCGAAACCGGCGGAAAAAAAATAGGGGACAAGCCACAGCAAAACCCTCAGCGGCAGAAGGCTGTCGGTCTCGGGAGCATACGCCCGGAAGCCTATGTAAGCGGGTAGCGATCTCTCACCCCGCCTTGCGGGATTCGGGATAAACTCAATCTCACGCCGTCTCGGTCTTTGCGGCCTCTTCCAGCATCAGATCCTCAATCGAGAGTTCCCGCATGCGGAATTTCTGGATCTTGCCGGTCACCGTTAACGGGAAGCTGTTCACGAACTTGATGTGCCGGGGAATTTTGTAAGTGGCAATCTTTCCCGCGCAGAAGTTCTGGATGTCTTCTGCGGTGAGCGTGGTGTTCTCCGCCAGCTTGACCCAGGCCACTACCTGCTCGCCGTATTTGGCATCCGGGACACCCACCACCTGGACCTCGCTGATGCCTGGGCAGGTGAAGAGAAACTCCTCCACCTCGCGCGGGTAGATGTTTTCTCCGCCACGGATGATCACATCTTTGGCTCGTCCTGTGATTTTGAAGTAGCCGTGCGCGTCCATGGTGGCCAGGTCGCCGGTGTGCAACCAGCCATCTTCCGTGATGGCGGCGCGGGTGGCTTCAGGATTGCGGTAATAGCCTTTCATCACCATGTAACCGCGCGCACACAGCTCGCCGGGAGTGCCGACAGGAACCGTTTCACCGCTGCCCACGTCAATGATCCTGACTTCAGTGTGTGGAAGCGCTTTGCCCACGGTGGTCACGCGCAGCTCGATGGGATCTTCCGTGGTGGTTTGGGTAATCACTGGCGAAGCCTCAGTGAGGCCATACGCGATGGTCATCTGGCTCAGGTGCATCTCCCGCACCACGCGCTTCATGATTTCGATGGGACAGGGCGAGCCGGCCATGATTCCGGTGCGCAGCCGGCCCAGGCCAAAGCGGTTGAACTCCGGATGCGCCAGCTCAGCGATGAACATGGTGGGCACACCGTGGAGAGCGGTGCAGCGCTCTTCGGCGGCGGCACGCAGGGTGGCCAGCGGATCAAAGAAAGCGGCAGGAATGATCATGGCCGCGCCAGAGACCACGCAAACCATGTTGCTCAGCACCATGCCGAAGCAGTGATAGAAGGGCACCGGGATGCACAGGCGGTCCTCGGCCGTAAACTTCAGCGCCGCGGCTATGAAGGCGGCATTGTTGACAATGTTGTGATGGCTGAGCATGGCGCCCTTGGGCATGCCCGTGGTTCCGGAGGTGTACTGAATGTTGATGGGATCACCGCAGTCGAGCGTGGCCTCACGCTGCCGAAGCTCTTGCTCCGAGACTTCTTCCCCCATTCGCAAAAGCTCTTGCCATGGATAGGTCCAGTCCGGGGCCTGCTCAGAGCCGAGAAAAATTACATCCCTGAGACAAGGAAGCTTTTCCGATTGCAAACTGCCGCGCGAGCATTCGGAAAACTCCGGACAGACAGAACGCAGAGTCTCCAGGTAATCACAGTCACGAAAGCCCTGGCCGAGAAACAACGCCTGGCATTCAGATTGTCGCAATACGTATTCCAGCTCAAAGGCGCGATTGGCAGGATTGATGTTGACCAGGATGGCGCCCACCTTGGCGGTTGCAAACTGCAATACCACCCACTCAGCGCAGTTGGTCACCCATATGCCAACGCGATCGCCTTTTGCCATTCTTAACCGCAATAGCCCGCGGGCGGCCTGCTCCACCTGGCGGCGAAGCTCACTCCAGGTGTAACGCAGATTCTGGTGGCGCGCAATCAGAGCATCCTGCCGGGGATAGGCAGCGGCGCTGCGGTCCAACGTCTCTCCGATGCAGTGGCGCAATAACGCGGGCGTGTTTGCGCCGCGGGCATAACTTGCGAAAGTCATAGGTTACAGGCTACAGGAAAACCGCCTGGGCCATGGGCCAAGACAGACCACAGGTTACAGGGCAGCGGAGCTGTAATCAACATCAAGACCTTCAACTCAGAGAGAACTGAGGGCACAGCGTAGCGGAGCCACCACCAAAATCAAAATCTCACTACGAAGACGCGAAGGCACGGAGAAAAAAACAAGAATCAAAATCAAGTATTGGAGAAAAGCAAAAGCAAAACCTTACCACAGAGAACACTGAGAGAAGAGCGAGGGCACGGAGGAATACTAAAAACGGAAGGGCGAACAAAAGTTAATGAAAATTTGCGGAGGAAAACAAGAAATTGAAGATTAGTTCTATTCTACGGAGGAAAATTACGGGAAAATCAAATTCAAAATCCGAAACCTCACCACAAAGGTCATCCTTCGGCTGACACCTCGAGAGCAGGCTGCGAAAAACGGAGACACGAAGAAAACTCGGATGGCGAAGAAAAAGCAATCCAGGCCTGGAAATAAAAAATCCTGCAAGAAAAACCAGCGTTTCGTTCTTACATCAAGGGACGAACCCCACGGCAATCACAACTGAGCAATGCGACCGGCGGCAATTCTTCCTCCGTGTCCCCCGGCCGGTCGCATGGCTACGGGAAAATCCCGTGTCCCTGAAGACGAGGTTGCAATCTATGAAAATCTGGTATGGACGGATTTTTCTGCTCCCTAGTAGGATGGCTGCATACCTTCTGGCCTTCCTTTTCTTGTTGCCCACAATGTCTCCAGCACAGGAGGCTTCGCATTCGACCGGCTGGGTAGTCATTCCTGTAGAGGAATATCAGAGCCTGCGCGCCCGCGCCTTCCCGTCTGCGGTAGAACCGGCGCTGCCGCCGGTGGACGCTACGCTGACGCGCGTTGACTATGATTTGCGCATCGCCGGCGAGTTGGCCACTGGACGCGCCAGCTTGACGGTGGATGTTCTCCGCGATGGATGGGTGCGCGTGGCCATTCCCTCCGGGCTGTTAGTCCGCGAGGCGAGACTGGATGGCAAGCTGGTTTCGCTGGTTGCGCCTGCGCAGGGCAAAGGCGGAGGCCAGCTTTCGGCTGTTCTCTCGCACCCTGGCCGCGCCATGCTCCTGCTGGATATCGCGCTGCCTGTCGCGTCCGGCGCCGGCGAGGAGAGCATGATCCTGCCCTCTACGGATTCCGGAGTCACCCGGGCTGTGGTGCAGCTTCCACAACAGGGCGTGGATGTGAAGCTCAGTGGCGGGCTGCTGGTGGAAAAATCGGAGCCGTCTGCATCGACGGCAGTTGCAGGTCAAAGCAAGTGGCTGGCTTACGGACGCGGCAACGAGCCGCTCACCTTCACCTGGCACAGAAAGCTGGACGATCACCGCCTGGAACAGCCTTTGCGGCTGCGCGGATCGCTGATTCAACTGCTGGGCCTGGGTGAAGACCTCGCTTCAATTTATGCCGAGGTCAATCTTGAGGTGAACCAGGGCGCAGCCCGTGAAGTACAAATCCAGCTTCCTGAAACCGTCAACATCAACCAGGTTTCCGGCGCCATGGTCGCGGACTGGGAGATGAAGCCGGGCGAACTCAAAGTCATCTTTCTGGAGCCGGTGGAGCAGAGCGCGCGCTTTGTGATTACCGGCGAGACGCGCACGGCGCGTGAAGGCCAGATCCAGGTCCCGTTGCTACGCCTGCTCAACACGGAACGCGAGAGCGGCGGAGTAGCCGTGGAGGTGCTGGGCGCCGGCGAAATCAAAGACGTACAATCGCAGGGGCTGGAGAGCGCCGCCGCCTCCGATCTGGGCGAGATGGTGGCCAACCGCCAGTCTCCATCGCTGGTTGCGTTTCGCCTGCATACGGGTGACGCCAAGGCCAACAGATCTTTGACCATCAATGTGGCGCGTTACGCGCAACAGGCCGTCCTGCTGGCCAACGTGGAAGAAGCGCGCTACCAGGTGTTGATTAGCAGTGAAGGAAAGGTCCTGGTGCAGGCCCGCTACGCCATCCGCAATAACCAGAGGAACTTTCTCAAAATCGCCCTGCCGCAGGGAGCGACCCTGTGGAGCGCAACCCTGGCGGGCAGACCGGTGCGGCCTGGCGAATCTCCAGACGGCAACATGTTGCTTCCGCTGGAGAAGGCGCGCGCAGGAGATGATGCGCCGGTGTTTGCGGTGGAGGTGTTTTACCTGAGCCGGCAACCAGCGTGGAACGACAAAGGGCAGGCCCGGCTCGATCTGCCGGCCCTCGATCTTCCCATCTCGCGCACCGGGCTGGTGCTGTACCACCCACTGCTGTTCAAAGTGACTCCTGCACCGGGCGCATTTCGCGTGGAGCGGTACGGCGCTCCATCTTCTCCGGCTTTAAATCCGGCCGTTGCCGCTGCGGCGCCGGCCGGTCAACCTGCTGCCGGCGATGGAGCCGCTCCATCGCCGGAAATCCAGAATTTTGCGTATTCATACTGGTCGAAATCCGGGGCCCGGACTGCCCGTGTGCTGCCCATCAGGGTTTCATTCCCAGCGTTCGGGCCTTCCGTGTTCCTGGTTTCCGAATTGACGGCTGAGAACCATGCTGAGTCAGTGGAACTCAGCTACCAACGCGAGAAGAAAGAGGGTGTACGATGAAAAGGAGCCTGCTGGCTTTGATGCTGATCGTCTCTGTAAGCGCCATGGCGGGTGAAAACGCCACCCTGCCGCTGCCGTCCGCGGGCAATGTCACCCTGCCTATAGCGGAATACAACAAACTGCTAGACCTGGTGCGGAATCCGGCAAGAAAGCCTGAGCCTCCGCCGTTGCCCTACAGCATCCAGCGCGCCGACCTGAAATTCCGGGTGGCGCAGGAATCGGTGCTGGGCACAGTCCAGTTGGATGGTGAAGTGTTCAAGAAGGGAGCAACCAAGGTCCCGCTGACCAGCGGCATGACCATTCTGGACGCGCATCAGCAGAGCAAAGCCCTGCCGCTGGAACAGGAAGGCGTGACTTCCACGGCGATCCTGCCCGGCCCGGCGGAGTTCTCCGTCACCCTGGATGCCGGATTGCCACTTACGATTGAAGCGGGTCGTGCTTCCTTCAAGCTGCCGGTACCATCAGCAGGAAGCGTGCAGGCAACTCTGGTGATTCCCGGCGAACACACCAATATAAGGATCAACCCGGGCTTGATTACCGCCAGGACATCGGCCAACGGACAAACAACAATCGAGGCCACCCTGGTTCCCGGACAGCCTGCCAGCATCTGGTGGACGACGCGCGAGGTGGCGACTCCGGTTGCGCCCAAAGAAGTTCGCTTCCTTTCCGACGTGAAGACACTGATTTCTGTAAACGAAGCCGACCTGCGAATCGCTGTGCTGGCAGATGTGACAGTGGTGCAGGGCGAGCCCTCAGAATTTGCGGTTCAACTTCCGGAGGGCTACGAAGTTACAGGCACCTCAGCCGCAACAGTTGAGTCGAGCGAAGCCCGTGACGGAACATTGGTCCTGAAATTGAATGGAGCGCATCCACGCAGCCATCAGTTTCTGATCACCATGGAAAAGCCGATCAGCGCGACCAAAGCCGATGCTCCGTTTGTAAGCTTTAAGAACGCCCAGCGCGAAACCGGAGAGGTCCTGGTAGAGGGGACCGGCGCCATGGAATTGACGGCCAAGGAAAGCGGCGGTTTGAAGCGGCTGGACGTGAAGGAGGTCAATGCGAATCTGCGAGCTCTGGCTCGCTTCCCCTTGCAGGCCGCATTTCGTTATCACCGGCAACCGGCTGAGACGCCTGCCCTATCCCTGGATTGGGTGCGCTTTCCAGATAGTCCCGTGCTGGCTGCGGTGGCTGACTGGGCCATCGTAACTACGCTGGTCACTTCGGAAGGCCGATCACTCACAGAGGTAAAGCTGGTATTAAAAAACCAGGCGCAGCCCTTCCTCAAGATTGACCTGCCCGCGGGGGCCACAATTCTCTCCGCCGACGTGGCGGGAGAGAGAGTAAAACCTGTCCAGGCCCCTGACGGCAGCCGTATACCACTCCTGCGGCCCGGATTTCGCCCCACCGGCTCGTACACAGTTTCGTTTGTTTTCCTGCACTCGGGTTCTCCATTCGCCAAAAAAGGCGGTTCCGAACTGACGTTGCCCAAGATGGACCTGCCCATCAGCGTGTTGCAATGGGAGGTGTTTCTGCCGGAGCAATATAAGGTGAAGGACTTTGGCGGCGATGCTATCTCGGCTAATATGCAGGCTGTGGTGTTCGACAATGCAGCCTCGTTCAACAAAGCGATCGACGTTGGCGTCGGAGCGGGGATTGACCTTACAACGAAGAGCGGCACAAATACTTTCGCAGGTGTCACGCTGCAAAACTTCGCCGGGGTACAGGAAAATGAGGGTCTGGATCGCCTCGCCCTCTTTGTGCCTGGCGTCGTGAATTCGGAGTCACTGGTTCCAGGACAAATTGCGGGATTTGTCGTGGATCCGCAGGGCGTCGCGGTCCCCACCGCGCAGATCACCATCATTCATCCAGAGAGCGGCGTGACGCAGACCGTAGTTGCGGATTCCAGCGGGCGCTGGGTGGCCTCCAATGTTCCTTCGGGACAGATCAAAATTACTGCCTCTGTTCCCGGATTCAAGACCTCAGTTCGTGATCTCAGCTATGACGCTAACAAAGTTGCCAAGCTCAACGTTCCGTTGAGCGTGGCCAACACGTCTGAAACCGTCGAAGTTCGAAGCAAGAATACCAAGGACGACGAGAAGGAGTTCGATCGCCGGGACCGTGAGGCCAAAAAAACTGAGGCGATGCAGCAGAATGCCGCTTCGTCCAATGTGTTCAACCTGCAAAAGCGCGTGGCGGGAGTACTGCCGGTCTCCGTGGACGTGCCTCACGCCGGCAATTCGTATCGTTTTGTCAGGCCGCTGGTGCTCGACGAAGAGACGCGGCTCACGTTCAACTACAAAACTACGGGCAAGTAGGGAATAGGTCTGGGCCTCATTCCCGCTCTTCAGACCGTGATTCGTGTTTTTGCAATCATTCTCGTCCTGGCTGGCCTGGCTAGCCTATGAATGGAAGCGGGTTGGATTAACCGCGACATGGTGCTCAAATATGGTTTGCCCTTTGCTGTAATGTTGATTGGAGTGGCACTACTTGTTGCTACTTTCAGAAGAACCAGCTGAAACTGAATTACTGGTTTGCGAAAGCCGTACCCGCCTCACCACCTGTGTGATACTCGAGCGGCTGATCCACCCGGGGAAGATAGACTTTGAATGTAGTGCCAACACCCGGTTCGCTTTCCACTGCGATGTACCCGCCGCTCTGCTTGACGATGCCATAGGTCGTGGCCAGCCCCAGTCCGGTGCCTTTGCCTACCGGCTTGGTAGTAAAGAAAGGCTCAAAAATCCGGGCCAGGATCTGAGCATCCATGCCCATGCCAGTGTCACTCACAGCAAACATGGCATAGTCGCCTGGCTGGACGTTTACATGGGAGCGGGCATAGGATTCATCGAGGTGCACGTTGGCGGTCTGCAAGATCAACTTTCCACCGGTTGGCATAGCATCGCGCGAGTTGGCCGCCAGATTCATCAAAACCTGCTCCACTTGGCCGGGATCGGCCTTCACCGGCCAAAGGTCAACGTCGAAGCGAGTGGTGATCTCGACATCTTCGCCGATCAATCGCCGCAACATTTGCTGGAGATGAGAAATCACGTCATTCAGGTTGAGCACGCGCGGCTGAAGCACTTGCTGCCGGCCAAAGGCCAGCAACTGCCGAATCAAAGCGGTTGCCCGGTCTGTGGCTTTCACAATCTGTTCCAGGTTGCCATAAACGCCAGGATGGTGCTGACGCTCGCTCAACGACAACTGGCTGTAGCCCTTGATTACCGTAAGCAGGTTGCTGAAGTCATGGGCTATGGCCCCGGAGAAAGCGCCAACCGATTCCATGCGCTGGGCCCTGCGCAATTGCTCCTCCATGCGCCGGTGCTCGGTAATTTCGACGGAGATACCGAGCACGCCAATAATCTGGCCGTCGGAATCACGATAGGGGTTCTTGGTGGAAAGAAATGTGCGCGTTACTCCGCCTTCGAATAACACTTCTTCACAGGTGACCGATTCACCCCTGGTCAGTACCTGCTCGTCCGTTTTGAGGATCGAGACGACAGTTTCCGCAGAGAGCAGCTCACGGTCTGTCTTGCCCAGGACCTCTTCCCGGGAGTGCCCCATGTAGCGTGCTCCGGCAGTGTTGATCAGCTTGTAGCGTCCCTCCGGGTCTTTCAGGTAGATGGCCTCACTGGTGCCTTCCACAATGGAGTGCAGCAGCTCATTGCTGTGGCGCAGCTCCGCGTGAGCGCGTTCCTGGCGGGACTGTGTAATCAAAAGCCTCATACTGACCACTGCAAACGAGCTCACCATCAGGCTGGCCCACAAAAACGGAGAAGAGGTAAAGGTATTGAGGCTGACTCCCAGCATGACCAGCGGCACCACAATGGGCGCCATTTGCAGCCATATATAAGAGCGGCGGCGGGGCGAAGGACGGACCACACCCGATGCATCGGTCCAAGCCCAGGTCAAGGCGAGAACCACGGCAGTCAAACGCGGCAATGACCACAGAAGATCAAACCAGGTGCCGAGCTTGATCTGCCAGGCCGCTTCCGCGGACAGATAGATGCCATCGGCAAGGCTGTAAGCCAGATAAAAAAAGCCGAGGCGCATAAAGACGGACCGCAACTGGCGCGAGCCCGTTAGCCACGCTCTTCCCCATAGCCAGCCTAGAACCAGGATGTCGCGAATCACGCGCACTTTCAGCTTTAGGAACTCCATCTCCTGAGCATGGCTTTGCCATCGCAAAGGATCGCCAAATACGGAGATATGAAGCGCTACGCCCAAGATCAGGAATTGGGTGAAATCGAGCAAGGCGGCCAGGTCAAAGCCTTCGTGCCAACCCAGGGTATCAATGGCGCTTGCAGCCAGTAAGGGAACAACCCAGAAGAAGAAGAACTGGTCAGAGATCCTTGGGATAAAACGCGGCCCTTGCTGAAACAGCGTGTAACCGATCAGAACCAGTTGGCCGGCGGTATAGGCGCCAATGGCCGCGGCGGCATAGAACCAGATGCGGCGGGCCAGCAACCGAGACCGCTGACCGGCATCGAGCATGGCCAGAAAAGCCAACAGGCCGAGCAGCAGTTGCAGCAGGTTGGAAAGTAATTGGCCTTCCCCACGGGAAGGGAAAAGAGCGAGGACCAGAGCATGGGCGAGAAACGCCAATACAGCAGTTGTCAACAAAATGCGGCGATAAGAACCATTCAGATTTCGCTGCGACAGGAAAGAAAATGATGACTTCGCGCCAGGCGCACGATTGGCATGCGCGAGGGCATGGGGATGCCTCCACAAATATTCCATGAATGTACTAAACCTCAACAGCGTAATTTTTTGTCAGGACGAAACGCAGGGAAGAGGGTGGGTATGAGTGCCTGAACTACGTCCTTCATCAGGGGCCCAAAATAATCAACAGCACGTTAATATTTTAACGCGGCATTAATAATACACTGTTAGTGTAACGTTGTAAAATAAAAAAAGAGGTTTTTATGCCCCGAACAGCAGACCCGCGGCTGCACCAGAGGATCATCAAGGCTGCCCACCGTTTGTGGCATACCCGGGGCGACCAGGGTCTGACTTTGCGCGCCGTGGCCCGCGCCGCTGGAACCACGACGACGACGGTTTATAAGCGTTTCCGCAATAAAGAAGAGATCCGGCTGGCGCTGGCGGAACACGTACGCGCAAAGCTGGTGGCGGAAATCACTGCAGCTCCAACGTTGGAGGAGTCCTACCGGCGCTACTTGCACTACGCCCGGAAGCATCCCCGGGAATACAATCTCATGGCCGGTCCGTTATGGGAGCAGGTTTTGGCGCCTGGACGGCCGCGTCCGGCCAAGACCTGGCTGGAGGCACAACTGGCGGAGCGCTTTGGCGGCTCCGCGCAAGACTACGAACCCATCTACTATGCGCTTTTTCTGCTGAGTCACGGGGCCGCCAGCCTGCTTACTGTGGCTCAAGGAGGTCCTGCCAAAAAAGAAATGGAAGAGAATTGCATATCCATTTGCGATCAGTTGTTAAAGAACATCCAGGCGTTTCGACGGCCAACAACCGCTGAAGGTGTTGAGATTTAAAGCCACTCATCCAGCCTTTTCTGCGGCAGTGCTGAAACACTGGTGAACTTAAAAGCGCTTTACTGACTCAGTTATGAAGGTAAGGGAGGCGTTGCACTACGAATGAGTTATTGCGGCGACTTGATCTCGAAGCGAAGCGAGAGATCCCCTGCGATCTTTGCAGAAAAACCTCTAAAAACACAAAAGCCGGGCTGGTTTGCCCGACTTTGTGGTACTTCAATGCTTTACATCACCAAAGCCAAACTCTCGAGTTCACGATGCAGGGCTTCCATGTCGCAATTGGCGCCTTCGATCCGCCCTACCGCGTCCAAGGCGGATTCTGGTGAAACCCCATAACCGAGCCCAGCAAGAAACATCTTAAGCAGTTCCGCTGTCTGGAAAGAATCCAGGCCTCCCTGGAGCAACTCGTTGCGAAGCGCCGCCACTTCTGCTGCCGAGAATTTTTCCGTCATAGGTCACCTCCGACCCTCATACCTTGCTATACACATTTAGACACAGAATGGCAGAACTTTGTTGCAGAAAAAAGTAACGTGACCTGACGTAAGTAACAGGGACAAAAGTAATTGGGTTGTCCCTGAATACCTGATTTCCACAACGGTTATTTACAAAGCTTTACTCTGCCATCTTGCTTAGATGCAGATCAAAGAACTGCTTGGGCAAAAGAGAGGTAAGCTCAAAGGCGCGGAACCTGTCTCCTGTCATCTCTGTCTGCCGGTAGAGTCCGGGCTCACTGTCTGCCACTTCATGGGTGGCTCTCCAGTTGTCCACGAACTCTTGTGCCGCCTTGGCATCAGCGTCACCCTGGCTGCCTGTTGCGCTGAAGGCTTCCGCCGCGTACGACTGCAACAATTTAGGCCAGTACTTACTCAACAATTCTTTGCTGGCGAATATATCGGCCCAAATGATCCGGCCTCTAACCGCTACCACCACGCCGACAGCATTTTGATCGCGCAATTGCTTGATGACGCTCTCAAAAGACTTCTCTACCGGCTCGCTGATGGACTTGATCTGCGTCTCCACCGCGGTGTCTGCCTGCACTTTAGCCAGGGAAGTCGTGCTGTTCAATCGTCGCAGTGTCTGAGCGCCCTCGGGGGTGACCTGCACTGCTGTTCCCTGCACTTCAACCGTCTCGGTGGCTCCGCCCACGCGTCCGCGGGCGCCATCGACTGAAAAGCCGGGCGCAGTCTGTGCCAGGTTAAGGGTTGTCCCTGCGTTCTGGTTCTGCACCTCGGCCCAGACTTTTTGCTGGTCCTTCTCCGCCATCGCCTGCTTACGCACGCTGGGCTGCGCCATCAAATAACCCACACTGAACTTGCCCGAGCTATCGGTCCAGCGGCCATGTTCTACGCAAAAAACCGAGAGGTCCACAGGATCGCTTTCCGGCGCGATAATCCGGTCTTTGCCCACAATGCGGTCTTGCTTGCCTCCAGTCACAATTTCACCCGCCAGAAGGATGAGAGGGCGTTTGGAGTTGTTGACCAGCACCAGGGTGTTTACCTGGGCGCCAGGGCGGTAATTGGGCATGGGACGGCGCACCATGGCGTGCATGTTGCCTACTTCCGTAACCACCACCTCGCCAGAGCGGACGCCTTCATCAAGGGTGATGAAATCGCTGGTATCGTGGATCCTCGCAGCCACTACAGGAAAGACCGTCAGGTTGCCATGCGCAATCGGCGGCAGGACTTTGAATTGTGGGCTTATAGCCTCATTCCCGGCGCGAGCCGGTTCGGGCTGTGTCACAAGCAACAGTACAAGTGCTACCATCATCAAGGCGCCCAGGATCACCTTTGTTTTCATTTGAAGCCTCCCCTTGTCGGGAGAACGGAAAATGGCAGACTTCTTGCAATGAAATTGGTACTATCCGGTGAACCATGAGTATCGGGTCCAAAGCGGTCGAAGCGTTAAAACCGGCCATCCACGGGCTTTTTGACAAGAGCCGGGGAGAGCGCTACGGCCTGACCCTGGCGACCTTCTTAGTGGTCCTGGAGCAAGTAGCGGACAAATACGCGCCGGGCGCCACAAACCAGCAGAAACTGGAGTTATGGCAGGAACTGCGCCTGGAAGAGCTGGCGCTGGCCCGGGGCTGCGTTGCCGGTCATGAACTCGCCTGGCAGGACTTCCTAACCCGATATCGGGAAAAGCTTTACGACATAGCACGCGGCATCACCAAAGAGGACTCCAGCGGTCGCGATCTGGCTGATTCCCTCTATGCCGATCTCTACGGCATGTCTGAACGTGAAGGAAAAAGGGTTTCCCGGCTGAGCTTCTACATGGGCAGGGGGTCGCTGGAAGGGTGGCTGCGTACGGTGGTGGCCCAGGAGTTTGTCAACCTCTATCGCAAACAAAAACGCCTGGTAAGCCTTGAAGAAGAGAACGAAGAAGGAGTACAGTTTGCCTCAACCGAGACGTTTTCGGCGGGGCCGACGGACGGGCGTCTCGGAGCGGCTACGGACGAGGCGCTGGATCAGCTTCCGGCTGAAGATCGCCTGGTTCTGGCGGGGTACTATCTGGACCATCGCACGCTGACCGAGATTGGCCGGATGTTGGGGGTACATGAATCCACAGTCAGCCGCAGACTGGAAAAGCTCCTCAAGATGCTCCGCAAACAGGTGGTGGCCGGCCTCCAGGCCAGGGGAATGAACCGTGGCCAGGCAGAGGAAGCACTGGAAGTGGATGTACGATTTTTGACGGTGGATGTCAGAAGAAGGCTGCAAGAAACGCGTTCTAGAACGTTCCAAGAAGATAAGGGTTCCAATTAGAAAATGCAGGAGATATCCAATTCGTTGCGGCAAAGGCTGAGGGCTCGACCCCAGCCCCAGGTCCACCCGGATCCAGACCTTTTGACTGCCTATATCGAGCAGGCCCTGCCTGCGGCTGAGAGCAGCCAGGTGGTGCAGCATCTCGCCGAGTGTGGCTATTGCCGGGAGATTGTCTCCCTGAGTCTGCCTGAACCCCAGCCAGTGCAGATTGCCGCACAGGCACCTGTGCGTTCCCGTTGGTGGGTCCCGGCGTACCGATGGGCAGCCGTGGCAGCCACACTCACCATTGCCGCTACCCTGGTAATCGAGAAACCGTGGAAAACCAGTTCTAATAGCTTTGCCAAGCCCGCTGCGGTTTCCGATAATGCTCAAACGACCGCTTCCAATTATGCCCCGGCTAGGCCGTCAACCACAACTCAGCCAGCTAATCCTGAGACTGCAACCGGGCCGGCTGCGACGCCGACGGAAGAAGCGAAAACAACCACCCCTTCCGCGCCCACCGCTTCCTCCGGCATTGCCGCGGGAGCGAAAGAGCCTGAGTTCCGAGACGACCGTACCGCCAGAGCTAATGAATCTTCTGGCGTATCCGGAGCAGCGAGAGGGATGATTGGCGGATTGAGACAGGCCCCGGCCGCAGCGCCGCAGCCGCCACCTCCGCCGGTTGTAGCCGCCCGTGGAGAATCAACAGCAGCAATGCAGAATGCATACACATACAACAAGGATTCCGAGCGGGATTATTTAAACCGAAGCATTCTGAGCAATCAAACGGTCGAGGTTAGCGCTGCAGGGCCCGCACTGCCTGAGGCTCCTTCCCCCAAAGAAGCTGCCACCGGCCAGGATGCTGCTCAGAGACGCAAGAACGCTCCTAAACTCTCAACGCAGAACCTGGTCGCCAGCGCGATGGACGTTCCTGTGACTCCACCCAACACGGCGGCTGAGCAGCCATCGCCACCTCCAGATTCCACGCTAGCCAAGTCGAGCGGATTTATGCCCAAGTTGAAGAGCACCTTGGGCCCTGCGGTTCGCACTGTCATCAGCACCGCAAAGAAAGCCGGCGCTGGAAAACAGTCTGAGTCAGTGGGAGGCTTCTCGTTGGCCAGGCCTGGGGCAAACTTGAAAATAGCTGATGCGGACCAGGGGACCGGACGCACAGTTTCAGAGCAGATCCACTGGAGCATCACTCCAGATGGCAGGCTGCTCCAGTCCACCGACGTCGGTCAATGGCATGCAGCCTACCCGCAAGGGCCAGACCTGCAGTTCCGCGTGGTTGAACCTCGCGGTTCTGAAGTTTGGGCTGGAGGAAATCACGGCACCCTGATTCATTCCTGGAATGCCGGCGTGGATTGGTCCAAGCTGAATGTACCTGATTCAGCCACCAGCGACATTACCGGAATCTCCATCGACGGAGACAATGTGCAGGTCAAGACCTCCAACGGTCAAACCTTCGTAAGCACCGACCACGGCAAAACCTGGGACCCACTCCAGCAACAACCACCGAACTGATCGGTTCGGCGGGACATCGGGTCATCTGAAGACTGGAGAGCTGTCTAAGAGACCAGCGACCCCACTTTTTCACCTTGCACGACTCGCTTGATATTTCCTGTCACGTTCAAATTGAAGACCACAATAGGCAGGTTGTTTTCACGGCAGAGGGAGATGGCGGTGGCGTCCATCACCCTGAGACCCAGCTTGAGCACGTCCAGATAGCTGATTCTCTCAAACATCTTGGCATCGGTTACCACCCGGGGATCGGCATCGTAAACGCCATTGACGCGGGTGGCCTTCATGATCACATCGGCCTTGATTTCCATGGCCCGCAGTGAGGCTGCGGTGTCCGTAGAGAAGTAAGGATTGCCAGTGCCTCCGGCAAAGATGATCACGCGTCCCTTTTCCATGTGGCGCAGAGCGCGGCGGCGGATGAAAGGCTCGGCTATCTGGTTCATCTCCAGCGCGGACATCACGCGTGTGAATACACCCTGCTTTTCCAGTGCGTCCTGTAGCGCGAGGGAATTGATTACGGTGGCCAGCATGCCCATGTGATCGGCGGAAACGCGGTCCATGTCGCGCGCCTGCTCGGCCACACCACGAAAGAAGTTGCCGCCTCCCACAACCAGGGCGATCTCTACTCCGAGTTTGTGAACTTCGCTGATCTCCGCAGCAATCGCATGGATGCGGCTGGTCTCAACGCCAAATCCCTTGTCTCCGGCCAAAGCCTCGCCGGAAAGCTTGAGCAAAATGCGTTTAAAGGCTAATGCCATTGTTGGGTTCAGTATAAGGGAAGCGGCAAATTGGCGCATCGACTATCACAGGTGAGCACAGGTGAGCCTTCAAAATCAGCATCAAAACAAAAAGCGGCAACTTTACATTGCCGCTTTTCCATTCGAGTCTGAAGCTGGCTTATTCGGCCTTCTGTTCTTGCTGCGGCTTGCTGATGGCCACAGTCTCGCCCGCATCGCCCACTTTAAAGCGGGCAAAGCGGCGGACGGAGATGTTCTCACCCAGCTTGCCCACTTTGCTGGCGATCAACTGGTGGACGGTGATTCCCGGCTCCTTTACAAAGGGCTGATCGTAGAGACAAACTTCCTCGTAGAACTTGGTCATCTTGCCTTCCACGATCTTCTCCACCACCGGCGCGGGCTTGCCGGTAGCGGCAGCCTGGGCACGATAGACTTCCTTTTCCCGTTCATATGCTTCAGGAGTCACATCTTCCTTGCGCACGAACTTGGGATCGGCGGCGGCGATGTGCATGGCAATATCCTTGACCAGGTCTTTGAAATCATCGGTGCGGGCGACAAAGTCGCTCTCGCAGTTGATCTCGACCAGCACGCCAATTTTGCCTCCGGCATGGATGTAGCTAGACACCGAGCCTTCGCTGGTGATGCGGGTGGCCTTCTTGGCCGCAGTGGCAATGCCTTTCTTGCGCAACCAGTCGACTGCCTGCTCCTCGTTGCCATTGCAGGCTTCAAGAGCTCTCTTGCAATCCATCATGGGCGCGCCACTGCGCTCGCGCATTTTGCGCACCTGCTCGGCTGAAATGTTCGGCTTTTTGCCCTCATCGCCCGGAGTTGCCGTAGTCGTCATTGAACCTTCCGTTTTCATAAGAACCTGAGAACCTCTGGATAAACTGCGCCCGCCAACCCAAGGGGCGCGAGCAATGATAAGAATATCGTTGGCAGGTAGTTTCGTACCTGGTAGTCGCTGGCGGATGCTGCGGGCCTGACTGAGGACCCAGTGACCCGATTCAATCAGTGCGTTTTCTGCGCGGCGACATCCAACTCAGGAGCTTCCGGCGGTACCTCTGCCACAGCCGGGGCCTTGCGGATCTTGCCGCCTAGCACCTCTTCCATGTCGAGCTCCTCCTCTTCCGCCAGATCAGCAGATGTGGGAGCCGGCAAGGCTGCTGCAGAACTGGCTGCTTGTTCCGCAACCGGGGCTTCACCCTGGGCGGCAACAGCTCCGGCCAGTTCCGCCGTCTGCTTGTCAGTACCGGTCTGGACGCCTTCGGCAATGGAATCGGCGATCTTGGAGGCAAATAGGCGGATGGCGCGCAATGCATCATCGTTGCCGGGGATCACCCAATCCACCTCAGTGGGGTCGCAATTGGTGTCCACCACGGCAACCACGGGGATGCCCAGTTTGCGGGCCTCTTTCACGGCGATTGCTTCCTTGTTGGAATCAATCACAAAGAGAATGTCCGGCAGGCGGCTCATGTCCTTGATACCGGCCAAATTGGCCTGGAGGTGTTTGCGTTCACGCTCCAGCTTGATGACTTCTTTCTTGGGCAGCAGCTCATAACGGCCATCCGTGGCCATTTCATCCAGCTCTTTGAGCCGCTTCACAGATTTCTGTACGGTAACCCAGTTGGTGAGAAGCCCGCCCAGCCAGCGGTTGTTTACAAAGTACATTCCGCAGCGGGTAGCTTCCTCG
This sequence comes from Candidatus Angelobacter sp., assembly GCA_036522115.1. Classification (GTDB taxonomy): domain Bacteria; phylum Acidobacteriota; class Terriglobia; order Terriglobales; family Acidobacteriaceae; genus Angelobacter. The sequence continues at coordinate 22,333 of DATDGL010000012.1, forward strand.
GCAATGGCATCCTGGGCCTGCCGCTTGGTGCCAACAAACAGGACAGTCCGGCCATCGGACGCCCCATCCTGCACGAACTTGCTCGCGTCCTTGAACATCTTGAGCGTCTTTTGCAGGTCGATGATGTAAATTCCGTTCCTCTCCCCGAATATGTATTCCTTCATCTTGGGGTTCCAGCGCTTGGTCTGGTGCCCGAAGTGGACGCCCGCTTCGAGCAGTTCCTTCATGGTGATAGTAGCCAAATTACCTCCTCATTGAATTGCATCCTTCGCGGCCATATTGCCCGCTCAGGATTGATTCCCTTGTCCGCTCCCGGCAGAGCGGGAGGGAAGATTTTGATCCCGATGCACTGCCCACCGGCTCGCTTGCGGGACCACAAGCGGCAGGCGAAACCTTACAGCTCAAAAAAAGGACGGCCAACGCCGCCCTGCTTAAAACTTTAGCGCTTGCTGAATTGAAATCTCTTGCGCGCGCCTTTTTGCCCATACTTCTTGCGCTCTTTAGCGCGGGCATCGCGCGAAAGAAAGCCTTCCGCCTTTAATTTCTTGCGCAGCTCAATGTTGAACTCCAGGAGCGCGCGGGCAATGCCCATCTTCAACGCTCCAGCCTGACCGTTGACCCCGCCGCCGGAAACATTGGCGACCACATCAAAAGCTGCGGTCGTCTCACTGGTGACCAGTGGCTGGCGCACCTCAACTCGCTGCGCGTCGGTGGCGAAATATTGTTCAAAAGGACGCCCGTTCACCTGGAACTTGCCGCTGCCCGGACGCAGGAAAACCCGGGCCACGCTCGACTTGCGGCGCCCCGTACCGTAATACTGAAGTGTTTCAGCCATTCTTAGATATCAACTCCGCGTTCGATCTTTGCTTTTGCTCTTGCTTTTGCCGTTGCTTTTGACTTTGCTAATTTACTAACTAATGGCTCATTGCCAGTTCCTGGGGTTTCTGCGCTTGATGCTCGTGTTTGGCGCCTTTGTAAACTTTCAGCTTCTTGCCCATACTGCGGCCGAGCTTGGTCTTAGGCAGCATGCCCAGAATCGCCACCTGTACCACGCGTTCTGGACGACGATCAAACGCCTTGCGGAACTCCTCCTGACGCAGCCCGCCAGGATATCCGGTGTAGTGGCGATAGACCTTCTGTTCGGCCTTCATGCCGGTCACCCGGATCTTGTCCGCATTAATAACGATTACGTGGTCGCCTGTATCCAGAAAAGGCGTGTAACTGGGATTCTCTTTGCCGGTTAGGATTCGGGCCACACGCGAAGCCAGACGGCCCAGAGTCTGCCCCGAGGCGTCTACCACGTACCACTTGCGCGCAATTTCCGGCCCGCTTGGAAAACGGGTTGACATGCTCCAAAACTCCTGAGAATAAAAACGCTAAGAAAAACCGCTCGATGACACCGCGTACTTACTTCCGACGGGAAGACACAAGGGCGGGCAACTGCATGAGCAGTGAGTTTTAAGGATACTCAATGACCCCGGCGAAAGTCAACGCTGAAGTGGCAGCGCCAAAAGAGGCAGGACAGAGCCCGACCGGGTATTACTACTCCGTCCTGCCTGAAAGCCAGGCTGCCAGGAACTTAGCGCAGCACCGCCCGTCTGGCGTACACTAAGATTCACCGATGAAGACGCTGATTGCCATTCTGGTACTGTCGTTGGCATGCCCGGCCCTGGCGAACAATGAACTGAAAGACACGCTGAAGAAACATTACGAGAAACAAATCCTGGTTCTGCGTACACCTTTTCAACCAGGCGACCAGCAGTTCGACTCCACCGGCAAGCCGCTCAAGGATCCGCCGGCGAACCAGTGGAGAGTCTATGGACCGCTTCTGATCACCAGCATCAAGTCTGAACGAAATAAGCTGCAATTAGAAGGCGTGCGTGTCTCCTCCCCGAGAGACCTGAAACCTGCACAAGAGATGCTTCTCCAGTCGGGGAAGACGATCAAGATCGACATTCACCTGGATCATCCGCTGAGTTCTGCCGACGACGCCCAGGCCGTTCTGGATCGAGTATTCTTCCCGGAACTGAACGGCGCTTCTTATTCCCAGCCGGAATATCGCCGCCCCGACCAAGATCTGGATGCAGGCCAAAACGTCCAGCATGTAGGAAACGGCGTCAGCGCGCCCCAGGTCATATACGCGCTGGACCCCAACTACTCCGACCAGGCACGCAAAGCCAAATATCAAGGCACAGTCCTCATGAACGTCATCATTGACGCAGCCGGCCGGGTGGCTCGAATCAAACTCACCAGACCTCTGGGCATGGGATTGGATGAAAAAGCAATGGAGAAAATAACGACCAGGAAATTCAAGCCCGCCACGCGCGACGGCCAGCCCGTAGCCGTGGAGGTCAGCGTGGAAGTAAGTTCAACTTGTACTAGGCCGATGTGGGGAATCTGCCATCAACCGTCATCGCTTTATGAGGTGTATTCTATTCTTACTGCATGAACAGGATAGACCTGCAAAATCTCGCTGAAGAACGGTTGCAAGACGCTGAGGTCTTGCTCGCGAACGGCAGGTATAGCGCCGCACATTACATCGTTGGGTACGTGGTGGAGTGTGCCCTCAAAGCCTGCATCGCGAAGCTGACGCGAGTTGAAGACTTTTACGACAAAACTTTAGCACGTGTTATCTTTGATGACGCTTACGTCTATAGGTGGCTGGACTGACCTGCGTTCAAACTTCAGCTCACGGCTCTCATCCAAGTCAGCACACTGGAATAACTCCCGCGGAGCGTTTGCAGTTCAACTTTCTCTCACCAGATTTCTGGGTAATTTAATTTCTCGTGCTCCAACTCTCCCAAGCCGGCAAGCGCTTTGGCCCCAAAATCCTTTTTCAGGGCCTGGACTGGCTGATCACGCCTCGCGATCGCGTGGGCTTGGTGGGCGCCAACGGCACGGGCAAGACCACAATGCTGAAAGTGCTGGCGGGAACAGACTCTCTGGACTACGGCAGCAGCAGCCGGCAAAAAGGAATCGTCTGCGGATATCTGCCGCAAGATGGACTTACCCTCTCCGGTCGCACCGTTTTTGCTGAATGTCTTTCTGTCTTCAGCCACATCCACGCAATGCAACGGGAGCAGGAAGAGCTGGCGCAGCGCATGTCTGAGACGCCACATGAAGGTCCGGAATACGCGCAGATTGCCGAGCGTTTTCATCGCATCCAGGCGGAGTTGCACTCCCGCGACGGCTACAACATTGAAGCCGAGGTCGGCATGGTGCTGAGCGGCCTGGGATTCAAGAAAGAAGACTGGGAACGGCGCACGGAGGAATTTTCCGGCGGATGGCAGATGCGCATCGCCCTGGCCAAACTCCTGCTGGCCCAGCCTAACCTCCTGCTGCTGGACGAGCCTACCAATCACCTTGATCTGGAATCGCGCAACTGGCTGGAGCAGTACCTGGCGGATTATCCCCATGCTTACGTGCTGGTATCGCACGACCGTTATTTTTTGGATGTGACGGTCAACAAGATCGCGGAAATCTGGAACAAGCAAGTGCATTTTTATCCGGGAAATTACGAGAAATTCATGGCGCAGAAGGCCGAGCGCCGCGCACAATTGGAGGCGGCCCACCGCAACCAGCAGGAAAAAATTGAACAGCTCCAGGCCTTCATCAACCGCTTCCGCTATCAGGCCACCAAGGCGAAGCAGGTGCAGAGCCGGGTCAAGGAACTGGAGCGCATGGAGAAGATTGAGATTCCGCCGGACGAGAAGACGATCCACTTCTCTTTCCCTCAACCTCCCGCCAGCGGACGCATGGTGGCGGAAGCCGCCTCACTGGCCAAGAGCTATGGCCCGAAGCAGGTCTTTGCGGAAGCCAACTTTGTAATCGAGCGCGGAGACCGCATCGCCCTGGTGGGCGTGAATGGCGCCGGCAAATCCACCTTGATCAAGCTGCTGGCCGGGCTCGAGCCGGCCACTGGCGGCCAGGTTCGCCTGGGGCATAACGTCGAGGTGGATTATTTCGCGCAAGACCAGTACAAGGCCCTGAATCCGGACGCCCGAATGCTCGACGACCTGTTTGAAGTCGCTCCCCGCTCCAGCCAGACGGAGCTGCGCAGCTTGCTGGGCTGCTTCCTCTTCTCCGAAGAGGACGTTTTCAAAACCATCAAAGTGCTTTCCGGCGGCGAACGCAACCGCTACGCCCTGGCGCGGATGCTGCTGCACCCTTCCAATTTCCTGCTGCTGGATGAACCCACCAATCACCTCGACCTCCGCGCCAAAGATGTGTTGCTGCAATCCTTGCAGGACTTCACTGGCACCGTGGTGTTTGTCTCTCATGATCGCTACTTCATTGACAAACTGGCGACCCGGATATTTGAAGTTGGCGGCGGACAGGTGGAAGTCTTTCCCGGCAACTACGAGGATTACCTATGGAGAAAAGAGGGGAAACCCTCCGCTTCTGTTGGAAATACGACCGTTCTGTCGAGCGAATCAGCGACTCATACGCCCGAAGCTGCCCAGGTTGCCGAGCGTTCTCTTCGACCTTTGCTGGTCATCGAAGGACCATCAAAACCGGAACAAACCGAGTCCAGACCAAGGCGCCTGAACCCCCTCAAACGGCGCCAGATGAGAGAGCGCTGCAAGGACCTGGAAGAAGAGATCACCCGCCTGGAAGCGGCCATTGCCATCAGCGAAGCCGCGCTGCAAACCTTCGTCAGCGCCGAGGAGACCAAGCGCCAGTCAGACCTGCTGGCCCAACATCGCGCCGACCTGGCTGCCAGCATGGCCGAATGGGAGAAACTGGCGCAGGTGCTGGAGATCTCCCAATAGGTTTTCTCGTCTATATATTTATACTGAGCAAATTTTGGCAAAAAGATTATCCGGCAGCCACCACTGTATCTATACCTACTTCCCTGCCCGAGGCCCCGCAGTGGCGCGTGATTTTCGTGGGCCCGATTCCGTGTTTGGGAACGGCGCCGCGAAGATTGATCGAAAGTTTTTTTGACGAATCCAATCCAGAGTAGTACATTTATGCGGCATTAATTTTTACGGGGTGCCCTGCTTTATCCGGAAGCGCTCGAGCTTCAGCCTGAAAGTCTGAGGACCACTATTTTTCCGGTGTCTCGGATTTGGGGCGTGCAATCGACCCGTTACAAGCGACTTTATTAATTCTTTAAATGATTTCTCTTGCGGGGCCTGTCTTTAAAACGCAGTGAAAGAACGGTCATTTCAATCCACTAAGGAGCCAAGCATGTCCCGATTGTTGCGCCTTCCATTGTTGCTTCTGTGTCTTTGTCTGATTTCCGCTCTGCCAGTAATGGCACAAAGCGGAAGTGATGCCCAACCACCACAACCAGGGCCGGCGACCGGTAATTCGGCCCACACTCTGCCTGTGTTTAATGTCCTCCAGCGCGGTGTTCCATGGCAAGATCCCCTGACGAGAGGACCGGTAGGTTTGGCCGCCCCGGCCGGAGCCCACCTCACTTATTTTGGCGGGCCGGTGATTTCGAACGTTCACGTAGTACAGGTATTGTACGGAAGCGGCTCTTACAACTCACAAGTTGCCGGAACCAGCACGCCCAGCATGGGCAACTTCTTCGGCGACCTCACCGGGACCAACAGCGGGTACATCACTTTGTTGACCCAGTACAACACACCGGCTTCGGGGGGCACCAATCAAACTATCGGGAATGGCACGTTCGACGGGCTATTTCAGATTACTCCTTCGGCAGGCAACAACGGCTCCACGATCGATGACACGCAAATCCAGGCCGAACTCCTGGCCCAGATCAGCGCCGGACACCTGCCAGCGCCGGTCCTTGATGCCGCAGGCAACGTGAACAGCCTTTACATGATCTACTTCCCTCCGGGAAAAACCATCACTCAGGGCGGATCTCAAAGCTGCGTGGGTGGCGGGTTCTGCGCCTATCACGGCACCACGTCGACTCTGCTTGGCGGGAAGAATCTTCTTTACGGGGTACTCCCGGACATGCAGCCGGGCAGCGGTTGTGCCAGCGGCTGCGGTGCATCCACAACTTTTGGCAATTACACATCGGTGACCAGCCACGAGTTGACGGAAGCGATCACGGACTCGGATGTCGGCATCGCAACCGTCTTCGGTCCGCCCCTGGCATGGTATGACATGAACAACGGTGAAATTGGCGACATTTGCAACGCTCAGCAAGGCTCGTACGCCGCCAACGGCACCACGTACACCATCCAGTTGGAATTCTCCAATGCGGCCAACAATTGCGTCTTGCCGCCTCCAGGCAATCAAACACCTAACTTCTCTCTGTCTGCTTCACCGGCCAGCGTGAGC
>DATDGL010000013.1:0-51422 GCA_036522115.1 Candidatus Angelobacter sp.
CACTCTTGAGGCCCGCCAGTTTGTCTCCGGGAGCTACAGTTGCAGCCGCGATTCCAAGGTCAAGGTTGATATGTGCATTAATGCCAATCAGAAGCTGTTGCACAATCAGCGGATACCATGCGGAGGTTGACCGGAATGCCAATTGCCAGCTCAAAGTCGGCGCCTGTTTGGAGCGAAACTGCTCATAGGCAGTGAGATAGCGATTGGCAAAGGTAACATCGAGCTTTTCCATCAAAGGCCCGTTTTGAAATTTGCCTTGATCAATCCCCTGCTTCACGCTGCGAGTCACCCGGCGGTAGAGGGCCGCAAAATAGCCCAAGCGGCTCTTCTCCGTCCACGCCGAGTCAATGATCTGGTCTAATGCCTGGATGACCTGCTCTATGGTTTCGGCGGGTTTGGGAATCGCGGGGGCAGACGCAGCGGCCATGGCGCAGCATCATATCGCGATTTGCTATCTCCAAAGCAAGAACTGTTTTGCCTTAGGCCACGGCTAGCTCTCGCATCGCCATCTCAATCTCTTCAATCTCAGATTGGCTCAGGCGGAAGTTCGCGGCGCCGATGATTCCCCGGGCCTGTCCGGGATTGCGGACTCCGACAATGGCGCCCGTCACCGCCCGGAGGCGCAACGTCCAGGCGATGGCGACTTCCCCTGCCCGGCGGCCATGCCGTTTTCCAATTTCCCCGAGCAGGGCAGCCACACGCAGGTTGCGCGACAGCAGAGGCTCCTGGAAATTTGCATTGCGCCGCCGCCAATCGTCCGGCGCCAGTTTGGCAATGCGTTCACGGCTCATGCCGCCGGAAAGCAACCCGGCCTGCATGGGCGAATAAACAATCACGCCAATATTGTTTTCCTGGGCGTAGGGCAGGATCTCCGGTTCAACTTCCCGCCGCAAAATTGAATAGGGCGGCTGGAGAGAGCTGATAGGAGCAATCTTCTGCGCGCGTTTCATCTGCTCCACATTGAAATTGGAGACGCCGATGTGCCGGACCTTGCCCACCTGCTTCAGCCGCGCCATCTCCGTCCAGCCTTCTTCAATGTCCTCTTCGGGCATGGGCCAGTGAAGCTGGTAGAGGTCGATCACGTCCAGCTTCAAGCGGCGCAGGCTGCCTTCGCACTCCCGGCGAATGGACTCCGCCTTGAGGCTCTGGCTGATTTCGCCTTTAACGTTCCAAACGAGTTCGCATTTGGTGAACACATACGGACGGTGGCTCCGTCCTCGCAAGGCTGAGGCTACCGTTTCTTCGGAGTGTCCCAGCCCATAGACTGCGGCGGTATCGATCCAATTGACACCGGCATCCAGAGCTGCATGAATGGCTGCCATGGAATCCTGGTCATCCTGGGGTCCCCAACTAAACGACCACCCGCCGCCGCCCATGGCCCAGGCTCCAACTCCAATAGGAGTAATCAGAAGATCTGTGTTCCCCAGCTTGCGTTTTTCCATGCCTGTTTTGACACCTTCCGTCAGGCGGCAATCTTCCGCTCTTGATTCATCAGACGGCTGACGGTACTCTTTGCTTTCTTCTCCGCTGCTGCCCGTGTTTCTGCCTCTCCTCTGGACAGAATTTGCTCCGTTGGCCGCAACTGATAAACCGTGAATCTCCAGTTAAGAGCAAGCTGCGTCTGCGGGTCTCTTGGCTGTTCCAGGTCATAGGCAAAATTACCTTCATGAATGCGCACAAATCACCTCCCGTAAAGTACAACATGTACCCTCGGTAGATGCGGCAGGCGGTCAACTGGTTTCAAGAGTTTCAGGAGAGGCGGACATTATCGCGGCGCCGGCGATCGGTCAGGGCCAGTTCCACAATTTCACCGATCATCTCTGCATAAGAACGGCCCGATTTCTTCACTGCCATAAAGAACTCAGAATTGCTGGATAGCCAGGGGTTAGGATTGGCCTCAATCACGTAGGCTTCACCTTTGTCCGTGAGTCGCATATCAATCCGGCCGTAGTCTCGCAGGCGCAGCGCCCGGTATGCGGCGAGCGCAGTATTGCTGAGCAACTCAGTTGTCTTGTGATCAAAATCTTCCGCCGGCGCGGATTTTGTGACCCTGTAAGCTTCGCTCTCTTTTTCCCATTTCACCTCTGTGCCTGCCACCCGGGGCATGCCGGCAGGCAGGCGGGAAAGATCAAGTTCGATCAGCGGCAACACTTCCGGATTGTGGTTTCCCAGAATGCCCGCATAAATTTCCCGGCCTTCGATGTATTCCTCCAGCAGCGCGGGAGAGTCAAATTCTTCCTGGACGTACTGGATCCGCTCCATCAACTCTTTTACCGTCTTGACAACGGCGTTCTGGTCGATGCCGATGGATCCGTCTTCTGAAACCGGCTTCACGATGAGGGGAAAGGAAACATCGTGGCAGTGGTCCAGGTTTCCGCGATAGCAGGTGGCAAAGAACGGAGTGCGGATGCCATGAAACCCGAAAATCTTTTTTGCCAAACCCTTGTCCTGGGCCAGGTACATGGCATGCGGACTCGCGCCGGTGTAGAGCCGCCCCAGAAGGTCGAGATAGGCGGCCACGTGCATTTCCTTGTTGTCGTCCCCGGCGTAGGACTCCACCAGGTTGAAGTACAGATCAGCATCGCACCGGGCCAGCGCTGCAAGAGTTTTCTCTTCACCATCCAGCACCTGGTAGCTGGGCTCGTGTCCCAGGCTCTCCAGCGCTTCAAAAATCTCTTCCCGGTCGTGCTTCTCCCGCTTCTTGCGCTTCCTTTCATTTGTCCGCTTCTTCTTTACCGGCAGAGGAGCAGTCTCCTCCTCGTCTCCCCAGTTATCGTAAAGAATAGCAACTTTGAGTTTCTTATCCATTCAGTTTCCACGCTGTCATCGATGCACAAACTTCCCTCGGATGATGTAGTTCATGGCCAGCGCCGTAGTGTAGACCGTAATTTCCGTCAGGTATTGCTTCTCCTGCTTAACTACGGACTGCAGGCCGAGTTCGTGCACTCGCATTTCAATGGACTCGAGCAACTTCCGCGCCAGCGGCCGCTGCACTCCCGTCCAGTAGGCGAGCTTGTCCACCAGAGGCTTGCGGTTTTCCCGCAGCAAGTCGGCGGCCGGACGTACTCCCTGCCTTCGTCTGCTGCTCTTAAAGATGTCCTGAAGATCACTATCCAGGGAAAGGTCGCCGGGAGAAGGCTGGCTGCTCAGCACTGCCTGATAAAAATCCTCTACCGTAGACTCCATTTCGTCAACGGTGATGTCTTTGCGTCCGCGGGGCCGGAGCGGATCGTCGTTACTGAGTTCTTTGGCGATGCGGTCCACGTATTGGAGCTTGGCCAGCGCCGGCCATCCTTCATATCTTTCCCGCCAGCGCGAACGCGGAGTGAGCCACACGGCAAAGGTCTCGGCAAAATCTTCATCAGGATGTTTCTGCGCGTACCAGCCCTCGATGTGGCGCACAAAATTCCGGGAGAAGGCTATAGGCCTGTAGTCGTCGCGGTATCGACGCCGATACGGACCAAACATCTGCCTCCACTCCGGCGTCTTGTAGAGCCCGTAAGCATAGTTGATGGCGTGGCCGGCCTCGTGGCGCAGGTACATCATGATCTGGCGGGCGTCTTCCAGATCGTTCATCTGCCGCTCCAGGCGCGACAGCCGGCGATCAGCCAGATAAAAGGGAATGCCGATCACCGGTTCGCCCGACGGGCATCCCCACTCGTCCGTGAGGTAGCATCCGGGACGGAACTTCTTCAGGCTTTTACGGTCCAGCTCGCGGTAGAGCTGCTTCACAAAGCGCTCCAGCGGCGATCCTTCCAGCTTGAGCCCCAGTTCGCAGATAGGCTTTCTCAGGATCGCCTGCACTTCGGGCGGCGCTTGATCAAAAGGACGCAAATCCAACTCCGTCAACAGGTTAGCACATGGCTACCAGCGGCAGGAGTTACTCAAGGCATACCACCGGAGGGGTTACCCGGCTTACCCAAAACAGAGAAGCTTCTGGCTCCAGACTGCCTACGAAACGCAGCCGGGCGGCTGTGCTCCAGTCTTTATGGAAGGTGATTGTTATAGCAAGGCCCATTCGTCGGCTGGCCCGGCGGCGATCCTGGAGTCATATTCGGCGCAGTCCAATCGAAGAACTCCGTCATGTCCGGCTGGGCCGCATCGCGATTGTTCAAGCTCGGCAAGTTGAAACGCGTCTCAATGAACTTGAGCATAGCGGTAAAGTCCATCGTAGTATGCGAGACAAAATGCGGCTTGGCAAACGGCGAAATGATCGCCAGCGGCACACGGAATCCCGTCTGGACGAAATCCCCCTGGGGATCACCCGGGGGAATATCGAATGGCTTGATTCCGTCAGGACTCACCGCCGGCGCCGGGGACACATGATCGTACAGTCCTCCTCCTTCATCGAAGGTGATAAAGAGTATGCTGTCCTTCCATGACGGACTGTTCAGCAGAGCAGTGACAAAGCTTTCCGCGTATGCAGCACCGATCTGCACGCTGTTGAGCGGATGCTCGTCCTGGCCCGATTCATATCCGGACTCGATCAGGGACACTTGCGGCAGCATGCCGTTCTGAGCGTCCGAGGCAAACGTCTTAGCATCCGCAAAATGGTCTGTATGCTGCGGCGTGAAGTTGCCGAAGTAGTTCATATAGGTGGCGCCGGTTTTTCCGGGCGCCCAACCGTTTGTGACGTAGACCTTCCAGGTGATGTTGTTGTCTTGCAACAACTCAAAGATCGTCTTGGCCGTTATCGCAGGTTCCCCCGACGTTGGGGGGAAAGCGCGCCCCTGCGACGTGGCCGCCAGCAAATACATGCGGTTCGGTTGGGTGCGGGTGAGAGCAGGGCTAAACCAACGGTCTGAGGTTGCGAATTGAGTTGCCGCCCAATAATAGAACGGCAGGTCCTGGTCAGTGTAAAAACCCATGGCACGCTTGCCCGCCGTATCCGTGTAACCGCTGGTGTGCGCGGCAAAACCGCCTGCCATGGAGGCAAATCCATCCATGGGCGGCGGGCTGGCAGGATGGTCCTGGTTTTCCAGGTCCATGTCCGCATGGGCCTCCTGCCATGATCCGCTCAGGTCCTCAATGCACATGCTCACCATGTGAAACGGAGACACGTTCGGGGTGTGGTCCCAGGTCTTCAGCGAGACATTCGGCGGTGTGCCGTCTATCTCTTGCGAGAGCCCCTGCTTTGCTCGATAGGCATTCAGGGCCGAGCCAAAATACTGATCGAAGCTCCGATTCTCCTGCACCATGACGATGATGTGATTGACCGAAGTAATCGTCGCCGGTGGTGGTGGCGGAGGAGGTGGAGGTGCGGTGGGCGGTGTAGGTGTCCCGCCGGTCCCACCTCCACTGTTAACTGCAACTCCGGGCGCGAGCCCTGCGCATCCGGCAAGCAGCATGAGACAACCCAAGAGAATTACGCCAGCAAGAGATCTTCTCAACACAGTAGTACCCACTTTAGGTCTCCGCGAACTTTTTTTGAATCAGAGTGCTGGTAAGCTCCACTTCAGAAGCCAGAATCGCGCACACTGAGACGTTCTTTTTTCCAGCTCGCAACGGGCCCTCGATTCAGTCCAGGGACTTGCTGATAATTCGAATGGGAGTTGTGAACAGCGGGTTGCCTTCCGGAATTGCTGCTTTCCCTCTTAGAAGACGTTCAACACGAAGGAAATGAGGGAGCAGAGGGCAAAAAAGAGCACTTAGTACTTGGTATTTATCAAAACCAAATGCCAAACCAAATTCACAGATTGCCAATGATTACCAATCACATATTTTGTATGGAGACCGTCTTCACATTCACAAACTCACGGATGCCGTGATGACTCAACTCGCGTCCATAACCGGAGTGTTTGACGCCGCCAAAGGGAATGCGAGGATCAGAAGCAACCATGCTGTTGATAAACGCCAGGCCGGACTCGATCTGGTTGATGAACACCTCTCGTTCGGATTCGTCATTGGTCCAGGCGCAGGCGCCGAGGCCAAACGGGCTATCGTTGGCAATGCGGACGGCGTCAGCCATGCCCTTTGCGCGAAAGAGCGAGGCCACAGGCCCGAACAGCTCATCTGCAAAAACCGGAGAGCCTTCAGGAATTTCCGATAGCACCGTGGGCTCAAAGAAATTTCCCTGGCGGTTCGCGCGCTTTCCGCCGAGCAGAACGCGCGCTCCCATCTGCACGGTCTTATTCACCTGCTCTTGCAGCGAGCGCACTCCGTCGGCTGTAGCCAGCGGTCCCAGTTCGGTACTGTGATCCATGGGATCACCCATTTTCACCGCGGCCATGCGTTGAACAAACTTCTGTTCGAATTGATCCGCGATCTTTGAGTCCACGATGAAGCGTTTGGCCGCAATACAAGATTGTCCGTTGTTGATGATCCGCGCCTGGACAGCGGTTTCAACTGCTTTGTCCAGTACGGCGCTGGACATCACGATAAATGGATCGCTGCCGCCAAGCTCGAGCACCGTCTTCTTGATCTCTTTGCCTGCCGCCATCGCCACGCTTCTTCCGGCGCCCACGCTGCCGGTCAGCGTGACGGCCTTCACACGAGAATCCGCAATCACCTTGTTGACACGATCGGAACCGATGAGCAAAGTTTGAAAGACACCGCGCGGAAAACCTGCCTGCCTGAAAACCTCCTCGATGGCCAGCGCGCATTGCGGGACATTCGACGCATGTTTCAGCACAGCCACATTTCCCGCCATCAGCGCCGGAGCAGCGAACCGAAATACCTGCCAGAAAGGAAAATTCCACGGCATGACCGCCAGCACAAGCCCCAGAGGCTGATAGCGAACAAAGCTGCGCGCAGCGCTGGTCCTGGCTTCTTCGTCGGCCAGGAACCGCTCCGCATTCTCGGCGTAGTAACGGCAGCCGAAAGCGCACTTCTCCGCTTCCTGGATGGCCGAGCGCAGAGTCTTCCCCATCTCCAGCGTCATCAGGCGGCCCAGGGTCTCCTTGCCGCTTTCCAGAATCTCCGCGGCCCTAGCCATCATCTGGGCCCGCTGGGCAAAAGGTATCTTGCGATGTTCGCGGAACGTCTCTACGGCAAGCTGGAGCTTGCTTTCAACAGCCTCATCGGAATGCTGCTCATACTCATGCAGCAACTCGCCAGTTGCCGGGTTGATGCTGGCTAGAGTGTTCTGAGGACTCTCAATCACATTTTGCGTGCTCATGGCTTTCTCCTGACTGTAGCCTTTCAGAATATCGCCAAAGCAGCTCAGATGCGAGTGGCTGTTCCTGGTAGACCCTCTGCCAATCTTGTAGTGGCCCGCTCCGCGCCACTCGAGTCGATCTTGCAGGTTTCGCTGAAAGATCAACCGGGATCCACCGCCGGGCGGGATCGAGTCAAGTTCAACCTATCTTCGTTTGAGGCGAGCTAAAGTGACATCGAGTGACTCAACTTCCACTTCCACGCCGAAGAAATGATCTCTTCCAGCGACGAGTGCTGCGGCTTCCAGTCCATTTCCCGCATGATGCGTGCCGGGCTGGCGCACAGGACTGCCGGGTCTCCCGGCCTGCGCTTTTCCATTCGAGTCGGCGCCGGCCGGCCGACAACTTTCTCTACGGCGCGGCAAACATCCTGCACCGAATAACTATCTCCTAAGCCGATGTTGTAAGCACGCATCCCGGGCTGGTTCATTCTGTCCAGGGCGCAAATGTGGGCGCTGGCGATGTCCAGGACGTGAACATAGTCGCGCAGGCAGGTTCCGTCCGGCGTTGGATAATCGTCGCCAAAGATGCTGAAAAACTTCCGCTCCCCGGCCGCGGCCTCCAGTAATAAGGGAATGATGTGCGTTTCAGGCTGGTGTCTTTCGCCCAATTCAGCCGTGGCTCCAGCCGCATTGAAATAGCGCAAGGCAATCACGCTCCAGCCATAGGCGCGCGCATACCAGTCCAGGGCACGTTCCAGCATCAGCTTGGTTTCGCCGTAGGAATTCACCGGGTTCCTGGGATCGTCTTCATCAATAGGAGTTTTTTCCGGCACGCCATAAACGGCGGCTGAAGATGAAAAGACGAAGTTCCTGACCTGCGCCTCGCGCAGCACCTCCAGCATAATGATGCTGGAAGCCACGTTGCGCTGAAAGAAAACTCCGGGATCGCTGACGGACTCCGCCACCAGGGCCTTGGCGGCAAAGTGGAAGACCACGTCGAAACGATTTTTCTTCACCAGTGATTGCACCGCAGAGTGGTCGCCCAAGTCCAACTGAAAAAACGCTGCTCCCGAAGGTACAGCTTCCCTGAATCCGGTTGAGAGATCGTCGACTACTGTTACCGAGTGCCCCAGGCGCAGCAGCTCAGCACAGCAGACTGAGCCTACGTATCCAGCCCCGCCTGTGACCAGCACATGAACCATCAATAGGCTCCCGCTCCCCGTAATACTGTGAAAGGCGTTGTTATAAGGATTTTGAAATCCAGCAGCAAGGACCAGTGCTCCACGTAAAAAAGCTCCATCTCCACCCGCCGGGCATACGAGACTTCCTGACGCCCGTACACCTGCCAGTATCCGGTCAGTCCCGGCTTCATGTGGTGAAAGATCCAGCGAACGTTGTCAAACTTGTCCATCTCGGCGGGGCTAATCATTCGCGGCCCTACCAGGCTCATTTCGCCGCGGAAGACATTCACCAGTTGCGGTAGCTCATCCAGGCTGAACTTCCTGATCACATGGCCCACAGGCGTGATCCGCGGGTCGGTCTTCAGCTTGAAATTTTGCTCAAATTCTACCCGCAGCGCGGGATTCCGGTGCAGTACCTCATCGGCGTCAATGCACATGCTGCGCAGCTTGAAGGCGTCAAACTCCCCCTTCACTCCGGCCACGCGACGGCGATAGATGACCGGGCCGCCGTCGTGAAGCTTGATTGACAGCGCAATCAGCGCCATCACCGGCGCAAACAGCAGCAGCATGAGTCCCGAGCCAAACACATCCAGCAAACGTTTGATGGAGCGTTGCCATGTTTTCATGGGAACGCTGTGTGTCTCCGATCGTTGCCAATTGCTAGTTGCCGACATGTCCGGGTGTGCCACGAATCGCCAATTGCTTCTTTCCGGCTGCTTGATGATAAACGGAGAGCGTCTCCCGCGCAGCTTTCGCCCAGGAAAAATCAGCGGCGCGACGGACCGCCCTTTCCTGCCACAGCTTGAGTTCGCCAGGGTTCGTGAGCAAAGTGGTTGCAGCTTTCGCCATCCCGGTCACGTCAAAGGGATCGAATTTCTGCGCTGCATCGCCCACCACCTCCGGCAAAGAACCGCCATTTGAGGTGATGACCGCGCAACCGCAGGACATAGCTTCCAGAACGGCGAGGCCAAACCCTTCGTATAACGGCGCGATGACCGACAGATGAGCATGCCGGAACAGACAGCCTAACTCCGCTGCGGGAAGGTGCCCTGTCTGCACCAGATTGAGCTGCTTCCATGCATTCGGGCCACCTGCCGCTTGAAACCCATCCGGCAAACCGCAGACAACCGTCTGAAAATTCATGCCGGAATATCCTTGCGCGAGGGCCAAGGCACGCAGAGCACTACCCAGGTTCTTGGTGCGCCAGTTGCGCGTGCTGCCCACGACTACATACGGAGGATGAATTCCATAGCGGTCAGCCAGGTGGACCGGTTCCGACGGGCCCGGACTGGGGTGAAAAGCTGACGGCGAGACTGCATTGTGAACCACTGTTATCTTTGCCGGAGAGGTCCTCAGGATTTTTGTGATGTCATGGGCCGTGTGTTGAGACACGGCAATAATCCTGCTGGATCTTTTTGCCGCAACTCTGTATCCCGACTTGACCATGAATTGCTTAAGCCAGGTGTTGATGGGAAACAGAAATGGAATCAGGTCGTGAATGGTAACGATTACCGGACATGGCAAACTCAATGGAATGGGATAAAAGGGGCTATGGAAAACCTCCAGACGATCCAGCGCACACCGGCGCCTCAATGCCATCTGTCCGCCTAATGAATACTTGGGGGCCGTAAGAGGAATCCGTTCCACAGCATGTTCCAACCCGGACACGGGATTGCCAGGATCCTCGTAAATGACCAGCTCAAGTTGGCTGCTTTGGTCTGTGGTTGCTCCGCTGACAGGCGGCAGTGAAGCCATTGCCTTAAGCAGCTCGGCTACGTAAGTGCCCACTCCGGAATCGTTGTACCACCGCGCATCAAAGCCGATCCGCATGGCCGTCCTTGCTGCTCTTCACAACGCAGTATTGCTTGCTGACCAAACCGTTTTCTGGCGGCTCCTGCAGGAATTGCAGGTTGCCATTGAAGTCGGGCGCAGTGGAATTGGTGAGCTTTACGTCTATAATCCGCATGCTTGGACCCGGCAAGATTTCTCTGATTTGGCTTTCCGAAATGCAGTGCATTTCCATGAGGAGAGCGGGAGGAACCCTGCGGCCCAACAGGCGGTTCATTCTTCTCCGCACACCCGCAAAATTCCTGATTCTTCGCCAGAGCGCATTCCGGTCTGCCACCTGAAAGGCCAATATGCCTCCCGGTTTGAGTACGCGTACAAACTCAACCAGGTAGCTACGGATATATGCTGCCTTCATGTGCTGCAAAGCGATGCTGGAGTAGATGAATCCGAAGGAGCCGTCAGAAAAACTCCGCAGATGATCCGCCTGGTTCAGGAGAAACTTGCAGCGCGGATTCGCCTGATGAAATTCCCTGGCCAACTGGATCATGGTGGGAGCAATGTCCACGCCCCAGCATTCATCGAAATAGCGGGACAAGGCTGCGGTCAGGCGTCCCACTCCACAGCCGAAATCGAGCACCGATGACTTCCAATCCGGGGACAGTCCCAGAGACTGCACATAGCTGAGCACCGTCTGAATCTCCCGCGCGCCGGTCTGGAAGAACTCCTCTGGAGCCCACTTGCGGCCATCTTTTTCCGGGTCGGTACAGATCGATCCCAGGGGATCAACCTGCGCGAGGGTTTCCCAGCTTTGCTGTAACTTGCGCAGAGTCATAAGTCCATTTCCACGCTGAGAACGTACTCCATAGAGGCCGCTAGACGAAAGACGCAGACGAGGGCGGCTGCGCTCCATTCTTATTTTTGTTGAACGCAGTGCACTGCTCATATGCGGCCAGGCCCAGGGCCAGCACCAGCCAGAACAGCCCGCCAAATTGCGGGCTTACATTGAACAGGTAGTCCACCATGCCATGGATCAACGTGGCTGCCAGTGCGCCACCGGTTCCAATTCCCACCATGCGATACCAGGGATCAGCATCCTTTGCCAGCTTTACCGCGACCTTTGCAAAAGATGCCACCAGGACAAAGAAAATAACAAACCCGATGATTCCGGTTTCCGCCAGGAATTGCAGGTAGATGTTGTGAGCATCCAGTTGATTGGGCGTGACGCCGGGCAGATAGTCGTTATAGAGAGAGCGATAGTTCCCGTAGCCGACGCCGAGGACGGGATGCTGCAAGAACATCACGCCCGCCGTACTCCAGAGCGCCAGGCGGGAGGCGGAGGTAAACTCATCCACTTCCTGCAAGCGGCCGCCACCCGCGGATGGCGGCTGTAGAGATGCAACCACAGCCACAGACAACGCCCCAGCCAGCAGCACTCGAGACAATGCGGTAACTCTTGGCTTGAAGAACCAGAGACTCACCAACACCATGCCTGCGTATGCGATCAGGCCGCCCCGGCTGCCGGTCATGTACAGAGCGGCGCAGGCCAGGCTATGAGCGATCAGCGCGACATAACGGAACCAACGTTCTTTGGCCAAAACCATGCACGCCAGAGAGAACGGAAGAACCAGATTCAGGTATCCGGCCAGCGAATTGAAGTGGAATAGAAAAGAGGTGACGCGGCCGTTCCACTCCTCCAGTGCTGTTTCCTGTGAGGGATACAAATGGAAGTACAAATCGGTATAGCCCCGGGCCACAGACTGGTAAAAAGCAAACAGAGCCACCAGGATGGTGGACGACAGCAGAACCTTGATGATCTTCTCGGCCTGCTCTTTGGTCTCTACCCAACCGGTTATGGCGAAGAACAGAGCGAGGTAGGAATACAGGCGTAACAGTAAGCGTACTGCATCTGTATTCGGACCCAGAGCTGAAAATAAGAGCGACAAAGTAGAGATGGCGGCAAAAACAATCACTCCCTTTTTCAGCCTGCTTCCGAGAATCCACTCTCTCGCCGATTTGTGGTTGTGTTTGCGCATAAGCCACACGCCCGCGAGCAGAACAAAACGCAACGGCAAAGAGACGTCACGCAGCGGCAATCCGGTATCCAGGAACGGGTACCAGGGCAAGAGAAGGACCTGGGCATAGACGAACCACTCAAAACGGAGTACAGCCACGGTCGCGAGCGCAATGCAAAAGCCTGCAATCAGAAAGACAGAACTGGAAGTAGCGAGCGCCGCCACGGTCACCGCAAGCACGGCGATCACCGGCGCCATGAACCGGCGATCCAATCTAGGCATCGGGGCATCGGTGTATCGGTGCATTGGAAGAACGAAACCTATGTGCTATCGAGATGGTACACGCATGGTGATTCTAAACGGCTCAACGAGCCTTGCTAAAAAGCTCCTGCATCTCTTACATGCGCGCGCATTCTTCGAATATCGCAACCGTTTTTTCAGCGCATGTTGCCCAATCAAAATTGGCAGCGCGCTTTTTGCCTTGCTGCGCCAACCTTTGTCGCAACGCATTATCTTCGAGTACCTGCTCCATGCAGGCGGCCATGTCTTCAAGAGAATGGGGATCGAAGTATTTCAACGCACCCCCTGAAATTTCCGGGAGGCAGGAAGTGCTGGCAGCAATTACGGGAACGCCACAGGCCATGGACTCCACCATGGGAAGACAAAAGCCTTCGTACAGCGACGGCATCACTATCAGATTCGCGCCTTTGATCAGCATGGCCAGTTCATGGTCCTCCAGGGTACCGGGAAAGAGTACGCGGCCTTTGCCGGCATCACCGTTCTGCGCTGTCGCCAATATGTTCTCGTAGTTCCATCCGAGGGGCCCGGCCAGGACCAGATCGAAGGGCAAATCAGGATTTCTTGAGAGCAGCAGACGGTAAGCTTCGATCAGGCGCTTGAGATTTTTTCTCGGCTGGATGACTCCATGATGCAGGATATAAGGCTTATCCAGCTTTAATTTTGAGAGCAATGTTTTCTGCGCGCCTGGATCAGGCGCAGCGTCATTAAATATAGCTTTGTCATGGCCCTCATACACGACGGTGATCTTTGAATCGGGGAGTCCGTACAGGTTGATCAGATCACGCCGCGAACACTCTGAAGGAGTAATGATTTTCCGCGCAAATCTGGCCGCAAACCACAACATGGACCGCTGCATGAGCGTAACTCTTTGGGAGTGGGACGGCATCAGCACCGGCGTAGCATCGTGAATCGTACATACCACCGGAATTTTCCCCACCGGCAGCACGCTCACGGTGGGCGCGAAAATCAAATCAGCACGCACGCTCGCCGCCGCCCGGCGAGCGCCGCGGAGACGCCAAAGGCGGTCATGGGCAAGCTGGGGCGCCGGCATAAGTGCAAAACCGCCTCCAGCGCCCAGCAGCACCGCATCATTCGAATTTCTGGGAGAGGTAAACAGGCAGAATTCCATTTCCGGGCGCTTTGCCGCAATTTTCTTGAACTCGGCAATCAAGCTGCGTGCATAAACATAGGTGCCCTGATGGCGAAACCGGCTGGCCAGGACCCAGGAATCAAGGGCTATCTTCATAAGGCAATCAGCATTCAACCGCTAAATTGTTGTCCATCATTTTGGTCGTGCATGCAATCGGGTCGGAGCATCGGGTCATCGGAAAACCAGTACTTCGTCCCGCTGAAATCAGGACACAACCAAATCTCTAAATTCGGCAACCACCTGGTGCTCATTGCTAATCAATTGCCATTTGCCAACTGCCGCCTTAGCACCTCAAGCGTTTGTTCGGCGCTGCGCTGCCAATCAAAGTAGCCTGCGCGGGTCCGTCCCTTTTCTGACAGTTCCCTTCTCAGGTCTTCGTGCTCCAATGTCTCTTCCATGCAACCGGCCATCTCCTCGGCAGATTCAGGATCGAAATATCTGAGCACTCCTCCGGAAATTTCCGGAAGGCAGGACCTTTTGGACGCGATTGTAGGAATGCCGCAAGCCATGGCTTCAACCATAGGCAGGCAGAACCCTTCATACAGGGACGGGAACACGGCCATGCTGGCTCCTTTTACCACCATTCCCAAGGCCTGCGCCGCAAGAGCGCCCGTGAAAATTACGTTTCCCGGGCCTTGATTGGCGGCGGCCAAAACGCCCTCATATTCCCAGCCGAGAGGGCCTGCCAGGACCAGATCGAGATCGAGATTCTTGTTTCGTTCTATCAGAAGATGGAAGGCTTGAATCAGCTTAGCCAGGTTCTTGTTGGGCTTGATGGCGCCGTGATGAAGAATATAGGGTCTGGCAACTCCCAGTTCTTTGAGCAGATGTTGCAGACCGGGGCCCGGAGCCACCGTATTGAAAACGGTCTTGTCGTATCCGTTGTAAATCACGGAGATTTTGGATTCGGGCAGTCCGTAGGCATTCAGCAAATCCATTTTGGAATACTGAGACACGGTTATAATGGCGCGAGACGTTTTAGCCGACCACCACAGAAAGAACCGCAGGATTTGACTAATCCGGGGAAGGCCCCAGTGGCCCATGAGCGGGATCACATCATGAATCGTGACCACAGCAGGCGCCAGACTTCCGAAGTACAAGCTGGTGCAGTGAGGGCTGAATATCAGGTCAACTCCTTGCAGAGAAGCCAGAGTGCATGCTCCACCGTAGCGCCACACGCGGCTGAACTTCAGCAGCGCAGTATTTCTGGGCTGGAATCCGGGGGCCGCCGTGAAGGAATTAGCTTCATTGTCTGCTCCGGCAGATACATAGGGGGCGATTTCAATCCCGAACTCTGGTCCCATCTCTCGAAAATGGCCCAGAAGCTGGGCGGCATAAACATGCACGCCCTGATTACGCGCGTGTCCACCCAGGCACCATGTATCAAATGCGATGGTCGCGGTTGTTTTGCCGTGACCATTTGCCATGGTGCGGCTCATGCGTAGACAACCTTTCGCAGAGCCTCTTCCCCGGCGGATTCGTAGACGGCGAGTGTTCGCGCCGCTGCGCTTTCCCAACTGAAACGCCGGCAATTCTCGTGTCCACTGGCAACCAGTTGCGTTCGCAACTCATTGTCATAAAAAACGCGGGCCAGCGCGTGAGCAAATTCATCCGGATTGCGAGGATCTGCGTAAAGCGCCGCTTCTCCGGCAACCTCCGGCAGAGAAGTTGCAGAAGAGCAAACCACCGGTGTTCCAGATGCCATTGCTTCCAACACGGTAAAGCCAAAACCTTCATACAGCGATGGGCAGGCGTACACGCGGGCGCCAGAATAGAGCACGGCCAAATCTGAATCATCGATAAAGCCGGCAAAGATGACGATGTCTGCAATTTTCAACTCAGTGGCGAGCTTCTTCAGTTCCGCACGGCCTTCGTCGATTGCACCGGCAATCACCAGTTGTGCGGGAACACCGGCGCCAATCAACTTTTGCATGGCGCGCAAAAGCCCAGCATGATTTTTGCGAGGCTTATAGATCCCTGCGTAAAGGATGTATTCCCCGCTGATGCCGTACCGCCGCTTCACCTCCTGAATTCGCGATGGATTTCTTACCGGCTGAAATGCCGGGCTTATGCCCGAATACACGACTTCTATCCTGGCTGGATCAACCTTGAGGAATCTGACGATATCAGCCCTGGAGAACTCGGAAACAGTGATGATCCGGTCAGCCTTCCGCGTGGAAGCCGCCATCATTCCCCTGTAGTACATGCGCCCGGCCCATGAAGGCAGGTCTTCCTTGCACGCCAGGTAAATCACGTCGTGAATGGTGGCCACGGTGATGCAAGATCCCATCAATGGCAGCACAAAGTGGGGCGCGTGCAGAAGATCGATTCTGTGACGGCGCAGAATTCGTGGCAGCTCCAACTGTTCGCGCAGCGAGTAATACTTCAATCCGCTGGAGAGTTGTTCCGCCTTGTCTTTGGCGTTTGCAATCATCGCCGGCGCGTCAGGCGGCAATATCAAAAGGAATTCGTGCCTCGACTCCTGCGCCAGCACCGCCTCAACCAGGCATTGCATGTACCTGCCAATGCCGGGATTCTTGATTCTGCGGAGATCAAAGGCAATTCTCATGAATCGCGCAACTATTCGGACGACGCAGCCGAAGCGCCCGCAGCCACCTTTTTCGGATGAGAGCACAGCATTTGCCGTACGGCCAGAAGTATGGCGTGGGCAATGGCGTGATGCAGGTCTTCCACCACTTGAATATTGTCAGAGGGTACTACGGCACAGATATCGCAAAGGGCCCGCATCTCTCCTCCCTGAAAACCCGCCATGCCCAGGGTGATGGCCCCGAGATCACGCGCCGTCTTCAAGGCCTCAATGATGCTGGGAGAATTGCCGCTGCCACTGATGGCGAGAACAACATCGCCGCGCCGAACAAAATTCCTTACCTGTTGTGAAAAAACATGCTCATAGCCGGCATCGTTGGCCCAGGCAGTCAGGAGGGGAACGTTGTCTGCAAACGACATCACTTTGAGGCGGGGCGAGTCACTGCTGCCGATGGTTCCCTTGCTGAGATCACACATTACATGCGAGGCGGTGGCTGCGCTGCCGCCGTTGCCGAAAACAAATATGGTGCGGTCCTTCTCGAAGGCCTGCATGATGGCGGCGATGATCTGCTGGATACTTGCGTAGGGAATCTGCGGAATGGCCCTGGTGAGGGTCTGGAAATAAGCTTGCACTGAAAATTCCGCCGGGGTAGACAGCCTGGAAGACTCGTTCTCAGTTCCGCGCTGCATCTCGGTTTCCCCTTTCGATATTGGATCCACAAGAGGCCGCCCGCAAATGCGCCTCTTCCATGATCAATACTACGGACCTGATTCTGTTCGGCGGGTCCCGATTTTTCGCATGGCCTTCCTTACATCGGACGCCATTTCCGCAACCAGCAAGCGCCGGGAATCGTCTGGAGCAAGCTGCTCCCATTTTTCTTTTTCAACCACCCACCAGCAACCCAGGACCA
Source organism: Candidatus Angelobacter sp. (assembly GCA_036522115.1). Taxonomy (GTDB): domain Bacteria; phylum Acidobacteriota; class Terriglobia; order Terriglobales; family Acidobacteriaceae; genus Angelobacter. The sequence continues at coordinate 16,986 of DATDGL010000013.1, forward strand.
GGGCCAGGAAAACACTGATCCCAACAATCAGGCTGCGAATCGGGCTGGTTTTCTTTTCGGGGACATTCGGTGGGTCCATCACGCGAACTACGGGCAACTCCTTGGCTTCTTCAACCCGCGCCAGTTCGTATTGCTGCGTTAAAAATTCAAAGATAGTCTCCTGCGTCTTGGCCTGGCGATACAACTCCTGGAAGCGGTAACCCAGGGCCGGCATGGTGCGGATGGAAGGATAATCGCCGCTGGCTGGCGCGTCCTCTGCCGCACTGGGAGTGGTATAGCTGCCCACCATTTTCTTGAGTTGCGACTGCAATTCTCCGATTCGTGCTCTTAACGAGCGCACGCGTACGTTGTCTTGCGAATAAATTTGCTCCAGTCCTTTAAGCTCAGATTGGCTGGCGATGAGTTCTCCCTGCAAGCGAGAGGCGGCATCCATCATGGTCCTGCTCTGCTGCTGAACATCCATCATGGTGTGTTTGCTGGAGAATTCGCTCAGTTGCATGGAAGCCAGATCCAGGTCCTGTTTGGCAGATTGGATCCGCTGCTCCAGGAATTCCCGTTCGCGATGCGCCGCCGAGGTATTCAGGTCCGCGGCCACGCGGTTCAGCTCAGCGATATAGCTATCTGCCAGAGATTGCGCGAATTGCGCGTTCCAGTCCGTGACAGATAGAGTGATGACTCCGCTTTTCTTGTCTTCTTCGATGTCAGTATTGCTGTAGAGCTTCTTGCGCGCGTCCTGGTAGTACTTCTTGCTGTAGTGGGTGCGTAGGTCAAACTTTTCTACCAGGTGGTCCTGCACCGTTCTACTTTCCAGCACAGCGGTATAGAAGGCCCCGGGAGTTTTCAGCCCTAGCAGCGTAGAAGGATCCAAGCCTAAACCGCCCGAGCTGCCGCCACTGGCTTTGTTCAGGATTCCGCTCAGGGTGGTAGCACCGGAGCCATCAGGGGCAACAAGTTTGGCCGTAGATTTGAAGCGCTTGGGAATGATGAAGGCCACAGCGGCTGAGAGCAGGGCGGTGATCCACAAGACCCGCCAGAGAAAACCCCGGTGTCGCCACCACAAGGTGAGTTTGCCGGCCATGCCGCGCTGCCGGCGGTCCGCCTGTGGCGCAAACTCAGGCTCATACGGCGGCGCGATTACGGGCCTTCTACTTTCCACCGTTGAATCTCCAATGGGGCCAATACGTCACTTCAAGCGAAGCAGTAAAGTTACTCTGTTTTACAGGCGTCAGCAGCGGAAAATTCCACCACTCATACTGCAACATGCTCTTGAGCGACAATTGCGGGCGCAGACTCCAGTCAGACTGTAATCTGAGGTCTCTCAGATTACCACCCTGGAGAAACTTTTTGTTGGTTTCCATGTTCCGATAGGAGAGCTGGATGGTTTTGTCAGAAGCCAACCAATAGGTGGTGGCAGCACGGAAGCTCACCCCCTGCCGCCCGATGGTGCTGCCCATGATGTTGCCCTTGTTGGTGTGGCCATCGAGGTAGCCAATATTCCAGTAGTAAAACCCGCCACCTGCCGGTTGATTGAAACCGGGAAGGTCCGTGTAGCCTCCTTCGACTCGCAGGTCCAGGTGAGGCAACTTCGGAATCTGCGCGAGATACAAGCCGGGATTATGGGCTGAAAGACGCGGATAGCCGATGGGGGAAATTTCATCTTCGGAGAACGAGTCTTCATAGATCATCAGCCGCTTACGCAGGCCCGGCAGACGATAGCTCCAATTGAAATAAGACCTCCGGTCGCCGGGATCAAGAGCTGTCCCCACGGGAGGATTGGTAACCGTAAACAGTGTGCCTTTCAGCTCCCCAAGAGTTATGGGGATTCCTGGGCCGCCCCACATGGTAGATACGCTGACACCAAATTCGAAGTTGGGCGTGGGTTTGAAGCTGACCTTCTCAAAGTGCTCCATGGGCTGCTTCGCCAGGCTTCGACCGATGGAAAAGACGACGGGCTGTCCATTCTCTTCATTCACGTAGTGCTGCCCTGTGACCTGGCCAAAGAAGAACTCAGAGCGATAAGGTCCAAGCCGGCTGAGAAAACCTGGCAGCTTGCGAGGCGAGGTCTGATCTACACGAAACATATAGAGTGGGACCGCATTATTGCTGAACGCAAACGGGTCCATGGTCGGGCCGGTCCACAAGCTTTGCTTGCCGAAGGATGCCTGCCAGCCTTTCACATTAAGTGAGATATAGCCTTCAATTACACGCGGCCGGCTAAAGGCGGCGATGGGCGTTGCAGGCTGGACCACAGGCTTGGAATCGGCCACTTGAATCGCATTCTGGACTGCCTGTGAAACGCCGGGCGCGGACGGCGCGTGCTCATATTCAGCGCGAAGGTAGAATCCCAGGGCTCCCGCGGAACCACTGCTGGAAAATCCGCCGATGTAATTCATGCCTCGCTCGTACGGGCGTCCGTAATCGTAAGGAAGGGTTTCGTTAAAGTGATAGCCGTCCGTGAGAGGAGGCCCGGAAATAGAGGTAGCGCGGGCATACAGGGAATCCATGCCGATATAGGGCGCCTCTGCGCCGCCTGGTTCCATAGCGAACTCCCGCTTTAAAGCAGACAGCAAGCGGGAAGCTTCGCCGGTCGAGTCTTCATCCATGAATTCGTCACTCTCTTCCAGCAGGCGGGCGCATTCCTGGCGTGTCCAGGGACGCATTCCTAAAAATCCACTGGGAATCACGCCCAGGGACAGGAGCCGCTCGAAAGCAGGATAGACCCAACTGTCCACAGGAACATAAGGAGAGGCAAGACTTTCCGGGGAGCGCTGTTCTCCCGTCTCTGCTGAAGAATGAAAGGTTCCGTACCCAGCGCCGCCCAGTTCAGGATCATGATGTCTTCCATAGACTTCGCGTCCGATCATCCAACCCAAAGTGCTGCCCACCAGAACATCACTGGGAAAATGTTGCTTTCCGGTGACTCTGGCAACGCTCACGCCGGTGGCCAGGCCGTAGGCCAGCAATTTGGTGAGAGGGCCGGGATATTCATGGACCAGCACGCTGGCAATGGACCAAGTGATCATCGCGTGGGTGGATGGAAAAGAGGAGTTCAGCGCAGAGCCGCGCCCAAATCTTCCCTGGCCGGCGCCATCCGTTGGACGCTCGCGGCGTGTCGCAACTTTGAAAACCTCGTCGATCAATAGCGCGTTAATTGCTGCTTCCCCGGAAAGAATTCCTGTTTCCCGCTGGTGATCGTCACTGTGCCATCGCCCCCAGAGGTAAATCCCACCGCCCCCGCCGACGGCAACCGCTAAGCCTGCATCGGAAAGCGTGGAAGAACGCTTTGCCAGTCTGCCGGTGGCGGAGAGGCGGGAAGAAAGCTCGCTATCAGCGTTGATCAGGCCTGCAGTGAGTCCGGCGACAGGAACCAGCCAATTCAAATCTTCGATTCGCGCTTTGAACGGGCTGCTCCAAAGAGCTTTTTGATCCTGGGCAAGATTGGTCACGAAAACAGATGGCGCCAGCGAAGCTGGATGCGGATCATCCACAGTTTGTCCGGGAGCGCTCGCGGCGAATCCCGCTAAGATCAAGATCGTGGCCGGCTTGAGTCTGCAAATGCCCACAGGACGATTGACTTCCTAGAAGCTGATTGCTACGCGCGCTGCCACGGCCAGGCCGGAGAGCACCTGGGCGCTTTCAGAAAAAATCTTGAGTTTGTCGCCTGCCGAAATTTTTTCGGGAACATAGATGGTATCGCCCGGTTGCAGGACGGTGCTAAGCACGTTTCCTGACCACCATTGACCTGAATTCTTGCCAATTACCGATCCGTTGGCGCGTACCACAAAGATTTCCTTTTTATTGCCCAGGGCCGTGGGCCCGCCGGCCTGTCTCAGGTACCAGCCTGCGTGTTTGCCAACTGAATGAGTGATGGCCGTGGGGTTATAGACCTGGCCTGCTACCAACACAAAGTTCGGCCTGCGCGGAATAATCAGCGCATCGCCAGAACGTACCTCGACATCGGCGGCGGTATTTTCCCATTTCTCAGTCTGGGCGGTGATGTGAATCACCATGCGTCCGTTGGGCTGAATCTGTTTCAGCCGGTCGATGAGTTGTTGTCTCTGGCGCGCAATTGCCGCCGGCTCCGGCCTTCCGGTTCCATCTCCTGACACCGCCTGGGTCTGCAGCTTCTGGATCAATTCATCACGGCTTTTTACAGACATCTGGCGCACCTGGTCGCGCTCCAGCAGTGCACCGTAGGGATAGGCTTCCGCAAGCAAGCCTCCGGCACGTTTGAGGATGGAGCTGAGCCGCTCACCTTCCTGGATTCCGTAACGGCCAGGATGCAGCACTTCACCACTTACCGTGATGGCTCCGCCGATGTTGTTCCATCCGCCCAGTTGACGGATGGTCAACACATCGCCCGGCTTGAGCAGCACATCGGTGTCCGGCTCACCAGCCATGGCCCGGGCAATGGGGACCTCGCGATGTTCAAGTTCCACGTGGTCTCCATTGACAATGGAATAGCTGGAGAGATCTGCCGATTCAGTGTAGGCGCTACGCCGGAAGCCGCCTGCCATCCTCAACAAATCTGCCGCGCTCATTCTTTCCGAGAGCGGGTATTCGCCGGGATGCAGCACCTCGCCATAGATGGAAACCTTGGGGGCATCAGCCTCATAGCGCCCAAAGACGCGGATGGTATCGAATGGCTGGAGGCTGGGCGCCTCCTCGCGCTTTTCCAGTACCTGCCGCAGGTTGAAGCCAATCACAGAAGGACGATAGTCCGGAGCACGCAAGCGCACAATCTCCGCACGATCGGCAGGCTCGGGCAAGAGATCGTTAAACGACGCGATGATATCTGTGATCTTGATGCCGTCCCTGAATGGATATTTCCCCGGCCTGAAAACATGCCCCTGGAGGTAAATGGTTCTGTCGCTATAAGGCAGAATGGGTGCGATGGTGATGATGTCGCCATCTTGAATGGAAAAGTTTTTGAAGGCTGCATCCATGGCCGCCGGATCGTTGCTGCTGGGTAGGTTCAAGCTCAGCATCACTTTGCGTTCATGGGCCTGAATCCGTTCGACCTTGATTTTTCCCAGTTCGCCGGACACCAATACTCCGCCCGCAAGGTCCAGAGCCTGGTCCAGCGTTTGTTCATTGCGCAGTTCATAGATCGCAGGACGCCGCACCATCCCCGCTACCGTCACCTGCGGGCCGGTTGGAGGAACCAGAATGCTGTCGCCGGATGCAATTCGCTCCTGGCCGGAACTCACCCCGTGCAGCATCAGCTCATAAAGATCAATCTCTTCGACCAGTTTTTTCCCTCGATAGTGCTGCACGGTTCGCAGTGAGCCGGTATCGGTCGGTCCGCCTGCTGCCAGCAGCGCGCTCAGCGCCGTGGACAACGCGCTGATGTCATAAGCGCCGGGGTTTTTCACATCGCCAACAACATAGGCGCGTACGGTCTTGAGACGCCCCAGAGACACGGAGACTGAGACATCGCGGAATTGCCGAACCAGGGTTTTTTGGATTAGCTCTTGGGCTTCAGCCAGAGTATGCCCGGCCACCAGAATGGGTCCCGCCTCCGGCAAAACCACGCGCCCTTCACGGTCTACCGCCGACTGAATCCGTTGCGAGGAGCTTCCCCAGTACTCGATGACCAATTGATCTCCGGGGCCAAGGACATAATCGGAGGCTACGGGAATATCCACTGAGGTTTTGTCGGAAAGAGTGCTGTTGCGAAAGAGGGCGGCCCCAAAACGCTCCAGTTTAGCGGGATCGGCGATGGATTGGGTGTAGAGGTCCTTGAGCACCGGAAGATTGCGGTAGGGATAATTGCCCTGTCCGGGAGCAGTGCTCTTCTTCGTGTTTTCCTCAGCAGACTTCGCCGCGGCTGGTGCGGCTGCCGGTGGAGATGGAGCTTTGGATTCTGGCGCCGGTTTCTCCGGCGCAGCAGTCTCCTGTTCCGGATTCTCCTCCGCTCCGAAGCCGCGCTGCTTCAGTTCGTTGCTGATCAGGATTCGGACCCGATCGTCTGAACGAATCTCGGAAAACAGCCGGTCGTCGGTGATGTCTGCCTGTGTAACAGCATGTCCGCGGTCCCGCAATGCAGTCACAATTTGCGCTTTCGCTTCCGCCAGCAAGTCCGGGTTCTGCTGCAGGATTTGGATGATCTGATCGGCTGGCAGCGGATTTGTGTCCTCTTGCTGTCCGAGGACAGTTCCGGTCAGGAGCAAGCAGGAGAGAATGCCGATACACCACAGGCCCGTGCGTACACGAATAGAGACCCGGAACGTCGAGGTTTTTCTCATACCGAAGGTCTTGCAGTCAGCCTGATCCGCCAAGTGCCAAATGCTTGCAAGGTGATGGTGGGAGGCCCGGCCATTGTAAATAGCAAGGCAGGCAATTAACAATGAGAGGAACAGGTCTATGAACCCGTACTTTTTGTAAAACGCAACAGCAGAGTCATCTATCGTGTCTACGATCATGCCCGCTAAGGCAATTTCCGTACAGCGACCAGCCGGACGCCAAAAAGTTAGAATCCCGGCGGCCTCTCATCGGCCACGTTGAAGGTGCGCTCCAATGCCAGGCCTGCGCGGCCTATCGTGCCTTCATCGAACAGTCGCCCAATCAATGTCACCCCATGCGGCACGCGGCGCGGCGGCGAAAATCGTGGAAGCGGATGGGCCGGATCGGGAGCCCAGTCGCTACGCGCCTGCGATACCTGAATAAAACCGGCGCGCAATGTAAGCGAAGGATGGCCAGTGAAGTTTGTGATGGTGAGCATCTCGTCCCGCAGAGACGGAACCAGCAGCAGGTCTACTTGCGAGAAAACGCGGGCCATCTCCTGGGCCACTTTTCGGCGTAAGCGGTCGCACTGCACAAAGTCCACGGCGGAAAGAAATCGCGCCTGGCGGAAGGTGTTGGGCCATGCGTCCGGGACCTGGACCTTCAACTCATCCACTTTATGGCTGAGCGTGAGTTCCTCGAACGCCGCTGCCGCCTCAGCAAACAGGATCACGTCGAGTGAATCGTAAGGCCAATCCGGTATTGTCACTTCAACCGGAACCATTCCTAATTTCTTCACGGTCTCCAGCGCGGAGCGATCAACCGCAGTGGCAGGCTCTTTTTGCATCCAGGCGGGAAAATAGCCCACTCGCAAACCTTTTACTGCCGCATTGACGTCATAGTCGAGCTTGCTGGGAACGCTGGATAGGTCGCCAGCATCGGGGCCGGAAATAGCATGCAGAACGAGCATCGCATCCTCTACATAACGAGTCATGGGACCCAGCTTGTCCAGCGACCAGCAGAGCGTCATGGCGCCGGTTCGGGGAACGCGGCCAAACGTGGGCCGCAATCCCGTAACTCCACAGCGCATGCTGGGCCCGACAATGCTGCCGCCCGTCTCGCTGCCCACCGCAAAGCCCACCAGCCCCGCAGCCGTGGCCGCGCCGGGACCGGCACTGGAACCTGACGATCCTTCTTCCAGGAGCCAGGGGTTCACCGTCTGCCCGCCAAACCAGATGTCGTTGAGGGCCAGCGCACCCAGACTCAGCTTGGCCACAAGCACCGCGCCCGCCTGGTGCAGCCTGTGTACAACCGCCGCATCCGCAGCGGGCACGCGGTTTCTGAACGGCTCAGCGCCGTAAGTGGTTGGGATATTGGCTGTGTCCAGCAGGTCTTTGCCACCCCAGGGAATACCATGCAACGGGCCGCGATACTTCCCTGACGCAATTTCCTGGTCGGCCTTGCGGGCCTGCGCCAGAGCCAGTTCATCCGTTAGCGTGATCACGCATTTCAATGTGGGATCGAATTTCTTCAGGCGGGCCAGGTAGATTTGTGTCAGGCGCTCAGAGGTAAGTTGTCGCTTTTCGATCCAACGCGACAGGCGAGTCACCGGCGCGAAGGCGATATCTTCATCATGCGCTGGAAGAGGACCGGGGTCGGGCTTGCTCCACAGAAATTGGTCCCTTTGTGGGAAAGCCTTTTGGCCGGGTAACACCGGGTCCCAATTTGAATATGGCGCAATCGCAGACTCGATTTCCACTTTATGCGGGCCGGTTCTCCGCTCGTACAAAGGCGCCATCGCACTGCGCCAATTGCCTGCAGTCTGGGCGCGATCTGCAGCCGTCATCTCCACCCGCACCAGTTTTTCCGCCTCAGCAAAGGTCGCGGTGGCAACCTCCGGGCCTACGGGCGGCGCTGTGCCAAATGTCGGCGGCGTCCCCGGAGGAAGTTGCGTTGATTGTTGAGCGTGGCTGCGGGATGCAACTGCTGCTCCCAAAAGACCCAGAGATGCGTGGGTGAGGAACTCTCTGCGCGATTTCGACATTCATTTCTCCGTGCAGAATTATAGAAGAATCAGGTGACCGCACGTGGTCCGGTGACCGCACGTCAAAGAGCTTGATCGCATCTTTCTCCACTATTTCCGGCTGCGTCAGTGCTCTGCGTCTCTCTCCGGTGGCCTCTTGCTTTGAAGTTCTGCTTTTGATTTTCTGTTTTCCTTTCTAATTTCTTCTCCGGTCTCCGTGGTGGGTTTTGGTTGTGTTTCGCGCTCATTCGGGGCTAAATGGTTTTGATCTGCAGCTCTCGTTTTCACCCATCTCCTTTGCCGGCAATCGCATCCTACTTTATGAAGCAAATTTTTTTGCAAAGCAGAGGAGACGCATGCGCAAATATTTTCTTGCATCATCAGTCCTGTTTCTGTCATTGGGAGTAGCCGTCGCGCAGACCTCGAGCTCTCCAGCGGGTAGTCCGACCGGATCGCAGCCGAGTACAACTACAACATCACCCGGCACAACCGGAATGCAGACACCCAGCACGACAGGAACCCAGACCACGCCCAGCACCACGACTACACCGGGCACAACCACCGGCGCACCGCCAACAGGGTCAAGCCAACCGGGCATCAGCCAGGGGACGCCGAGCATAACTCAAGGCACGCCGGCCATAACCGGAACTCCAAGCCAACAGACAGGAAATCAGACCACGACTCCAACCGGCACAACGGCCAATCCTTGTCCCACGGGCACGGCCCCTGGAACCACAACGGCGACTTCGCAGCCAGGAAGTCAGGTCGGCACTGGAAGCAGCCAGGTTGGAACCGGGAGCAGTCAGGTAGGAACCAGCAGCAGCCAGGCGGGTTCGGGAACGTCATCAACGTCAACCACGCCGGGAACCATGCCGCAAACAACGCCGAGCGCGTCTGCTACAGCTCCGTGCCCGCCAGTTGGAACTATGCCCACGGTAGGCACGCCGTCGAGCACAACGACTTCGCCGACCACTACGACCACGCCCAGCGGCAGCAAGCCACCGTTGCAGTAGGGTTAGGTCATAGGCCACAGGCCATAGGCAACAGGTGAAGGAAATTTGAGTTAGGTGAATCGGAAAATTAGAAAGCGGCTGCCAGTGCAGCCGCTTTGCACTTAGGGTATGTGCAGTTCGAGTGCTCTTCTTCCTTATGTGTTCGACGATAATCCCGCAATTCTTCCAAAGTCTTCAGCAAGGGCCCTATCCGGGCCTGACTTGCAGGATCAGGCAAGAGATAACCTGGCAGAGCGTCCAAGAATTCGCTCTTGCCAATCAGCTTATGCGTCGCAGCGGCAATGTACGCAGTTAACTCCTTCGGCGCATGCCGAATTTTATCCAGCAATGACGACCTTCCATCAATTACGGCAATTACATCTTCCAGATCGTGACTTGCAAAATAGTCGTTCTTGCCACGTCCGTTGAAAGCCTCGAACTTTGTTCCAAGAAAAAGCGGCGCTGTAACAACTCTAACCGTGAGATCGTTTTCGAGTTGCTTCTCATTCCCCGTCCGCGTCAAGCCGACGAAAGATTGCTCGCGGTTGCCGCGGTACTCGATCAGCGGGACGGGTTGGAGATAACTCCCATTCAACTCGGGCTTCAGTTTCGCTTTGGCAAACTCCGAGGCAATCCACTGGATCGCCACCTCGTCCCCAGTCTGTAAGGAGAGCCGTCCCTGTAGAGCATCCGACGCGATGAAGGTCAGGTCGGCCCGGAGAACGTCCTCCTGAACGGTGTTGTATCCCGGAGCAATTTGCCGGGGCACTCCGCTTTGGCCAGGCGAAAATACTGTCAACAACAGCACTACAGGGATGTTTCGCAATACGCAGCGCAGATTCACTAAAACCTCTTTAATTCTTTTTAAAGTGCTATCACTTGAGACCGGCGAAATTCTAACAGGTCGGAGAAACGTGTGTTTCCGCTTTCTTGTTCTCGCGCAGTGCCATCTCCGCAGCGAAATAGCCGCACATTCCATGCACGCCGGCTCCCGGTGGCGTCGAAGAAGAACACAGATAGACACCGTCAATCGGCACTCGATACAAACTGGCGGTAGGGCGAAAAAAGAGCTGATTCAAATCTGCAGCACCACCGGCGATGTCGCCACCTACGAGGTTTGGATTATCGTTTTCCAGATCAGCCGGCGAGAGCACAGACCTGGCCGCAATGCAATCACGAAAGCCGGGAGCGAATCGCTCAATTTGTCCCTCAATGGCCGCAGTCCTGTCTCCGGCGTAACCGTTGGGAACATGGCAGTATGCCCAGGCAGTGTGTTTCCCCTCCGGCGTTCGGGTTGGATCAAAAAGGCTAGGTTGCGATAGCAGCACATACGGTCGACCGGTGGGCTGCCCTTTCCAGCTAGAACGCTCGGAGTCGCTGATCTCTGCCAGCGTTCCTCCCAAATGAATTGTCCCAGCCCTTTGGCATTCTGGTGCACGCCAGGGAATGGGCTGGTGGAGCGCCCAATCCAATTTAAAACAGCCCATGCCATAGCGATATCGTGCCAACTTTCGAGAATAAAAATCCGGCAATCGTCCGGCAGCAATCTTCAGCAGTTGCCGGGGAGTGACATCCAGCAAAACAGCGCGCGCGGGAGGAAGTTGGTCCAGGGTCTCGACAGCACATCCCGTGATGATCTGTCCGCCCAGAGATTGCAGCAACGAAACCAGCGCGTTAGTGAGCTGCTGAGCTCCTCCGCGAACGAACGGCCATCCTACAGCATGGCCCAAAATCGCCAGCATAAGTCCCACTCCAGCCGTGCTTAGATTTTCCAGGGGAAGAATGGCGTGCGCCGCCATGCCGGCAAAAAATGCTCGCGCACGCTCCGTTTTGAAACGAGCATTGGCCAGCCCCGTTGCGGAACGGATTGCCTGCTTCCCGAACTTCGCGAACAAAAATGCATGACGTGGTAGCCGTGGAGGAGCCAATATGTCCTCCAACAAGTCCTGCCAGCGAGCCACTAAAGGCTCCATCAGCCGCTGGTAATTTTTTGCGTCGCTGCCCAGTGTCTCGGCGGTTTCCTTCAGAGAAGAGTGCAACACCGCAGCCGGGCCATCATCCAGAGGATGGGCCAGCGCTGCCGGAGGATAGGCCCACTGCAAGCCATGGTGCTCCAGAGGCAAGGCGCGGAAAAATGGCGAGCACACGGCCAACGGATACACCGAAGAACAAACATCATGAATGAAGCCGGGCAGGGTGAGCGCGGCCGAGCGCACGCCACCGCCCGCGGTCCCTCCTCCTTCAAGCACCAGCACGGACCATCCGGCCTGCGCCATCCGAATTGCCGCAGCCAGTCCATTCGGCCCGGAGCCAACGACGATGGCATCAGCCTGAGGAAGATGGAGCTTTGTGATTGTGCCTTCCGCCACTCCCACGATTAGATCTCCTTAAAAGAGATCATGAGAGACTATTTTTCACGTTTGGGCAATGTGAATTTCGGAGGTTCCAGCGGTCGTTACTGCTCTTCCGTCTGCTTGAAGCGGAACTTGCGGGTTACAGACTTATATCCATGAGTTGCCTGGACCACGATTGCAGATTCCCGCCGCAAATCGTCGCTGATGGCAATGTGAATCTCCACGTTGCCGGACTTGTCCGTGGTGCCCCGAGCCACAATGGGCCCATCGCCCGTGCTGCCCACTCGAGAAAGCACCTGGGCGCCGGCAACACCCTCGCCGGAATCGGTGACCTGGAACTGCATGGTGAGACCGGATTCGGCGCCCATCGGCTCTGCTTTAATCCACTTCAATGACAATCCCGAACCTCCAATGTCAGGAATGTCCCCCACCGTTCCCAGTGCCGACTCCATCTTTCCTGCTGTAATCGAGTCGACCACCGTTCGGTGTTGCGTCTTCAGAAGTTCGTGAATCACACTCTCGGAAAAATCAGGCGCGGAAGCATTTTGGGCATAGGAAACGGTACGCTTGCCAACACACTGCCCTTTCACAAAGACCAGGGTCTGCACCAGGAGGTCGCTGGGGCGGGCCTCGCTCTGCACATGATAAATCTTGTCTCCATGCTTCACGTCTGTGTTGAATCCGAAGATGGTCATGCAAGGTTCAATACGAGGGCAACTCTATGCTTATCAAGGCCTTGACACTCCTGCGAAAAGGAAGTTACATTCGAATGTTTAGCCTTCGTCAATAGTCGCGCATTATATACAGGCCATTCATGCCGAACAACTACTTTGATCGTTATATACCGCTGCTGATTCAGATTGTAGTGGCCATTGGCCTTGCAGGGGGCATGATCCTGCTCTCGCACCTGATCGGAAAGCACAAGTGGACGGCGGCCAAAAACTCCCCCTATGAGTGCGGCATCATCCCCACGGGCGATGCCCAGCAGCGCTTCAGCGTCAAGTTTTACATGGTGGCCATGCTGTTTATCCTGTTCGATGTCGAGGCTATCTTCCTCTATCCCTGGGCGGTGATTGCCCGCGAACTCAAAATGTTTGGCTTCTGGGAGATGCTGGTTTACATCGGCCTGGTGCTGGTGGGCTTCTTCTATATATGGAAGAAAGGGATCATCGACTGGAACAAGCCTGAGCGGAGTGAAGGATGAACATGCCTCTCGAACCGCCCATCACCGATCTCGAGAAACTCAAAGACCATCCTGCTTTGTCTGCGCTGCTGGCCTGGAACCAGAGTGTGGTTCAGGGGGCAAAGTTCGATCGCGATGAACTCTCTGTCTATGTTGCGCGCGAATTCATCCGCCAGGCTTGTGAGCAGCTCAAAAGCAAAAGCGTGATCGATTTTCTTTCCGATCTGACCTGTGCGGATTTCTATCCCCGAGAGCCTCGGTTTGAGATGGCATATCACCTGCTTTCGATGCGGGCCAAAGAGCGCGTCCGGCTCAAAGTGAAACTGGACGGCGAAGATCCGGTCCTCGAATCCATCACCGCTGTTTGGCCGGCTGCTAACTTCTTTGAACGCGAGATTTTTGACCTTTTCGGCATTCGCTTCCTCGGCCATCCATACTTGCGCCGCATCATGATGCCTGAAGATTGGGAAGGCCACCCGCTGCGCCGCGACTATCCGGTGGAGGGCTACCGATAAATGGGCCATTTGGCGACTACTCCTCCAGCGGACGCAGCTTCGGACCGCAACATGATCCTCAACATGGGACCGCAGCACCCTTCTACTCACGGAGTGCTGCGCCTGTTGCTGGAAATTGACGGCGAACAGGTCGTCCGCATGATGCCGGACATTGGATTTCTTCATACAGGCATTGAAAAAACCTGCGAAGCCAAGTTCTACCAGCAGGTAGTCCCGCTCACGGACCGCATTGACTACCTCTGCCCCATGATCAACAATTTTTGCTACGTGCTGGCGGTGGAAAAGCTCTTAGGGCTGGAAATACCTGCGCGAGCGCAATGGATTCGCGTGATGCTGGTGGAGTTGCAGCGCATCAGCTCTCATCTGGTGTGGCTGGGGACCCACGCCATGGACATCGGCGCCATGTCAGTGTTCCTCTATTGCTTCCGCGAACGCGAAGACCTGCTGCGCATTTACGAAATGGTCAGCGGCCAGCGCATGATGACCTCTTATTTCCGCATTGGCGGGCTGGCGCTTGATCCTCCTCTGGGCTTTTTTGATAAGGTCAGGAAATTCCTCGATATCTTTCCGGAACGGGTGGACGAATACGAGAACCTGCTGACTGGTAACCGGATTTTCATTGACCGGCTGAAAGATGTGGCCCACCTGAGCGCAGAAGACGCAATTGCGTTGGGCATCACCGGCCCCACGGCTCGCGCCAGCGGTATAGATTTCGACCTGCGCCGCGATATGCCGTACAGCAGCTACGAAAAATTCCAGTTCAAGGTGCCCATCTCCAAGGATGGCGATGTCTGGGCGCGTTACCTCTGCCGCGTTCAGGAACTCCGCCAATCGCGGGAGATCGCCAGGCAGTCGCTTGAAGGACTTCCCGATGGCCCGACCAAGGCCAATGCTCCCAAAGTCGTGCTTCCAGACCGGGAAAAGATGAAAACGGAGATGGAGGCGCTCATTTATCACTTCAAGATTGTGACTGAAGGATTCACGGTGCCGGCGGGCGAGGTTTATCAGGCGATTGAATCGCCGCGCGGAGAAATGGGCTATTACGTAGTGAGCGACGGAACCGCTAAACCCATGCGCGTCCACATGCGCTCGCCATCCTATGTGAACCTCCAGGCCTTATCGAAAATGTGCGAAGGAAAATTGATCGCGGACGTGGTGGCGGCCATCGGCAGCATTGATATTGTGCTGGGAGAAATCGATAGATAACGCCTGATTTGTGATTTCTGATTTGTGATTTGAGTTGTTACCAACATGATTGATGCAAAAATGAGCATGACGCCAGAGCAGCTTCGTGACAGAACCAAGGCCTTCGCCCTGCGAATCATTCGGTTGTTCCGGTCATTGCCAGATTCTCGCGATGCTCAAGTTATCGGCAACCAACTCTTGCGCAGCGGTACCTCGGTTGGCGCTAATTACCGGGCCGTTTGTCGGTCTCGATCAAAAGCCGAGTTCATAGCAAGGCTTGGTATCGTGATCGAAGAAGCGGATGAGAGTGTCTATTGGCTCGAATTGCTGGTTGAGACGAAGGTCATCAAAGAGGAAAAACTAGACAGTTTATTGGCTGAAGCGCGCGAGTTGACCGCAATATTTAACGCCTCGCGAAACACTATGAGGAAGAAGTAAATCACAAATTACAAATCGCAAATTTTTGAGAAATGGCTATTTCCGAAAAACTCGATCAATTTTTTGACGCCAAGATGAAAGAGTATCCGACCAGGCGGTCGTTTCTCGTACCCATGTTGTTGTACACGCAGGATGAGTTGGGCTACTTGACGGATGAGGCCGTCGCGCACATCGCAAAAAAGACGGATTTGACCGAACTCGAGGTCCGCAACGTCATCAGCTACTACTCCATGCTGCACACCAGGCCTATGGGCAAGTATCACGTGCAGGTGTGTACCAACATTTCCTGCATGCTGCGTGGCGGAGAGGAACTGCTGGATCGTTGCCGGCATCACCTGGGAATCGGACATAAACAAGTCACGCCGGACGGCGCTTTCTCGCTGGAAGAAGTGGAATGCATTGGAGCATGCAGTTGGGCGCCGGCCGTTCAAGTGAATTACACATTTCATGAGAACCTAACCCCGGATGCGATGGAGATTGTCCTGGAGAGATACAAGAAATTGCCATAATTGCCAGCCTGTCGCGCCAGATCACGTGCGGAATTTGTGGCCCGCATCGGAATAGTTGCGGAAGAAGCGGATGAATCAGCGTTATGGATTGAGCTGTTATCTGACTCTGGAATAATGAAAAGGAGCGGCTGCACCAATTACTGACTGAAGCAAGAGAGCTTACAGCTATTTTTACGGCCTCACGTCAAACGGCAAAACAGAGATGAATGCAGATCCCCTAATTATGGCAATTTTGGCAATCATGGCAATCATGGCAATCATCATCTAAATTCATGGCTCAACTCGTTTCCCATCCCGACGAAGTGCGCGTTGTCTCGCAGCGCTTTGGTAAAGGCGCTGCGGACATCGAGCGTCACCTGGAACTGGACGGCTACAAGGCGGTGCGCAAAGCGCTCGAAATGCAACCGGACCAGATCATTAATGAAGTGAAAACTTCAAATCTCCGAGGGCGCGGCGGCGCCGGCTTCCCCACAGGCATGAAGTGGTCCTTTGTCCCCAAAGATGCGGGAAAGCCCAAATACATCCTGGTCAATGGCGATGAGAGCGAACCCGGCACCTGCAAAGACCGGTTGATCCTGGAACATGATCCGCACTCTGTAATCGAAGGCGTGATGATCGCCGGATTGGCAGTGGGCGCAAAGGTCGGCTATATCTACATTCGCGGCGAATATCGCTACCTGGTGGACATCACGCGTCAGGCGCTGGCCGACGCCTACGCCAAGGGTTTCCTCGGCAAGAACATCTTCGGCAGCGGAAAAGATTTTGATGTTTACTGGCACACCGGCGCCGGGGCCTACGAAGTGGGTGAAGAGTCCGCGCTGATGGAATCTCTGGAAGGCAAACGCGGAATTCCACGCATCCGCCCGCCGTTCCCTGCGGTTGTCGGCCTCTGGGGCGGACCCACGGTGATCAACAACGTTGAGAGCATCGCCGCGATTCCCCACATCATCCTGATGGGCGGACAGAAGTTCGCCGATCTCGGCCCGCCAAAAAATGGCGGCACGCGTCTCTTTTGCCTGAGTGGACACATCAACAATCCCGGCGTTTACGAACTGCCGCTTGGCTATCCCTTAAAGAAGCTGATCTATGACGTTGGCGGCGGCATCCCCAACGGACGCAAGTTGAAAGCTGTGGTTCCCGGCGGCTCATCCACATTCGTACTCACGGCTGCGGAAGCCGAGCAGATGAATATGGATTTTGACTCGTTCAGCAAGCGGGGCGAGTTCCTGGGCTCCGGCGGCGTCGTCATGGTGGATGACCAGACCTGCATGGTCAAATTTGCCTTGCGCATCATGAAGTTCTATCAGCACGAAAGCTGCGGCTGGTGTATTCCCTGCCGCGAAGGCACAGACTGGCTGAAGAAAACTCTCACCCGCTTCCACAATGGCGGCGGATTGAAAAAAGACATCGACAACATCAAATACCTGGCGCAGAACATGCTGGGACGAACATTCTGCCCCCTGGGCGACGCGGCTGCCATTCCGACCATGTCCATCGTGGACAAATGGCGCGATGAGTTCGAAGCACACCTGGAGGGACGCGCTTGCCCCTTTGAACCAGAGAGCAGTATCAAGGAACTGCCAGTCTTGGCCTGAGGAAATTGGGTAAATGGGTAGTTTGGTAATTGGGTAATTGTAAAGCGGCTTAATCAGCTTCATCGTAGGTAAGAAACGAGTGAGCCAAGCGGACGAACTTCGTCAACGGACAAAGCAGTTCGCAATTAGAATTGTTCGTTTGTTCAGGGCTTTACCAAGGACTGCTGACGCTTACGTTATGGGGAAGCAGTTACTCCGTTGTGGAACGTCCGTCGCAGCCAATTATCGTGCAGTATGCAGAGCGAGATCAAAATCGGAGTTTATTGCGAGAATCGGTATCGTAGCCGAGGAGGCGGACGAGAGTGTTTTGTGGATTGAATTGATTGAGGAGACCGGGGTATTGAAACCAAAATAGCTTGAAGCACGAGAACTAGCTGCGATTTTCTCCGCTTCTCAAAAAACGTCAAAGGACAACAAGTAAATTACCCAATTACCAAGTTACCCAATTACCAAATTCTCCTATGTCTGAAACAAAGAATGTAACCATCACCGTGGATGGCAAGCAGATCGTGGCGCCTGCCGGCACTCTGTTGATCGAGGCCTGCAAGGCCGTGGGCATTGAGGTGCCTTCATTCTGCTACTACCCCGGGCTGTCCCTCCAGGCTGCCTGTCGCATGTGCCTGGTACGCATTGAGAAGATGCCCAAGCTCCAGACCGCATGCACCGTACAGATCACCGATGGCATGGTGGTCACAACTACCTCCGACGAAGTTCGGCAGGCCCGCAAATCCATGATCGAATTGCTGCTGGGCAACCATCCGTTGGACTGTCCGGTATGCGACGCCGGCGGCGAATGCGAGCTGCAGGACATGACTTTCAAATACGGTGCTGCGGAATCGCGCTACATGGAAGGCAAGCTGCACAAAGAGGAGCAGCAGTGGTCCCCGGTGGTCTTTTTTGATCGTCCCCGCTGCATTCTTTGCTATCGCTGCGTGCGCGTCTGCGGCGAAGGCATGGATGTGTGGGCGCTGGGAGTGCAGAACCGGGCTTCAGGCTCGGTGATAGCTCCTAATCAGGACGACCATCTCCAGTGCGAAGAATGCGGCATGTGCATTGATATCTGTCCGGTGGGCGCGCTGACCTCAGGGGCCTATCGCTACAAGACGCGGCCCTGGGAGATGAAACACGTCGGCACCGTCTGCACCCATTGTGGCGATGGTTGCAAGACCACGCTGGGCGTCCGCCGCTCAGATACGGGCATGGATATCGTTCGTGGCGACAACCGCGACAAGAGTGGAATCAATGGCGATTTCCTCTGCATCAAGGGCCGCTACGCCTTTGATTTCTTTGATCATCCCTCGCGCCTGCGCGCCCCACTGGTACGCAAGCATGGCAAGCTGGTTCCGGCAACCTGGGAAGAGGCCATCGAGCGCATCAGTGCGCGCCTCAAAGAGGTTCGCGACACCAAGGGCGGACACGCCATCGGCGTGATTGGATCCAATCGCACCACCAACGAAGAGAACTATCTTCTGCAGAAATTTACCCGCATCGTGCTGCGCAGCAACAATATCGATCATCGTCGCACGGCTGATTTTGCCTCCTTTGCCCGCGCTTTGGCGGGAAAGCAGGATGCGACGGCAACCATGCGCGATGTGGCGAGTGCGCCCGCCATTCTGCTCATCGGTAATGATCCTACAGAGCAACACCCGCTGCTGGCATGGAACATCCGCACCAACGTGCGTCTCAACCGCGCTAAATTGTTCGTCGCCAACTCCGGCGACATCAAGCTGCGCCGCCAGGCAGCCGCATTTCTTCAGATTCCAGAAGGCCGCGAAGGCAAATTCGTTGCCTTCCTCAATGGTGACGATTCTGCCGCTGGTGCTTTGACCAGTGCAGCGGTTTCTAATGACTCGCTGAAGACCCTGCGCGATGAATTGCGCGCACAACAGGACCTGGTCATCATCTTTGGCTCCGAGCTGCGGGGCGCTGACATCGCAGCCGTGGTCAAATTCGGGACCGGTATTGGCGCCCGGTTCATCTGCCTGGGCGACTATGCCAATTCTCGTGGCGCTGCCGACATGGGTCTTTACCCGGATTTGCTGCCCGGCTACACGGCTCTCACGGGGTCCAACAAGTTCTCTGATGAATGGGGCGCGCTACCGCCCGAAAGAGGCCTCAGCGCTGCGGAGATGTTGCAGGCTGCGCAACAGGGCCGCCTGGTCGCTCTGCTTGCAGTGGGTACAAGCTCAGGGGACGATTTAGCCGTCGAATTGGTGGATGGGGCCGCCGCTGTGGCGGATTCCCTGACGTTTTTCCAGGACAGAATCGCGCAGGAAGGATTCCTCTCCACCGGCCCGCATTCCTGGTCTCAGGTCGTGCTGCCTGCGGCTTCAGCTTACGAAAAATCAGGGACCTTCACCAATACCTGCGGTGATCTTCAATTGCTCAAAAAAGCAGGAGACATTGCCGGCGTCAAGAGTGAGTTCGAGATTCTTGTTCGTCTGGCGGAGCGCTTGGGCGCCGATGTTCGCAAGCTGGTCCCCTTTGGCGGCGGCGTACATGCCGATATGGGGCAATCACGCGGAGCGCAGTCCGGAGAAGCGGATCGTCATGGCGTGTGGCTGGCCGCCAACAATCTTGAACCGCGCCTCAGCCCTTTTGATCCCATGGCCATTCTGGATGAAATTCAGCGTTTGGTGCCGGGATACGAGTTTTCCAGGTTAGGACTGGTCTCGGGCAGTGAGCAACATGTCGTCTCTGTAGAGAAGAGCAATGCGGGGCCGGGGAATGAGCTGGTGCAGATTATGCCCGCAAACGATTCTCTCTTCACCTCCGGCGCTCTCGGAAGCTATTCCCGCATTCTGAATTCTGTGATTGAGAACCGGCGGGCGCAGCCGGTAGACACAGAGGTCATGGCGGACTAAGGGACTTTAGAATTTAGTGCTTATTTTGTGTTTGGTACCGGGCAAAAACTGTTGCACGCAAGGCGAGTCACCAGTATGGGTTCAGGCCAGCAACCGAGTTGGGTCCCGTTGGACTTCAGAAAAGCCGTCGTGAAACCGGGGGCGACACCGGGAAGCCTGGTGCTGACCGTCACAGGCGACAAACCGCGTGAGGCTGCAGGGGGCGCGCAGGTAAAGCTGCAGCCACTGACTTACGAAGTGCCGCCGGAGTACTGGAAGGTGGAAGTGCTGTGGAACACAGCGAACACAACCATCCCGGCGATTGTGCCGTTCTCAGTCTCTATTTCTCTGGACGGAATTCGCGGTACAAAAGGCGTTGAAGTAGTAGGGCAGAGCAGATCGCTGAAGATTAGCAATTAGTAGTTAGTATTTAGCAAAAACACAATCCGCAGGGCGCGGCAGCATACGTGGTTTAGCTAATTACCAACTACTAATTACTAATTACCAACTACTGATGACTGTCTTCCTCATTGCCGCCGTAGTCAAGATCTTGCTGGTCGTCTTTCTCCTGCTTACTGGCGTGGCCTATATGACCTGGCTGGAGCGCAAGGTGGTGGCTCGCATCCAGAATCGCTGGGGGCCGACGCGCGTGGGCCCTTTTGGCCTGCTACAGCCTTTGGCCGACGGAATCAAATTCATCCTCAAAGAGGACATGGTGCCGGATTCGGCGCACAAGGGCCTTTATATCCTGGCGCCCGCGCTGGCCTTGACCATGTCCCTGATCTCCATCGCGGTAATCCCCTTTGGGGAGAACATTACCGTGCACGGAACCACCACGGCATTGCAGATTACGGGAGTCACCGGGCAAGGCAGCCCGATCACTGACATTAACATCGGCCTCCTCATCATTCTGGGCGTCACTTCGATTGGAGTTTATGGTGTTGCCCTGGCGGGCTGGTCCTCCAACAGCAAGTACGCGCTGCTTGGGTCCTTGCGCGCCGGCGCGCAAATGATCTCCTATGAACTGGCTCTGGGACTGTCGCTGGTCGGCGTGCTCATCCTGTCCGGAAGTTTCAGCTTGCGCCACATCGTGGATACACAAAGCGGCAGTTGGTTCGGGTTTTTGCCGCGCTGGTATATCTTCCCGCAGTTTATCGCCTTCTTTATTTATCTGATGGCGGCGTTTGCCGAAACCAATCGCATCCCCTTTGACTTGCCGGAAGCTGAAACCGAGCTGGTGGCCGGATACCATACGGAATACAGCTCTATGAAGTTCGCTATGTTTTTCATGGCCGAGTACGTCAACATGATTACCGTCGGCTGTCTTGCCACGTTGCTGTTTTTCGGCGGATGGCACGGACCCTTGTTTGGTCCGCCGCTCGTCCAATCTCTGCTGCCGGTTTTCTGGTTTTCACTCAAGATTTTCTTCTTCATGTTTCTGTATATCTGGATTCGCGGGACGTTGCCGCGCTTCCGTTACGACCAACTCATGGCTTTTGGCTGGAAGTTCCTGCTGCCGCTGGCCATTGCCAACATTATTGTCACGGGCTTGATCGTGGCACTCAGGGCATAACCGGATGGTTCACGAGGCGTTATTCATCTTCTTCGCTCTGATCTGCGTAGGCGGAGCAATCAACCTGCTGGTCCAGCGCCATCCCATCAACAGCGCTTTGTCACTGGTGGTGGTGATGGGAGCGCTGAGCCTGATTTACCTGCTGCTGGGCGCAGAATTTGTTGCGGCGGTGCAGGTGATCGTCTACGCCGGCGCCGTCATGGTGCTGTTTGTCTTTGTCATCATGTTGCTGAATGCAGGAGCCGAAGAGCGAAGTCAGGGCAGCCATGTGGCTTTGTGGGTCGGCGGCCCGGGAGTGCTGGTGCTGGCTGGAATGATTGTCTACCTGATGTTCAGATATGACCGGCATTTCACGCCCGTCTCCATTGGCAGCTTCCCTGCTCAGCCCGATAACACGCATGGTCTCGCCCGCCTCTTATTTCAGAAGTTTTTGCTGCCGTTTGAAATCACCTCGGTGCTGATTCTGATTGCCATTATGGGCGCTGTGGTTCTCGCCCGGAGGGAGAGTTAGATGGTCCCGCTTTCCTGGTACCTGGTCCTGAGCGCCATTCTTTTTTGTTTGGGTGTCTCCGCTTTTCTGCTCAAGAGGAACATCATCACCATCTTCATGTCGATTGAACTCATGCTGAATGCGGTGAACCTGAGCTTCGTCGCCTTTGCCAACCAGTTCCACAATCTGGATGGCCAAGTGTTCGTGTTTTTCGTCATGGTCGTGGCCGCCGCCGAGGCAGCCGTGGGCCTGGCCATCATCATTGCTGTGTTCCGGACGCGCGAAACCTTGAATGTTGACCGGGTAAACCTGCTCAAACTATGAACCAGCCTGTTCTCAATCTCTGGATCATCCCCCTGCTCCCTCTTGTGGGCGCGGCCATCAATGGTCTGTTCGGACGCCGCTTCAAAAACAGCCTGGTGTCCGCTGTGGCATTGCTGTTTACCTTTGCATCGTTTGCCTATGCGGCATGGGCAGCAATGCAGTGGTGGGGCCACACAGACGCTTATATCCAGGACCTGGGCGACTGGATCTCCGCCGGAGGTTTCCACGCTCCGTTTGGTTTTTATCTCGACCGCCTCTCTACCGTGATGATGCTGGTTGTGACCGGCGTGGGCTTCCTGATTCACGTCTACTCCGTCGGCTACATGGCCCATGAGGGTGGCTACTACCGCTTCTTCTCCTACCTGAACCTCTTCATGTTCTTCATGCTCACCCTGGTGTTGGCCAACAACTACCTGCTGATGTTTGTGGGCTGGGAAGGGGTGGGGCTGGCTTCTTATCTCCTGATCGGATTTTTCTTCCACAAAGATTCTGCTGCCGACGCAGGGAAGAAAGCATTCATCGTCAACCGCATTGGCGACTTCGGGTTCTTGCTGGGAATGTTTCTGCTGATTGGGCATTTCAATTCGCTCAATTTCGATGTGATTAAGAGCGGCGTTTCCACGGTTCCAACGGGGACTTTGACCGCGATCGCCCTGCTGCTCATGGTTGGGGCCACGGGAAAGTCGGCGCAGGTCCCGCTTTACGTCTGGCTGCCCGACGCCATGGAAGGCCCAACTCCTGTCTCGGCGCTCATCCATGCCGCCACCATGGTGACAGCCGGCATCTACATGATGGCCCGCTCCAGCCCCATTTTCAGCGGCGCTCCGCACGCGCTGGAAGTGGTAGCGCTGATCGGCGCAATCACAGCAATCTTTGCCGCCACCATGGGCATGGCGCAGACGGACATCAAGCGCGTGCTGGCTTACTCCACTGTCTCCCAGCTTGGATACATGTTCCTGGCCTGCGGCGTAGCGGCGTACTCGGCGGGCATCTTCCACCTGATGACGCATGCGTTCTTCAAAGCGCTGCTGTTTTTGGGCGCAGGTTCCGTGATCCATGCCTTGGGCGGCGAGCAGGACATGCGCCGCATGGGCGGCCTGCGTAAATTGATTCCCGTGACCTACTGGGTGATGACGGTGGCAACGTTTGCCATTGCGGGCATCCCTCCCCTGAGCGGATTCTTCAGCAAGGATGAAATCCTCTGGCGAACTTATCTCCATAGCCCAGTCCTTTGGCTGATAGGCCTCATCACCGCGTTGCTCACCTCGTTTTACATGTTCCGATTGTGGTTCATGACCTTCTTTGGCGACCTGCGGCTGGGAGAGGTGGACATTGGCGAAGAAGCCCACGCCGCGCACGCTCCTGCACAGGCACAGCATGGCGCTGCGTCTGATTCTCATGGTCACGGCGAAGATGAGCATGGGCATGGCGGAGTGCATGAGGCGCCCTGGATCATGCTGGCGCCTCTGGTGATTCTGGCGGTTCTCGCGATCGTTGGCGGCTGGGTGGGAATTCCGGAAGTCATGCACGGATCCAATCATTTCGAGTATTTCCTGGCTCCGGCTATCCAGGTTCCCGAGGCGGTTGAAGCCCTGGGGGAAACAGCCAAAACGCAATTGTTATTTGGATTCCCCAAGGAAGTGGCTTTTGCCGTGATCTCAGTGATTGCCGCCGTCATTGGCTTCTTCTTCGCGTGGCTGCTCTACTACAAGCGGCCTGAGCTGCCTGACCGCATCACGGCGCGCATCCACGGAATCTATCTTTTGGTTTTGCACAAATACCATATTGATGAGGGTTACAGCCTGCTCTTCGTCAAGCCTCTGCTGGCGCTCTCTACTTATGTCTTCTGGCGCGGAATGGACCAGGAGATCATAGACGGCACTGTAAACGGCGCGGCAGCCGCGTCACAGCGCATTGGCCGTGGCCTGCGTCAGATGCAGTCCGGCAACATTCGTTCTTACGCCGCATGGATTGCCGCCGGAGGAGCCGCCGTGGTCGCCTACATGATCTGGCTGGGGGTGGCGAAATGAACACTGCCATCCTCACGCTAGTCACGTTCATTCCCGCAGTGGGCGCCATCGTCTTGATGCTGATGCCTCGCAATGATAAGAGCATCCGCTGGACGGCGTTGTTCATCTCTGTTCTGGCCTTTGCCTTCTCGTTGTATTTGCCGTTCGGCTATCACAGCGGGCAGCCGGGATTTCAGTTTGAAGTCAATGTTCCCTGGATTGGCCAGGCAATCCATTACCACATGGGCGCCGACGGCATCTCCATGTGGCTTGTCCTGCTCACCACGTTCCTGGTTCCGCTGGGCGTGCTGGTTTCATGGAAATCAATCCATGATCGGGTAAAGGAATTCTTCGTCCTCTTCCTGCTGCTGGAGACTGCCATGATTGGCGTCTTCCTGGCCCTGGACCTGTTCCTCTTTTACGTCTTCTGGGAAGCGACACTGATCCCCATGGCGCTGTTGATCGGCATGTACGGCCATGAGCGCCGCATCTACGCCGCCATCAAGTTCTTCCTGTACACCATGGTCGCGTCGGTCTTCATGCTGGCGGCGGTGATCTGGCTTTACACTCACGCCGGCAGCTTCGATTATGTTGAAGTGCGAAATTGGATTGCCGCCGGCCACGCCACGCCTGAGGCAATCAAATGGCTATTCCTGGGGTTCTTCATCGCCTTTGCGGTAAAGGTTCCGCTCTTCCCGCTGCACACCTGGTTGCCCGATGCACACGTCGAGGCGCCAACCGCCGGCTCGCTGCTCCTGGCCAGTGTTTTGCTGAAGATGGGCACCTACGGCCTGTTACGCTTCAACGTGGGCCTGTTCCCGGCTGAAGCCCAGAGACACGCTCCATGGATCAACACGCTGGCCATCATCGGCATCATTTACGGCGCATTAGTAGCGCTGGTACAGCCCAACCTGAAGAAGCTGATTGCCTATTCTTCCGTCAGCCACCTGGGATTCGTGGTGCTGGGAATCTTTACCTTCACTCAGGCAGGGACTGATGGCGCGGTCTACCAGATGCTGAATCATGGCATCTCTACCGGCGCATTGTTCATGCTGGCAGGCATGCTCTATGAACGCAAGCACACCTACGAGTTGCGCGAGTACGGCGGACTGGCCACGCCCATGCCCATCTACGCTACCTTCTTCATGATCGCGGTTCTGTCATCGGTTGGACTCCCGCTGCTCAATGGGTTCGTGGGCGAATTCCTGGTGTTAAGTGGCGCCTTCCAGGCCAAGGTGATTTATGGAGTGCTCGCCGCAAGCGGCGTGATCTGGAGCGCAGCCTACCTGCTCTGGATGTACCAGCGCGTCTTCTACGGCCCCATTCATCACGAAGAAAATCGTAGCGTGCCGGACATTGGCGCGCGCGAACAGATTTCTCTGTGGCCGCTGGCAATTATGGCGTTGGTCATGGGCGTGGCCTCGCCATTATTTATGAAGTCGATTGATGCTTCGGTCGGAGAGATTAACAAAAAAGAAATCTCTTCTGCCCGTGACCGTACAACAGTTCGGGATACAAAACGCGCTTCGCTCAATTTTGGCAATTCTCCCGGTTCGCAAGCAGGACACAAATGAATCCCATTCACGCCGTCGATTACACTAGCGTCCCCGCTGCGTACTACATTCGCATCCTGCCTGAGTTGGTGCTGGCCGCGTTCGGTATTGCCGTCATGATTCTGGATCCGCTCCTTCCCGCGGGCAAGAGCCGCAAGAGCTTGGGTATCCTCTCCCTGGTCGGGACCCTTGCCGCTGTTGCCGCAGCGTTCTACCAGCTTAATTGGTACGGATCCGGCTGGTTCGGCATGGTGCAGGTGGATAGCTTCAGCGTTTTCTTTCACATTCTGATTCCCGCCATCTCCGCCGTCTGCATCCTGGCGTCGCTGGAATATCTTGACCGGCAGAAGATCAACAGCGGCGAATATTACGGCTTGATTCTTTTTGGCACTGTAGGCATGGTGCTGATGTCCGCAGCCACCGAGTTGGTGCTGATCTTTATCGCCCTGGAAATCTCTTCCATCTCCACCTACGTCCTTGCCGGATACCGGCGGCGGACGGCGATAGGCGCCGAATCTTCCATCAAGTATTTCCTGCTTGGGTCTTTTGCCACTGCTTTCTTTCTGTATGGTGTGGCCCTGATGTATGGCGCCACCCAGTCCACCAGCATTCCCAGGATCGCCGAAGTTTTGAGCACCAACTCCGGCGCGCTGGTTTTCACCGCAACTGCCCTCATGCTCATCGGCCTGGGATTCAAAGTCGCGGCTGCGCCCTTCCACGTCTGGACGCCGGACGTCTATGAAGGCGCTCCCGCTCCCATTGTGGCCTTGATGTCCACCGGACCCAAAGCCGCGGCCTTTGCCGTGCTGCTGCGCGTGTTGTTCGGTACCAACGCGACAGGATGGTTCTGGTTGATCTGGATTTCGGCAGCGCTTTCCATGACCCTGGGCAATCTGGGCGCGCTGGTCCAGAACAACGTCAAGCGCATGCTGGCCTATTCCTCTATCGCCCACGCAGGATATCTGCTGGTGGCCTTTGCTGCCGGCCAGGAAATTGGATTGACGGCCGCCATCTTCTACACCGCCGCTTATGCCGCCATGAACGTTGGCGCCTTTGCCGTGGTCAGCCACATTGGCAGCAGCGGCGAAAAGTATGTCACCATCGACGATTACGCCGGACTCGGCCGCCGCTCTCCGCTGCTGGCCTTCACCCTCGCCATCTTTATGCTGTCCTTGATTGGCATACCGCTGACCGGCGGGTTCTTTGCCAAGTACTACGTTTTCAGCGCAGCGCTCCAAACGAACCAGGATAGCCTCGTCTGGCTCACGATCATTGGCCTGGTCAACAGCGCCATTGCAGCGTACTACTACCTGCGCTTGATTGTAGTGATGTACATGCGCGAGCCCACGGTGGATACCGCTCCTGAACCGGTCGCTCCAGCTATGAGCGCAGCACTGGTATTGTCCGCCATCGCCACCCTCTATCTGGGAATTGTCCCCAGTTCAGTCCTGAATTACGCCGCCAAAGGCGCCCAGGATCTTACCGCCGTGCCCGGCGCCAGCTCCACAATCACCAGCGTGGCGCCTACGCCGAAGTAATCGCCGCCGAAGTTCCGCGTGAATTTGTAAAAAGCCGGAATCTAAATTAAACTTGGCCCCCGGCGGAAACAAAATTTAAATCCGTACAGACGGTGCGCACTCTTTGCCTGCAAACCGGAAGATTTTCATCCGCTTTCGCGGGTCGTAGGCCCTGAGGGGCAACTTTGAAAACGCTCTCGCCATTCAGTCGGTCCTCCAAAAAACCCCAATTTACGGCCATTTTCTCCCAAAAGTGCTGTCACTCTGACAGCATTGTGACAGCACTTGATTGACTCCTCATCGAGCGGGTGTAATTCTGGAAGAGTAAGAATGAACGGTAGCCCCGGGTTTTAACCCAGGGTGAGCGAAGCGAATTAATTCTCATCTCAGGGTGAGCGGGACTTTGTTTCCCGAAGCGATCTTTGAAAGACTTGAGGCGCTTTGCGGGCGTGACCCTGAGATGTACTGAGTTTTCAATAGATTGAGTGGATGAGGAGATAAGAGTGGAGTTGGTGATTCCGCAACGTAAAACCCTTCTGCAACCGATTCTGCAACCGGTTTTCCTTTTGTTCTCAAAAGCATGCGCAGAATGTACGGAATCCAGCCCCATTTTGGCAGTTGTTTATCATCTGGTTAATACCCCGCTGGTTTTAACCATCTGCGTTCAACGCCCTTTCAGAAAGGTTCTTCTCTGCGCCTGGGTGATTTTCGACCCTGCGGGCTCCTTTTTTTGAAGCGGTCGAAAAGCAGGCCTGCTTTTACGTCACGGCTTGGCAGGCTCATGGTCCGAGGTAAACTCAAAAAACAAGTCTAATTTAGTTCGCTGTATTCCGAGTTGTGTCCTGCTTGTTTGCTGAGTACAGGCTTACATGGTCGCCTTCGATCACCGCGAGTTCGCCCTGGCTGGAAATATCGAAGTAGGGATTGGCGCTAACCAATGGGACGGTAAGCACCTTGTTTTTTGTCCTCAAATCAAAAACGTCAATTCGCTCCGGCTGGGAGGCCGAAAGGGGTTTGCCAACTTGTAATTTATCTACCTCAACAGCAACAAAGGATCCGGCGCCGTTGGTTGCTGCCGGGAGTTCGAGGGGTTCGAGAGTGGTGGCAAGCACCTGCTCTCCGGCAGTAGAAAGCACGCCGAACAGCCGGCAGCCTGTTACTGCCACGCGATCCTGTGGCAGAGCCTGCATCTGCACCGGGCACGCCGGCATCGGATTGGTCCAGGGCGACTTCAGCTCGCTCCATTTACCGGTAAAATCCAACAAACCGAAAGCCTTATCAGCCCGATCGGGGCTCGAGGCCACCAGGGAGTGCTCGGCCGTTGACCAGTTGTCGCCTAGAAATTTCACCGTGAACTTCGTCGTCGGCTGGAGCGTGTCCGCATCCAGCACCTCCACATCCGCATGGTCCTTTGTCGTGGTCAACTGTTCGCCGGCCAGGACTGATTTCGCCGCAAATCTCTGCTGGTGAGCCAGTACGATCTGGGTACCCGAAGGCGCTACATCAATCTGCCAGCCTTCGGCTCCCTCAATCTTCTGCAGCGTCAAGGGCCGGCTGGCAAACTGCTCAAAGTTTGCCGAGTACAGGTTCACGACATCGCCGGTCCGCACCAGGAACTTGCCATCATGAGTGGGAATCACTTTGGTGAACTGAGCGTTGGTAGGCAAACGCAGGCTTTTGATTTCATGGCCGTCGCGAGCGCTCAGGACCTCCAGGTGCAGAGAAAAATTTCCTCCACCGCCGCTGGGATCGCCTTCTCCCAGGGAGGGCTGCTGATCGTTGTGCCGGACCTGGTAAACGGCGATCTCCTCCGGAGTAATGAAGCGCACGTCCTGCTGCCGCATCCACAGCGGCGAGGCGTCCCGGTCAAAACTTTCATAGCCGTATTGATCTTCCAGCTCTACCTTCCAACGCTGTTGGGGATTCGCCGGGGCTTCTGTCAGCACGGGTTCAAAGAATTTGAGCCGGTCGCCGTCCACCGCTGCCACCGTCCCAACCGGCGAGATCGAAAAGTAAATCGTCTTCTTTTCCAGGGACAGCCACAAGACCTGGGTCTTCCTGTGGAGGTCGTAGACCGTGATGATGGCGTGAGAACTGCGTGGCTCAACCATGGCTTCCGCCAGATAGCGGTCTGCGCCTGCAACTGAAACCAGGACGTAATCCCCACGGACCGGTTGCGAGAATCTCTCCCGCCCTGTGGTCGTGACCACCACCAGATCGTCGCAGTCGTGGGCCGCAAGTAATTGATGCTCCAATGGCTCCATGCGATAAGGGCAGCCCGGATCACCACTGCCCGCCGATGTCTTGATGGCCCGCCACTTGCCGTTCAGGTCCATGATCCCGTAATCAACTCCATTCTCATCTTCCGGGTTCCTGCTAATGATGGCGTTGTCGGCCGCTGACCATTGATCAAGACTGGGTACGCTGAATGCCTTGATGCTTTTGAGCGTCTCCGATTCCAGCACTTCGATATCTGCCCGTGAATCCGTCTCCTCTCCCTTCGCGTTGCGTGAAGATTGCTGATGCACCAGGATGATCTGCGCTCCCGAAGGTGAGACATCTACTTGCCAGTCATCGGAAGCAGGGTCTTTATTGCCCGGCAGTTTCCTGCTTGCCACCAACTCAAATTTGGGGGAGTAAAGACGGACCTCATCTCCCACGTAGAGAAGAAATCCTCCGCCATGCGTTGGGATCAGTTTGGCAAATTCTGAACTTGTGGGCAGATGCAGGTTCTTGATCTCATGTCCATCCTTTGCATCCAGAACTTCCACTTGCAGGTTGTACGCCCCCGCGCTGCCGCCTGGACCCTCAGTTTTATTTGCCTGGTAAAGGGCAATTTCATCGGGGCCAAGAAATGCAATTCCCTGCTGTGATTTCCACGCATTGTGCTCGGATTGGGAGCGATCAAAACTTTCGTAGTTAAATTTTTTCCTGATGTCCGTGATCCAGCGGACGCGGACCGGCGGCAGAGAATCCGCTCCTGTGCTATTTGGGGTGATCGTCTGCGCAGGTCCAGGCGAACAGATTGCCAAGACCTCTAAAAGCAGCAGCAATCCCGGCCGCAGCATCAAGCGTACTTTTCCTCCATCCAGCAATTAGCAATCTAATCCTAGTTGAATAGGAGGGGTGTTACGAAGAATCTCTTTTTGTAAAGAAGCGATTAGCAATCAGCAATTGGCATTTAGCCCGCAAACATCTCAGGCTGAAGGGAGACTGAATCGTGGGCATGGTCAGAGATAACTTGTGGCGGGGGGAAAATAGCCCTCTCACATTCGCGAATGTGCAAATGTTCGAGGGCTCAAATCGCGGTAATCAACTAGTCAAAACTTGACGAAGATTATGGCCAGCGTGTACAGAGCCAGCGACTCGATCAGAACGAGACCGAGAACCAGCATGAACTGGATTCCGTCGCGAGCGCCTGGGTTGCGGGCCACAGCTTCAGCCGCAGAGGCGGTCGCTTTGCCCTGTCCCAGACCGCAGAGGCCGGAAGCCAGCGCCATGCCCAAGCCGGCGGCGATGGGCACCGCCCAGTCTTTGGCCGAGCCGCCATTGCCATCGGCAGCGTACACTGGCATCGCCATCAACAGGATGGCCATGGCCACGAAGAAATACATCATTGTTTTACGCATGTTTTCTCTCCCTCCCATGAAATGCTTTCCAGTGGGTGGTTGACCTCCGCCTTGGGAGGTGGGGCCCTCACGCTGGAAAGCAGTAGTTAGTACTTAAGTATTTAGTAGTTAGCAAAATCGCAGACGTTCCAATAATGCCAACTGTCTAAAATACTTCCTTCTTTCTGATCTCAAATACCGACTGACTGATTCAAACTTAATACAGTTGCTTCAACTCAAAGCCTCGGTCGATGATAAGGTGTTCCGATGACCCGATTCGATCAGTGTTCTTCCGTCACTGCTCCACTCAAGTAAATAATCGTCAGCAGCATGAACACGTACGCCTGAAGGACCGCCACGAAGATGTGGAGCAAGTTGAAGACGACTGGCAAAGCCAGCGGGATCAAGGAAAAGAACACCCGGGTTATCAGATCGCCAGCAAAGATGTTGGCCCAGAGACGTACTGTCAGGGACAAAAGCCTCGAAAGGTGGCTGATGATCTCCGTGGGCAAAATCAGGAAATGCTTGAAATAACCCCAGACACCCTTTACCCGTATTCCATGAAAGTTGTAGTACACGAATGAAATCACCGCCAGACCGAGTGGAACCGCTGGTGGTTTATAACCCGTCGGCGATTCAAATCCAGGAATTACGCCTATCAGGTTGCAGAACAGGATAAAGACAAACATGGT
This sequence comes from Candidatus Angelobacter sp., assembly GCA_036522115.1. GTDB lineage: Bacteria > Acidobacteriota > Terriglobia > Terriglobales > Acidobacteriaceae > Angelobacter. Next base: position 48,614 of record DATDGL010000013.1, read on the forward strand.
GGTCAGCATCGGCACAAACCGCTGATAACGGTGCCCGATGACATTGGCGCATTCGCCGCGCACAAACTCATCCAACAGCTCTACGGTGTGCTGCGTGGCGCGGGGCTTTTCCACGGAAAGCCGCGAACGAACCAGGAAAAACAGCACAATCAGGATTATGGTCACCAACAGTTCCATGGCTACCGTGTTGGTGATGGGAGCCTTGGGATTCGCGGGATGAAAAGCTGCGGGCAGATGCGGATTCTGCAATAGTTGGTTCACAGGCCCGCCCAGGGCCTTGTTGAGGAGGTCAGTAAACCAGAGTTGTTCTTGCATTCTTTAGATGGATTCGAGCCTGTTCATCGCTAACCGATGAACGTCTGCCTAAAGGCCCGCGCTTCGCAACCGAATCGCTAGACGCTGATGCTCGGTACTGGGCCAGTTTCGGTGAAAATGTCCCACTACCGGGAATCAGGTTCTGTGCCGAATCGCGTTGTAAAGCTCGTACACTGCTTCAATCAAAATTGCGCCCACAGGCAGAAACAAACCCAGAAAGAGGCCGTAAACACTCACGGCAGAACTTTTGAATATAACATACAGAGCAGCAGCCAGTAAAAGATAGCGGAAGAAGAACTTGAACACCTGCCGCTTGACCGATCGTGTAGCGCGGCCTTCGGCTACTACCTGGCCCACTGCGGCGACGGTTCGCTTGAGCACGACGAAATTAAACACCCCGATCAGCCCACCGAGCAGAAACCCGAGCGACATCTTCCAGTCCCTGAGCGAGAGGAAGGTAAGCACGCCGGCAGTTAACAAAAGGGCGAGGGAAAAATTCAACCGCTCGTAGACCGCCTCGATGCTGTCATTGGGAGCTGTCATTGGGTTTGTTGTCCTCAGCCCCGATTTTTCCCGCGCTTTGGATAAAGCGGGTCAAGCCTGCGACAACGCCGAGCAGCAGGCCGACAATGGCCATCCACGAAGTATGAAACTTCTTGTCCAGGGCTTTTCCGATGAGCCAGCCCAGCACCGTAGCAATGGGCAGAGTAATACCCAGTTCGATCATTTTCTCTGCCTGCACCCAGCTTTTTTTCCAATCCCGCTTGTCTGCCATTGGCAAACATCTTAACAACTCTCGGTGGCGGGGAGGGTGGTTTGGTGAAAATCCGACCTTTGACAGCTACATGGAGGGAGTCATCGAAGATGCAGCTCCAGGCGAGAACTAAGAGGCCTTGCCTGAAGCTGCGATTTCTACTTGTTTCACTTGCATTTTACACCGAGGGCGGCTGTCGCGGGCTTGATGAGAAGACGCCTCGATGTTGTGCTCGGACCACTTGATTTGCCCCGTTTTTGGCTAACTGCTAATTGCCATTGCTGGTTTTATGGCGTGAACCAGCGGCGGGAATGTTTTTGCGTTTTTCCTGGTTTTGCTTTTTGGTCTTCCTGTAACCTTGTAACATGCCGAAGGTCGCGACTGCCCCGGCGAGCCTTGGAACGTGCTGTAGACGGCCTGTTCCCAAGACGAGGAGTTCCGATGAGTTCGACCAGGAATGTGATCCCCGATGAAACCACATTGGGATCCATAGCTGCTGAGGAGTCTGAAGACGAGAGATTCCATTCCGGATGGAGCGAATGGATCATCTGCAACCTGGTTGCCGGAGCAAATTCAGCAGCGCTCTTGCAGAAGATGCGGCAATCGGGATTTTCCGACGGCTATGCCACAGCCAGGCTGCGCGAGTATGAGCAGAACCACACAGTCCATGCCGCTCGTAATGCGGTTGCGACCCAGCGCAAAGCAGCAGACATCCTGGATGCCCTGAGTAAACTGGAACACAAGTCCCCGCTGAATAAGCAGGTTGATGCAGTCCAACATCTGCCTGCGGCTGATTTCTATCGTGAATATTTTTTCAAAAACCGGCCTGTTGTACTGCACGGAATAGCCGCTGACTGGAAGGCGGTGGGGCTTTGGACACCCGAATACTTCGCTGACCGTTTCGGTGACTGTCCAGTGGAGGTTACAACCGGGCGCAACACTGATCCCGACCATGAATACAACCTGGCCCAGCACAAGCGGTCCATGCTCATGCGCGATTATGTGCGGCTCGTGGTGGAAGGTGGAGAAACCAATGATTACTATCTGGTCGCGCAAAATTATCTCCTGAACCGGCCGGAATTTCATGAGCTCTATGGACACATCACCGGTTCAGATGGATATCTCGATCCTGCCGGCATGAGAGGAAGAGTCCGAGTCTGGTTTGGCCCCAAAGGCACGATTACACAACTGCATCACGATCCTGCACCTGTTCTGGTGGCACAGGTTTATGGACGCAAACAGATCAAGCTCATCTCTCCGTTTCACCTGAACAGCGTCTACAGTGATGGAGCATGGATCAGCCCGCTTGAGCTGGATCCTATCGACTACTCCAGATTTCCCAGGATGCAGAATGTCGACGTGCTGGAAGTGACCCTTGCGCCCGGAGAGGCCCTCTTCGTTCCTCTCGGATGGTGGCATTGGGTCAAGGCTTTGGACGTAAGCATATCGATCTCTCTCGATAACTTTGTCGTTCCTCGAGCTGAGATTGAAATGAATTGGGAGCTCTAACCCAGGGGATTGTCTTCCGCTACGAGGATTCTCACTTGCATTACTCCTGCGGAGTCCTGCATCCGCCCTGGCGTAAACCAATACGGACACTCAGGGCCGTCCCAACGTTAATTGAATAGAATCAGTTGCTTGTCGGATTTTGGCTGCTCCGGCCAGCCACCGAAACGTGCAAGTAGTGTATCCAATGGGGTTTTCTCGAACTGGTTCACGCTCAGGATTTGTAGAATCTCG
>DATDGL010000014.1:0-8501 GCA_036522115.1 Candidatus Angelobacter sp.
CAGTCGGCGGGGACAGGCGGGAGGTAGCGCTCCCAGGGATCGAGAAAAGCATCACGCAAATATCCTTTGAAGCTGGGCGCACAACCTTTATGAAGGCTGCGGCTGGTGACGCCGACGGGGTGAAGGAGGCTTGCGAGGCGCCGCCCAGAGCGGGTACACCAGGCCGCCCAAGGACGATGGTCAAGGGTGCTGAGAGCGGCAAGCAGATCGTGGCTGGAGAGATAGGAGGGATCTTCCTTGATGTAGAAGATGGCACGAATATCAGCGAGCAGTTCCAGAGCAAGGCTATCGTCGGCAAGTTTGAAGGCGGCGACAATAGCTGCGCGGACCCTTTCCGGCCAGGCAGCGCCGATGAGGTCTGCGATGTGGAGAAGAGGCTCAGCGCAGTCCTGCTGCCGGGCGCTGAGGCCGGCGGGAACGCGCGGAGGAGTTTGATGGCCGAGTCTGGCCAAGGCAGCAGAGTTGGCGGCGGCCCAGGATTGAAGCGAGCGAGCAAGGCCAGCCGCGGTGATGGCGGCCTGGGGATTGAAGCGAGCGACCTCATCTAAAGGTTTCTTGCGGCGCAAGGCGATGGGAATGCAACGTGAAGCCAAAGAGCGAGGAAGAGGAGAATTACCGGCGAAGACTTTAGGGCCGAACACCGAATAGCGGGAGAGACCATCGAGATAGTTGCAACCTGCGTGAGAGCCGGAGTTCAGCAGAGCGAGAAGCGGTTGGCGCTCAGAGGGAGCAAAGGTGTGATGGCAATCGTCCAGCAGGATGGTTGGAGGCGGAGCAGAGGCAAGCGGCTGACCGGGTTGGACACGCCGATCTGAGGTGAGCAAGTTGTCCATGATGGAGCGCGAGTGAGCACCGGTTGCGATCCAAGGAGAATGGCAAAGAGCGGAGAGCAATTGGAGACAGAGAGTTTTTGCCGATTGAGGCTCAGCCGAGCGGACATGCAGGTAAGGAGTGGCGGGGAAGTGTTGGGCACACCAAGTGTGGACGATCCCGAGGGCGAGAAGAGTGTACTGGTAGTCCTCGCAAGTGAGGTGGCGGCGAAGGAATCTGGTGATGGAGTCGAGCATTTCGACCGGCTGGGGCGGCGGGTCTAAAGGTTTAGGTTGAATGACCACCAAGGGCTGAGCCTCAGCGCGGCGAGGCACGCGTTCTTTTTTGGCTTTGGGGTCAGGACTTTTGTGAAAACGGGGCAGAAGTTTAGATAGGTTCATAGATTTTCCTCGGAAAGTAAAAATTGGCGCTCAGGGCTAAGTGCAATACTGTTCACTTAGGAGATTTCGGAACCTTTTGAGTTAACGGCTGAACGCAAGGTCCCTCCGATTTACCCCCGCTAACGCGTGGGTAAACCCTCGGGATGACGAAACTTTTTTTTCGCGTCCTCGTTAAGTGAACAGTATTGGGGCTAAGTGCCGGCAAACATTCTTGGTGGGGTTAACAATCGGGTGATCGCCGTGATCGGAAGAGCAATTCGCGAATTTAAGGCTGGAGGTTCTTCTCGATGACGCTGATACGGTTTGCAAGTGCGGCGCGATGCAAACACTTCTCCCACGCAGTACGCGAGCTCTCGATCCGGCTCACTGTTGGATACAGCTTTGTCAATTCAAGTATCGCAAATCTGTATTATGTTGTCAAGTTAATATTTTTATGATGTAATATGTTATTGAAACAGAATGCTCAAGCCAGAAAAATGCGCCATGGCTACGGGATCCGCTATTGAGCCTCAACGAACTCCAATGCACAGATCGCGTAGCTTGGTGAGAATGCTTGAAGTGGCATAGCCAGGGGACACCTCTTCGGGATCCTTCAACCGCTAAAGCGGCTTCAGGATGACAGGGGGTGGGGGCTGTGGATCGAGCGGCAGCAGCATCGGTGTTCATTGCAGCCTAACTTGCTGGAAGCGAGAGAACTGCTGTAGTCCTCAGATCAAGCTTCTCTCTTTTACTTCCAAATACCGGCTCACCAGAATGGTTGTGAGCTTTCCGGGATGGATTTCCAGGGTCAACGCGCCTTTTTCTCGGACGCGGGTGAGCAGGGCTTCGCGGCGCTGGACGATCTCTTGTGCGGCTGCGCTCTCGTACATTTGCCCGGCGTTTTCCGGATATCTTGTCGCCAGCGCCGTCAGGTCGCGTTGCGCCATTACGGTGAAGAGCAGCAGGTGCTTGGAGAGAATTTGCGAGGCGCTCTCTATTACTTCCGGAGTCATGGAGGTATCAGCCAGGTCCGTGATCCAGATGATCAGCGACCGCTGTTTCTGCATCTGGAGCAGCGTAGCCGCAGCCAACAGGTGGTCGGCCTCCGCCACTTCTTCATGGGCGGTTGCCAGGCCTTCCATAATGACGCGCATGTGGGCCAATCCCCGGCCCAGACCAATGCGCTGTTGTATCTTGCGGCCATAGACCAGCAGGCCCACGCGATCACCGGAGTAAAGGGCAATCTGGGACAAGGAAAGGGCTGCATTGGCAGCCAGATCGAGCTTGCTCAAATTTCCCACACGGGCACGCAGGAGCCGGCCGGCATCAATTACCAGCCAGACTGCCTGACTGCGCTCAACCTGGTACAGCTTGGTGACATGTTTTCCCCGGCGGGAGGTGGCAGTCCAGCAGATATTGCGGAATTCATCGCCTTCCACGTAATCGCGCAGGCTCTCAAATTCGCGGCCCATTCCACGCTGCCGCACCAGGCGTTTTTCCAGTTCAATCTGGCGGGCACGGTGCAAATAGATGTTGTGCCGACGGGCTTCTTCCAGATCGGGAAAGATGCGGATGGACTGTCCCAGGTCAGCCCTGGCCCAACGCTCGGCGAATCCGGCCACGCTGTGATAGCGAAAGTAAATCCCACCCAGGCTGATATCACCACGCTGGCGGGGCAGCGCAGGGTAGGAGAGCGTGACTGATCCTCGTGCCGGGAGCATGAAATCCAGCAGCACCGGCTCGCGGAGAGATTCAGGAACGTCATCCAGCAGCCGCGTACATTCCAGGCCAACGCTGCTCTGATTTTCCACTCGCAACAGGATGTCAACCGGATTGTTCAGGGAGGAAACGCCACTCCAGATTCTCTCTGCCCTGAGAAGTCCGGCAGGGGGAAGCCACAAAAGATCAAGGATCCAGGCGATCACGGCGAATGCATCCCAGGCAGCCATGACCAGGAGAAAGCGCGTGTTCCAGAATGCAGGGATGGCCCAGAGGACTCCTACGAGCAGCAGAAAGAAGAAGCGGCGGCTGAAGGCAAACCCGAGGCGTCCCGCCGGTTGGCAGGTGGCGCTGACAGGATCGGGAACCAGGGCAGTACCGTGGGTCATTTTGGAACCGCAACCGATCCTATGACTTCACCGATGACCTGATCGGTTGTAAGCCCTTCAAGTTCGGCTTCGGGACGCAGAATCACGCGATGGCGCAGGACGGGCAGGGCGGCTGTCTTCACGTCGTCTGGAATCAGGTAATCGCGGTCTTCGGTGGCAGCAAAGCCTTTGGCCACCATCATCAGGCTGATGGCGGCGCGCGGACTTGCGCCGAGGGATAGCGATGGCCAATCGCGCGTGCGGCGCACAACGTCCACGATATATTGAAAGAGCGCAGGTTCAACTCTTATGCTTTTCACTTCCGCGCGCGCTGCTCCCAGCACATCCGCTCCCAGTTGTTCAATTTTGGCCGCTGCCAGGTCATGCGGATCAAAGCCTTCATGATGATTCTTCAGGATAGTCACTTCCTGGTCCGCTTCCGGGTAAGTAACGATGGTCTTCAAGAGAAAGCGGTCGAGCTGGGCTTCCGGCAGGGGATAGGTGCCTTCGAACTCGATGGGGTTCTGGGTAGCAAAGACGGTAAAGAATCCGGAAAGGGGATGGGTCACGCCATCGATGGTGATCTGCCGTTCTTCCATGGATTCGAGCAGGGCGGCCTGAGTGCGGGGAGGCATGCGGTTGATCTCATCGGCCAGGAGAAAATCAGTGAACAGCGGTCCGCGATGCAGGGAAAAACTGCTGTCAGAGAGATTGAAAACGTTGCTGCCAATGACATCCGCGGGCATCAAGTCTGAGGTGCATTGCACGCGCTTGAATTCCAGGGCAAACAGCCGGGCAAAGGATTTGATGACCAGGGTCTTGGCGATACCGGGAACACCTTCCAGCAAGGCGTGGCCCTGGCAGAGAATGGCGAGCAGGCATTGCGTGATCAGCTCTTCCTGTCCAACGATTACCTTGGCCAGTTCCGTGCGGCCGTGCGAGAGAACCCGGGAAACAGTTTGCATGCAAGTGTTCTCCTATTCTTCCTGAGGAATTAATTTCAAATTGCGAGTGTGCTGGTTCAGCTTCTGCACCAGGTCCAGGACTTTCGCTTCTTTTAAATTCGGATCCTGAAGCGCTTGCAGGACTTGATTCATTGTGTCTTCAAAATCAGGGTCGCGATAGCCCAGTTTTTTTCTGGCCGACTCCAACAGCTCAGATGAGGAAGCATCATGGCGCAGGCCGAGCCGCTTGATCAGCAGCATGCGAAAGGTGTTGAAGGGGACCTCCAGCGCGGTGCGAGTGGCGTTGGCGCGGCGGTACAGCTTGCCGAGTGTTTGCACAAATTCCAGGGGGGAGAGACGCGAGGGTTGGTTGAGTGGACGGATGGGCGCATTACGCCGGGAAAAAGTCAGCAGCAATGCCAGGAAGGCCAGCCCACATTGCGCCAGGCCCCATGCGGTGGCGGGCACCCATAGTGAATAGGTGGGTGTGGAAAGGCTGGAGTGGAAGTATTCATCCCATAAGATGTGGTTTTCCCTGGAGCTTCCCAGCGAGTTCAATAACAGATCGAGGTTGCCGGCCTGATTAATGCCGGTGTTGGTAAGCGGAGTATTCGCTGCCCACCAGATCACCTCACCCGCGCCTACTTTATAGGAGACAACTATGCCTTTGCCTGCGTGGGCGTAATGAACTACCTGACCCGATTTTGGATCTCCCCAGTGGGACCCGGGCGACATCCTGATGACTCCGGCGCGGGTGATAGGGCTCAGAATCTCAGGCTGGTATTCCCTCCAAACCGCGGAAGGTATTGGCTCCGGAACCAGATCAAAGCCGGGAAGAAATGAGGAAACATTGTAGCCCGTGGCCAGAATCCTCCCCCCACGGCTCAGATACAGCAGCAGATCAGTCTTTTGCTGCCGGGTCGGCGTCCCCTGCGGCGAAGCCAGCACCAACACGGTGTCATGCGGGTCCCGGGGCAGCTCCTCTGGAGGACTGGTCCATTGTTCTACGTTGTAGCCTTCTTCTTTGAGAAAAAGGTAAGCAGCTTGGGCGCCGGTGGACCGAGCGGAATAGGTGCTGGGCACACCGGAATCCTCTTCCTGGTCAGAGAGCAACGCCAGCACAACGATGATTGGCAGCAGGATCAGGCCGGCCCACATGAGCAGGCGGCGATCGCTCTTGTCCAGTTTTATCTGCATCCTAATTTCTCGAGCTGGCCCACCGTTTCCTGAAAATCAGCGGCCGTGGCATTCCAATGGCCATACCAAACCACTTCAAATTTGCGAGTCAAAGCGGACAGTGCCGGATACTGCGGCTTGCGTGCGCCTAACATGCGCAGGTATTCCCGTGGAGTGCGGGCACGGTCGGGCCGCCAGGCTCCTTGCTCCTCGAGAAATGAAATCGCAGCCCAATAGGCCAGGTGAATTCCTTCGCGCCAATGTCCCTGCTGCGCTGATGCCTGGGCTTCCGCCAGCCAAGTGCGCCAACCCTTTGCCGACGGAGCAAACGGCATGATTTGCCGGGGAAGGTCCTCTGTGGGGAGGCGGAAGCGGCGCGAGACCCAGATGGCAAACATAATGAAGGCCGTTGCCACTATCAAATATATGATCAACTTGAGGCTGGAGTATCCATAGATGGGATGGCGATCAAAGAAGTTGGAGATGGCACGCATGAGTTTTTCCCACCAGATGGCCAGGAACCCCGGCCGGTGGGTCTTGCGGAATTCGCGACGGGAGAGAATCTCTTCTACTTTCGCGTGGTTTTGCTGTGAAGCAGCCGGAGAACTTTCAAATGCCTGCGCCTGCTGCTCCAGACTCTGCAGGCGTTGTTCTATTGGGGGCAACAAGCCCGGACGGGTCTTAGGATCTGCCTGCCGGAATTTTTTCAGGCCGGTCTTAAGCCAGTCATAGCTGAGCGAGTATTCCTGGGAATCGACGATGACAGGCACCTTGTCCGGGACGCCGGCAATGAGGTCTCCGACCTGCTCAGGGTGGTCTTTGAGTTGCTCGACCCGTTGGCTGAATTGCTGAAGCTGCCGGCGATACTCACTGGGAGAGATGCCGGCTTGCGCCGTTCCAAAAAACAGCAGCACCGCCAAAAGGCAAAGACAAAAACGAGAGATATGAGGATTGATTCTCATCCGAGGGTGGCCGCAGCAGCCTGATTAGGATTGTTATCCAGGGATTCCATCATGAGTTGCAAGTCGAGGGCTTCTTTGCGTACTCGCTGGTCATAATACAAGAGCGCGACTGCGATCGTCATGATAGGGAAGGCGATGGAGTTGGCGACAAAGGTGGCCAGAAACTGCAAGACCAGGGTGGTGATGGACGCATGCGTGAAAAACAGATCTATCGGCCAGTGCAAGACAAAATCCAGGGCAAAAGCAATCACACCCATAAGAAGGTGGATCAGGAAAATGCGCCACAGGGAGTCCTCGGTGAGGAATACGCTGCGCTTGAGCGCGTCCCTGATGCCGAGGTTTTCCAGCAGGCAAGCTTGAATGGCCAGGGAATATTTGAGATAAACGCGGATGACCAGCCCATAAACGACAACTATGATGCCTATTCCGATGATGGTAATCAGAATAGTTCCCACCCAGGCCAATCCCGCAGCGGCGGCAGCGATGAGGCCCACCACCACGCCAATTGGGATCAGCGCGAGATAGGTGAGCAGGAGCATGCCGATCATTCGCACTATGATTGCCAGAACGATCACAATAATGCGGCCCACCCGAGGAAATACCTTAGCGTAAGATTCGCGAATGCTTCCAGGTTGCCCAAGATGCACTTTGGAAACCGCATGAATGGTGGCGCCCATGGCCAAAGATGCGCCCAAGGCATAAAAGATCGCAATCACTGCGAAATAGATTGCAAATGCCCACAGGAAGGCACGGGGGGAGACGTCCGGACCCGGTCTGGGAACAGTGAAGTTGAGGGCCAGCAGGAGCACTAAGGCCGCAATAAAGGTAAGCGCGGCCAGGGCAGCAATTCCCGCGAATAAGACGAAGTTGTTGCGATAAAGATGGAAAGTACGGTCCAAGAGCTCTGCTGTGGTCAGGGGCCGTAAAGGTACACTCATCAAAAACCTTATCCTACGGGTGCAGCGGCAGCCTGGTCTTGTGCGTGTCCGAGGGATTCCATCATGAGCTGCAAGTCGAAGGCTTCTTTACGGATCCGCAGATCATAATAATAGAGCGAAGCGGCGATGGTGCTGATGGGAAACGACAATGTGTGGGCGACAAATGTAGCCAGAAACTGCCAGATGAGCGCCGCAAGAAATGCGTTTTTTAGCAAAAATTCCGGCCAATGAAAGACGAAACCCAAAGCAAAGCCAATCACGCCCATAAGAAGGTAGATCAGGAAGATGCGCCACAGGTAGTCCCGGGTAAGGAAGGTGCTTCGCTTGATGGAGTTATTGACGCGCGTGTTCTCCAGCATACATGACTGAATAGCGACAGCATACTTAAGATAAAGACGAATCACCATTACGTACATTGTGATAATGGAAGCAAAGCCAACACTATAGATCAGGATTACAGGGCCCCGTCCGCCGACGCCAGCGAAGATGAGCGCCAATATAAAGACAAGTACAAGCAGACCGGCGTACAAGAGGGCCGTCATTCCAATCAGCCGCAGCACGATCTGTAATGCTATGAGAATGATGCGTCCCAGCCGAGGAAAGACGTTTCTGTAAGATTCGCTGATGGTTACGCTTTGCCCAAGATGGGACCTTGGAAACAGCATAGATGGTAGCTCCCGTTGCCAAGGATGCGCCCAGCATATAGAAGAGTGCAAAGACCCCGAGATAGATTGCCAGATCCCTGGTCACCGTGGGATTAAACTCCGCGCCGCGCATGAGCGGAGAAATGTCCAGCGCCGTCAAGAGCAGTAAAGCGGCAACTACGGCAACGGCGGCGACAGACGCTATGCCTGCAAACAGCACGAAGTTATTGCGATACAGATGGAAAGTACGGTCCAACAGTTCTGCCGTGGTCAAGGGCCGTAAAGTTGCACTCATGGAAATTCTCCAACAGTGTTCGGCATAGTACCACAGCGGCGAAGCCACAACTAAAATGAGCCGCAGATCGTTGCAGATAAAACCATTGGGCCGCGAATCAACGCGAATGAACGCGAATTGAAAACTACCCAACTAAGAAAAAGCGGTGAAAATTTGTGGTAGTGGGCCACTTTGACCGCAAACAAAGATATTTTGTGGGCAAAAAAGTCAAGCTGCATGCACTTTCAGGGGATGAATACGTCGAACGCTGCTTGATTCCTGGATG
>DATDGL010000015.1:0-57892 GCA_036522115.1 Candidatus Angelobacter sp.
CTCATTTAATTTCCGCCAGTCACCGCCTCTGACTACTCTTTGGTGGCCTGACTAAGAAAGTCAGCCGATCCATCTTGAGATGTTCCGCCAAGTGTACCGCACCACCATTCCTCAACGCGACAAGCCGCTGCCCATTGAAGATCGGTGTACGGAGCCCAGAAGTCAGACGTTATCATGGCCAGCAAAGGGCTGCGCCCTCTCAGGCAAAACGCGGATCGTCGAGAGGCCCCACAAGTCCTCTTAGGGGGGGTGTGGAGGGGCAGCGTAAAAAAATAAAGGTAGCATCAGCGTTCGAACCTGTAGTGTGCTGCCCGAGCGTGGAGAGTTTGGTCGAAAGCCCCATAGAGCTCGGGTTGATACCTTTATTTATTTCCGACGCCTTATGGTCCGCAAAGCCGTTTTTCACGGGTCGTCACTTCACCGGCATTGCTTTTTGCTTACGGCGCAGGTCTCGGTGAGCTGGGCCTGCAAGTGCCTTCTCTTTTCACTTTCGCTTAGTGATTCGGAATGACTAACAGTCGAAAGCTTCCTGCGATCATTGGTCCGCGACGGTAGCGCCCACCGGCATTGGGGTTGTTGGGATCGGGTGGCGGCGGGGGGCCGAAGTCGGCAGTCACGGAATAAAGCGTATGGGTTGACGTGTCGCACTCCATGGTGCGCGCGCCCTTAGCGGTCTTTACGTTGCCAAGCACGCTGAACTTGTCCGGCGACTCCTCGCGCACGATGGTGATGTCGCCTTCACCCTGCGAGGCAAAGGCTAGTTTGGCGCGCGGGTCAAATCGCACGGCGTCGTTGCCCCTACCACCTATTGGCAAAGTGGCAATGACCTTGCCGGCGTCGGGGTTGAAGACCACCATCACGCCGGTGTTGTCGCCGCCACCGTGGCAACCAATAAAAATGCGACGCGTCTTCGTGTCCATGGCTACGCCCGAGGGACCAGTGCAGGGCGCCAAGGGCCATTGATTCACAACTTTGAGCGTGTGAGTGTCGATATCTACGAGCACACTCAGATCTTCCATGACGTTATAGAGGTGCCCCTTGCCGTCTACAGCCGCGGACTCGGCGGCGCCTGGAATCTCGACGACGCCTGCTACATCGCCAGTGGCGGCGTCGACGGCGACGTCCTTCTTTCCGTGGGTTAAGCCAAAGACGCGATCACTGGCGGGATCGTAGACGATGCCGTCGGACCCGCCGATGGGCAAGATCACCTGCTTGATGATAGCCAGTGTCTTTGGGTCGAATTCCGTGAAGCTGCTTACGCCGATTTGCCCACTGCTGTTGCCGCTGTTGCTCGTGAAGCCGTGGTTGTCCTTTCGGGAAATCACAACACCGTGGCTACGCGGCGTGGGAGCGAGTTTGCCAACCACCTTATTCGTTTTCGTCGAGATCACGAGGATCTCGTCGCCGTGAGAAACGAACAGGTGATGGTTCGGCTCGTCAATTCCAAGATAGTCCCAGAAGCCTTCGTCTGGCAGCGGGATGGAAGCAGATAGGTGATAGCCCGAAACGTGATCGGACATCGACGGTGGCGGCGCCGGTGTTTCCTGGGTAACGAGGCAAACGACTGAGGCTACAGCGAGCACTGCCATGCTGAGAATTCGATTGCGCATTGGATCCTCTTAAAATTGGTTTAGCTTCTGCAATCCTTGGCTGAGTTTTTCTTCCCGCCATTCCCGTTCTTGTGAGTAGCAGAGAAAGCTACGTTCCTCTTTTACACCAAGCAGCTTGAATATGTCAGCCACGCTCAAGAGAAACATGTTCTAGCAATCCGTAAGCGTCACTCTTTTTTCGGGGGCGCGGCCTCTCGTTGGAGACATTCGCACGTGACAATATATCGCCGATCTACTCCAGGCGGCGGGTCGTCGACTTGGCGATGCACTTCCTTGCACTCATCCGTTTCTTTGGCGGGGCAGTCGCCATGACAGTTGAACTTGACAATCACTTTCCCCCCACTTCGATAGGTCTCCCGAACCCCGTGACAGTGCTCCGGCTCTTTGGGAGATTCAGGACATGCGCACCACTCTTTCTTGATCAGGCCATCTCCGGGGATGTCAAATTCCTTGCAATGCGGCTTGCATTGCGATCCGTCGTCGCACTTCCCGTTACATTTCAGTTCGCCCCATTCGCTGTGTGGCATTTTGTGGGGATTGTTGAGGTCGAACCAATCGACATAGAGGAATTCCTGGCACTTGGGTTCCTTGGGCATGAGCGAATTATAGTCATTATTCCGGGGGAGACGAAGGGCTAACAGCTCAGCGCACTCCTTTTATTCCCCGCGCTGTAGGTCGATTGCAGGCATATGGGAGGCCCTGATGCGAGTACTGGAGGGCATCCCAATGGCCTCACATGCACTGTATTCAAACATCCTGCGTTGCTTGTGCCACAAGTATCGATTCGCCAGCCAGGCCAGGTAACCCCCTTTTCGTTATCGGCTTCGCTTGGCCGTAACGAGCGCTAGTTGGAGATGCAAATTGACGCGGTCCCCAAGTCCGCTTCGAGGACTCGAAGAGTGTTTGGGGATAACTTCCGCTTTGCCGATCCGGGAGTTTTCTCCGCAATTCGTCTCACGAGTGACTTTCGATTGGGAATTGTCGAGGCGGAGACGAACGGAATTAAGCATCGGGATGGCGTGCCCGTAATTTTGTGGTTGAAACGATCAGACTTGGGGGCCCGCCTTAGCAAGGGCTGATGGCAAAGTACGACACGGCACGATTGCCGCAAATTGCCGCTTGGTCAAACCTCCTCAGTTGGCTTAAGGTAGCCGTATGAGAGTCCATGGAGGCGAGCCTTTGATCAAAGTTGCATCGAAAATCCTGAGGGCCAGGATGTGCCGAGATTGGTTGCCTTCGGCCAGAAACATTGTGGTTAGAAATGCGTATGCCGGCCTTTGCCTGTTAGGGTTAATGCTGGGCATGCATGGCATGTTGTGTGTCGCGCAGGAGAAACCGAAGCAAGCCCACATTGAATCTGATATTTGGATTCTTCCCGAACAGGTGGTGCAAGAGCAATGGCCGGCAACGTTGGAACTGGTGAATGCTCCAACTAACTTGGAGCATGTTGAGCCAGGCCAGTGTGTTCGCTTTGGCGTGGTTGCGACAGGGGATGGCCGCGATGTATTGCTCAAGCAGACCAAGTTTGGGTTTGAGTTTAGTTTTTCAGGAACCACGCAGACGTTTGTCGCCGAACCGGCCCAGGCGGTCAAGCAGATTAAGCCGCATGGAGGAGACTTCGTGACCCAGGCGCTGGCTTCTATAAAAGTCGAGAATCCTCTACTGACCCTTGCCAGCCTGGCTGCATCCCGCGCTGGGTGGTGCGTTCCTCTTGACGCTCATGATGGCACGGCAACTCTCCGAGGCACGGGACAAACTTCCGATGGTAAGACAGTCTCTCTCAAACAACGCCGGCTTGAGGTGCGAACTTACGAAACTGCTCGTAAAACGCCGCCATTCAAAGATATTAACGAAGTGGGCGCTTGGGTCGTCCAGTACTATCAGGCGCCCGATCCCGCACAGTTGCTGCCGGCATTGCGAATGGTTACCGCGGTTGAAGAAGTCAGGAAGAGCAGCAACACAATGGCCTTCTTCATCGCCGCGCTCAAGGCCCACAAGCCCGCGGCTGAAGAGCTCATGCGCAAGCTGCCAGGCGAGGAGCGTTGGGTCCGCCTGTACGCGGCTGCGGCTCTCAACTGGGCTGGCTATTCCACTGACGCGTTGATGAGCGGGTTTACAGAGAAAGACAAATCGTTTCTCAGCTCCATGCAGCTAAAAAATGCCTTCGATATGACACCGGCAGCCGATATCGGCGGGCGCCAGGACATGTTGTGGTCCATTTTTTTCGCTACCGGCGACATGGAGCCGGTGCGCGTCATAGCTTCGGAGCTGGCCTGGGCTGATGACTATCGCCAGTTCAAAAAGACATTCGACGCCGGCACAAAACCCGAGTGGAACGCAAGCACCTTTCGAGCGGTAGCGTACAGTGCAGCGGGTTGGTCGCTGGGCAGGCTCTCGCACCAAGACCCATTGGTTGCCGATTATGTTGACGCCATCCGATCCTCGCCGAATACATTGTTGGTCGTGAAGAATGAGTTAGCTCACCTCTTTGACAATCCAGCGTTTCGGCCTTTGGGCGCGAAGTAGCGAATCAGTGGGAGCAAAATGGTAGCCCTCACGCTCCATAAGTCCTGTTGTGGGAGATTATGCGCCGATGTTGGATAGCTTGCGATAATGTTGTTATCATTCACTATCCTCGATCCGAATCGATAAACAAAGTTTTATCTTGCAAGATAAGAAGAACCCGCTTTGGAAGGCCTCCGTCCCCTTAAAAATCCGACCGAACAAATAAACCTAAAATCCGTTGACCTCCACCCGCGAATATCACTGCCTCCGCATTGATTTTCAGGATCAAACGTTTTTGGTCTTTCAAGATCACGCCCAGCTTCACCATCAATGCCGCCTGCCAAACAAGGTCCCGTGATCCTGGCCAAATGGCCGCCGATCAAAAGCGCAGAATGATGATTGTCCCGTCGCTGCCCGCGCTCTCCCCTTCGGCAGCGCCGATTTCTTTGCTAATTTCCAAATGCAGCCAAATGCAAATTACCAATTGCTCTGGCCATCCAAAACCTTGAAAAACGCCACTTTTTTGAAAAAAGTGCTGTCACTCTGACAGCATTGTGACAGCACTTGATTGACTCTCATCCAGGCAGGTGTAATCCTGAAATTACGCGCTATTACAAGGCGGTCGCCCTAGGGCGAGCGGGATCTTTGTATCCCGCAGTGATCTTTGACAACTGAATATTGAGGCGTTCAGAAGGCCTGAACGAAGAGGGAGCCTTCTGCCGAAATCCTGCCTGCCCCGGCTTGCCGTGGGAGCGGCAGTCGAAGGAACTGCTGTTCGGGTCGAGGCCCTCGCTTGCGCTCGGCTCTCTTTGTACCGGGCTTGCGCACCAGCGTGTGCAGGCACGGCAAATGCAGGGCCGTGGTGCCGGAGGAGTAGTGTGTTGCAAACGCGGAAAAGATGGCGAACAACGAATAAGCGGAGTAGCGGAGTTAGGCCGTTTCTTCGCGAGCTGGCTTACGGATGGCTGCCGTGTACGGACGCTATCCGCAACGAATATCTGCAATGTTTTCAATGACCTTTGCGGTGAGGAGGAAAAAACGAGATAGCAAAAGCCCCATCCGCAACGAATATCTCTTGAGTTTTCAACGACTTTTGCGGATGACGAAAATTGAAAAACCACGAAAATGCTCTTGCCGCAACGAAAATCTGCTTTGTTTTCAATAACCTTTGCGGCAACGGGGCAAATGCAGTGATTTTTCAAAAATACCCTGTTTCGTCGTACTTTGAAACAAAACTGCAACACAAATGTTGCACTTGCATTCCGGTTTTCGGGAATCTGCACGATCCGCTAATCGGCGAACCCAACCTTGACGTTATCGGAGTACTTGTCAATGTCTATTCCAGGAGAAGCTAGAGCATCGTTCAAATAGAAACAGGTTTCGTTGGTCGCCGTCTCTCCTCGTAGGCTATGGATACCACCTCGTCAAGCAGCGACGCATCTTCTGGACTGCCGAATAGACCCAGCCCTTGCTCAAATACTGTTTTGGAGGTCGGCTTTCTTACTGAGAGACCTGTTTCAATGAGGCGGAGGACAGCCTCATCGTGACTGATGTGCTCTTCTTGCGCGAACTCCTGAATGTCGCGTTCCATGTTCGATGGAATGTCCATTGCGATTGTGTGCCCTTCCCTGTTCGTCTGAATTGAGGATACTGGAAAGCCGCCAGAGAGGCAATGATTGGTAGCCGCGTACCCTCACGGCCTTGAACATGAAATCTCTGGCGGGTTTCGAAAGCGAACCGGGCATTGCTCAACAAGTCACTTAATCGGACAAGCCGCATTGCTCTGGGTTGACATAAAGTTCTGGAACTGGGTCACATCGCTCTGAGAACTGCCGAATCCGACGCCGTGGCCGGCCAGCAGGAAATAACCCAGCACGTCACCCCTATGCCACATTGGGCCGTTAGGGCCGGGTGGCCCGTCCACCAAAAAGAGTATCGGCACAATGCTCGACGCGTCGTGCAGGTAGACAACTCTGGGTGGGAACTGGGTGAGCATTTTGTTTACTACCTTCAAAGGATCCTGGTTGTAGAGCGTGACGCCGGGAAAGCCCGGGCCGCAATAGTTGGGCGGAAGGTCAACTTTTACATACACGTTAAAGAAGCTGGTGGCCGGAAAATCCCGAGTGGGATCGTTGCTCGGCCCTGACCGGGACTGAACTTTGCCCGGACTGGTCATGATGTCAGCGAATGGGGTCGGCTGGAACGGATCTTCGCTGTAGTGCATTCCTGCCCGCACCGTGATCGCCAGACCCGAGGCTCCCGGCAGATTGCTCATTTTGAGCGAGCGAAGTTCGGTGTCCACCTTGCGCGTGCCGGGACCGGAGGCACACGGACCATGATCGGGCGGCTGCATCGGCGTACTGGGGTTATCCGTAAAACAAGGGTAGGTGGGCGGAGGAAGCAGCCGGTCTTTGTTGATAACAATGCCCGCAAAACCCACATTTACGGCCCCCACCTCGAACGGCGTGTTGGCGATGTCATGCCCCGCCAGGCTGGGATCGCTGCGGCCAATGATGGTGGCAGGGTCAAACAGCGTTGGACTGGAAAGAATCCTGGTAGTCGGGTCGTAGTTGGGGCAGGCACTCATCAGCGAGGCGAATTGACTGACGACTTGTATCTTGAAGCTGCCCAGCGATGTTGTGACGTCATTGCCGGCAGGCCCAAACGGTATTGGCGCCGGCCCTTGCGCCGTTGCTGATCGGGGAGCATCCCCGGCAAACGCGATTCCCGGTAGAAGCGCCAACACGCTGAGCAAGATTGCGATCAAGTACTTTCTGGAGTTCATGCAACCCATCCTTTCTCAACAGGCCAAATTGTTACAGCCTGTCGATATTAGGGTTCCCATTTTGAAAATTCTTCTCCAGGGTTGCTAAATATAAAAAGGAAAGGATGCCGACGGACTGATGTCTTGACGTGGCCAGAGTGTGTTCTACAAAAAGTAGCAGTAAGCCTTGTTCAGGCATTAAACCTTCTTCACGGTCCCGTAACCAGGGGCAGCTCGATGAAGCTGGCCTGCTGGGGTGAATGATAAATGCGCTGCACCGCCTTTTTGTAATCACCCGGCTTGGCCCAGAAGATATTCGGCACAAAGGTCTGGGGATTGCGGTCATAGAGCGGGAACCAGCTTGACTGGATCTGCACCATGATGCGGTGTCCCGGCAGGAAGACGTGGTTGGCAGTGGGCAGCGCGAACTTGTAGAGCAGAGGCTGACCGGAGGCAATGGGCTTAGGCGACTCCAGGCTCTCGCGGTAACGGCCACGGAAGATATCTGCTGAGACCATCAACTGATATCCGCCCATTTTGGCGTCACCCGCGACTTCGTCGGGGTAGACATCAATCAGCTTGATCACCCAGTCGGAGTCGGTTCCGCTGGTGGAGGCGATCAGATTGGCGATGGGCTGTCCGCTGATCTTTGTGGGCGCAGTCAGAACCTCCGACTCGAATACTACGACATCAGGACGGCCTGACGCCTCGCGTTGATCGTCCACCAGCCAGAGCGGCCAGGTCATGCCGTTGTCATAGCCTACGGGTTGAATGGGACGCGCGCGGAAGGGGACGGGCTTGGCCGGGTCAGAGACGTATTCCTCAAACGCGGAGTCGCCGGCGCTGGGCGCGGAGAAACTCAGCTTGAGGCCCGCGCTGAGATAAAGAGGCGTAGGCTTGACAGCGCAGCCGCTGGCGCACCCGGACGGCCATGAAGATAGGTGCCGCCACACATTGGTCCCGGTTTCAAATGCGGTGACGGGTGAGACCCTGGACTCAGGGGCGTTGTCTTTGAGGTAGTGATCCAGAAAGGGACGCAGGATCTCTCGCCGGAAATAGAGACCGGTATCGCTGTTGAATTTGAGGGCGCCCAGGCGGCTGGCATCTTCAATTTCCTGCCCATGATGCCAGGGGCCCATCACCAGAAATACTTTGTTGTTGTCTGTATCTTTCGGCTTAATGGCCTTGTAGACAGCGATGGCGCCATAGATATCCTCCTGGTCCCAGAGACTGTCCACCAGCATCACAGGCACCTTCAGCGGCTGGCTGGCAAGAATCTTGTCCATGGCCTGTTCGCGCCAGAAGGAGTCATAGCTCGGATGGGCCAGCAGCTTGCGCCAGAAGCCAACCTGCTCCAGGCCGTGACTGCGGCCCAGCTCGCCCGCTGATCCGGCGCGCATGAAGAGATCGTAGTCGTCAAAGTTGCTGGTCCACCACTTGGCTTCATTCCTGCGCGTGGCTTCCTGCTCGTAAATGTAAGCCAGGTTCTGCTGGCGAAAAGCGCCGTTGTGAAACCAGTCATCACCCATCCAGCCGTCCACCATGGGATTCATGGGCACTGAAACCTTGAGGGCCGGATGCGGATTGATAAGCGCCATCAGGGGCAGAAAGCCGTCGTAGGAGATGCCCAGGATTCCAACTTTTCCGTTGCTCTCAGGAATATTTTTGACCAGCCAGTCGATGGTGTCATATGTGTCCGTCGAGTGGTCCACCGGCGTTGGGTTCAACGGGCCATGCAGAGGACGGTTCATCACGTAGTCGCCTTCAGATTCGTACTTGCCCCGGACATCCTGTACCACGCGGATGTAACCGCCTTCCAGGATGGTTTCCACCGCATTGTCGTAGCCCCACAAAATGGGGCCCAGGTGAGAACTTGCGGCATGGCCGGTGAGATCATTCGCGCCGTAGGGCGTGCGCGTGAGCAGGATGGGCGCGTTTTTGGCCCCCTTCGGCACCAGGACCACCGTGTGCAGCTTTACCCCATCACGCATGGGGACCATTACATCGCGGCGCGCGTAGTCAAAGCTGTCTGTAACCGGAGTGAACTGCTGCGGAGTCTCGCTCGGCAATGGCTGGCCGGTCTGGCTGACGGCCAAATTGCTGGAAAAAAGAAAACTGGATATGGATCCGATGATGACGAGAGTTTGAAGAGACTGGATTGGTTTCATGAATTCCTCTGGATTGGCAACAAAGAATCTACCATGAGAGACTACAGCGAAGAGAAACTGATTCCAGACTTACGGGTTAGAATGTTCCACCATGACCAATCAGATTCTGCGTCTTCATAGTCAAGCCGTCCTCTGGGCCCTGGCGCTGGCCATGGCCTGCGCCAGTCCGATCAAGACAGCGGCTGCAGAAGCTAAAGATGTGATCACGATCTCCAGTTGTCCCGGGCAGCCAAAGGTCCCGGTCAGCTTGCAGATTGATTGCTCTCACCTGAGCGATGCCGCGACCAAAGAGCTTTGCCGCCCATTCATTGAGAACCAGGCATGCAAGGTTTTCCCCGCGTATCGCAAGATCACCGGCATCAACCTGGAGAACACTTGCACATCGATCAAGTTTACGATCTATGAAGACGCGAATTGGCCGCACCCCAAGGGAGAAGGCGGGCTGGCGCTGAATTGCGCGGTTGATTATCTGGCCAAGTACTCGGTTCAAAGCCATCCGGGATCGAAGATGGGGCCTTATGACGTTCACGAACTTCTTCACGAATACCAGATTGCGCTGGGAGCGCTTCCTGATGCGCACGTCCTGTTCTCCTCCAGCATGGCAGAAGCATTGCGGGAGATTGGAGAAACGGAGGAATACCAGCGCAGCATGAAGAACATGAATGAAGAAGCGCCCAGGCTGAAGCAGGAGCTGCGCGATGGCAAGATCCCGGAAGCCAAGCGCTGTACTCTGGCCGAGACCCAGGTTGAGGAGAGCCTCTACATTGAGAACAGCCGCGCCGTTTACGCCTTTTACCGCAAGCTGGCGCAAAGCAAGAACCCCAATCAGGCGGACCGCGAGACGCGTTTCAATCGAATGTTCTACCTGGTCTCAGGGCCCAAACCTGAGGTCCGGCAATTCCTGATGGAAAACGGCTGCCCGGCGTTTTAGCCATCACTACTCTGACTCTGAAGTAAAGAGCTGCTCCAGCGGCGTCCACTCTGCGGCGCTGCCTTGGCAATCCGCCAAAGTCGTCTGGGTGCAGACTTCAAAGGAATAGACCGGATGCACCTCCCACAGTGATGTTCGCTTGGGGTTAGGTCGCGATGTCCCGGAACAGGGGACATGACTCCCATCGTAGAACATGTGGCCCTTCACTCGAATGGGATGGCCAGTCGAGGCTTTCATGATGTTGTCAGGCGTCCAGGATGCCGGACGGAAATGCGGACTCATCTCCGCGGTGGTGCTGGTGCATTCATCGTCGCCTGGAGCCTGCACCAGAACGATGTGAATGTCGTTGGTATCGTTGCCGGGAATATTGCAGTTCACGGCTTCGCCGGCGGCAACGTCAGAGTAGTGGGCATCTTTAACGAAGGCCACATAGCTGATGTACTTGCCCTCACCCATGTCATCCAGCGCCTTGCGATCCGGCAGGTTCTTCGGCAAATTGAGGGCTGTGGACTTGGTTTGCAGATCAACCAGATCCTGATGGCTGACAACTTGAGGCGTGTTGGTGGTGGAGCAGAAATTGTTTTTGGAGGCGCTTTCCGCCTGTTTGGCAGGATCAGAGCTCCCACCCTGCATGCTGCATTTTCCGTCGATCGACGGAATCGCGGCGCCTTTAAACGGCAAGGTGCATGATGGAGTGAAAACCGTGGCCTCTGCCGCGGGGGTGGAACTCGGCGTCTTATTCGGCATAGCAACATTGGCGCCCAGGCCTATAGCTAAAGGCAGAAGGGCCGTCGCGGGATGCAGTACACGTTTTCTCGGCATAGGCACCTCAGGGCTTGGTAGTCGTGGTGGTTGTACTTGTTGCCGTTGGAGTCGTGGTGGTAGTTGAGGACGATGAAGTTGTCCCATTCGAAGCGCTGCTTTGAATGCCCTTACTCACCGCGTACGTACTGGCGCTGATTCCCAGAAGAGTCAGTATCTCGGGAGGAATTTTATCCGGAAATCCGCCTTTGTTGACCACGATCAGAAACAAGCTGATGGCAATCACAAAGGTGAAGATCAGCAATTGAAATCGCGACATGCTGGCTGCGCCAGGGTCGTTCGATCCCGGTGTTTTCTCCTCGAGAATTCTGCTTATATTGATCTCTCCGCTGGCAATTCCCACCAGAATGATGAATCCGAACAGGAAGATCATGATCAGGCCGCCGTATTCAATCGCAAGTCTGGGTCGATCTTCGATCTTGCCCGGACCCCAATAGGCGATCAGGAAGGCAACCGCAATCGCCCCCACCAAGCTGAGCCAAAACTGAGCTGTCTTACTCATGGTTGTGTTCTCCTAAGAAAATCTTTTAATGGTCCCATCAACATAGATTGGGCCTTGCCGCCCAGATACACAGCGTGACTACCGCCCAGGCCAACCAGCAGCGAAGTAGGCACCTGGGGGAATACCGTCGGATCGTGAATCACCTGGATCAAGTAATGCCCGGCAACAAAAATAGTAAACAGCAAAAGTTGGGTCCGCCCGGGGCTGACAAATGTGGAGTAACCGCTAGGGCTCTTGGAGTCAAGTTGATCGCCGTGAAGCAGATATTTCAGGCTAATCGCGCCGGTAAACATCTTCCAGAAGATGATGCCGAAGATGCCGCCGATGAGTACGAGCCCTTCCCAGTATGCCAATTGCGCTGGAGACATTCGGGCTTGCTATCCTCCTTAAAGGATTCCTCTGCTACTCGGCACGGTCAGACGGCGGTTCTTGTTTGGTTAGGCGAAATTCTGTGCTTCGTCCCCTCAGATGTCAAGATAAAACTTTGTTCCTGATTTGCGTCTTGCGCCAATTTCGTTTTTGGGATAGATAAAAAGACGACCAGGGCAGCAAGCCGGGCTCAACGATCCTTTCACGTCGAGGTTTGCATCATGCCGACACCCCTTCAACAGAATGTTGCCCGCTATGCTGATGAGATTGAAGGCGAACTGAGGAGTATGGGCCTGTGGCAGGACCAGCCTCTTCGAGCGGAGCAGCTCAAATTCAAACAAGCCTTCGCCATGGACACCATGACCTTCATCCAATGGCTCCAGTTCGTGTTTCTGCCCCGGGTGCGCGAGGCGGTGGCTTCCAACCAGTTTCCACAGGGCAGCAGCGTGGGCGCCCAGGCAGTCCGCGAGCTCGATGGCCACCCGGATGCAGACCGCCTGCTGACTTTACTTTCAGAGTTCGATGCTTTGTTCGAATAAAGACTTCCATTGACCTTGGTTTCTCCAAAATGCTATAAAAATGAGTCTTAGCTTGGCCTGAATGGGCCTGGAGGTAGGATCTTAATTCTCCCGACCCTGGTTCAGGCAAGCAGTTCCGACGCGGCCAAACCTCAACCATCGTTCTTGATGTGGAAGCGCGTTTCCGGAATTTACCGTTGAGAGTAGTTGACCCTTAAGTCCACATTTTTAGCGTTTTTGGGAGGATTCTTATGCAGACCTGCTTAGGCCGTGTAGGAGCGTCTGTGCGTGGCATCGTTGTGGTGCTGGTGACCTGGTTGATAGTTCTTGGCGCGCTCGGTTCGTCCGCGCCGGCCCAGACTCAGTCCCAGGCGGGGCCGCAATCGCTGATTTCGATGGCAGCCCCCCCGTCGCGAGCGATGACTCAGGATAATGCGGCTAGTCTTCCACGCAAGGCCGCCTCCCACGAGGCAGGCGGCGAAGCCAATCTGAAGCTGCCCGACATGCAAAGCGTTTCCTTCTTTGGCGGGAGCATCAATGGCTACAAGCTGCTCTCCATTGGACTCCTCTTCTGCGGCCTGGGCGGATTGTTTGGACTGGTCATCTACCTGCAGTTGAAGAACCTGCCTGTGCATCGCAGCATGCGTGAGATTTCTGAACTGATCTATGAAACCTGCAAAACCTATCTGATCACGCAGGGAAAATTCATTCTCATTCTGGAAGCATTTATAGCAGTCGTCATCCTTCTCTATTTTGGACTGCTGTTGCACTTTGCCGCGGTCAAGGTGATTATCATTCTGCTGTTCAGCCTGGTGGGAATCGCGGGCAGCTATGGCGTTGCCTGGTTCGGAATCCGGGTGAACACCTTTGCCAACTCCCGCACCGCGTTTGCCGGGCTGCGGGGTAAGCCGTTTCCGATTTACGCCATACCCTTGAAAGCCGGCATGAGCATCGGCATGTTGCTGATCAGCGTGGAGCTGCTCATCATGCTGTGCATCCTGCTGTTCATCCCGCGAGACTATGCCGGATCGTGCTTCATTGGATTTGCCATCGGCGAATCGCTGGGTGCAGCCGCGCTGCGTATTGCCGGCGGCATCTTCACCAAAATTGCCGACATCGGCTCGGATTTGATGAAGATCGTCTTCAAGATCAAGGAAGACGATGCCCGCAACCCTGGCGTGATCGCCGATTGCACCGGAGACAACGCCGGAGATTCGGTTGGACCCAGCGCTGACGGTTTTGAAACCTACGGGGTCACCGGTGTGGCGCTGATCGCGTTCATCTCCCTGGGCGTGCCCAGCGAAACTGTGCAGGTGCAACTGCTGGTCTGGATCTTCGTAATGCGCATCATGATGCTGGTGGCCAGTTCGCTCTCCTATTTCATCAACGCCGTGATTGCCAAAGCCAGATTTAGCAACTCCGATGAAATGAGCTTTGAGACGCCTCTGACCTCGCTGGTCTGGATCACCTCGTTTGTCTCCATCATCCTGACCTTCATCGTTTCCAAGCTGATTATTCCCGACCTGGGTGGAGACCCGACTTTGTGGTGGAAACTGTCAACCATCATCTCCTGCGGAACACTGGCTGGTGCGATCATTCCAGAATTGGTCAAGGTATTCACCTCGACTGACTCACGGCACGTCGGAGAGATCGTGACTTCGTCAGAAGAGGGCGGCGCTTCGCTTAACATTCTCTCCGGACTAGTGGCGGGCAACTTCTCAGGCTACTGGCTGGGGCTCAGCATCGTACTCCTGATGTCAATCGCGTTCTATGTGAGCACCCTGGGCGTGGGCACAATCATGATAATTCCAACGGTTGCAGCGGTCTTTGCCTTTGGCTTGGTGGCCTTTGGATTTCTGGGCATGGGCCCGGTGACCATTGCCGTGGATTCCTATGGCCCGGTGACCGACAACGCGCAATCCATCTACGAGCTTTCGTTGATCGAGAATGTGCCCAACATACAACAGGAGCTGCGCAAGGATTACAACTTCGAGGTCAACTTCGAGCGCGCCAAAGAATTGCTTGAAAAAAATGACGGCGCGGGAAATACATTCAAGGCCACAGCCAAGCCAGTGTTGATCGGGACGGCCGTGGTGGGCGCCACGACCATGATTTTCTCCATCATGATGGCCCTCACCGACGGCCTGACCACGGATACAGACAAGCTTTCCATCCTTCATGCTCCGTTCGTTCTGGGCCTGATTACCGGCGGCGCCATCATTTACTGGTTTACCGGCGCTTCCACGCAGGCGGTGACCACCGGCGCGTACCGTGCAGTAGAGTTCATCAAGAAAAATATCCGGCTGGAGGGCGTGGTGAAAGCTTCTGTCACCGACAGCAAGAAGGTGGTGCAGATCTGCACCCAGTACGCGCAGAAAGGCATGTTCAATATCTTTCTGGCCGTGTTCTTCGCCACTCTGGCCTTTGCCTTTACCGAGCCATTTTTCTTTATCGGCTACCTGATCTCGATTGCCATTTTCGGTTTGTACCAGGCAATCTTTATGGCCAACGCCGGGGGCGCCTGGGACAACGCCAAGAAGGTTGTGGAAACCGAGCTGAAGCAGAAAGGAACGCCGCTGCACGATGCAACCGTAGTCGGTGATACGGTAGGCGATCCGTTCAAGGACACCTCTTCCGTCGCTTTGAATCCGATTATCAAGTTCACTACTTTATTTGGTCTTTTGGCCGTCGAACTGGGAGTGAAACTCACGCAGGAACAAGGCGCCAATGTCAGCCACATCCTGGCGCTGCTCTTCTTCCTGGTTTCCGTCACCTTTGTGTGGCGTTCGTTCTACGGCATGCGAATTGGCGCACAAAAGACGGCAGACGCGCGGGGAGAGGCCGCATAGAACAGCGAGTGGCTATCGCCCGAACCGGATGGAATTTTAAATATCCTGGACGAGCTCCCGGTGGTTTACCTGTGCGACAGGCAGGCCGAAAGAAAACACCGATCCCTGGCCGAGCTGGCTGGTGACTTCGATTCGGCCTTCGTGGGCTTCCACAATTGCTTTCACAATAGCCAGCCCCATGCCGGTTCCCTGCACGCGGTAGCGCTGGCTCTGCCCGCGATAAAACTTATCAAAGATCATGGAGCGCTCAAGATCGTCGATGCCGACGCCACGGTCAGCCACGCTTGTAATCAGGCGCCCATTCCGCACCTCGCTGCTGATGAAGATGGGCGCGTTCTCCGGTGAATACTTAACCGCATTTTCAATCAGGTGCTGGAGCACTTTTTTGATCCAGGCGACATCCATCATGGCCGCCGGCAGCCTGTCCGGCAGGCGCACCTGGACAGGATGCTCGCCAATCAAGTGCCTGGAGTCTTCCAGGGCAGCATCAATCGCTTCACGAATCTGGTGCGGCTCCAGTTCCAGCTTGACCTCATGGGCATCGAGCTGCGCCATCACTACTGCTTCGCCAATCAGGCGGTTCAACCGGTCTGTCTCCTCTTCAATCACAGCCAGCAGGTCCTGGCGCTCTGCTTCCTTCATGGCCGCATCTGACCTCAGGCTGGTAATGGAAGCCTTAATGGCCGTGAGCGGAGTGCGGAACTCGTGCGTGATAGAGTCCAGAAGGGCCGAGCGCAGGCGTTCACTCTCGCGCGAGGCTTCACCTCGCATCAGCGTCTCCACGGCCCCCGCGCGCTCGATGGCAATTGCCACCAGGCTGCCAAGGGCATCCAGGGTTTCGCGCGAAAGCACGTCGCCCGATATCCCCAGACTCCCCATTTTCTTAACACCCATATGCAAAGGAACGAAACAACGCTTGCCCTCCAAGTCCAGAACGGTATCTCCACGGGCGGAAACTTCGCGCAGCTCGGTGCTGGGCAGCCTCTCCGTTTCGGCTCCGGAGCGGTAAATCTTGTCTTTGTCACCAACATGAATAGCGGCGTGCTCCACTCCGAAAGTCTCCACAATGTAGGTGGGAATGGATTTCAGGAGTTCAACCACATTGTCCGTGATCAGCAATTGCTGGCTAAAGGTGTAGAGACGCTCCACCTCCATGCGGCGGCGGGTCGCGTCGCGGGCCCCACGCCGTACCCGCTCGGAAAGATGACTGGCAACGATGGAGGTAAACAGGAATGCCACCAGCGCCACCCAGTTCTGGGTGTCAGCTATGGTCAAGGTCTTTATTGGCGGCAGAAAGAAAAAATTAAAACAAAGCGCCGCCAGAATCGACATGAAAATGGCGTAAGCCAGTCCCCATGCGGCAGCCACAACCAGCACCACGAGCACAAAACTCAGAGCAACCGTGGTTGGGTTAACATGTACGTACTTGAAATAAATCAGGACGATCAAAGAGATCAGGAGCGCGCACACCGCCACCCGGGCCACACCTTGCAATCGGACTTTCACATTTGCCATTCTAAGAGCAATTAGTATGCAGTAGTTAGTTTAGTATTTAGCGAATCCAATCCAAGCGGGAGGAAAGACGCAAAAGTGCCCAAGACGCCGGAACAATGGCTGGAGCAGGCAGCGCCGGAAAAGAAGGCGGGTATCTTCAAGTTATTTCTCGGTTACGCTCCCGGCGTGGGCAAGACTTACAACATGCTGAGCGAAGCCATCCGCCGCCACCGGCGTGGCGAAGACGTGGCGATCGGCGTGGTGGAGACGCATGGGCGCAAAGGCATTGCGGAACTGATGGCGCAACTGCAACAAATTCCACGGCGCAAGCTGGAATACAAGGGCACGGTGTTTGAGGAGATGGACGTTGACGCCATTCTGGCGCGCAAGCCGCAGGTGGTTATCATCGACGAGCTGGCGCATACCAACGTTGAAGGGAGCAAACACAAGAAGAGGTATGAAGACGTGCTGGAAGTCCTGGCGGCAAAGATTGACGTTCTTTCCACCATGAATGTCCAGCACCTGGAAAGCGTGACCCCCACCGTCCAGAGCATTACCGGAATCCAGGTGCGGGAGACGGTGCCGGACTGGTTGCTGGAGCGAGCAGACGAGATTGTGATGGCCGATCTCACGCCGGAGGCCCTGCAAACACGCATGCGTCGCGGCGATGTCTACCCGGTGGAGCGCGCGGAAAAAGCACTTACCAATTTTTTCCGGCGAGGCAACTTGATGGCGCTGCGGGAATTGGCGCTCAAGCAGGTCACGCACTCGGTAGACCGCGGCCTGGAAAACTATCTCAAGAAGAAAAACATTGACCAGAACTGGGGCGTCAGCGAGCGCATTGCCGTCTGCATCAGTTCAAACTCCGCCTCCCAGCAATTGATTGCCAGAGGCGCGCGAATGGCCCAGGGCATGGGCGCAGATGAATTCTATGTGGTACACGTAGATACCGGCGGCGAGGAAGAAGATGAGGAAAACAGGCGCTCACTGGCCGCCAATATCCGATTTGCCGAGAACCTGGGAGCCAAACCTGTTCGCCTTCAGGACAAAGACATTGCCAAGGCGGTGGCAGCGTTCGCCCGCGAATACAAGATCACGCAGATCATCTTTGGACGCTCTGCGGTGCGCGGCTGGCAGCAGTATCTTTACCTCAACGCCATTCAACGTTTTCTTCGCAACGCCCCGGCGGTGGACGTTCATATCGTGAATCAGGAAGCGAGATGAAGAAATCGGGTCATCAGGTCCCTTCGGCTACGCAAGCTTGCCTCGAGGGCAGGCCCGGGTCATCGCGTCGGAAAAGCAAATCAAGTCTCGCTCTCACTTTGCAGAGAAGACTGGTGTTCAGATGCCCCAATGCACTGATGTCCCGAGGCGCCAATCCGTTACATCATGGCAGCTAGAACAAAAATTCTGGTGGTTGACGACGAGCCGCAGATTACGCGGGTGCTGCGGACCAGCCTTTCCGCGCATGGCTATGAGGTCAGCCTGGCCAACGATGGAGAATCCGCACTGCGCACCTTTCAGGAAGTGAAGCCCGATCTGGTCATTACCGATCTCTTCATGCCAAGAATGACGGGCATCGAGCTTTGCGAGAACATACGCGATTTCTCCCAAGTGCCGATCATCGTTCTCTCTGTCCGCGGAGAGGACAAAACCAAGATCGAAGCGCTGGACAAGGGGGCGGATGACTATGTAACCAAACCCTTCAGCATTCACGAACTGCTGGCGCGCATTCGCGCCAACCTGCGCCGCGCCAGTTTGGCCAAAGAGCCGGAATCGTCAGAGCCTATCGACGCTGGAGACTTCCATATAGACTTGCAAACCCGGGTGGTTTCTGTGGCCGGCAAAGAGGTGCGTCTCACTCCCAAGGAGTTTGACCTGTTGGTCTATATGGCGCGTCATCCGGAAAAGGTCTTAACCCACACTGTATTGCTCAAGGCCGTCTGGGGACCGCAAAGCATTCAGCAGCCGGAATATCTCCGCGTCTTCGTCAATCAGCTACGAAAAAAAATCGAGCCCGACGACACACCCTGCTACATTCTCACTGAGCCATGGGTGGGATATAGATTCAGGCCGGAGAAGAACTCATAGCCACGGGAAAAACGCTTTAGTCAATAGCGCGGACTTGCTTGTTCACCGCAGCGATGAAAGTTGCAATCAGCACAAACACGCCGGCGCCGAGGAACATGAGAGAAATCCTGACCTCGACTAGGGCGCCTGCAATGGCATAGGAAAGCGGAAGCAAGCCGAAGGCTGCAAACATAAAAATGCTCATCACCCGCCCAATAAAGCTGCGCTCAATGTGCCCCTGGAACCATGACTGGACGTAAACCGAGGTGAGGCCGTTTCCAAAGCCCAGAATCGCGAGCAGCACCGCGATTGAGATAAAGTTATGAAGCAAACCCATGGCAATCATTTCACAGCCGACGACGCCGCTGAAACCCAGAACCACCAATCCCCGGTGATGGTGGGACTTTATTAACGCCGGCAAGAAAGAGCCCAAGAGCGTTCCTGCGGCCACAGCCGAGAGCAGCGTTCCATAAGCGGCCGCCGATCCGAACCGCTGCTGGGAAAGGACGGCGAGACCTACGGTTAAAGGACCGCCAACGCAAAAGTTCAGCACGGTAACCAATAGCATTAACGAGCGCATAGGCGCGTCCTTCATCACGTACTGCATGCCTTCGTGTATGAGCTTCCAAATCCCGCCGCGCGCAGGGCCCCGTGAGAACGGCACATCTTTGAGGCGCAGCAAGGCCAAAATCACAAAAAGAAAGCTGACTGCATCGATCACGAAAGCCGCGGCAACGCCCCATATCCTCAGAATGTACCCAGCCGGAGCAGGTCCGGCAATAGAGCATACCTGAGCGCTCGAATTGATGAGGGCATTGGCGGCGGGAAGCTGTTCCTGACTGACAATCGTGGGCATAAGCGCTTGTCCAGCAGGCATAGCGAATGCATCGGCAATTCCAAAAGCCAGGGCCAGACAATAAAGGTGCCAAAGGTGGAGCACGTGAAGGTAAAGCAACACTGCAGCGACGGCGACCAAGATCATGCGCGTGGTTGCGGTTGAGATCAGGATTCGCCGCGCAGAAATGCGGTCGGTAGCTACGCCCCCGAGGAACATCAAAGCTGCGCGGGGTATGGCTCCGACCATGAGGATTGTTCCCAGGGCCACGCCCGAGCCGGTGTAAAGAAGCACAAGCCACGGTAACGCTACAAAATAGAATTGATCACCGAAGATGGAAATGGACATGCCTATCCATAGGGAGCGGAAATCGACATTCTTCAATGGATGGGCCTTGGAAACTCCTGGATCAATCGTTGTTGGTGCACTCATAGTCGATCCTGATCCTCACTTTTTATAGAGACTCCGCTTATGTAAGCGGTATGGGTTCCAGCGTTTGGTGATTCATCGCCTGCGCCGCAGCACGTGTCTAAACAGACTCTGCACATTTCAGTGTCCTTCAAGGGAAAGACCCTCGAGAACGGAGAGGCCCTCATCCAACACGCGCTGTAACTCCGCAGCCGTAAAGCGCACATTGGGTTCAAGATTCATGAGCATGTGATCGCCGGGAACGAAGCGAACCGTGACCGGCTGCGTGCAATGTGCCTGCCAACCGAAGGTGAGATCACGGTCAAGGTCTCCCACATACTGTTTGAGATTGGCTGAAGTATCCCTGGCGCGCAAAATGGCCACTCTGCCGTCGTAAGCTGGCGGCATATATCTCTCAAAGGCATTCAGGTTGTTGGCAAAGGCGCGCAGAGCAATCTCGAATTCGGAAGAACTCAGGGTGACAGGCACAAGTTGGTGCTGCTGAAGTCTACGAAATACGAAATCAATTTGTTCTGCCGGCTGAAGGGGATCTAAGTCCGCCAGGTTTATATGGAAATTTGTTTGAGAGCCGGACAGAATGCTCGAAGTGAACATCGTCAATTCAATTGCGTGAACGGAGTGCCGGGTCTCGCGTTCGATGTGAGAGATGACCTTCGCTGGTGTATCGAGCATGGCAACCAGGGAGACCGGCTGGTTCTGCGCTTTGAGCTGAACTGCCATTTCAAACGCTACCGCTCCGCCCATGGAAGATCCGCCCAGGAAATAAGGCCCCTGGGGCGAGACAGTCTGGATGGCCTTGATGTAGCGGCCGGCCATCTTTTCAATGCTGAGAGGCTCCTGCTCAACGTCATTTCCGGAATCAAGGTTTTGGAGTGCATACACCGGATGCTCCGCCCGGAGATATTTCGCCAGATCGTGGAAGGCAATTATGCCACCGCCGACGGGATGCACGAGAAACAGCGGAGTGGCTGTGCCTGAGGATCGAATGGGCACGAGCGCGGATGGCGCCGCACCAGCAGCATTCGACTGGGACGCAGATCCGGCTCTCCTCTTTTTGATCTCGCGAGCGAGAAGTCTCAATTTTTCCGGCGAGAGGCGAGTCAGGCTCGCGGCATTATCTGCCCGATCAACTTCTGGCAAATTCGCCGGTTTAGATCCTGAATGCAAGTCGATCTCCTTTTGCGGATTCATGAAAGCTGTGGCGTCTGTGGCACGGCATCGACATCGCGGATCATTTCCGCCAAAGTAGCCGAATCGAGATTTTCTGAGAGTTGGCGGACAATCAGATCAGCAAGCCCGGTGATGGTAGGCGCCTGAAATAGATTGGCAACAGTAATTTCGATTTCAAACAGGGCGCGGATGCGGCCCACGAGTTGGAGCGCCAGCAGCGAGTGGCCTCCCAGGGCGACGAAGCTGTCATTGATTCCGGGAGCAACGATTCCCAGGATGTCTTGCCAGGCGTCCGCAATCGCCTGCTCCAATTCATTTCGGGGTGCGACATAAGGCACCGGCAAGTTCGGCCGCGGATGTATGGCCCTGATCCAATCAGGGGGATGTGGGCCATTTCGGCCGTCAGGCTGAGGTACTGGATTAGAAATATGAAGATCGTCTTGTTCTGCAACAATTCGTGCACGGAGCGCGCCAGTGAGTTGATAGTGCTGCCGCTCGAAGGGATAGGCGGGCAGCGGAATACGACGGCGCCGTTCCGGACTGTGAAATGCTTTCCAATCGATCCGCAGTCCTTCAAGCCAAAGCTGGGCCAGCGTGGTCAGAACCAATTCGAAATCACCTTGAGAATCATTTTTTGGGTGCGGCAGCGAGGGCAGAATCACATGCTCAGGAACTCGGGCAGGATGTTGCGCAATCGTGCTGCTGAGGCTGCGCCCGGGACCAACTTCAAGGAGAATGCGCTGGGAATGGTTGAGCAGTTCCGTGACGCCATCAGCAAAAAGCACTGTCTGCCGAACGTGTTTGACCCAATACTCAGGATCTGTCAGCTCGACCGTGGCCCATGTTCCAGACAAATTGGAAATGTAAGGAACATCGGGCGGGTGAAGCTTTATTTTTTGTACCGCGTTGTGAAACTCCTGAAGAACAGGGTCCATGATGGTCGAGTTCAATTGCGTTTCACGGAGCATTACTCCTGTCATGCAACCGGCCGGCATCTGCTGCATGAGGCGCCCGCGCGCCGATACCACGGCCAAAGCATCTTCCAGGGAAAAGACACCGGCAATGCACGCAGCCGCATATTCTCCGATGCCGTGGCCCGTCACAGCCGCAGGCCTCACACCCCAGTGCATCCATAGCTTTGCCATTGCATACTCAACGGTAAAGAGAATGGGGCTGGCATATCTGACTTGATCAAGCGAGGCAGCGGCGTGCTCGGTTTTGCCGGGGGCGGGATAAAGAATTTCGCGCAGATCCAGGCCAAGTTCCGGCTTGAGGAATTTCGCACACAGATCCACGTGCTCACGGAAGATGGGCTGGTGAGAGTAAACCTCCCTTCCCATATTGACGTACTGGCTCCCCAGTCCGGGAAAAAGGAAGGTTACGGGCCCGGGTTCCTTTTCCCGATGGCCCATCAACAACCTGCCAGGCGCCGCGGATGTCAAAGCGGCAACGGCTTCATGATGGCTGCGGCAGACGAGCATTCGCCGACGGGAAAACATCTGGCGGCCAACCTGAAGGGTATAAGCAACATCGGCAAGAGAATCCTGGGGATGGGCTTTGAGATGATCGAGCAAATTAATGGTCATCTTTTCCAAAGCAGTCGCGCTTCGGGCCGACCATACCAGTAAATTCCATGGAGCAGCCGGAGAGGGCGCCTGATCGGGCGCCTCTTCCAGAATCACATGGGCATTGGTGCCACCTAACCCGAAGGCGCTGACGCCAGCGCGACGCGGCGGTCCTTCTCGCGTCCATGGCTTAAGCTGAGTGTTCACGTAAAAAGGACTGTTGGCAAAATCAATGTGGGGATTGGGTTTGCGAAAATGAAGGCTGGCGGGAATCTGCCGGTTCTTTAAGGAAAGCACAGCCTTGATGAATCCGGCCACCCCGCCTGCTGTATCCGTGTTGCCTATATTGGTTTTTACAGAGCCTACGGCACAAAAATTCTTCATTTGCGTGTAAGCGCGAAAGGCCCGGTTTAGCGCCGTGATTTCGATGGGATCCCCCACGGAA
This sequence comes from Candidatus Angelobacter sp., assembly GCA_036522115.1. Classification (GTDB taxonomy): domain Bacteria; phylum Acidobacteriota; class Terriglobia; order Terriglobales; family Acidobacteriaceae; genus Angelobacter. The sequence continues at coordinate 23,047 of DATDGL010000015.1, forward strand.
GTAGCAGTGCCCTGACATTCAACGAAGCCGATGGTTTCCGGATCAATTCCGGCCATGGCAATGGCGTCAGAAATTGCGGCAAATTGTCCATTGACTCCAGGAGCAGCGAACCCTACGCGCGCGGCCCCATCGTTGGCAATACCTTCGCCAAGAAGGACGGCATGGATGGTATCGCCCTCCGCCAGCGCATCTTCCAGGCGCTTCAGGACCACTACTCCGGCGCCCGTCCCGGCGCAGGATCCCCGGGCATCGGCATCGAATGTGCGAGTATGGCCGTCGGGCGAGCGAATGCCTCCTTCCTGATACAAGTAGCCTCCAACCTGAGATGTGCTCAAGGTCACTCCGCCGGCCAGAGCAATATCAGACTGATAATTCAAAAGACTCTGGCACGCCATGACAATACCGACCAGAGAGGTGGAACAGGCGGTTTGCACCGTGACACAGGGGCCACGCAAGTTCATTTTGTAACCTATGCGGGTGGCCAGAAAATCCTTTTCGCCGCAAATAAAAAGAGTGAAAGCATCAACAAGGTCATGAATGCCGGGATTGCACAGCAGTTCGAAAAGGTATTGTGTGGAGCCAGAACCCGCAAATAACCCGATACGGCCGGGATATGCGACGGCATCATAGCCCGCATGTTCCAAAGCCTCCCAGGCACATTCCAGCAGGACCCGATGCTGCGGATCCAGAAGCTCAGCTTCTCGCGGTGTATAGCCAAAAAAGGAAGCGTCAAAGAGAAAAGTGCCGGGGCAAACGGCGGCAGCCTTTACGTAGTCGGGGCGCGAAAACACTTCAGAACTTACACCAGCCTCGAGCAATTCATGATCCGTAAGAAAGCGGACGCATTCCCTTCCTTCTTTAAGGTTCTGCCAGAACTGTTCAATATTCCAGGCCTCAGCATAACGGCAAGCCATGCCGACGACTGCAATTTTTTCCACCGAATCTGCGGGCGGAAATTCCGCCATTCAATCTATCTCCTTTAAATGCTCTGGCCCATTCCCTGCGTTAGCATGGCCCGTGTTTTTTCACCGCGGCCAAAGCCGCCGTAACTGGGTTACTATTTGCGCTGGTTCTAAAGAACCCGCTCCCCGGACTAAAGTCCGGGGCTTCCACCTTTTCGAGGTTACCGCAACTCATCAACCGCCCTAGCCAGCCACCGCCAGCGGCGCCTGCTCCAGCAGGATTTCTCTTTCCCCAAAAAGCCTTTCAGCCGCGATCCCTCCATCGTGACACCACTTCAGCAGCTTGTCCGATTCCACAATGGGACGGGATTCAGCCGTGTACTTGATGCTCATGATGTAATTCAGCCATGGCTCCTGGCCCATGGCGTAAACGTACACCTCCTTACACTTGAACAGCTCGACGATGCTCCTGCCTTGCTGGAAATTGGAGCCGGAGAGACGCCGGGATTCATCCATGGCCCTCTCGATCCGGGCCGTGAGCAGAGGACCATAGAGCCAGGTAAGCGGAGCGCCGTCGCACTCCATGCCCAGGAACAGGGCATCCACATCTCCCACTTCACGGTGGATATGCTCGTACAGGCGGGGCTCGACGTTGCAGGAATCGGCGGCGAATATCATGGAACGGGAACCAATCTTCACCAGCCACGCCATCTTGCTCTTTATGTCGAGGTCAGCGTGTTCGCCCAGGAAAGGCAGAGCAGTAATGCGAACGTCTCCCGTTTTGACGTCCTCCATCTCCGTGGCTTCGATCACGTTCCTGAAACCGGATTGCTCCAGCAGCAGCTTGAGCGACGGATCCTGCAACTGGCCGCCGCCACTGCGTGGGACAACGATATTCTTGACCTTATGGCGAATTTGCAGAAGCGTTTCGAAGAGCACGTGGTCCTGGTGATCGTGGGTAATCAGCACGTAGTCAATGGAATCCGGCAAGTCAAGATAGGTGTAGCGTGAAATACCGCTCTCGTAGGTATAGCTGAGCACCGGATCAAACAACATGCTGATGCCCTGCGATTCAATCAGAATGCAGGCATGGCCAAAATAGCGCCAGCGGACTCCGGGGCCCTGGTAGGGCACATACCGCGGCGGAGGCTCCGGCGTGAGGAATGAACTCAGCAGTTCCTGCCGGCCTTCGCCTACATCCAGCATTTCCCTGATCTCTCCTCCGGGCCTGGGCGACGACTTGAGCTGGAAGAGTTCGTCGATGACCGGGTTGGCGAACGGCATGCGCAGATGCAGGCTGGCATCATCCTCCAATCGCGGTGTACTGAGCACGAACGGCCGGTCATCGCTCCTGATCGCTGAAAGCATCAGGCTTTGCATCGATTGGTCATAGTACCGGCTCTTGTACAGCAAGGGCTCAATCAGACGGAAGGAGGGCTGATGATTCAGGTCGTAGCAGAGTTCAACGTATCCGCGCAGGAGGTCCGGCACCTGAGAATAGAGCGGGTGCAGGCTGTAGCCCTTGGCGTTCTCGCGGATCATGCTGTCCAGCGTGCCAATTGCGGCAGAAAGCTCGAACAAGTGGGCCCGCTCTGTCTTAATGCGATCGCGCAATGCGCGAATCTCATCGACCCGTCCACCGCCCAAATCGATAAACGGTCCGCCCAGCATCTTGGGGTTCTTGACCGCATTCAGGTGAATCTGCGGAGCACTCACGTAGGAGTTCATGATCTTCATGTGCCGTTCGGTGATGTTGCGGGCAGCGGTGGCGGGAGGAATCAAATGAGGCCAGGCATACCAATGATCAATCAATGGTTCCACCTGGATGTTATGTTTCAAATAAAGTTGTTCACCGTTCAGCATGATCAAAGATCTCCTTTCAGTAGCTTGTACGACGGCAATATTGTGGAGCGCAGGTCACTCCGGTAAGACAGCTCGAAAATTTGAGCTACTCGATCCTGAAGAGCCAGGAATTTACCCGGCCCTACTCTTCCCTTAAAGCCACAATGGGGTCAACCAACGTGGCGCGCCGGGCCGGAAGCAAACAGGCGCACACTGAAATCAGGACCAGGGCGACAACTACTTCCACCAAAGTGATGGGATCGTAAGGCGGCACGTTGAACAGCATGCTGGACACATAGCGTGTAAGCAAGAAGGTAGCGCCTAATCCGATGGCTACACCCAGCAAAGTAAGCTTCACACCGTGTGCCAGGACCAATTGCAAAACCCGGCCGCGTGACGATCCCAGGGCCATTCGCAATCCGAGCTCCCGCGTTCGCTGGGCAACTGAATATGCCATGACGCCGAAAATGCCAACGGCCGCAAGCACGAGAGCGATACCGGCAAAAATTGCCAGCAGGACTGTGCGAAATCTCGGGTCGGAAATGGATTGTGCGATATTGTCTTCCATGGTGCGGATTCCGGTAATCGGCTGATTAGGATCGATCCCATGCACCAGCGTACGTATCGAATTGGCCTGCTCCAAAGGATCTCCGGAGGTCCGCACTAAAAGGGACAACGTCAGGACCGGAAGCACACTATCCGCCTGGCGGTAAGGAACATACATTTCAGAAGCGGATTCAGCGGCCAACGATTGCTTCACGTCGGCAACGACTCCGACAATTTCCATCCAGGGCACATTGGGATCAGGCGTCGCCCCAAGCTGTATGTGCTGGCCGATCGGCGACCGGTCGGGAAAATAGGTTCGCACGAAAGTGGAATTAACTGCTACTACGGCAGGAGCATTTTCGCGATCACGATCCTCAATCCAACGGCCGGTAATGAGCGGTACTTGCAGTGTTTTCAAGTAGCCTGCGCTAACCACGCGATAACCGGATATGGTGTATTCCTGGGGAGACCTTGGAGGACGACCCTGAATATTAAAGTGGAGGGCCGAGCCTGTTCCGGTTACCGGCAGGAAAGATACGCCTCCGGCAGAACGTACGCCGGGCAAGGCCGCGACTTGTTCGAACAGGCGGTCATAGAAGCCCAGGCGCACATTCGGATCTCGATAGGCGGTGGGCGAACGTACTATGTTTGCGATCAAGATGTGATCGGTGGAGAACCCGGGAGAAACCTGGGACAAGCGCTCAAAGCTCTTGAACAGAAGGCCAGCGCCGACGAGCAGCAACATGGCCAAGGCGATCTCAGTAACAACCAGTACCGCGCGTGTACGCAACACCGCGGGCACAGCGCCTCCGCGGCTGGTCTGGCTCAGAGTTTCACGCAGGTCAACGCGCCATGCATGGCGCGCCGGAGCCAGACCAAACAGAACGCCGGCAACAAGGGCGATCAGCGCGGTGAAGCCAAGAACGCTAACGTCAATAGAGACGCCGTTACTGCGGGGAAGAGCGGTTCCTGCCAGCCGCACCAAAAGCGGTATTGCGACCCAGGCCAGCAAAAGTCCTAGAGCGCCGCCGATCACGGCCACCAGGACACTTTCCGCCAAAAGCTGGCGAATAATATCCGAGCGCCGCGCTCCCAATGCTGTGCAAACCGCCATTTCACGCCGCCGTCCTGTGGCCCGGACAAGCAGCAGGTTGGCCACATTAGCGCAGGCAATGAGCAACACAACTCCTACTGCGCCAACCAGAACCAGCAGCGCCGGACGAACGTTCTGGACGATCTGGTCCTGCATGGGATCTACGAGAGAGGACACGTTGGTGTTGCTTTCCGGATATTGCTTTTCCAGCCGTTTGGCAATCACCTCGATTTCCGAACGAGCCTGCTCGATTGAAGCGCCAGGCTTCAAGCGAGCTATAGGCAAAATTCCCGGGTGCCAGGAACGATCATTGGGCAGCGCCCTGGCCCAGGGCTCAAATGGCAGGATGACATCTGCCGCCTGCTGAAGAATCTCGAAACCGAGAGGCATCACACCGATCATGGAATAATCTTGATTGTCCAGGGTGATGGTCTGGCCAAGCACGCTGTTCGAAGACGAAAACCGCCGCTCCCAGAGACTATGGCTGATGAGAGCCACGGGGGGACCTCCCGGTTTGTCTTCCGCGGCAGAGAATGCACGGCCCAATTCGGGTTTGGCGCCCAAAAGCTCAAAAAGATTGGCGGTAACATTTTGCGAGGGCAGCCTTTCCGCTTCAGCGCCGCCCGTCATGGTCATGATCGAGTTCCGCACCGCTCCAACTGCTTCAAAGGAATGGCTCTGGTCGCGCCAATCCTGGTAATTGAGATAGGACAGAGACAACCGGGGAAACTGCGGCCAGTGCTCAGAAAGCAGCACCAATCTTTGCGGATCACGGTAGGGGAGAGGACGAAGCAGGACCGCGTTGACGATGCTGAACATCGCGCTATTTGCGCCAATGCCCAAAGCCAGCGTGAGCACGGCTACAACGGTGAATCCGGGACTCTTCCTTAGCCTTCGAAGGGCATATTTAAGATTCTGCGCGAGCGTAGTCATCACTGGCCTCCCGATAGAGGATTACACGAATTCAACGCCATTGATCAGATCAAGAAGTATAGCGAACATTCAAGTACAGTTTGCGCAATCAACGACACCAGAGTATTTATTGCAGGGCAAGAGCGGCTTTGCGCTGCTCAGGCGTCATCCTGCGGACCATAAGCGCAATCTTTGCGATCCTCTCCAGTTCCTCTGCGGAACGTCCGGACATGGGACCCAGCTTTTGCGCAAAATCCATCAGCGCAGGATATTCGAGCAAGGCCCGCACTGACAGCTCCGTCTGAAAATAATCATTGATCCGGGAAATTACCCGGAGTCCAAGCAGTGAGTGCCCACCCAGTTGGAAGAAATTGTCGCGCACTCCAACGCGGACAGCGCCAAGCACATCTGTCCAGATGTCTATCAGCAGTTCCTCGACAGCAGTAATCGTTTCCGGTTGGGTTTCCTGCAGGTCCTTCGCCTGCTCCTCGAATGATTCGTGGATGCGCTTCTCGATGCGATGCCTGCCCGCGTCCTCTCGCTGACCCACTGCCTCCCGTTGTTCTTCCGCGCTCAGCAAGGAGATACGTTCCACCACCTGGGATTCATCAGCTACCATTGCCTGCAGCAACCGGCGAAAATATTCTCCATAGCGGCTTACGGTAACCGGCTCAAACAGGGCAGCAGCATACTCCAGTCCTCCGGTGATCGCCCCGTTCTTTTCCTGCAAGAAGAGAGTCAAATCGAACTTCGCAGGCCGGTAGGGCATGGAATCCAGCGGCTTTGCTTCCACTCCGGGAAGCAGGAGCACTCCCCCCGGCATGTTCTGCCAAGCCAACGTTGCCTGAAACAACGGGTTGTACCCCAGGCTCCGCTCCGGCCGCACTATCTCCACTACACGCTCAAAGGGCAAGTTCTGATTGTGTTGCGCTCCCAACGTCACTTCCCTTACCCGCTTCAGCAATTCTGTCACTGTCGGCGGGCCGTTTAGATCTACCCGCAGCGCCAGCGTGTTCACAAAAAATCCAATCAGTCCTTCTATCTCCACTCGCTCCCGGCCAGCCACTGGCGTGCCAATGACCAAATCCTCCTGCCCTGACAGGCGTGCCAGCAACGCGGCCCAGCCCGCGAGTACCGTCATATATAAGGTGGTTCCCTGCCTCCGGCTGAGGTCTTTTAATTGCGCTGTGAGCCCCTCGTCCAGCACAAACTCTTGAAACCCACCACGATAATCCTGCTGCTCCGGTCGCACGTAGTCGGTGGGCAAATCCAGCAACGGCGGAGCGCCTTGCAAAACTTTTTTCCAGTACTCGCCCTGTTGGGTCAGTACTTCTCCTTCCAGCCACTTGCGTTCCCATACTGCATAATCTGCATACTGCACCGGCAATTCCGGTAATGGGTCCTCTTCTCCCTGGCAGAAAGCCATGTATAACTTGCTGACTTCGTCACAGAAAATTCCCATCGACCAGCCGTCAGAGGCAATATGGTGCATGGTGACGAGCAGAGTATGTTCATCCTCCGACTCGCTGATCAACCGACCTCGGACCAACGGCCCAGCTTTCAGATCGAACGAAGTGTTAGCCTCCTCGGCCAAGAGACGATCGTATGCCGCTTGCGCGTGCAGATGCCGGCGCAGATCGTGCTTGAGCAGATGGAACCGGCTGTCTGCAGGGGAAGCAATCCGCTGTACCGGTTCTCCGTCAATGAGGGTAAAAGTGGTTCGCAATGATTCATGCCGCGCGACGATGCGGTCCAGCACCCGCCGCAGAGTTCCAGCATCCAGCCTTCCCTTCAGGCGCAACCCCATCGGCATGTGATATGCCTTGCTCACCTCCTCCATTTGCGCCAGAAAGAATAACCGTTGTTGCGCTAACGACAGGGGGAGTTGCTGCCCACGATCCACACGCACGATCGGCGGCAGTTCGGCTCGGACGGCGCCGTCGAGATGGCAGGCGAGATCTGCCAATACCGGCCGCGCAAACATCTCACTGACCGTCACGGCCACACCCATCTGCTGCCGGATTCGGGCCAGCACTCGCACCGCCAGCAACGAATGTCCACCTAGAGCAAAAAAGTTGTCCTGCCGCCCCACTCGTTCCACATGCAGCAAATCGGCCCAACTCGCCGCCAGCGCCCTCTCGGTATCAGATTCCGGCGCGGCATATCCTCGCTGCGCATACGCACTTCCTTCCGGTTTCGGCAATGCCTTCCGATTCAGCTTCCCGCTTCCCGTCAGAGGCATCTGCTCCATGCGTACATAGGCTGCCGGGACCATGTACTCCGGCAGTTTCGCCGCCAGCCAGGTACGCAGTGCTTCCGCGCCCACCGCCTCGCCCGTCTCTCCATTCCTGTTCTCGGCGATTGTGTAATACGCCACCAGGCGCTTTTCCCCCGGCACGTCCTCGCGCGCCATGACTGCCGCTTCCCTCACTCCCGCATAACTCTGCAACTGCGATTCGATCTCCTCCAGCTCGATCCGATATCCGCGCATCTTCACTTGAAAATCATTGCGCCCAAGAAACTCGATGCTCCCATCCGCCTGCCATCTGCCGAGATCTCCAGTGCGATACATGCGTGCTCCCGGTTCTCCTGCATCTTCCGCATCTTGGACGAACGGATCTTTCAAAAAGCGCTCAGCCGTCAACTCCGGACGGTTCAAATACCCTCTCGCTACCCCGGCGCCTCCTATATACAACTCTCCCACGACTCCCTCCGGCACAGGCTGCAAATAGTTGTCCAGGACGTACATGCGCATGTTCGCTATGGGACGACCGATGGGCACAACTCCCTCATGTAATCCCGGTTGACACCACCACGCGGTCACATGAACGGCTGCCTCTGTAGGTCCATAGAGGTTATGTAGTTCCACGTGGGGCAGGGCCGCTAGAAACCGTTGCTGCAATCCATAAGAGAGTGCCTCTCCACTGGAAAACACACGCCGCAATTCGCCGCAGGCTCCCGCGCTCACTCCATGTTCAAGAAACATCTGCAACGCAGAAGGCACAAAGTGAACGGTCGTGATCCGTTCCCGGTCCAGCATCGTCTTCAGGTATTGCGGATCCGTATGTCCACCCGGGCGAGCCATCAGCAACTGCGCCCCGGAGAAGAGCGGCAAGAGAAATTCCCATACCGACACATCAAAACTGAAAGGGGTCTTTTGCAGAAAGCGGTCTTCGCTGCTAGTCCCATACGTATCTCGCGCCCAAAGCAAGCCATTCACTACCGCCGCATGTTCGTTCATCACTCCCTTGGGCTTGCCGGTAGAACCTGAAGTGTAGATTACATATGCCAGACTGTTTGGGGTCAGCTCAACTTCGTCCCGCTGCGGATTCTCTTCCGTACAACCGTGCAGCACTTCCTGGTCCGCGTCCAGGCGCAAGAGCGGCGCTCCCATTTCTGCCAACCGGTCGGCCAGGGCTCCCTGCGTCAAAACCACCATCGCATGGCTGTCAGAGATCATGTACTGCAACCGTTCCTGCGGATAGCTGGGCTCCAACGGCACATAGGCGCCGCCCGCCTTCAGAATCCCCAGGATTCCTACCACCATCTCCAGCGACCGCTCCACGCATAATCCTACCCTTGCGTCCGCACTCACTCCCTGCTTCCGCAAATAGTGCGCCAACTGATTGCTGCGCGCGTTCAACTCGAGATATGTCAGCTTCCGGCCTTCATACATTACTGCCACCGCTTGCGGTGTCCTTTCTACCTGTTCCTCAAAGAGCTCGTGGATACACTTGTTCGAAGCATAATCATCCGCGGTATCATTCCAGCCGTAGACCAACTGTCGCCGCTCTTCGCTGCTCAAAAGCGGCAGCAGATCCACCGGCTGCATGTCGCCGGCGACCAGCCCCTGCAGCAGCCTGCGGAAATACTCTCCATAGCGCCTGATCGTAGCCGGCTCAAACAACGCGGTGGCATACTCCATCTCGCCAGCGATCCTGCCGCCTGCTTCCTGCAGCGTAAGCGTTATTTCAAAGATTGCCGGGTGATACGGTGTTGGCTCCAGCCTGGCTTCCAGTCCAGGGAATGCGAGCGTACCTTCCGGCACATTCTGCCAGGAAAGCATCACTTGAAACAGCGGGTTATGCCCCAGACTCCGCTCCGGGCGCACTATCTGCACCACACGCTCAAAGGGGAAAGTCTGATTTTGTTGCGCCCCTAACGCTACTTCCCTGGCCCGCTTCAGCAGTTCTGCGACTGGCGGCGCGCCGCTCACATTCACCCGCAGAGTGAGCGTGTTCAGGAAAAAACCAATCAGCCCTTCAATCTCCGCTCGCTCTCGGCCAGCCACTGGCGCTCCAATGACCAAATCCTGCTGTCCTGACAAGCGCGAGAGCAACACTGCCCAGCCTGCGAGCAGCGTCATATATAGGGTGGTCCCGTGCCGCCAACTGAGTTCTTTCAATTCTGTGGTCAATGCCTGATTCAGCACCAGCGCTTCAGACTCACCGCTGTAGTCCTGCCTGGATGGCCGGGCATGGTCCGTGGGCAACTCCAGCAATGCCGGTGCACCTTGCAAGATTCTTTTCCAGTACTCACCCTGTTGCCGTCCTGCTTCCCCTTCCATCCACCTGCGTTCCCATAAGGCATAATCGGCACACTGGACCGGCAATTCCGGTAATGGGTCGGCTTCTCCCCGGCGAAAGGCCCCGTAAAGGCTGCTGAGTTCGTTGAAGAGTATCGCGTTCGACCAGGCGTCGGAAACGATATGGTGCATGTTGATCACGAGCGTGTATTCATCTTCCGACGCACGAATCAGCCGCCCTCGAACCAACGGCCCCGCTTCCAGATCGAAGGGTGCGTTGGACTCCTGGGCCACCAGACGATCGTGCTCCACCCGGATGTCCGGATGCCGGCGCAGATCATACTCCAGCAGGTGAAACCGGCTGTCTGCAACCGAGGCAATCCGCTGCACCGGTTCCTCGTCAATGAGGGTAAAAGTAGTTCGCAACGCTTCGTGTCGTTCGACGATCCGATCCAGCGCCCGCTGCAACGCTGCACGATCCAGTTGACCCTTAAAATGCAAGCCAACTGGACTGAGATAGGCCTGACTACCGCCCTCTATCTGCGCCAAAAACCATAACCGCTGCTGGGAGAATGACAGCGGAATACGCTGGTTGCGCTCCGCGGAAATGATCGGCGGCAATTCGGCATGCACTGCATTCTTCAGATTGCGAGCCAGATCGGCCAAAACCGGCCGCGCAAACAGATCACCCGCCGTTATGGCAATGCCCAGCGCTTGCCGGATGCGAACGACGACACGTACTGCCAACAAGGAGTGCCCGCCGAGGGTGAAAAAATTATCATGCCGTCCCACCCTTTCAACATGGAGCAACTCGGCCCAGATTCCCGCCAACAGGCTTTCGATCTCCCCTTGCGGCGGTTCATACGCCTGGGTTGCGTATGCTTCTGCTTCCGGCGCCGGCAATGCTTTCCGATCCAGCTTCCCGTTCGGCGCGAGCGGCATCCGCTCCATCCGTACATAAGCCGCTGGCACCATGTGATCGGGCAGCCGTTCTGCAAGCCAGCGGTGAAGTTCGGACACCAGACCCTCGGCCAGTCTGGGTCTCAGCGGATCGTTGGCGTAAATTTCCAGCGGGCCCAAAACCCCGGTTTCTCCAGGAAACCTTACCCTCTTCTTTTTCCTCAAACCCTCCTCAGTGTGAGCTTTGCGGAACAGCACATCACAACCTTGGGTCCCCGGGTGAGACCAACGAACCTCGACGGTGTACGGCAAATCTTTTTGCAACGACCAAATATCTTCCATCTCGATTGCGGATGGCTGCTCCTGTCGCAACCGCTGCCGCAGTTCGCCTACAGTGGCTGGACGAAGGCTGGAGTTCAATATTCGATTGGCCATGACGTGGAGTTGCAATCGAGCATTAGTAATGCCGGTGACTCCCAGAACTTCCGGTTGCGTCTGGTGCAGGATTTCCCGCAACCGCTCTAAACTCAGACCCTGCTTGTTCCAATCAAGCCATGGGCATTCCAGAAATGGAACAGGCGCACCCAGGTGAAGCACGACATCGTAGCGGAAGCTGGTGATCTCGTTATCGACCCGGCCTCGTTTCAAATTGATCTCCACACGGTTGATTTGCGGGATCCGCTGCGGCAATGCAGTGAAAAAATCCGGATCGATGACCAACTCGCCTTCCTGCTGCATCTTCTTTTGCACACGGTTCCACAGTGCATCGCAGCTCAGGGAATCGTGCGCGTGAGAGAGTTGTACGGACGTATGAAAGGTTTCCAGCAACGGATAGCCGCGTATGTCTCCGATGAATATCGCGCCCCCCGGCTGGAGCACTTGCACCGCACCCGTAAGAACTGTCATGAGGTACTCCAGGTCAGGAAAATGCTGAACCACAGAGTTCATCACGACCAGGTCAAATGGTTCCTGCCGCCCGGGGGCCGCCAACTCATGCGCCGCCTGGCACTCCAGCACAATCTGAGGCATGCGGAGTTCAGGACGCCGAAGCTGCTGTCGCAAGAAATCCAACTCCGCGACCGATATGTCAGTCCCCGAGTACAAAGCGCATTCAGGGGCAATGCGAAACAGCAACAGACCTGTGCCACAACCGATTTCCCAGACGCGCCTCGGCCGCAAAGCTACAATCCGCTCCGCCGTGATCTCCACCCATTCACGCATTTCTTCGGCTGCAATGGGCTGTCCGGTATAGCTGCTGTTCCACCCGGCAATATTGAACGTCGCGTCCACAACGGGGCCCGCCCCATTGATGATTGCGTCGTATGTGGCCGCCCATCCCTTCACCTGCTCGGCCTTTAGAGCTTCACGCGTGCCGTGCTCCTGGCCGCCGCGATACGCGCCATCCATCACGTAGTAGGCCGCCAAACGCTTTTCGCCCGCCTGGTCTTCACGTACAACCACAACTGCTTCCCGCACTGCGGGATGCTGCGCCAGCCGCGTTTCGATCTCACCCAACTCAATGCGAAAGCCACGGATCTTCACCTGAAAATCGTTCCGTCCCAGGAACTCAATCGTCCCATCGGGAAGCCAACATCCGCGATCTCCGGTTTTGTACATCCGCGCTCCGGCTTCCTCAGCGAATGGATCGCTCAGGAAATGCTCTGCCGTCAACTCCGCGCGGTTCAGGTATCCTCGTGCCACTCCCGCGCCCGCGATGTAGAGTTCTCCCGGCACGCCAACGGCTACGGGCTGTTGCTCGCCATCCAGGATGTAGGCACGCGTGTTGGCGACCGGGCGCCCGATTGAATTCCAATTGGCCGGATCGGGGGTTACCTGGTGCAAGGTCGCATTGACGGTTGTCTCCGTGGGCCCATAGGCGTTCAACAACTCCGGACGATGGCCAGCTCGCTCAAACCAACGGGCCAATGCGCTCGCTTCCACAGCCTCACTACCGATGATGGCTAGCCTGACGCTCGATGGAATCGGCGCTGCTCGGTCCTCTCCAATCTCCTTCCAGAATCGCATCGGGAGATCCACTACAGTTATTCCCCGGCTTGCAGCCGAGCGCCAGAACTCCCGAACGCCAGCCAGCCAGGCATCGTTGCGCAGCACCAGCGCCGCCCCGGAAATCAAGGTAACGAAGATCTCCTCCACAGATACATCGAAAGTGATCGAGGCAAACTGCAAGACTCGATCTTGCGCACTCGCCTGCCATTGGGCCTGGAGCGTTGTGATTTGATTGCAAACTCCACGATGCTCGATCAGGACGCCTTTGGGGTTGCCGGTTGAGCCAGAGGTATAGATCACATAGGCCAGATGTTTGGAGGTAAGTCCCACGCCGGCACGGTCCGGATTGGTCTCCGGCTGGTCTTGCCATGGACAAGCGGCGTCGGTAGGATCCAGCACCAACTGGGCTTGCCCGGTTCCAGCAAACATTGCCTGAAAACGCCCTTGCGCCAGCAACAGCGCCGACCTGCTATCCTTCACCATGAACTGCAAGCGCTCCAGGGGATAAGCTGGGTCCAACGGCATATAGGCTCCGCCCGCCTTCAAGATCCCCAGCAGAACCACTACCATTTCCGGGCTGCGCTCCACACATACTGCCACCACAGTATCCGGTTTCACGCCTGACCACCGCAGATGATGCGCCAATTGATTGCTGCGTCGATTCAGTTCGCCATACGTAAGCTGCTGCTCTTCACACTCCACCGCCACCGCGCCGGGCGCCCTCTTGACCTGCTCCTCGAATAACTCGTGGACGCACTTCTCGCTCGGATATTCCATCGCCGTATCGTTCCACAGAGACAAGGCTTCGCTTTGCTCCTTGTCAGGCAGCACGCAACCGGCTTTATTTATAGTGGTATCTATGATTTGCATGATGCCAACGCAATTAATGTATGGTGAGAGCGGCTTTGCGTTGTTCAGGTGTCATCCTGCGGACCATAAGCCCAATTCTCGCTATCTTCTCCAGTTCCGTCACGGGACGAGCGGAAATGGAACGCAGCCTTTGCCCAAACTCCATGAGCACAGGATATTCAAGCAGGGTCCGTACTGACATCTCGGTCTGGAAGTAATCATTGATCCGAGAGACGACGCGGAGCGCGAGCAGGGATTGTCCACCCAAGTCGTAGAAGTTGTCGCGCACTCCAACGCGGGAAGCTCCCAGCACTTCCGTCCAGATGTCGATGAGAAGCTCCTCGATGGGGGTAATGGTTTCCGGCGGGCCCTCTTGTACCTCAGGGAGTGCCCTGCGGTCTACTTTGCCATTCGTACTCAGCGGCAGTTCGGGCAACATAACAAAGACCGCCGGCACCATGTACTCAGGCAGCTTGCCTTTCAAATAATTCTTCAGTTCTTCAGCAGTCGCTTCGCCAGATACATAGGCCACTAACCGCTTGCCACTGGCACCGGTCTTCATGAGCACGGCACAGTCGCGCACTCCGCCATGCTGGAGCAGGATTGTCTCAATCTCTCCCAGTTCCACCCGGAAGCCGCGAATCTTGATCTGACTATCCGCGCGGCCAAAGAACTCCAGATTGCCATCTTCCATCCAGCGCGCCAGGTCTCCGCTGCAGTACAGCCTTTCTCCTGGTTGGCCATAGGGATTGGGAACATATCCCTCCGCCGTTAGTTCCGGTCTGTTCCAATAACCTCGCGCCAATCCTTCTCCACCAATGTAGAGCTGGCCCATTACTCCGGCCGGTTGGAGATTCATGCTGCTGTCCAGCACGTATAGCTGCGTATTTGCGACCGGCTTGCCGATAGGAACGCTTACGGCGCCTTCGGCCTCTGTTACGAGGTACCAACTGGTAAAGGTCGTACATTCAGCGGGACCGTAGACATTCACGAGTTGCTCCGGCCCTCCATGCTCCAGGACCGCAGCCGCCGTACCGGGATGAACAGCTTCTCCTCCAAACAGCAGGTGCTTCACTGAATTGAACATGGCAGGCTTCTGGCGCGCCATTTCGTTGAACAGCGCGGTTGCCAGAAACATTACCTGGACACCCTTCTCTTTGATCTCTGCCGCAAACCTTTCTACGTCCAACAGCACTTCGTTGCCGATAATCACAAGCCGGCAGCCGTTCAACAGTGCTCCCCATACTTCAAATGTGGACGGATCAAAGGACATGTTGACAGTCTGGGCCACTACCTCGTCACCCCGAAATTGAATGTAGTTGGTATCGCGCAACAGGCGGATGAGACTGCGATGACTGACAGCCGTGGCTTTAGGCTGTCCTGTGGAGCCCGACGTATAAATCACGTAAGCAAGGTTTTCCGGCAGCACATGGTTTTGCACGCTGTAGCCGCTTTGCTGCGCGATGTCCTCCCAATCACTGTCAAGACAGACCACAGGAGCTTTCATTTCCGGCATGTTATGAGCCAGCCGTCTTTGCGTGAGCAAAACGGCAATGCCGGAATCTTCTACCATGAAGCGCAGCCGCTCCGGCGGATAAGCGGGGTCGATGGGGACATAGGCCCCGCCGGCTTTGAGAATTCCCACCATCGCGAGCACCATCTCTACCGAGCGATCAACGCTGATGCCCACCAGCTTTTCCGGACCGACACCCAGTTTCCGCAAGTAATGTCCCAATTGGTTTGATCTATGGTCCAGTTCCTTATAGCTGAGCTGGTCTTTGCCGCACAGTACAGCCAATTCTTCTCCGCGGCGCTGCACCTGTTCCGCAAGCAACTCCATCATGGTCCTGTTGCGCGGATACTCTGTGCGGGTCTGGTTCCATTCCACCAGGATCTGGCGGCGCTCCTGCTCGTCGAGCAGATCAATGCCGCTGACTGGTTGATCAGAGGCGGAAGCGTAGGCTTTGAGAAGACGCACAAAACGGCGGCCCATGATCTCGACATCCCTGGTGCTGAAATGGTCCGGATGGTAGTCAAAGAACATGGTCAGTTGCTGGCCGGGCCCCAGCAGCAGGGTCAATGGATAATGCGCCGCATCTTTAACATCGAAGTCGATGAGCCGCAGGCCGCCAAAGTGTTCGGTTTGTGATGCCATGTCCATGGGGAAGTTCTCAAAAATCACCAGGGTATCGAACAGTTCATTCAACCCGGTCAGACGCTGAATTTCCACCAGTCCCAGGTAATGATGGGCAAAAAGTCGAGATTGTTCCTGGTTCAACCGGCTGAGCAGATCGTCGAATGAATCGCTGGGACGAAGTTGAACGCGGGTAGGAACAGTGTTGATCAAGAGTCCGACAATGGTTTCAACGCCCGCTACTTCCGGATAGCGTCCGGAAACGGTGCTGCCGAATACTACGTCCTGCCGTCCGGTGTAACGTGACAATAGAACCGCCCAGGCTCCCTGGATTACTGTGTTAAGAGTCAAACTGCGGGCGCGTGCCTGTTCGGTGAGGCGTTGCGTAAGTTCCTGGTCGAGCTCGACTGCAATTCGGCCCGGTATTTTGGGCTCGCCCAATGACAGCGAACTCATCCGCGTGCTTCCTTCAAGTCCAGCCAGGGCTTCCCGCCAGGCTGCCTCAGCCGCCCCTCGGTCGCGCCCACCCAGCCACGCGAGGTAGTCTCGGAACGCCGTGACACGAGGTAGAGCAGCGGAGCTGCCATGGCCGGCGTACAACAGCAGCAGTTCGCGAATCACCAATGGCACCGACCATCCGTCCAGCAGGATATGGTGAGTGGAAATCAACAGCCGGAATTCCTCTGGCGCGTATCGCACCAGAAGAAATCGAAACAGTGGCGAGACGCGCGGGTTAAAGCGGGCCAGGCGGTCTTGTTGCACAAGTTCCGCCAGCTTGCGCTCGCGTTCCTCCGCCTCAAGCGCAGAAAGATCCAAGGTATTCCATAGCAACGAAAAATCCTTAGGAATGATTTGCACAGGCTGGACCAAACCTTCATGCTTGAAAGCTGCGCGCAGGTTCGAATGACGGGACAGCAAGCCTTTTGCCGCGTCGTGAAGTATTTTTTCGTCGAGGGGACCTCCAAGACCAAGAACGATCTGGACGTTGTAAACGTCCAGCCCTGCCGCATCATAGAAAGCGTGGAACAGCATTCCTGCCTGGACTGACGAGAGCGGCAATATGTCCTGGATCTCTCCGTATTCACTTTCAAGCCGGTCAATTTCGGATTGGGAAAGAGCAGCCAGCGGCACATCAGACGGCGTGAGTCCTCCCATTCCAGGCTCGGCGCTATGCTGGACAAGCGCCTCCAGCACGTGGAACCATCCTTCCGCTAACGACTGAATGTCCTGTTCTGAAAACATTTCCGGCGCCCACGTCCAGGTGGCGGTGAGTTCTGGACCGGCGGCATGCTCTAACACGATCGAATCGACCTCCAGCGCATGATGAAACGGCATATCGGGGTCCATACCTCCAAGGAGGGAGCCGGAGGGCGACCAATCCATGGCTTCTGCTACAGGAAAGCGTCCGAGATAATTGAAGTCTATTTGCGATTTAGCCAGACTGGCTAAAATCGGCGCCGTTTCAGGATTCAGGTAACGCAGCAGTCCGTAACCGATGCCATTGTTCGGAACAGCGCCGAGCTGTTCCTTGATTAACTTGAGGGCCGTGCCCAGGGCTTTGCCTCCCGCCCAGGCTTCGTCCAGATCCAGTTGGCCAGGGTCAAGACGGACAGGAAACATGGTGGTGAAAATTCCCACCGTCCGGGAAGGATCAACACCATCAAAAATTCCTTCACGCCCATGCCCTTCCAGATCAATCAAGACGGAAGTACCTTCGCGGGAATTGCGTCGCCGCCAGTTCAGGACGCTAAGCACAAAACCGGTGAGGAGGACATCATTGATGCGTGCATGAAAGGCGGCCGCAACCCGATTCAGCAAAGGAGCAGTGATTTTGGCTGGTAATGTAAGAGCAATCTGGCTGAAGCTGCCCAGCGAATCACCGCTCAGTTTATGGCCGGGCACCAGTTCCTGTGTTTCCTTCAGCGTGTCAGCCCAGAAAGACAGCTCCTTCACTCGCTCCGGATTCACCGCTTCCTGACTCAATCGTTCGGCCCAGCCTCGGAATGAGACAGGACATGGGTCGAGCGTCGGCGAAGTTCCGGCAGCGATTGCCGCCCAGGCAGCAGCCAGGTCCGGCACCAGGATTCGCCAGGACACTCCATCGACTGACATGTGATGAATGGTCAGGAGCAACTGGCCGGGAGAGCTGCTGCCGGCATTAAACCATACCGCCTGCAGCATGCGCCCTTCTTCAGCCGATAGCCGAATTCCGTCAGCCTGCGCTTCTTCTTCAATCCTGGGTTGGAGCGCAGCATCTTCCATACCCGTGATATCGATTGTGCGCAAGCAAGATGCGGCACTCACAGCGCCCGGAGGCTGGATTTCCAGCTTCCACTCTTCCCGGCGGCCAGTGGCGCCGGTGAAACACAGACGCAAAGCATCGTGATGATCGAGTATTGCCTGCAAGGCGCGCACAAGGTCTTCCTGACTCAAATCTGCCGGGACTTGCAGCAACACAGCCTGGCTGAAGCGATGCAGGCGGCCGCCTGCATCAAGGAACCAGCACATGATGGGCGTTGGCGGCATGGCGCCTACGCCAACATCGGAGGCAGCCGCAGCCGCGTCCTCCGCAAAACGAGAAACGCCCGCCAGGGCCTCAACCGTCGGCTGCTCGAATACATCGCGCAAACTGATAATCAGTCCCGCTTGTCGCGCGCGGCTGACAAACTGAATTGCCAGAATGCTGTCACCGCCGAGGGAGAAGAAGTTGTCTTCCGGGGCAGTCTGGGGGACGGCCAGCACCTGCGTGAGGAGTGAACAGAGAATTTCTTCGGCGTGAGTACGAGGGGCGCGATGCGTGCCCGATCCGGTGAATTCGGGCGCCGGCAATCCCTTGCGGTCCAGCTTTCCGTTCGAGTTCAAAGGCAGAGAGGCGAGGACAGTAATGAAGGCAGGCAGCATGTAGTCCGGCAGCATGTGCGACAGGCTCTCACGCAACTCAGCCGTGTTGATGCTGTGGCCTGAAGCAGGAACCACATAAGCGACCAACCGCTTCTCGCCAACATGGTCTTCACGAACAATTACAGCCGCCTGACCCACGCTAGTGCAGCGCAGCAGCGCGGCCTCAATTTCCGCCAACTCAATGCGATAACCACGAACCTTGACCTGCTGATCGGTTCGTCCTAGAAACTCGACTTGTCCGTCTTGCCTCCAACGCACCCGGTCGCCGGTGCGATACGTACGCTCCCCGGAATCGCCGAAGGGATTGGGAACGAATCGTTCTGCCGTAAGGTCAGGCCGCTTCAGATATCCGCGCGCCACTCCTGCACCGGCAATAAACAACTCACCCGGAACTCCCACGGCAACCGGCTTGAAATCAGTATCCAAAACATAGATCTGGTGGTTGTCCATGGCGCTTCCGATAGGCACATTACCGGTCATCTTTCCCGGAATGGAAATAGCATAATGGGTGGCAAATGTAGTGGTTTCCGTTGGCCCGTAGACATTGGTCACCAGGGTATTCGGGCAATGATCGCGCAAGCGCTGAACTGCGTCGGCGGGAACCACATCGCCGCCCGTCCACACCTCGCAAAAATCGGCAAAGCAGGCCGGGGCCTCCTGGGCCAGTACATTGAAGAGACTGGCGGTGAGGAACGTACAAGTAATTCTCTCTTCTTTGAACAGGCGCTTGAAAACGGCGATGTCCAACTCGCCCGGAGGCGCAATGATGACTTGTTTTCCCCGCAACAGCGGGGCCCACATTTCGAAGGTTGAGGCGTCGAAAGCGTGAGAAGAATGAAACAATACCCGTTCCAAACTTCCTTCCCGCCAGCCGCGATCGAACGCCAGGCTCACGACGTTGCGATGGGTCACGGCAACACCTTTGGGTGTTCCGGTAGAACCAGAGGTGTAGATGACGTACGCAAGCTGGTCAGGATCAATCGCTATGTCAGGATCGCTATCATCTTCCGCGGCCAGAAAAGGATCGTCATCGACGACAATGACTTCAGTATGCGTTAGCCCGCTGTCTGCCGTGGCCCGATTGAGCAACAGCACGGCAGCACCCGCCTCTTCCATGATCATTTGCATGCGCTCAAGCGGATAGGCGGGGTGGAGGGGAAGGTAAGCCCCACCGGCTTTTAATACCGCAAGCGAGGCAACCACCACGTCCGCTGACCGTTCCATCAGGATGGCCACTGTGGTTTCCTTCTTGACGCCGCTCCTGATAAGCCTGTGAGCAAGATGGTTGGCTTGCTCATTGAGTTCGCGGTAGGTGAGCCGCGTCTGCGATGCGCGGAGAGCAATGGCGGTTTCTGCCTGCGCAACCTGCAGGGCAAAGCAGCCTGGAATTGTCTGCGTGGATGGATAAGACGCAATGGTGTTATTCCAGTCCACAAGAATCTGTCGCCGCTCAAGATCACTCAGTAGCGCGAAATCGCCCAGCCGACAGCCTGGATCTGCGACCGCCTGCGTGAACAAGCGCTGGAAGTGCAGCAACATCCGTTCGCCGGTGGAGGGCAGGAAGAGGTCAGTAAGATAGTCCAAAACGACCATGGCGTAGTCGGTGTTGTCGTTCACTCCGAGATTGATGTCCAGCCAGCCGGAGCGATAGAACGGATCAAATTCCTCGATTGCCAGGGTGCCCATGGTTTTCTGCGGCCCCTGGTGATCGTTGCCGAACGCATAAGAAGCATCCACCAGCGGCGCGCGGCTGGGATCGCGCTCCACCTTTAGCTTGTTCATCACAAACTCAAAAGGCAAATCTGAGTTTGCCAGGGCTTCCAGGGTGATCAGGCGCGTGCGGTGCAAGAGCTCACGAAATGTCGGGTCGCCCGACAAGTCCAGCCGATACACAATGGTGTTGAGAAAGTAGCCGATCAACGGCTGCGTTTCCCGGTGCTTGCGATTGCTGACCGGGGTCGCAATGGGAATATCATCTTTACCGCTGTACTCCCGCAGAAGCATGCCAAAGAGCGTGAGAAAAGCGGTGAACCGTGTAACATCCTCAGCAAGCGTCAACTGCTTGAACTGCAGCCACACCACCTCCGGCACCCGCCATGGGAGGCGTTCGGCACGAAAAGTCCTGAAATGCGGACGAGGCATGTCTGTCACCAGATCCAGGCGGGGCATATCCGCAAGCTTGCGGGTCCAATAATCAGCCTGCCTGGCAGCTTCATCCGACTTCATCCACTGGTCCAGCCAGAAAGCAAAGTCACCATACTGGACCGGCAACTCGGGGAGGGGAGACGGCAACTCGCGGGAAAAAGCATCGTAGAGAGTGAAGAGCTCACGATCAACCAGATCATAAGAGACGAAATCGGTGATGATGTGATGGAGCGTAACCACGATTGCATGCTCATGCTGAGTGACGCGGTAGAGCGTGGCGCGAATCAAAGGGCCATTCAGGATGTCAAAAGGCCGGCATGTGCTGGCCGTAATCAGGGCCTGCAACCGGTCAACCCGGTCTTCCACGGGAAACTCGGGGACCTCCACCCGCTCCAGGGGAAGCTGAAGCTGGGGAACAACCACGGCCTTGGGCTTGCCGCCAACTTCCGGGAGCGAGGTGCGGAAGTTCTCATGGCGACGCACCATCTCATTGATTGCACGTTCCATGGCGGCGACATTGAACTCGCCTTTCAACAGATACGCGTGGGTATGGTTGAAGTAATAGACATTCGGATCCACCTGGTGCTGGAGCCACAGATGCTCCTGCTCGATGGTGACCGGATAGTCGAGGCTGGGGCGAGGCTTGATGGCCGCTTTGGACTGGCCGGGAGTGCCTTCGCCCCGCAGCCGCTTCTGCAGCATTTCGCGCTGGGCCGGAGTAAGCCGGGAAATCCTTTCCTGGCGGGCGTCTGCTTCTCTGCTGTGAACATCGTTGCTCATGTTTTTAGGACATCTCCCGTTCTCATGGAGTTGACTTTGTATGCGTCTTCGTCAGACCGGATACAAAGAGCGATCACGGATATGATCAGTGGGAACCGTTCTGGGACGGCGGGGCCTTCTTCGCTATCAGTTCAGCCATGGCGTTGATTGACTGAAAATTTTTGAGTTCCAGGTCCTCATTGGCAATAGTAATTTTGAAGTTCTTTTCCAGGAACAATACGAGCTGCATGGCAAACATGGAGCTGACAAAACCAGCAGCGAAAATCTGCTCATCATCTCCGATGGTCCTGCCGCCGACATGTCGCGCCAGGAAAGCTCGCAATTGTTCCTTCGATTGTTCCATAAAATTCCCTTATCAGAGTACGGTTCGCTGGAAACGAAACGTTGTTTCCGTCAGAATGCTGGTCGTCAGTCAGGGGCGGACTGGCAGGCGCTATTTGCTCTCCATTCCGGATGCTTCAGTCTCATCCAGGCTTTCGATCATGGTCAGCAGCGCATCCTCCACCAACAGTGCGATCTCAGTTACGGTGGAAGATCTCAAGAGCGCCTCAAGAGGAAACTCAATTTGGAAGGCCTCTCGCAGTTCCGCAGCCACCCGTATGGCTAAAAGGGAGTTCCCGCCCAACCGGAGAAACTCATCATGAATGCCGACTGGGTGGACGCCCAACAACTCCTCCCATATTTCTGCAATTCTCCGTTCGGTGGAATTGGAAGGCGCAACGTATTCGGCTCCCAGATGTGACCGCGAATTACCCGTGCCGTTTTCCGGCGTGATGGCCTCTTGCGCAGAGACCATTTCGCGCGGAAAAGGAGCAGCCACGGCAAAGGCCTTCGCCGGCTCGGCCTCCGGCATTCCCTGCGGCCGCCTGGTGGGCGTAAGCCAGTAGCGCTGCCGCTCGAAAGGATACGTGGGGAGCGGTACTCGGTTTCGCCGTTCATGGCGATGCACGCCGGCCCAATCGGGTTCAATGCCTGCCAGCCATAGATTTCCCAGAGTATTCAGCATAAAAGCGCGATCTGGCTGTGCGTCTGACGAATGTGGCAGAGAAGCCAGCGTGACCCGATCTTCCGAGCCCCTGCCGGCAAGATGCTGCTCCGCGAGAGACGTTAGCATTTGACCAGGCCCGACCTCCAGGAATACCGGCGCCGACGGAGAGCACATGTGTTGCAAGCCTGCAGCGAACTGGACCGGTTGGGTCAGATGCCGTGCCCAATATGCGGCATCCGTTGCCTCAGAATCCGTAATCGCCTTGCCTGTAACATTGGAGATATAAGGAATTTTGGGAGGGCTGAGACGCACCGATCGTGCCATCCTGGTCAATTCCTCAGATACCGGCTTCATCAGAGGTGAATGAAAGGCATGAGTGGCAAGAAGGCGGCGGCACACGACATTCCCGTCGCGAGCCAGGCGTTGCTGCAGCGCATCAATCGCTTCTGGCACACCCGCAACCACGCACAGTGACCGGCCGTTAATTCCCGCCATGGAGATTTCCCCATTCAGAAGCGGAGTGATCTCTCCCTCAGACGCCGCGATCGCCAGCATTGCTCCGGGAGCGAGTGCTTCAATCTTCTGCGCCCGGACCGCCAGCATGCTCAGGCTGTCTTCCAGTGAAATGACGCCGGCCAGGCACGCAGCTACATATTCCCCGATGCTGTAGCCCATCATGCTTTCCGGAACAATGCCCCAGCTCATCCACAGTTTCGCCAGAGCGTACTCGATGACAAACAGTGCGGGCTGCGCCCAAAGAGTCCGATGGATTTCCTGTAGATCTGAGGAGTTGTCCTCGCGTGTACGCTGCACCAACTTGCGGAAGTTCAGGCGCTCTTCCGTCCTGACGTCGTCTTGCTGGCGCACTCTGGGATGGGGATACATGACCTCGCGCAGGTTGACGCCCATAAGCGGCTGCAGAAATTCGCAGCAACGGTCCACGTGTCGCGCGAACTCCGGCTCGGATTCATACAAACCCCGGCCCATATCCAGGTATTGATCGCCCAGGCCCGGCAACAGAAAAGCAACAGGACGCCTCCTGGATGGAGCCACAGCCGTGAATACCTGGGAGGGATTCCGGGCCTGCAAGAGCGTAGCGGCGGCAGGAAGATCGCCACAGACAGCCATGCGACGGTGCTCAAAAGCCTTTCTGCCTTCCTGCAAAGTGAGTGCAACATCGGCAAAGTTCTGTGCCGGATGCTCGAGCAGATGCGCAGCCAGTTGATCGGTGGCCCGCTCCAGTGCCGGGCGGGTCCTGGCAGAAATCACCGCGAGCTGCCATGGCTGTGCCGGGTGTGAGGGCTTCAATTCCGGCGCTTCCTCCAGAATCACATGCACATTGGTGCCGCCGATGCCGAATGAACTTACGCCTGCGCGCTTCGGCTTATTGCTCTCCGGCCAGGGCGAGAGCGTGTGATTGACTCGAAAAGGGCCGCGCTCGAAAGGGATCTTTGGGTTTGGCTGCCGGAAGTTTACCGAAGCGGGAATAAGGCCATGGCGAAGGGCCAAAGTGGTCTTGATTAATCCGGCCACTCCGGCGGCCGCGTTCAGATGGCCAACGTTGCTCTTAACGGACCCTACGGCGATGCTTGCCGGCTTGAAGGCTGCCCGGCCATAGACCTGGTTTAGCGCCGCAATCTCAATCGGGTCTCCGATGGCGGTGCCGCTGCCGTGGGCCTCGATGTACCCAATGCTTTCGCATTCGGCGTCCGCTGCCGCGAGCGCCATGGCGATAGCTTCCGCTTGACCTTCAATCGCAGGCGCAGTGAAACCGACCTTTCTGCGTCCATCGTTGTTCACTGCTGATCCCTTGATGACGGCGTACACCGTATCACCGGCAGCGATTGCATCATCCAGACGTTTCAACAGAACAATCCCAATGCCATCGCCCCCTACTGAACCGCTGGCATCGGCATCGAAGCTGCGGCAATGGCCATCCGAGGAGACAATGCCTCCCGGCTCGTACATGTATCCACAACGCAGAGGCGCATTGACGGCGACACCGCCGGCCAGGGCCATATCACACTCATAAGTCATCACCGCTCGCGCAGCCGCATGCACGGCGGCCAGTGAGGTAGAGCATGCGGTTTGAATGTTGAAGCTGGGCCCGCGCAAGTTAAGCCGGTAAGAGATGGTAGTGGCGAGATGGTCCTTCTCTGCGCCTCCCATCATGGTGCGAAAAGCGCCAACGGAGTCCTGCTCCGAATCATTTCCCGCGAGTTGCCATATATAAGAGCTGAACGTCATTCCGGCATAGACGCCGATCATCCCGGGAAATTTTTCGGGGTCCCATCCCGCGGACTCCAGTACCTCCCACGCGCATTCCAGAAACAAGCGTATCTGCGGATCAGTCAGTTCCGCCTCGCGCGGCGAGAAGCCAAAGAAACCAGCATCGAACAAATCAGCATCTTCCACAACTCCCCTGGCCTTCACGTAGTTGGAATTGCGAAGCAGCTCAGGGCTGATTCCGGCCTGTTCCAACTCCTGGTCAGAGAAAAACGATATTGAATCGGTTCCCTTACAGAGGTTCTCCCAGAACCGCTGGAGATTGGCGGCCTGGGGAAAACGTCCTGCCATGCCGATGATTGCTATTCCGTCAAGTGCGTCTCTGCCCATGGTGTGTGCATCCTTCTTAGCTTTTGGACGGCGCTCTTTTGCCTTCCTGCTCGTTCGCGCGTGTCGCGGGATTTTCCCTCAAAGTTGTAACCCGTGTGGAGAAAGCGGACGAGAGAGTGAATTGTGGGAAATTGAAATAGATGGAGGAGCTCAAGATCGAACGAAAGAATCGCACGCAGCTTCTGGTGGAGCTGAATGACCAGCAGGGAGTGCCCGCCAAGCTCAAAAAAGTTGTCATGGACTCCCACCTGGTCCACGCCCAAAACAGTTTGCCAGGTGGCTGCGATGGTTTGTTCCAATTCCGTCCGCGGGAGCACCAACTCCTTGGTCCATCGCTCTTCTCCCAGAGCAGACAACGCGGCCCGATCCACCTCGCCTCCGGCGTTTCGAGGAAATTCCTGCAACGTAACAAAAGCGTTGGGGGTCATGTACGGAGGCAGCTTGTTATCGAGATAGCTGCGCACCTCGTTTTGACTCAATTTCCTCCCATCGCTCGCT
The DNA here is from genome assembly GCA_036522115.1 of Candidatus Angelobacter sp. Lineage (GTDB taxonomy): Bacteria > Acidobacteriota > Terriglobia > Terriglobales > Acidobacteriaceae > Angelobacter. Next base: position 48,685 of record DATDGL010000015.1, read on the forward strand.
GCAACATACGCCACCAGTTCGCCATTGGCTCTTACCACGACTACTGCCTGCCGCACGCTCTCATGACTTGCCAGGGCGGCCTCAATTTCTCCCAACTCCACCGGGTAGCCTCCAATTTCCGCCCGATCATCAACTCTCCCTAGCAGCTCGATGGCTCCGTCCGTTTTATATCGGGCGCGTTGCCCGCTCCCGCACATGCGCGCGCCCGCTTGCGATGCAAACGGATCGGGAAGAAACTTTGCCGCAGTCAGCGACGGCTGCCCTGCATAACCACGGCCCATGCCGGGTGCAGAAAACCAAAGTTCGCCCGGCACGCCAATGGGAACGCGCTGCAGGTGGGGATCGAAGACGTAGATGTTTGCATTGCCTCTTGGTCTGGCTAGAGTTCGTTGCTCTGTTGCCACCGGGGTGATGAAGGCAGAGCTGGAAACCAAAAAAGAACTGGAAGTCAAACGTGACCAGGTCTCCGGCAAGCTACTCTCTGGGCCATGCCCATTTTGACTGGCCTGTTCAGAGCTTTGGCATTCGTCCACTAGGTTGATCAATCCATTGTGTTCAATCATCAAACCTTTGGCCTGCTCTGGAGAAGCAGAGGTATAGATCACGCAAGCAAGGCTCCGTGGATGGACCTGAATTTCAGGGTTGGCTGCACTTTGCTGCGCTATCGATTCCCATTCCGAATCCAGGCATACCACGCGCGCGCCAGTTTGCGGAAAACGCTTGCGCAGGCCTTCCAGGGTCAGCACCGTGGCAACACCTGAACTCTCCAGGATGCACCGCAATCGGTCCCTGGGATTCAGGACGTCCATGAGCACATAGGCGCCACCGGCTTTCAGCACTCCCAGGATTGCTGCCACCATCTCCTGCGAATACGCCATGAAGATACCAACCGGGGTTTCCGGAGTTACTCCCATGCGGGCGAGATAATGTCCAATCTGGTTGGCCCTCCGGTTCAGCTCTGTACAGCTCAATTGCGCCTGGGCAAAAATTGCGGCTGGCTCTTGTGGCCGGCGCTCTGCTTGCGAATCGAACATCTCCATGATGTTCTTTTGGGCGGCGGGAACGGGGCCAGCGTAGCTCCAACTGGATAAAACCTTCTTTTCCATCTCACCCATCATCGACAATTCCCAAATCGGCTGGTCAGTGTTGGCTACGATTGCTTCCAGAAGATGCTCATAGTGCTCCAGCATCTGCCGGACAGTCTCCGCTTCAAATAAATCCTTGCTGTAGTTGAGCCCGATCGTTGCGCCCTGCCTGGTATCGTCTGCAACCATGATGAGGTCGAACTTGGCCGTGCCAAGATCCACGTCGACGGGTCTCAATTCCAGTCCGCCGAACTCTAGGTCTTTGGGCGCGCTGCGCAACGTGAACACCACCTGAAACATAGGAGTACGGCTGGCATCACGGTCCGGCGCAAACTCCTCTACCAGCTTTTCAAATGGCATGTCCTGATGCTCATAGCCGCCCAGCATCGCCTCTCTCGTCCGTTGCAATACTTCCCGGAAGGTCAACCCTCCCCGCAAATCCGCGCGGATTACCAGCGTATTCAGAAAGAAGCCGATCATTCCTTCTGTCTCTTTCTGTCTGCGGTTGGCTACCACCGTGCCCACCCCAAAATCCTCCTGTCCGCAGTACCTCATCAGCAGCACCTGGTACGCCGCCAGCAGCATCATGAACAAGCTGACTCTCTCGCCCTTCATGACCGCGTTCAAGCGGACAAGCAAATCGTCCGGCAAGTTCCGCTGCTCTATTCCCCCGCGGGAACTCAGCCGTGCGGGCCGCTCCCGGTCTGTGGGCAAATCCAGCACCTGCCGCATTCCCTCTAACTGCCCTTTCCAATATTCCATCTGCTGCCTGTATTTCTCTCCCCGCAGCCCCTCTCTCTGCTGGATTGCATAGTCCCCATATTGCATTCCCAACTCGGGCAGCGGCGACTCTTGCCCTTTCCCATACGCCTGGTACAACTTGCCCAACTCCTCCGTCAACGCTCTCAACGACCAGTCATCACAAATGATGTGGTGCAGCGTAAGCCCCAGAATGTGGTCTCTCTCTCCCATCCGCACCAATACTCCCCTCAACAACGGTATCTGGCCGAGATCAAATGCCTTGCTGCCCTCCTCCGCCAGGAGCCTTCTCGCTTCCTTTTCTTTCTCGCTGGCTGCGCCCTCTTTCAAATCCACCAACGGCAATGGCACAGCGAGTCTCTCTACAACTTTCTGACGCGGTTGTTCGTCCTCAGCCATGACAAAGCATGTCCGCAAAACTTCATGGCGCAGCACGAGTTCTTGAAGACTTTGTTCCAATCTGGAAACATCCAGGTCGCCCTTGAGCCTCCATGCAAGGGGTACGTTGTAAAAGTCACTGTCTGGCTGGAGGCGGTCCAGAAACCATAGCTGCTCCTGTTGATAGGAGAGCGGAAACAGAGAAGGTCGTGCTATGGGGGCCTCCCCAGCCCGTATTCCAGTTTTGCTGTCTCCCGCGACTTTCCCGTTTGCCTGACTCTCGCGCAACTCAAGTTCAATGACCTCCGCTACCTGGGCAATGGTTGGCGACTCGAAAACTGTTCGCACCGGAAAATCAATTCCAAATGCATTTTCTATCCTGGCCGCTGTTAGATTTGCCAGCAGTGAGTGTCCGCCCAAATCAAAGAAGTTATCGTGGATGCCGGCACTTGAGACTTCCAGCACCTCTACCCAAATCTGCGCCAGTTGTTGCTCAACCGCGCTGCGCGGGGCATTGGAGAACTCTGCTCCTGTCCCCGGCCCTGACGCCTCTACCTCCGGCAGCGCTCGCCGATCTACCTTGCCACCCGCGGTCAGCGGCAGTTCTGGCAGCTCCACAATGACACTTGGAACCATGTATTCCGGCAGCTTTGCTTTCAGATCTCGCCGTAGCTCCTCGCCGTTCCGCTCCCCAGCCACGTACGCCACCAGGCGCTTGCTTCCATCTGCTCCCGTCTTCGCCGCCACCGCACAACCTCGCACTCCACTCTGCTGTTGCACCGCCGCTTCAATTTCTCCCAACTCCACCCGGAAGCCGCGTATCTTCACCTGCGTGTCCACGCGGCCCAAAAATTCAATCGCGCCCTCTGCCAGCCATCGCCCCTGGTCTCCCGTGCGATACAGCCGCTCGCCTCCCGCTTCACTGTACGGATTGGGAATGAATTTCTCCGCCGTCAGCTCCGGCCTTCGCCAATAGCTTCTTGCCAATCCTTCTCCCCCGACGTACAACTCCCCTGCAATTCCCACCGGAGCCACATTCATCTCCCGGTCCAATACATATACCTGGGTGTTGGCCACGGGACCGCCGATGGGAATGCTCGCTTTCTCGTCGCATGCGTCATTGACCACGTGAGAAGTGCAGAAAGTCGTACACTCCACCGGTCCGTACAAGTTGATCAAACGCGCGTCGCTTCTGTGTTTCAGGAATGACGCTACCGCCGCCGCATTCACCGTCTCGCCGCCAAACATTACCTGCTGCACAGAATCGAATATCTCCGGGCTTCGTCTGGCGTATTCATTGAACAAGGCAGTCACCAGCAACACTGCCTGCACCCCCTTGTCCCGGAGCTCAGCTTTCAATTTCCGCCCGTCGAGCAGCACCTCGCTGCTAATACAAACGAGACATGCGCCATTCAGCAGCGTATTCCACAACTCAAATGCCGCAGCATCGAAGGAAGGGCTGGTGGTCTGGGCCATGGCCTGGCCGCAGCGCAGTCCCACCCAATCACTCTTACGAACCAGATCAACCACATTCCCTTGGGTTATTCCGATCCCCTTCGGCTGGCCCGTCGATCCCGAGGTATACATCACATAAGCCAGGTTGTCCGCCCAGGCTCCACTTTCCACCCGCGCCCCGCTCAGCGGCCCAATCTCCTTCCAGTCGCGATCCAGGCAAACTATCCTGGCTTTGGTCTCCGCCCATTGTCCGGCGAGCCGTTCCTGCGTCAGTACCACGCCGACGCCGGCATCCTCCAGCATGTACCGGAGCCGATCCAGGGGATAGGCCGGATCAAGAGGAACATACGCTGCTCCAGCTTTCAGGACCCCCAGTGTGCCCACGATCGCCTCAATCGAGCGCTCCATGCTGACCCCCACCAGAGCGTCGGGGACAACTCCCATCTTCTCTTTTAAATAATGCCCGAGCTGATTCGATCGCCGGTTGAGCTCTCCATAATTGATTTGTTCCTTCCCGAATACGACAGCGATTTCTTCCGCGTGGCGCCTCGCCTGTTCTTCGAACAATTCTGCGATGGTCTTGTCGCGCTGGTAGTCGCTCCCGGTCTGGTTCCATTTTTCCAGTTGCTTCCGCTCTTTCTCATCCAGCAGCGGCAACTCCCATACCGGTCGATCGGCGTTTTCCACCACCGCGTTGAGCAGTTGCCTGTAGTGCCCCAGCATCCGCCGGATGGTCTCCGCCTTGAACAAATCAGTGCAGTAGTTGATAACAGCCGCTTGGTCATGCCTGGTCTCGTCCACAATCAAGATGAAGTCAAACTTAGTCGTACTAAGTTCTGCTTCGTAGTCTTGCAACTCCAATCCGCCGAATGCCAGCTTCCCGAGCGAACCGCGTAGCGTGAACACTGCTTGAAACAGAGGGCTACGACTGACGTCACGGTCCGTCGCCAACTCTTCCACCAGCTTTTCGAAAGGCATGTCCTGATGCTCATATCCGCCCAGTGCTGTTTCACGAGCCCGGCGCAAAGCCTCCCGAAAAGTCAGCCGCCCTCGCAAATTCGCGCGCATCACTAGCGTGTTCAGGAAGAAACCGATCATTCCTTCGGATTCTCTCTGCTTGCGATTGGCCACCACCGTGCCTACCCCGAAATCCTCCTGTCCGCTGTACCTCATCAGCAGCACCTGGGACGCTGCCAGCAGCAGCATGAATAAGCTGGCCTGCTCTCGCCTCGCAACTGCGTTCAGACGATCGAATAAATCATCACTCAGTTCCAGTTGCTCTGTATCGCCCCGGAAGCTCTGCCGCGCCGGCCGGACCATGTCCGCAGGCAATTCCAGCACTTGCGGCATCCCCTGCAACTGTTCTTTCCAGTATTCCATCTGCCGCTTGAATTTCCCCGCCCGCAGCCCTTCCCTTTGCGCAATCGCATAGTCTCCATACTGCATTCTCAATTCCGGCAGCGGAGACTCCTGCCCTTTTCCAAACGCCTCATACAACTGGCCCAACTCCTCCATCAGCACCCCAAACGACCAGTCATCACAGATGATGTGGTGCAGCATCAGGCCTAGAATGTGGTCCGTCTCTCCCATTTGCACCAACACTCCACGCAACAACGGCAGCGCGCTCAAATCAAATGGCTTTCCGCCTTCCTCCGCCAGGATTCTTCTCGCCCGCTTCTTTTTTTCGCTGGCTGCCATCGCCTTCAAATCCACCAGCGGCAATCGCACCTTGGGACGCTCCTCAACAACTTTCTGCCTCGGTTGTTCGTCCTCAGCCGTGACGAAGCATGTCCGCAGGATTGCTTGCCGCCGGACAATCTCCTCCAGGCTTCTCTCCAATCTGGGAATATCCAGATCGCCGCTGATCCTCCATGCCACAAGGGTGTTGTAGAAAGGATTGCCAGGCTGGAGGCGATCCAAAAACCAAAGCTGCTCCTGTTGATAAGAAAGCGGGACCAGGGAGGGTCTTTCCCGGAGGCCCTCTCGATCCGATTTGCGCAAGCCGGGCTCTATGACCGCCGCCAGTTCAGCAACGCTTGGTGATTCAAATATTGCTCGTACTGGAACCTCGATTCCAAAGGCAGTTTGCATTCGCGTTGCCAGGAACGTTGCCAACAGCGAGTGCCCGCCCAGGTCAAAGAAGTTATCGTGTATGCCGACGCGCGTGACTTCCAGCATTTCCGCCCAAATTTCTGCCAGTTGTTTTTCAACCGCGTTCCGGGGCGGCTGGTAACGATCAGTCCCACTGCCCGGATCCAGCGCGTCCGCATCCGGCAGCCCCTGCCGGTCTACCTTTCCGTTGCCCGAAAGCGGCAATTCCTGCAGCTTCACGATGACGCTCGGAACCATGTACGCCGGAAGCTTGTCCTTTAGATCTCGCCGTAATTCCTCGCCATCTCGCTCTCCTTCCACATACGCCACCAGCCGCTTGCTTCCATTGGCTCTGGTCTTCACCACCACCGCACAACGCCGTACTCCGCGCTCCTGCTGCAACACCGCCTCAATTTCACCCACCTCTACCCGATGTCCGCGTATCTTTACCTGAAAATCATTGCGCCCGATATACTCAATCGCCCCATCTGCCCGCCATCTCCCCAGATCTCCTGTCCGGTACATCCGCGCTCCCTCTTCTTTTGCAAAGCGGTCCTCAAGGAAGCGTTCAGCAGTCAACTGCGGACGGTTCAAGTACTCTCGCGCTACGCTTGTCCCGCCGATATACAACTCTCCCACCACTCCCGCAGGAACGGGGTTCCCGTGCTTATCCAATATGTGGATTTGCGTGTTCCCGATTGGCCGTCCTATCGGAGGCAGGACCGGCCAACTGTCTCTTCCCGCCCACAAGTCCAGTGAGCTTGCCACGTGCGTTTCTGTAGGACCATATTGGTTCTGCAGCCGGCAGTTCTTCAGCCGCTTGAAAAGTCCCTTGATCTTGTCATCCAGGCGCAAAGGTTCCCCGGCTACAGTGATTTCCTGAAGGGCACAATCGAAGGGTGCTCCATCTTCAAGGTGAGCTGCCATCAGGCCCACGCCTTCGGCCAGCATTTGCAAGGCAACATAGGGAACAAACAATCGCTCAATGCGCTTCTCCACCAGGTAGGACACCAACTCTGTGGCGTTGCGTCTCTTCCCTTCATCCATCAGGATCAATACACCGCCCAAACATAGCGTGCTGAAGACCTCCTGGAATGAAACATCAAAGCCGAGGGCGGCAAACTGCAAGGTGCGCTGCCTTGCCGCTACTGCCTGGTTCATCTGCCAGCCGAGCATATTCAACACGGCGCGCATCGGCATGGCGACGCCTTTAGGCAGGCCGGTGGAACCGGAGGTGTAAATGACGTACACCAACTGGTTGGCATTCCGGCCGTTGGCCGAGTGGTCGAGGTTTGAATCCGGCTGAGCGCTCCACGCATCTGCCTTCCCCAGGTCCACCACCCGCAGCTCTTCTGGAATTTCTGTGAACAGCCCGCGCAAATGGCCTTGCGTCAGCAACACTGCCGGCCTGCTGTCCTCCAGCATGAATCGCAATCGCTCCGCCGGATACGCCGGATCCAGCGGTACATACGCCCCTCCTGCCTTTATTACTCCAAGCAGCCCCACCACCATTTCACCGCTGCGCTCCACGCAAATGCAGACCCGCGTGTCGGGCTTCACCCCCAGAGACCGCAGATAATGCGCCAGCCGATTGGCCTGCCGGTTCAGCTCTTCATACGTCAACCTCCGCTCTTCGTACTCTACAGCCGTGTCATTCGGCGTTCTCGCTGCCTGCTCCTCAAACAATTCTGCAACGGTCTTATTGCGGGAATACTCTCTCCCGGTCTGGTTCCATTTTTCCAACTGCTGCCTCTCCTGCTCATTCAGCAGAGGCAGTTCCCAGACGGGTTGCTCCGCATGGTCCACCACCGCTTTCAGAAGCTGCTTGTAATGTCCCAGCATCCGCCGGATGGTCTGCGCTTCAAACAAGTCAGTGCTGTAGTTGAGCGCCACCGTTGCACCTTGCCTGTCCTCTTTTACATTCAGAAAGAGGTCAAACTTAGACGTGCTGAGGTCTACTTCAAAATCGCTCAACTCCAGTCCGCCGAATTGCAGCCTGCTGGATTGACCAAGGAACGTGGCCATCACCTGAAACATCGGGGTACGACTGACGTCGCGATGCGGCGCCAGCTCTTCCACCAGCTTTTCAAAGGGCAGGTCTTCATGCTCATACCCTTCGAGCGCCGCCTCTCGCGCCTGCCGCAACACCTTCAGGAAAGTTGGCTCTCCCCGCAAATCCGCGCGTATCACCAGGGTGTTCAGGAAGAAACCAATCAGTCTTTCCGTCTCTCTCCGCTTACGGTTGGCTACCGGTGTGCCGACCCCAAAATCCTCCTGGCCGGTGTACCTCATCAGCAGCACCTGGCACGCCGCCAGCAGGGTCAGGAATGCGCTGGCCTTCTCCCGGTTCGCTACCGCGTTCAACCTGTCCCATAAATCCGTGCCCAGCTTCAGATCTTCGGTCCCTCCGCGGAAGCTTTGTCTCGCCGGCCGGCCCAGATCCGTGAACAATTCCAGCACTTGCGGCATTCCCTCCAACCGCCGTTTCCAATACTCCATCTGCTGCCGGTATTTCTCTCCTCGCAGGACTTCCCTCTGCTCAGTCGCGTAGTCCCCATACTGCATTCCCAGTTTCGGCAGCGGCGACTCCTGCCCTTTCCCATACGCCTCATACAACCTGCCCAACTCCTCCATCAACACCCCAAACGACCAGTCATCACAGATGATGTGGTGCAGAGTTAGTCCCAAAATATGGTCGCTCTTCCCCATCCGCACCAACACGCCCCGCAGCAGCGGCAGCCGGCCAAGATCAAATGCCTTGTCTCCATCCTCCGTCAGGACCTTTCTTGCCTGCTTCTCTCTCTCGCTTGCCTCCACCTCCTTCAGGTCCACCAGCGGCAATCGCACGTCCAATCGCTTCGCAATCACTTTCTGCCTCGGTTGCTTGTCTTCGGCTGTAACGAAGCACGTCCGTAGGATTTCATGCCTCCCTATCACCTCTTGAAGGCTTCGTTCCAACCTCGCCACATCCAGGTCACCCTCGATCCGCCATGCCACAAGCACGTTGTAGAAAGCGTTTCCCGGCTGGAACCGGTCCAGAAACCAAAGCTGCTCCTGCGGATAGGAAAGCGGAAACAGAGAAGGTCTTATGCCGGAACCCTCTCGTGCAGAAAGGGGCTGCTGCTCGTGAGCGGCAACGGGCGCAGACTGGGAACTTGAAACGCCAAGGCCCTCCTTCTCCAACAAGCGTTGCAGAAGTTCCCGCTCTTCTTCCAAGAGGTCTTTTTTCAACCAAGCTCTTCCGGAAGACATCTCTTTAAACAACCTTTCTGAAAATTTCTATGGATTCAGACTTCAGGTAAAGGAAAGGTTTCTCTTTATCAACATCACTGAATGGCGGGTTTTCCGCCTTCCTGTCTGTGAGCGCTCTGGCGACGAAGCACGCGGGCACGCCGGCGCGAGGCGCGATCCTGGCTGTCAGAGATGTTCCCAGGCCTCTC
>DATDGL010000016.1:0-3205 GCA_036522115.1 Candidatus Angelobacter sp.
TGTAAAGCGCGGCGAACTCCAAGCCGTGCTGGTGATACGCGGACGGCGCAAGGGCTTAAGAATCAAGGTGATGAACCATCACCCGAACCTGTTTGAGAGCACTCCATGAATAAGGGGGCAGTATGAAGCCGTATCCAAGAAGCTCCGCACATCCAAGTCCAACACCCAGTTCACTCGCCTGTCGTACAGTCCGACGAACAGAGCATCCAGCGCTTGATGTTGGTTGCGTCCTGGTCGGAATCCGTAGGAGAAGCCGAGAAAGTCGGTTTCGTAGATGGCGTTTAACACCTCGACGGTCGCTCGTTGGACAATCTTGTCCTCCAGCGCCGTGACGCCGAGCGGTCGCTGCCGCCCGTCCGCCTTCGGGATGTACACCCTACGCACCGGCTTTGCCCGATAGGCTCCACGCTTCAGCCTATGGGAGAGGTCTTGAAGATTGTCCTCCAGTGCCTCTCCGTAGTGCCGCCACGTCTCACCGTCCACGCCGGGCGCAGCCTGCCGCTTGATCTGCCAGTAGGCCCACCGCAGAGTTTCAGGGTTGTAAATGTGGTGCATCAGAGCGGTGAACTTTACATCTCTCTTCTGCTCTGCCGTCTGTCGTACCCGATCCAGCGCACTTGGCGCACTGTTCCGGCTCTGTGGCCGGGATGCGTTTTGCTGGCCCAGGTTCCCTTTGGCCAGACCCCTTCCCTCCATCTCCTCCGCCGCCGATGCTCTGGCTTTGTTCGGAGATTTCCCCGGTACTATAGGTCTGTCCGACTTCCCGTGTTCATTCGTCATAGGCTTCCGTCCTTAGACTTCCCCATGCGTCCCATCGGGCGAGTGGCCTCGCCAACGGGCGAACACGGGATCTCCCAACTTCCGACAAGATGCGTCTCTACGTGCCAGGGTCTTAGACCGCGCAGGACTCCCGCACAGCTCGCGCTTGCGCTGTAGGGGATGTTGCCTTCCGCGTTGTGTCAGGGCGTCGGCGTCCTGAAGTTTGGGTATTTCGCGGCTCATCTTCCTGGCCCATAGTTCCTCCTGTCAACGCTTCGGTCGCCCTCTTGCGAGGCATCCCGCATGACTCGGAGCCGGTGTAGTTCGCTACTCCTTCACCGTACGACTCTTTCATTCGCTACATCCTGCCAGCATCCGACGTTTCAGGTCTGGCAGCTTTCACAACCTGGTAGAGCATGGTTGCGTTAGCACGCCGCCTTCGGCGTCGGTAGTTGGCGCTGCGGCACACCACCCCTGGAAGGGTGCTGTGCAGCTACCTTGGTAAGCTTATGCTTACCACTGAAAACACAAGACTTACAACAAATCGGGTAGCCTACCAGCTACCTGTTTTTTTGTCATTTACTCGCAAGTCCCTGAAACTTTTCCGCTCTCCTAGCGTCAATTTTGTCGTGAGTCAATTTGTATGTACGCAAAATTGACCGTTGCAAACGATCCCTTCACCAGGAGGCCTTCCATGCCCGAATCCAAAGACACTCCCAAGCAACAACAGCAAGAAACCCTCTCCCTGCGCATCACCCGCGAACTCCGCAAGCGCCTTGAGAAGATTCGTGAGATCACAGCCAGCGTGACCGGAGAATACGTCTCTACCTCCGAAGTCGCCAAACAAATCCTGGAATCAGCCCACGATCCTAAGCTCCAAGACCGCCTTGCCGTGGCGGAAATGCTACATGATCCAACCAACTCCCTGTTGGCCATTCGCCGCAAATGCGAAGCTCAACGTGCTTTGACGCGCCCCGAATGGACTGTGCTTGCCAATTACGTCATGGTAGGGGACGAGGCCCAGTCTTCCCATCACATTTCTCCCGAATCCGCCGTCGCCATCTTGAATGCATTTCTCGCCGTCCATCAACTGCGGGAAGGAACTTCACGGAAAGACAGCTATTTTCTTGGTTAGGAGCCGCGTCAGAATAACTTGACCTATTTTCTCTTTCGATTCGGTAACAGTGTGTAATTCCAGTCACCATGAAAGTCGGCCCGCTTCAGATTCAGGGCGGCAAGGTCTGTGTCACTAACCTTGATACCAATAGGGTAACGGCTGGAGTCCAGTTCTGCGCGGATTTTCAAGCCCGTTTTGGTGGTGGTATGGGCGATCAATTGGATAATGACCTCATGACTCACCAGCGGTCGCCCACGCCAGTTTTGGGTAATGTGAGAAAACATGCGATGTTCGATTTTGTTCCATTTGCTGGTTCCAGGAGGGAAGTGACAAACTTGAATCGGCATTTCCAAATGCCACGCCAGATCTTGCAAAGCCACCTTCCACAAGCGGGAGCGGCTGGCATTGCTGCCACCACCGTCGGCCATGATCAAAAGCTCTCGGGCATGGCCATAGAGTTTGGCTCCCATCTTCTTCCACCAACGGCTAATGGCTTGCGCGGCAAACTGCGCCGTGTCGTGATCAATCCCTACGCTCACCCAACCTTGGTTCGCGCTCAGATCATAGACTCCGTAGGGAATGGCTTTGCCTAACTCCTTATCCAGAAAATCATGCACCCGAACCTGCTCGGGCTCGCCCTGGGGCTGCCACTCACGTCCCCCATTTTTAAACCGGCCTACCAGTTCCTTCTTTTTGGTGTCCACAGAAATGACCGGCTGTCCTCGCTGCTGCCATTGTTGCACCGCGAGATTGATGAACTCGAATTGAGCGTTGCGGTCTGGGTGAGATTTTCCTTCTTGGGTTTTGCGGTTGCTCTGCAAACTGTAGCCTTCGGCGTTCAGCAATCGCCCCACGGTTCGCGGACTGACCCCATGTCCCATTCGACTCAGTTCTTCGGCCAGAAGGGTAGTGCTCTTACAGGTCCAGCGCAGGGCTGATTCCGGGTCACCTCTCGTCAGCGGCTCGACCAAGCCTTCTAAAGTCTCCATTAATCCTGGGTCCGCTTCACTCCGACGCTTGCGCCCTCCGCCCTTCTGTCGCACATGGGGAGACACCGCCGCTTGCGGATTCTTTTCTCGTGCCGCCAACTCTGCCAAGCCTTTGCGTATGGTATTCGGGGACATGCCCAGAACTTCACTCACCGCATTCACCCCGCCCCATCCATAGGCTCGCGCTTCCGCCGCCGCCCATTGCCGCCGCATCCGTTCATCCATCAAGGGCGCCAGTGCATGGAATTTGGCTTCTATCTGTTGGACGTGGGACTCATGTCGCACGATCCATTTAACAACCAACCTATAAAATAAGTCAAGTTATTTTGACGCGACTCCT
>DATDGL010000017.1:0-96077 GCA_036522115.1 Candidatus Angelobacter sp.
GGTCGCGGGACATCCTGGTTTTTGCTCAGACGGTCTGTGTCCGGAGGTGGAGACGGTTCAAAGATCGCCTTATAAGGACACGATTGATCTAAGGGACACGCGTGAGCATTGGCGCACTGCGGCACGCAGCACAGCCGGCGAAAAGCACTTCCGAAGGCGCCGCGCAGCATGTTCGCCTTATTGACTGCGGGGACAAATAGCGTCTCACGAGGAACCAGGGTGAACCGAAGTAGGCCTATCGGAAAAGCATGGCTCAGCAATCGGATCGTCGCCTCGTGTTCTTGCAGAGTCACCATTGCTTTGAATAAAACGCCTGAAGTTGGCCAGCGTTGCTCAACTCTTAAGCAGTCGTCCTCAAGGTCTTGAAACTATCAACTTCGGTTGCCGCCACCCTGACGATTTGGGACATCTCCGAGAAGCGGCAAAAGGCATTCGCCAGTTGCATCTGTCTCGGACTGCGGCATTCAGGTTCAAGTAACCGGGGATTGCCGACCACAATGCACAACGCCCGCGCCCGAGAAGTTGCTACGTTCAAGCGATTCAGGCTATACAGAAATTCCATGCCTCGTGGAGCATCTTCGGGAGAGGACGTGGTTAGAGAGTAGATCACAACCGGGGCCTCCTGGCCCTGGAATTTATCAACCGTTCCGGCCCGCGCTCCTTTGATGCTGCTCCCCAGGTCCGATACCTGCGCATTGTATGGAGTAACAATCAGAATGTCATCCAAACGCAAAGGACGCTGCTCTCCCTTTTGATTCAACCACGTCACCCCGGGCTGAAGCAGTGATTCAATCAGCTCTGCCACACATTGTATTTCCTCCGGAGAACTGTTCTGGTTCCCTTCGTGTTCGACCGAGACAAACCACAATCCCGGCTCGGTCATCCACTTGTGGCCGCTGACGAATTGCCGCTCAAGCCCCGTGTGCGACCGGAGCCGATCTTCGTAGAACAACTCCGAGCTGAAGGAGCAGATTGCCGGATGCAACCGCCAGGTTTCCTCAAGAAAGAGTCCTTGTTCCGGCGTGATCGTCTTTGCACCGGCCAGAAGGTGTTCCAAGGCAGAAGCGTCCGCACCCTCCGGATGGCTTCCTTTAAGTGGCTGTTGAAGCTGCTGCGGATCTCCCAGCAATACCAGGTTCTTTGCTGCTTGCGCGACGGACAAAACATTGGCCAGGGACACCTGTCCAGCCTCATCGACAAACAATACGTCCAGCTTCTCAAAGAACTCCTGTCGGGACCATACCCAGGCAGTGCCGGCAACTACCTGTCCGCCCGACGAATTCAACGCTTCAAGCACCGCTTCATTTTTCACGGTCTCATGAATTTCAGGAGACGGAGCTTCGGATTTTTCGTTGACCTTTTCCACGCAGCGCAGGCCAGCCAGGCCTGTTTCTTTCCCGGCCCGAATCACCTCATCGAGCAGGTTTCGTATCACCTTATGGCTAAGCGCCGTGATTCCGACCTTTTTTCCATTGCGGACGAGTTCACAGATCATGCGCGCCCCGGTGTAAGTCTTGCCTGCACCCGGCGGACCCTGGATCGCAAGCACGGAACAATCCAGCGACATGGCGATGCGGCGCGCAGCCTGGACAACGTCTTTTTCGGCTGCCACAATCGGCCCTAATGTGCCCGCTGTCAGCCGGGGAGGCTGGCGCAAGATCAAATCCCGGGCAGCGCGGTAGGGTCCGGGGGAATTCACGCCATTTTTGCGCACCCAGGCACCCAGCCGAAACAAGGATTCGGCGAGTTCCCTTGAATCCACCATGGAGAACGCGAACACCGAACTGGGGTGAAGATCAGCCGTTTTTTGGGCCTTCTTAATGTCGATGGTATTTGCCAGCAAATCAATATCAGCAAGTGTGCCGACTCTCTCGCCGCGATAATGCAGAGTCTCATTGGCTCGAATTTCCACTTCTTGCGGACCAAAGCGGTATCGATCAATCGGAAGCTTCCCTTCCATTCCGATTCGTCCTTCCCATCGCAATCCCGATACTGCTCTTTTCTCATGGAGGAGCTCCTCATCCGGTAATTCTCTGAGCCGGAAAAATTCCCACCACTCAGCCTTATCTTCCCGGCGATGCCAATCCAAGAGATTCGCCAGCAGGCAATGAGCTGCCTGTTCTTCGCTTCTGGCTTCGGGCGACGCCGGAACATCGCTCACCAGGTCGCTGTACAGCGCGGCTACGCGCTGTTGGCGTTCGTCCACCTTCGACGGAGGCTTGCCATCCTCACGGACCGGACGCAATATCGGATGTCCGGATTCAATCAGCGTTCCACGTCGCTCTTCCAGCCAGTCGCGCAATCCCAAAGTAGAAAGGCAGTCGTCGCGGTTGTAATCTTCCACCATGCGCTGATGGGATTGCTGAATATCTACCGCTCGTCCAAGCTCCAGGCAATGCTCGATGGACCGTTTTGCGAAGCCCACTTCGCTGAGCCGAATATCGCGTGAAAAGCGATATACCTGCTCCAGCGCCTTGAGTGAATACTGCTCGACTCCGGCCCGCACGGATTGCTTTACGATGCTATGCAGGTCCACAAAAACGAAGGCTCTTAAGAACCTGTCTACCTCGTTCTCGCGGGATGAATATCGTCCCATAAGACGCTTGATGGCCGAGGGTTCATAAGGCGTGAAGTGGTACACATGCAGATTTGGATGCCGTGACAAAGCATCTGTCACCAAATCGATGAACCACTCAAAGGCCGCTCTTTCTTCCGCTGAGTCTCTTGACCACCGGTACTGATACAGCGGTTCGGCCTGTTCATCGAGCGTCAAGACTCCAAGCAAATACTCCAAGCCGGCATGCCCCACAAAAGGATCGCCCTCGATATCGAAAAAAATGTCGCCCGGCGACGGCTCCGGAAGGCGGGTCAAGCCATAGCCCGCTTCGATGTCGAGCAGTTCAAATAGCGGTACATCCTGGTACCTGCCGGCAAGCTGCACTCTTGCCTGCTCGCGCACCCGCACGTAACCATCGCCGGCTCCATGCAGCGGCCGATCTTTCAGCGGCAACGGCAGTGCCGCCAACTGGCCCAGCGTGGTGGTTCCCCACATGACTAGCTGCTTTCTCTGTAGTTTGGTGATGCCGGCCACCAGCGAGAGATGATCGTCCCGTCGCCAACGCGCATCGCATTCCTGCCACCAGCGGCATACCTCGCAATGGGGATTCGGTTCGGGATAAATAGAAGTGGAGCGCTCCTCGATTGCCCGCTCCAGTGTTGCCTTTACTTGCCGGTAATACGCCGCAAAATCCAGGACTCGATAAGTCTCCGGCAAAAAACCTTCTGTTCTGGGTATTACATACATGGATTCGGGAAGAGCCCCTTGAATTTGCGCCAGCAGGTCGGAATACAAAGACAACTGCAGGATGGTCGCCGCTTTCGTTTCGCGCGCTAACTTGCAATCGTAGGCTTCATAAGACCAGGCGCCGAGATTGCTCGGTCTGCTGACGCGGCGCAGGACATCTGCCCGCCCGAACCAGGAGCCACTCTGCATCGTCGCCTGGACAATGATCTCCGCGCCCTGCTTCATGGCCGCGCGTGTTTCCGCCATGGCCCTTGCATCGGATTCTATGTCCCCCAGGTCTAGCACCGATAAGCCTGAGTCCCGCAAGTGTTTCAGATAGTTTCGTTCGTGTTCGAGACCATGCTGGCGTAAGACCCACGTGTCGGGGCTTGCCCACGCGGGAGCCGTCTTTTCGTTTCGAGCAACAGCAATCTCATTGGCGGTCAAATGACGGCAAGCCAAATGGCTACTAAGGTCGCTGGCTGATAAACGAATATTTCCGCCCTCGAGCTTCATAGTTCGAATCGTTGACCCAAAAAAGAATAACGCCCTTAACTGCCTGGCACAAGCTCCGTCTCACAATGCTGGCGCAGCGCGAATCTAACAACGGGCCCGAAATGGCCAACTCCATAATGGGACACTCAGTGCAGGCCTCTCGGTGTCACAAGATATTGGCGGTATACGAAGGTAAAAGCAGGAGGGAATAATCGCTTTACAACGGATTAAGATGCTTGACCCCCCAGCGCGCAGGGCTGACATGTTAAAGAGTTACGGAGATTAAGTAAGTACCATTTAGGAACATATTTTCTCGTGCCGAAGGCTTTGCCATGGTCCTCAACGAAGCAAGGAAGAGAGCTGTCTCGCGAATCCCCTCAAACCCTGGCGCTGGAAAGCTCCCGCTTTTGAGCAACCAGCCTGCCCCGAACTGACATCTTTAATCATGCTCGTCTCCGGAGTCGAATCATGTCATGGCGCCGCTTTCTCTCAGCCCTTGTTGTTCTCGGTTTTACCCTTCCAGTTGCTGCTCAGGTCAGCTTCAACTCCACAACCTATCCGGCGCCGTCGAATACGTCGCCCGGAACCTCGATTGCAGCCGATCTTGATCGGGACGGAAATCCGGATATCATCTCGACCGACGGTGCAAACCCTCAACTTCTCGTCTGGTATGGAACGGGCGGGGGCAAGTTCGGGTCGCCCGAGCTTATCGGCCATCTCGACGGGCCAGCCGGGGACATCGCTGTCGGCGATTTCAACAACGACGGCAAACTCGACATTGTCGCCGCTACCGGGCAGAGCCACTTCGTCGACGTCTTAATCAATGAAGGCAATCGCACGTTCTCGGTGGAATCCATTCTCCTGCCAGGCTGGCCCTCCTGGGTGGCGGTGGCGGATTTCAATAACGACGGCAAACAAGATTTCGCCGTGTCGTCATTCAGGCTGGAGACAGGGACGTTTGAAATTCAGATTTTTCTCGGGAACGGCGAGGGCGGGTTTACCGCAGGCCAGGTGCTGCAGCTTCCGTTTTTCCAAACGTTCAACGTTATCGCGCGCGACTTGAACAAAGATGGCAAGATTGACCTCGTCGACCTGGGCTCGCCTGCCACGGTCTTCCTCGGCAACGGAGACGGCACCTTCACAAACGCGCAAACCCTGAACGCGCCCAACGGCGGCACTTACACCGCCGGTTCGGTAGGTGATGTTAATGGAGACGCAGCGCCAGATCTCTTCCTCACCAATGACCAGTTTTGTGGCGAAGGCTGCAGCTCGATCAAATCGCTTGACTCCTGGGTCAATGACGGCACCGGTCATTTCACGTTGAAGCAATCGTTGCAGCCGACCAACTCGAGCGGCGACAATTCCGGTGTACTTGCCGATCTTAATTACGACGGCAAGCTCGATATGGTGTTCGAAGCCGACCCGGGGCTGGAATATGCGCTGGGTAATGGAAATGGGACATTCGGCCCCGTGCAACAGGCCGGTGCTCTGAACGTGCAGTTCAGCGGCGACCTCACCCCGCTTTTGAGTCATGATCTGAAGAATGACGGGCTTATGGACATCGTTTCAACTTCTTCGGGTACGAATTCGATACTGGTGGAACTGAACACCTCGGCCAAACCCGACTGTCTCCCACCCAATTCGAGTGCTGTTGGAAGCACGGTCTGCTCGCCCGCTTCCGGACAGAAAGTGAACTCGACTTTTCCCGTCCGCGCGGCCGCCAACGGCCCTGTTGACATTCTGCGAATGGAAGAATGGCTTGATGGAAAGAAGATTTTTCAGGGCCTTTCGAATCAGCTTCGCAACAACGTCAGCACCAGTGTCGGGCCGCACACGCTCACGATTGTCACTGTCGACGTGTTGAATAACATCTCCAAGAAGAGCCTCTCTTTGTCGGCGATCTCCTGCAGCGCTCCCGCAACTGCGGGCGTGAGAATCTGCGCGCCGGCGGCGGGTTCAACGGTGAGTTCCCCGGTTTCGGTGGTCGCCGCATCGAGCCCACCGAGCGGAACCTCCATCACCGCTGTGCGCCTCTACGTCGATAATGTCGCCAAATTCACGACTGGCGGATCGAGGCTCTCAACCTCGGTTTCGATGGCTGCTGGATCACATCATTTGACCGTAGTTGCGTACGAGGCGAACGGCCACGCGCTGACCTCGTCGGAAACGATCACAGTTCATTGATTCATTCAGGAGTGTAGCCATAGACACTGATTCCCCCTCTCGGCACCAAAACTTTCCAAGACGGTCAGTCGGCGAATTTCCCAAAGAACGCAGACTCAAGCTAAAACCGAGCATGGGGTAGATTCGTCCTCTTCCTCCACTTCCTCCACCTCATTGAAAACGTTGGGGAAAAGTGGAGGACGAATGGGTGGAGGAAGACTTTTGATTCCTCCACCATTCCTCCACCAGAGAGCTTACGGCGCAGGCCACACCTATACCTTGGCTCACGATAGGGAAGAAGAGTTCAGTTTCTTCTCTCCGCCAAACTGTCGCGTTCGGGTTGATTTAATGACAGCCGGAGGTGCAGCGGTTGGTTAGCGCAGCACTTGCGTTTATAAAAAGTAGCTGGGATTCCGGGATTCCGGGACATTGGCCCCTAACGACCTTTAGAGTCAACCAGATATGTGTCCCGGAAAATGTCCCGGAATCGGGTTTGTCCCGGAATCCGCTTCTCGCAATTCATAGAGCGGGGGCCTTCTCACAAAAACACTGGTTCCGTGGCGCTCGCGAATTGCGGTGCGCGAGCGCCAGGCACACTTCTCCACGGTGCGCCAAGGTGTCCGTAGCGAAGCACGGCGTTTGCGGAGAAGAAATCCAGTTTCTTGACTCCGCCCACACGACGGCGTCGTTCAGAATGACCACCGGAGGTGCTGCGGTTCTTTACCGCAGCACGACGTTTATTAAGTTGTCAAAGACCGCTTCGGGACACACGTCCCGCTCACCCTGAGGCGAGGGCGCTCTTACCGCTAATTCGCGCCTGATTCCAGAATTACAGCAGTTCGGGCAGGAGTCAATAAGATGCTGTCACTCTGACAGCATTTTTGCTGGTTTTAACCGGTCAAGATGTAAGGCGAGGCATTTCACTTCAGATATTGTCCGGCATAGAAGAACAATAGCGCATTGATAAGGAAGGCTCAACGCAAACAGCGTCCATTCAGCCATTCGTCCTTTTCCTCCTCCACTTCGTCAAAATTCCGTTTCCTCAAGACCCCTGATTCGCCAGACTCCCTTTACGAAGAAGGGAGAACCAATTATGGCTGTCATACAGGAAGCACCACTGGCACTCGCATTACAGGAACGGCGGATCATTTCGACCCAGGAAGAATCACCAGCTCAATACAACATCCCCATCGGTTATTTGCGCGCCTTGGTTACGGTCCTGGTATTGGCGCATCATGCTGTCCTCGCGTACGCTCCGTTCGCGCCGCCGCCGCCGGCATCGCTCGTGGCCCAGCCGCGATGGTGGCAGGCGTTTCCGGTTGTGGACGCGCAGCGGTGGGACGGGTTCGCACTGTTTGCCGGCTTCAATGACACCTTCTTCATGTCGCTCATGTTCTTCCTCTCCGGACTATTCGTGTGGAACAGCCTGCAACGCAAAGGGGCTGCGCAATTTCTGCGGGACCGCGTGCTTAGGCTTGGCCTGCCATTCGCGATCGCGGTGACGCTGGTGGCGCCGTTGGCTTATTACCCCACGTATCTCCAGTCAGGCCAGCGCGGCCTGGCCGGTTTTTGGCATCAATGGTTTTCCCTTGGAAGCTGGCCTTCCGGACCGGCATGGTTTGTTTGGCTGCTGCTGGCCTTCGACTGCGTTGCTGCCGCTCTGTTCACACTGATGCCCAGATGGGGCGAGGTTCTGGGGCGTGTGCTTGGCGGCGCATCTCGCCGCCCGGCAGTCTTTTTGGGACTCGTGGTGGCTGTCTCTGCCATTGCCTACCTCCCTATGGAACTGGTCTTCAATGGCTTGCGGTGGACCGAATTCGGTCCCTTCGCTTTCCAGACCAGCCGCGTACTTCATTATTTTGCTTACTTCCTGATTGCGGTTGGCATCGGCGCCTGTGGCCTGCAAAAAGGATTGCTGGCTTCGGGAGGCAAGCTGGCCCACCGCTGGCCCATCTGGAGCATTGCGGCGCTGGTCATCTTCTATGTGGAGACTGTCGTCGCCCTGGCAGCCTTCACTGCTGAAAGCTCACCACGTTTGTGGGAGACGCTCGCGAGCTTCGGCTTCACGGTCTCGTGCGCCGCATCGAGCCTTGCCTTTCTGGCGTTGTTCGTCCGCTTCGCCGGCACGCCGCGCCGCATCTGGAACAGCCTCCGCGACAACGCTTATGGAATGTACCTTATCCATTACGCTTTTGTGAGTTGGCTCCAATATGGTTTCTTACACACTCAGTTGTCGGCTCCTGTGAAGGGAGTGGCGGTCTTTCTGGGCACCGTTGGATTGAGTTGGATCACAGTCGCGACCCTGAAACGCATCCACGCAGTTGCGCGTGTGATCTAGAGGCAGAATGGAACATCGGCACGCCCTGGACTACTTACGGCGTATCGCTTCCATCCGAATTAAAGATGTCCCGTACTACTTTCCAACTTGCCGTCAGGCTGCTTTTTCCGGGCTACTTTGACCGCAAACAAAGATATTTTGTGGGCAAAAAGTCAAACCGCAGGCACTTTCAGGGAGTGAGATGAATACGTCGAATGCTGCTTGATTCCTGGATGCTGTTGTGGGATTCTTCCCCTGCGCTACGCTTCGGCTCAGAATAACAAGGAGAAGCTGCATGGTCACCATAAAGCCAAAGTAGCCCACTACCCTTTTTCCACACATGACAGCGAACTCACCCAGCAACTTGTTGAAAAATCAGGAGATTTACTGATGCTGGGCCTTCCCTGTCTATGAATAAAGCTGGATTTTATGATTTCAATAATCATTTTTTAAGTATTTTCGCTATTATTCCGAAATATATATGGTTCCGGATGGTCGGTTTTTTGTTGTGCTGGAATACAAATTTCCGTATAATAGGAGGTTCCATTGTAAAGAATAGAGTTAAGGTCCCCTGTTGTTTTCGGGTCAAGGCATTGAATCCAAAAGCAGCCAGGCAGAATCCAACTTTGTGAGGCTGTTTTTGGCACTTTTAATACCTCCTAAAAAGGCAGGACGCAACTAATTATGGCAAAAAGACGCGGTAATCCTAACTGGGGCAAGCCGGAACCGATCGGGCCGGTTGTACCCATCGTTACATCGTTCGAACAGGCAGTGAAGGAGTTCAAGCTCACGCCTGACCAGTATGTGCGCTCCACCCGTCTACGGGAGTGGGCGCGGCGTAACAAGAACTCAAAGTATATTCCTGAGCCCTTATTGGAAGCCTGGGGATTTGAGATCGAGTCCACGCTGTAAGCAGAACATTTTCTGGAAAGAAGGCCGCCGGATGGCGGTCTTTTTTTGCGCTCGGAGCACACGTTGACCTGACCATCCTACGCATGCGATAGTTCCACTTTATCGGTTGTACTAAATCTTTGCCCGGAGATGCCTGAAAGAACATGGTTCGCCTGATACCGCGCGACGTGAAGTTCTTCCATATGTTCGCTGAGATGGCCGGCAACCTCGGCGACGGCGCGCGGCTCCTCCGGCAGACGCTGAACGATTTTAAGGACGTGGAGAAGCGGGTCCAGGAACTCAAGGCCCTCGAGCATCGTGGCGATGAGATGACCCACAACATCCTCACCAAGCTGAATCAGACTTTTATCACTCCCTTTGATCGAGAAGATATTTACCGGCTGGCATCCTCGCTGGATGACGTGCTCGACTTTATTTATGCAGCCGGAGTGCGGCTGATTATGTATAAGATCAAGTCGGCTCCGGAGGCCGCCTCCAAGCTGGCGGACATCATTGTTCGCCAGTGTGACCAGCTCATGCCCGCGGTGGCCGGCCTGGAGAAACACGATTCAGTCCTGAATTACTGCGTGGAGATCAATCGCCTGGAGAATGAGGCCGACCAGATTGCCCGCACTGCCATTGGGATCCTGTTCGAGCAGGAGACCGACCCGATAGCCCTGATTAAACTCAAAGAATTGTACGAAGTGCTGGAAACCGCCACCGACAAGGCTGAAGATGCGGCCAACGTGCTGGAAGGCGTGGTTTTGAAGGGCGCTTGAGCAATAAAACTGACGCAATACGATCCATCCATGTGAGGCATGTTAGGTGCACTTAAGCGGACTGCTGGTCGCCGTCTCCATTCTGGTTGCACTCTCTTTTGATTTCATCAACGGCTTTCACGATGCGGCAAACAGCATCGCTACCGTGGTTTCCACGCGTGTCCTTTCGCCTCGACTGGCAGTGGTGTGGGCCGCAGGGTTCAATTTTGTGGCCGCGTTTATCTTTGGCACGGCCGTGGCCAAAACCGTCAGCGGCGGACTGGTAGATCCCAGGCAGGTCACGCAATATGTGATTATTGCTGCGCTGGCAGGAGCCATCATTTGGGACCTGCTCACCTGGTGGTGGGGATTGCCGACCTCGTCCTCACATGCCCTGATCGGTGGGCTGGCTGGCGCCGGCATCGCGCGGGCCGGATGGCAGGTCCTGGTGCGGGAACCAAAATTCCACCTGCCCATCATCGGAAGTGTTCCCGGCCTGGGGGAAAAGTGGATATCAACCCTGATCTATATCGTTTTCGCTCCTTTGATCGGATTGGTTCTGGGCCTGATGTTGATGGTGCTGGTTTCCTGGATTTTTCACCGCAGCGCTCCCCGAACCGTGGATAAGCTGTTTCGCAAGCTGCAACTGCTCTCTGCCGCGGCCTACAGTATCGGTCACGGCGGTAATGACGCCCAGAAAACCATGGGAATTATCGCTGGCGCTCTGCTCGCCGGCGGTTACCTCACTGAGCAGCAGTTTTCGCAGGGGTGGGGCCATTACAAATGGTGGATCATCCTCGGCGCCAACGCGGCCATGGGACTAGGCACTTACTTCGGAGGATGGCGCATCGTCCGAACCATGGGAAGCCGCATCACCAAGCTCAAGCCAGTAGGCGGTTTTTGCGCCGAAACCGCCGGCGCTACCACCTTGTTCTTCCTGGCCTACAACGGCATCCCCGTAAGTACCACCCACACCATCACGGGCGCCATCGTCGGCGTAGGCTCGACCAACCGGCTGTCTGCCGTGCGATGGGGCGTGGCAGGCCGCATCGTTTGGGCCTGGGTGCTTACCATTCCCGCCTCGGCTGCCGTGGCCGCGCTGACTTACTGGATTATTCGCCTGTGGATACATAATGCTTAAGAAGTTGGTAATTGGGTAAGTTGGTAAGTTGGTAATTGAAAATCAAAATCAAAGCCTTCAGGCCTTTTCCAATTGGATGATCTGGTGATCCAGACATCCGAGCTGCAACTTTTCCCTGAGCTGTTGTAGAAGCCCGGTACCGTATTTCAAC
Source organism: Candidatus Angelobacter sp. (assembly GCA_036522115.1). GTDB lineage: Bacteria > Acidobacteriota > Terriglobia > Terriglobales > Acidobacteriaceae > Angelobacter. Next base: position 11,200 of record DATDGL010000017.1, read on the forward strand.
AGAAAATAGATCGCGCCTACTTCCCTCTCCTGCAAACTCTTGTTGGGATAAAGCAAAGTGGAGAGTTCATCAGCATGGCGCTGGAGTTCGGTATTTTTTCTGGCTTCGGCGCGGGCGGCTTTTTCCCGCAGGCTTTGCAGTTGATAGCGCATTTTTGTGGCTGCGTTCTCTGAGGCATCCAGCAAGGTGGGGTCGAGCCTGGCCAACGGCCCATGGATAGATACGATTGCCTGCTCCAATCGTTGCGCGGCCGTGTCAAAGCTCTTCATAATGCCGTCCGGCAAGGCTTTTTCAGCTACGTATTCGCGCAGCTTCTCCGGCCCGCGAAAAATGTCCGGGAGGGTCAACTGGTAGCGCTCCAGCAATTTGGCGATCCGGGACTCAAGGATCGTGGCGGAGAGACGGGGCACGATCGGTGTAACTCTGCCCAACAACATCCGGTACACGATTTGTGCCTGGGCAAAATAGGCGATCTCGGAGGGGCCGCCCACGTAGCACAATGTGGGCAACAGATAATCCTGAATCACAGGACGCAACAGCACATTGGCGCTGAAATGCTCCGGATGCTCTCCGGTTTCGCGGACAAGGGCGTTGTGGCTGAACCTCTCTTCTCCTATTACGAATCCATGGGAAGAGCCGGCGGAATCATGACGCACCGGCAACCTGGCGCCTGCCTGAAAATAAAAGCACAGGGTTTGTGACGGAGTAACCTTAACCTGGGCCTCGTATCCAGCTTTCTCCATCTCCTGCTGTCGCTCAAGCAGGGCTTCGTTGATTGCGCCGGACCTCCCCAGCACGTCGCAATACACCGGAGCCGAAATCAGGTGCAGCTCAGGATCAGAAGGATCGATCAGGATGATGCCTGAATCGGCAAACACCTGCGCGTAAAGCTTGCCGAAGGCGCTTCCGAATGTCTCCCCGGAACGATAGCTGGCTTGCAGCAGGTCCAGGACATCCGAAGCGCCGAACTGCTGCTCTATCCTCTGGAGCAAGGCCGAGAGTTCCTCATTGAAGGCAATGCTGCTGACGGGAGCGTTGTCAGGATGAGGAGGATTGACGGTGAATGTTTCCAGGTGATCGACGGCGGGAGTGCGGACGAAATTGACCTCCGCCAAGTCGTGATCTTCAGTGGCCAGCCAGAAAATGGGGACCGCGCCAGCCTTTTCCGCCAGAAGGGCGGCGGTCAATCCCTTCAGCACCACAAACATGGGGCCGCCGAACAGCGCCACCTGCTGGCCAGTCAGGACTGCCGAAGCCCCATTCTTAAGCCGTTGAATGTTTTCCAGGGTCCTGGCCCCACAGCCAAAACGCCGGTTCTGCCGCTCAAGGACTTCTGCCACCTGTTGCCGTCGGCCCTGCGGATACCGAACGTGCTGGAGTTCGTCCTTCCACCATTCCCCAAATGCTGGCGGACGCGCGTAAAATTCCCGCACCTTGTCAAAACTGCGGAGAAAATCCAGGAAAAGCGGCGGGATGCCGGGAATACTCGAAAATGGGAGACAGTCAGCCTTCACTGGTATGTTCTTATCGAAGCTGCAAGATCATTGGACTCATACGGTTGTACCCGGATGCAAAAATTCGCCCTGCCATTTTTGCTCGTGGTGTTTGGCTGAAGGGACCTTCCCCTACCAAGGTACCAAATTACCATTGAATTGGAGTCCCTTTCTGCGGGGTGCAATTAAAAGTGCGAGTCAAGCCAGTACCCATGCTGTTTACTTAAGCGGTTTCGGGACCTTTTGAGTTAAACGATGGAACCGCAAGGTCCCTCCGCTTTACCTCCGCTGGCGCGTGGGTAAAGCCTCGGGATGACGAACCATGTTGGGGGGCCCTTCGCAAATAGTGACTCTTCCACTTTTAATTACACCCCAAAGGCGAAGAGCCAAGAGCAAAAAGCCACCTTTCTGCTATTCTTCTGGGTTTCCTACCTACGAGGAATTTATTGCTATGCTCACCATGCAAGGACGCAACGCCGTTGTTTGTGGAGTGGCCAATAAACGCAGCATTGCCTGGGCCATCGCCCAGCGCCTGAGCGATGCCGGAGCCAAAATCGCCATCACGTACCTGAACGAACGGCTGAAGGAGGAGGCGCAGGACCTGATTACTTCGCTGCCCTCTGCCACGGGATTTCAATGTGACGCCAACAGCGATGCGGAAGTGGAGCGGCTGGCCTCTGAGCTGAAACAGAACTATGGGCGCATCGACGTCCTGGTGCATTCCATTGCTTTCGCCCCAACCGAGGAGTTGAAAGGCGACTTCCTCAACACTTCGCGAGAAGGCTTCCAGATCGCGCTGAATACCAGCGCCTATTCGCTGATTGCGCTTTCGCGGGCCGTCGCCCCCTTGATGACGGACGGCGGCAGTATCATGACCCTTACCCATTTGGGAGCGGAGAGGGTGATGCCATCGTACAACGTGATGGGCGTGGCCAAAGCAGCGCTTGAGGCCACCGTACGCTATCTGGCCAGCAGCCTGGGACCGCGCAAGATCCGGGTGAATGCAATCTCCGCCGGCCCCATCAAGACTTTGTCCGCGCGGGCCATCGCTGGTTTCGGGGAGATGTTGAAGGCCCAACCCGAACGCGCACCGCTGAAACGCAACGTGGAGGTAAAGGAGGTCGGTGATACGGCGCTGTTCCTGGCGTCCGATCTCAGCACCGGCATTACCGGCGAGATCATTTTTGTGGACTGTGGGTACAACATCATGGGATTCTAGCCGTTATGCAGGCGATTACGAGAATTCTGTTCTCGTTGCACTGCAAGCAGCGCGGTTTTTGCGGACAATTTGGTAATTGGGTAAGTTGGTAAGTTGGTAATTGAAAGTCAAGGACGAAAGCTCCGACTGTAAATGGGGATATCAAGAACGAAGCCCTTGGCTAGTTGGAACCAAAGCAAAACCAAATCCACCACGGAGACACTGAGGCACGGAGAAAAGCAAGATCACGTCATTGAAAAAACCAAAAACAAAAACAAAATCAAAAGCAAAAGCTTGCCACACATTCGCTCCGCTCAGAGGCTGTGGCTTTTTTAAAATTTGCGATTTTTTTACGTGGCAATGCGTTATTTTCAGCATCGCTTTTTCGCGAAAAACAAAAAAGTCACAGCTTCTCAGCGCAGGCTCCGGACACGGAGAGAAGAGCGAGGACACGAAGGAATGCTGAAGAACTTGTTTTTGTGATTCACGTTTATTCGTGTTCATTCGCTGCTGAAATTAATGAGTGTCTAAAACAAAGATTTTTACGATCTTCGTCATCATCGATCTCGCCATTATGAGCGCTTGCGTGTGGGCTGCGTTTCACAGGATTCCCGCGCGTCAATTTCTTCTTCCCGCTGGCGTGCTGTTCGTGCTCAATGGATTGTGGCTGGTGTGGATGACGGTAACGAACACGCCAAGAACGTAGTTACTTACGTCAAAGTGATCCTTCGATCATCTCCGCCCAGATGTTCGATGGCGATCTCCACCTCTCTTTCCCGCTTGAATCTTTCGAACTTTTCTCCCCACTCGATGAGAAGAATGTTGTCCGGCTCCATCAGGTCATCCAGCGCCAGCGTATCGAGCTCACGCTGGGTATCAATGCGATAAAGATCAATGTGGTAGAGAGTAACGCCGGAACCGCGGTATTCATGAATCAGAGTGAAAGTGGGGCTGGTGACGTCCTCCGCGGCGGCGGCGTGGAACCCTTCGGCAATGCCCTTGACCAGAGTGGTTTTCCCGGCGCCCAGATCGCCGCGCAGCAGGACAACTGATCCGGGACTGATTTCGCCAGCCAACTGCTGGCCCAGCGCGGTGGTTTCTTCGGCGGAATGGGTCGTAAAAGAAGTCATAAGAAATTCAAAATCCACCACGGAGGCACAGCGTAGCGGAGTCACAACCAAAACCTCACCCCCAGAGACACGGAGAAGAACAAAAAAGAAAATCAAAGCAAAAGCAAAACCTTACCACAGAGGACACTGAGAGAAAAGCGAGGACACAGAGGATGCTAAAAGCAGGAAGGCGAACAGAAGTTGATGAAAATTTGCGGAGAAAAACAAGAAATTGAAGATTGGTTCTATGGAGAAAAGCAAGGCAAAGATTTGGGCAAAGCAAAAATACTCCTCCGGCGCGCGAGAACTGGTGGACCTCCTGATAGCCGATTGTGCTCAGGTAATGACCACCATGTAAAAGCTTGATTCGCATTCATTGCTGCTCAAAGCCCACGCCCTCCGCCAAGGGCGGAGGGCGTGGGCGAGACATTGGTTTCGCGCACCATCTTCATCGGCGTTCCATACTAGGCTTGATTGATTCGGCTGTGACGACGGCTGTAGGCGAAATAGATGATCAATCCAATAACCAGCCAGACAATCAGCCGCAGCCAATTGGTCCAGCCCAGGCCATAGATCATCGCACCGCATACAAGGATGCCAAGGGTGGACACCACCGGCACGGCAGGAGTCCTGAAAGCCCGTTCCAAATCCGGCCGGCGGACACGCAAGATCCATACGCCAATGCAGACCAGAATGAATGCAAACAGAGTCCCGATGCTGGTCATGTCACCGACGATGCTTTCAGGAAGGAAGGCGGCGAAGAGAGAGGTGAAAACGAAGAACAGCATGTTGGATTTCCAGGGAGTCCGGTATTTGGGATGAACTGCCGAAAACACCTTGGGAACCAGGCCATCTTCGCTCATGGAGTAAAACACGCGCGACTGTCCCAGCAACATGACCAGGATTACCGAGGAGAACCCGGCCAGGATGGCGACGGTCACGAATTTGGCCAACCAGCCGTAGCCCGTCATGTATATGGTAATGGCCTGGGTCACTGAAGCTTCTTTGCCCGTAGTGCGGAAAAAATCAACACTAGCTACGCCGCTAAGAACATGTGAAAACAAAACGTACAATACGGTGCAGATGACGAGCGAACCGAGAATGCCGATAGGCATATCGCGCTTGGGGTTTTTGGCTTCCTGCGCTGCCGTAGAAACCGCGTCAAATCCGATGTAGGCAAAGAACACCACGCCGGCCGCTCCCAGGATTCCCATAATACCGCCGTAGGGGTGGGTAACGTCTCCCGGAGGCGTGTAGGAAGCGGCCGCCGGAATGTACGGAGTGTGATTGGCCGGGTTCATGAACCCCCAGCCGATTATGATGACGATGATCACAATCGTGACTTTGGCGATAACGATGAGGCTGTTGACGAATGCTGATTCCCGGGTGCCGCGAATGAGCAGCGCGGACAACAGCAGGAGAATGCCGACAGCGGGAATATTCATGATCCCGCGTACACCGGCATCCATCTCGAACGGCGAATGGCACCATTGAAATGGAACATGCAGGCCCGCACTTATGTACTCGAGGACCTTATTAAAGTACTGGCTCCAGGAGATGGCCACGGTGGCAGCGCCTACGGCATATTCGAGCACCAGGTCCCAACCGATAATCCACGCCACCAGTTCACCCATAGTCGTGTAGGAATAGGTGTAGGCGCTGCCTGCGATGGGGATCATGGAGGCAAACTCGGCGTAGCACAACCCGGCAAACGCGCAGCCGACACCGGCAAGGATGAAGGCGAGGGTGACCGAGGGGCCGGACCTTTGAGCGATAGCATCGGCGGTCCTTACAAACAAGCCCGCGCCGATGATGGCCCCGATTCCCAGCGCGACCAGCGACATAGGACCCAGCGTTGCCTTGAGAGGGTTGTTCGCGGCTTGCGCCCGGAGGCGATCAATAGATTTAGTCCGAAACAGCGAGTTACCTGCTGCAGCGCTGCCGGGTCCAGATCGAGTTTGGGTAGCCATTCAGGTGTTTCTCCTTTTGCTCAGGCTCTTTCCGCTGCCGGCTTCCGTGAGGACCATATCAGGTACACCGGAATCCCCAGCAATACGATGAACAAGCCCGGCCACGTGAACTGTGGTTGGTAGCGCAATAATACGACATCAATGAACAAGGCCATCACGATATAAATGGCAGGGAGTACCGGGTAACCAACTGCCCGGTAGGGCCTCTCCGCGTCAGGCCTTTTGTAACGCAACACGAAAAGACCGCCAATGGTCAGGATATAGAAGATCAGAACCGCAAAAATCACGTAATTGAGCAGTTGACCATAAGTACCGGAAAGGCACAAAACACAGGTCCATATGCCCTGCACCACCAGTGAAATGGCGGGCGCCTTGTGCCTGGCGTTCACTTTGCCTACGGCCTTGAAAAAGAGGCCGTCTCGGGCCATGGCGTAATAGACCCGCGCGCCAGCCAGGATAAGCCCGTTGCAACAACCGAAGGTGGAAATCAGGATGGCAATCGCCATTAATGAAAGCCCGGTATCACCGAACATCTGCTTCATCACGGCAGTGCCTACGCGGTCCTCATGCATGTCGGTCTGCACCTCGGGATGGTCTGTAGCGTACTTGATGCCCCTCTCCACCACGGTGGTGGCGTTGGGGTTGCCATCCAGCGGTAACACGTTGAGATAAATCACATTGGCGAAAAAATAAAGCAGGACCACCACTCCGGTTCCCAAAGCCAGCGACAAGGGAAGATTGCGTCGAGGGTTTTTGACTTCGCCCGCGGTAAAGGTCACGTTGTTCCAAGCGTCAGCGGAAAACAATGATCCCACCTGGGCAACAGCAAGAATGGTTAGAACCCCCACAAAGGGACCTGCGAGAGTTCCGGTGGCGGAGTGCGGGGAGTCGAGCCTCCAGAAATTGCTGAAGTTGGCGGCCACTGCCTGGGCATTGCGTCCCACAAAAACGCCGACCACAATGAGCAAGGCCAGAGCAGAGACCTTGGCAACCGTGAAAATGTTCTGAATGGCAGCGCCGGTCTTGATACCGAAGGTGTTCACGATGGTGAGCACAATCACAATGATGATTCCGGCAAGGTTCTGCGTATTCAGCCCGACGTCCATATCGCCCAGAGTGAGGGAGCCAATATGAATGGGCCGCGGGTGCCCGATATACCAGAGCCAATGGTGGCTTGAGATGGAAGGGAAAAAGACCCCAAGGAATTTTCCGAAGGCGACGCCTACAGCGGCTATGGTGCCGGTCTGAATGACCAGGAAAAGCGTCCAGCCATATAAAAAGCCCCAAAGCGGTCCCAGGGACTGGCGAAGATAAACGTATTGACCTCCCGCTTTGGGCATCATGGCGGCCAGTTCTCCGTAGGACAGCGCGCCCACAATGGTCATGAACCCAGTGACCAGCCACGCGCCCAGCAACAAGGCAGGTGAATTCACCTCGCGGGCGATTTCGGCCGAGACGAGGAAGATGCCTGAGCCAATCATGGAGCCCATCACCAGGGTGGTGGCGCTGGTCAGGCCAAGGCCTTTCACCAGTTCAGGGTTGGAGTCCGGCGCGGCGACAGGTCTACTATCTGCTGAGGTGGACATGGTCTGTATGTTTTACCCCAAAACGCGCAGAAATTCCTCTGTTGATTTGCGGGGTGATTCTACAACATCGGAGATCACAGCCACGGCATCCGCGCCCGCTTCCAGCACGGACCTGCAATTCCCGCGAGTTATGCCACCTATGGCCACCAGGGGCCGGGAGGTCAGCCTGCGGGCCTGGCGCACCCCCTCCAGCCCGATTACCGGGTCGGGATTGGCCTTGGAGGTAGTGGCAAACACCGGCCCAACGGCAATGTAATCGACTGGCATCTGCTCTGCTTCCCGCAGTTGATCCAGGTTGTGGGTGGAGAAGCCAATCCACAACTCCGGTTGGCGGGAATCCCCGCCACGGCGGGCTTGCTGAAAAATGCGCCGGGCGGCGGCAGGAGAAAGATCGTCCTGGCCAAGATGCACGCCATCAAACCCGGCAGCCAGGCACAGGTCCGCACGGTCATTCATCATCAACTTTGCCCGGTCCTGGACCACGCGGCGCAGTTCCCTGCCCTGACCGAGCATGACACGCGCATGACCAGACTTATTGCGATACTGGACCAGAGATGCTCCAGCCTGCAAAAGTTCCTGGGCAAAGTGGACAATCGCGGCCAGCGGGTCGGCAGCCGCAGAAAAATGCGCGGCGTCAATGATGGGATAGAAACGCGGAAGCGGCTGCGCGGCGGTCAAGATTGCACGGCCATCTCCCGGGCCCGTTCTTCCTGCAATTTGGGCAGGAGCCGTTCCAGATACTTGGTATCCATATTTCCTGCCTTGAATTCTTCATCCTGCACGATTCGGCGGTGTAGAGGGATGGTGGTGTAGATGCCCTCGATGATAAACATTTCCAGCGCCCGGTGCATGCGCATGATGGCCTCTTCCCGGTCCTTGCCATAGGTGATGAGCTTGGCAATGAGGGAATCGTAGTACGGCGGGATTACGGCTTCAGCGTAAGCTGCCGTATCGACGCGGACACCCGGGCCCCCGGGAACATGGAAGGTCTTGATCTTGCCGGCGGATGGCGTAAATTTTTCCGGATGCTCGGCGTTGATGCGGCATTCAATGGCGTGCCCCCGGCGTTCAACTTTGGGAACGATCTCCGCCATGGTTGCACCGGACGCCAGCAGAATCTGGGATTTCAACAGATCAACTCCGGTTACCAACTCAGTAACGGGATGCTCCACCTGGATGCGGGTGTTCATCTCGATGAAATGCAGGCTGCCATCCTCGTCCATGAGGAATTCAACCGTTCCTGCGTTCACATAGCCGATGCCGGAAAGGCACTCTTCCAACTTGTTGCCAATGGTTTGCCGCAGCTCCTCGGTAACCCTGGTGGAGGGCGATTCTTCCAGCAACTTCTGGTGACGGCGCTGAATGCTGCACTCGCGTTCGCCCAGGCTGATAACTCTCCCGTAGCTGTCGCCGAGCACTTGAAATTCAATGTGCCGGGGCCGCTCAATGAATTTTTCCATGTAGAGATTGTCGTTGCCGAAAGCGGCAGCCGCCTCCGCCTGGGCGGAGTTGAACAGCATTTCCAGTTCGGCTTCGGAGCGGATCACGCGCATCCCCCGGCCTCCGCCCCCGGCGGACGCTTTCACAATCACGGGATAGCCGATCTGCGGCGCCCACTCTCTGGCTTCCTGGGCACTGGCAACCACACCATCGGACCCCGGGAGGATAGGGACATTGGCCTTTTTCATGGCCTGGCGCGCCTTTTCCTTTTCTCCCATGAGCCGGATGACCTCAGAAGGCGGGCCGATGAACTTGAGGTGCGAAGCCTCGCAGACCTCGGCAAAGTTGGCATTCTCGCTCAGCAGTCCGTACCCAGGATGAATGGCGTCCACGTTGGTGATCTCGGCAGCGCTGATGACGGCTGGGATATTCAGGTAGCTTTCCGCGGAGCGGGGCGGACCAATGCAGATGGCTTCGTCGGCAAAGCGGACATGAAGCGAATTGCGGTCCGCATCGCTGTACACGGCGACTGTCTTAATGTCGAGCTCCTTGCAGGCGCAAATCACCCGCAGAGCAATTTCACCTCGATTGGCGATCAGGATTTTTTTGAACATGTGGTGTGGTCGCCGGATGCTGGCATAGCATTTTCTCCAATTTCTTCTGCTGTGGCTAGCGGATTGGCGGACTATTCGGCTTTGCTGCCGGACTTGGATGCGCCATTGATACCATTTTGCACACTCGAGAGAGGTGGCTCCGGTTTTGCCAGGAATTCTCTTATTTCTTCAGGCGAAAGCGCAACCGGCTTGCCATCACGCCAGACGTGAACCGGCAGGCCTAAACGCAGATTTTCCTCACACACGCCACGAAAGGCCTCTCTCAGCGCCATTTCAGCACGTACTTCAAGCGGTAATTCGAGGATGGCTTTATCAATAGCCATAGTTCATCATCAGTAACCTGTATATATCCACATCTATTATACGAAGCTCACCTTCTTTCGCAAAGGCAACCTCCGAGGGTGGGATCTTCGAGTTATCAAAGAGAATCCAGGAATCCGCCAGGGGGCGATAATGATTTAGAAAGTTCTCGATTGACCGACCAAAGCGGCGACGAACATCTACTTCAGGTACATCATGGCCGCCCTTTAACACTCTCTCCTTTACCCTCGACAAAGTGATAGCGTCGGTTGGAACCCAAAGGAAGTAGATGTGTATCTTGTATCCTCTGTTCTTGAGACGCCGAATCAGGCCCATGTAGCTACGGCCTGAAAGCGTAGTTTCAAGCCCAAAATCAATCTGTTGGCTTGCAAGACGCTCAATTTCTTCCAGCACCAATCTCCCGGCATGAATAGCCACGCTCTCCGGCGAGAAAGGAGCCAAACCAGCAGCGATCAGATCTGCATTGATAAAATTTTTGCAAATGGCATATCGCGGCAGAAATTCCCGCGAGAAAGTGGTCTTTCCCACACCGTTCGGTCCGGCAACAATGTAGATGTTAGGCAAGCTGGCTCGTGAGACTATTTCCTGGGCCGAATGGCAAACAGGGGCTGGCCGTATTCCACCGGCTGGCTATTGGCGACCAGGCGTTTTACCAGTTCGCCCGCCACGTCCGACTCGATTTCATTCATCAGCTTCATGGCTTCAATGATGCACAGGGTCTGGCCAGCTTCCACCATGTCGCCTATCTTCACGAACGGAGGTGATCCGGGCGAGGGAGACTCGTAGAAGGTGCCTACGATGGGCGACTTCACCTCATGCAGATCCTCTTCTAATTTTGGCGGAGGAGGATGAGGGGCGGAAGCGCCCGGGCGAAATGCCTCCGTCGGCGGCGGAGGCGCCGGATCCTGAGAGCCGCGAGCAATGGGTAGCTCAACGGGTGCGGCAATGATCTGAGTCACGCCGCGTTTAATCCGGACCTTGACGTCTCCACGTTCAAGCTCAAACTCGGAGATGTCTTTCTCGATCAGGAATTCAATAAGCTCTCTGAGCTCTTTCTGATTCATGAATATTCGTCGGTTCTCCGGGACTAAAGCTCGATCAAGTCCTTAGTAGTAGGTGTAAGGACCTCATACCCTGTCTCGGTGACCAGGACCATATCTTCGATCCGGACACCGCCTTGCTCTGGAATGTAAATTCCCGGCTCAATGGTAATGACCATCCCTGGAACAAGTTTCTGGTTTTGGCCTTTGGCCAAGCGAGGGGCCTCATGCACCTCAATACCGACTCCATGACCTGTAGAGTGGGTGAAGTAGGCGCCATAGCCTGCTTTTTTCAGTAATCCCCGCCCTGCCTGATCCACATCACCGGCTTCAACACCCGGCCGCACAGATTCAATCGATGCAAGCTGAGCCTCACGGACAGCATCATACATTTTCCGGTGCAACCGGGACGCCCGACCCACGTGATCGGTGCGGGTCATATCAGAACAGTAACCGGCGAGTATAACACCGTAATCCAGGATTATGAATTCGCCGGCTGAAATGGGCTGCATGGAGGCGCGGCCATGGGGCAAGGCCGACCTGGAACCGGCCGCCACGATGGTCTCAAACGACATGGCTTCCGCGCCGCCCCGGCGCGCCTGCAGCTCCAGTTCACCTGCTACCAGATTTTCCGTCACCCCGGCGCGGATGGTATTGAGCGCCGTCTGGAAGAGACTGGCGGCCAACAGCACTGCCGCCCGTATTTGCTCGATTTCATCGTGATCCTTGATGGTCCGCAATTCCTCAATCAGGCCGGAAGTCGGCTTCAGCCTGGTTTTGCGGCCTATCCAGCTACCCAATTGTTGGAAAGCCGAATGGGAGAGATGCTCAGATTCGACTGCCAGTCTTTCAAGCTTGAGTCTCCCCGCGCGCGCACAGGCTTCAACCATGGCGGCGCCTTTGCTGATGACCACTTTTGCGCCCCTGACCTGTTCCGCCGCCTGCTGTGTATAACGGCCATCTGTAACGAAGATGAGCCTGGGCGCGCGATCGCCAGCCATGAACAAAAGCACACCGGCGCTGCCGGTAAAGCCGCACATGTAATGGATGTTGGGCAGATGAGTCACGAGCAGGCCATCAACTCCTGCCTGGCGCAGCCGGGCCGCCAGCTTCTGTTGCCGGACCTGGTAGTTCATTGCGATTGTTTTCTCACCTGATGCCTCATTGCACGCACTGAAAAGAAACCTATACCGCGGAGTTTCCGCGCTTGCTCAATATTATCGTAAGACCACGCTGTTCATCGCGCCCGCGATGAATAGAAGAACAAAAATAAAAAAGCCCCCGGGAAATTCACCGGGGGCGGAGGAAAATACAGGGGTCAGGTCTGAATGATCTTGGGAGTGATAAAGAAGATGAGCTCCGCAGTTGAGGTGTTGATCGCCGTGTGCTTAAACAGATTTCCCAGCAACGGGATGCTGCCCAGCAAAGGAACCTGACCGACAGCCAAGCTGTTCTGCGTCTGGATGACGCCGCCCAGCACCACCGTCTGCCCATCGCTGACCAGAACCTGCGTGGTTGCCCGTTGCGTATTGAGCGTGGGATTCAACTGCGCGCCGGTGACGCGGGAGAAGTCAGGCGTAGTATTTTCCACATCCAACTGCAGGAAAATCGTATTGTCCGAAGTAATCTGTGGCGTCACCGTCAGGCGCAGGAACGCGTCCACGTAAGTAACCGTAGGCGGTCCGCCTAACTGTGCCTGGGTCACAACCGGAATCCTGCTGCCCTGTTCGATCAAAGACTGAATATTGTTTTGCGTGGTGATCCGGGGCCGCGACAGGATCTTTACCAAGCCTCGCGTCTCCGCCATGCTCAGGACAAAGTCGAGACGATAGAGAGAGGTAAAGTTGGTAATGGAGAAACCACTGGTAGGCCCAGTCGCGGGCAAGTTCGTAAACAGAGGAATTTGCGAAGTATTTCCCGGTACGGTGATAAACGACGGCGTCGTCCCTGCCGGAGGAGTGACCTGGATCGGACTGGGAACACCCGTGCCGCCGCCGGTGTTTGTGACGCCGTTGCCCCAGCCAAATCCGATCTGCGTGCCGATGTCACGCGCGAAGTTACGGGTGGCAGCCACCACACGAGCCTCGATTTCTACCTCTGGAGTCTTGCGATCCAGTTTGGTCAAGAGGTCATCAATCTTGGGCAGCGTAGCGGGAATGTCTTCGATGATGACCGCGTTGCTGCGATCGTCGGACACTGCATCGCCGCGAGACGAAAGAAACTTCTTGACGATTGGAACCATGTCCTTGGAATGGGCATAGCTCAGATAGCGTGTGTAGCTCTGCCTGGGAACAGCCAGAGCCAGCGCCTCCTGCTGCAAGCGCCGGGCGTCTGCTTCCGCTCGAAGCGTTTCCAGAGTCGCGATGCGCAGGACGTTGCCCTCCAACTCGCATTCCAGGCCATTGTTTCTCAACACAATTGCCAATGCCTGGTCCCAGGGAATGTCAGTCACATCAATGGTGACAATGCCTTTCACGCTGGGATCGAGCACCACATTCAGTCCGCTGATCTCGTGAATGAGGCGGAAGAAATCCTTGATGTCCAGGTCTTTTAAGTCCAGATTGAGCGGCGCACCCGCGTAACGGCCGCTGGTGCAACTGGTTGGCGCAGTATTCGACGTTGTCGTTGTCGTTGGCGGTTGCTGTTGTTGCTGTTGTTGCAAGGCGGCATTCACCGCTTTCGGTTCCACATCCAAGTGAGCACTGGCTTTAGTATTGCCAACCAGCAGTGGAGGCTCCGGATCAGCAAAATAGGCCGCCGCACGGTCACTGCGGGCCTGTCCTGATGATTTGTTTGTTGCATCCGCAGATGTCTTCTCCATCGGCACTGAAGCCTTGGCTGGGTTGGCCTCTGCCGGCGACGCCTTTACGGGAACAGGCAGCACCGTTGCCGCAGGGATTGCTACCGGCTTGTTCTCAGGCTGCTTTGGAGCGACCGGGGATTGCTGAGCGACGGTGGTTTGCGACACAACGGCTGGTTTCACAGCAGCATCCGGATTCTTCAGCTTCAACAGCAGCTTGTTTCCCTGAGGAACCAACTCGAAGTCATGCAGGGCGGTGACATCCACCACGATCCGCGTGGTTGGCGGATCGCTTTGAAAACGGGCAGCACGCACGCTCTTGATATCGCCGTTGTTGATTGGAATCTGCCGCGCATGGCCATCGAGAACAGAATTGGGAATGTCCACGACAATGCGGCTGGGATTGGCGAGCTTCATGGTCTTTCCGGTAATTGCACCGCTGCCGGTGACCTCAATATTCACACCATCCTTTGCACGGGCCGCCGTAATGCTGCTGATGTGATTCAAATGGCCGGTTGCGCCAGCGTTGGGATTCGGTGCAGGAGGTTCAACGCTGCCGGCTGCCGGGGAGGCGCTGCTGATGCGCACTTCCAGGCCGCCTTGAATATCGTTCACCCTGGTGGTGGCCCCAGGAACCAGCGCCAGCTCAATCCTGGCCACTTCGGCGCCACTTGCCGAGCGGTACCCGACGACGCGGTAAGACTTCACTCCTGCGCTGGATACCGCATGAACGGATGCGTCCTGATGCTCAGCGGAGACTCCCGCCAGATCAACCAACATCAAACTGTCCGCGGGACGATATTCAGTATGAGTGAATGGCCCGTTTGCGAGAATAGTTATCACGCTGGCCTGGTCTCGCTTTTCCACCTGCACGCCGGCCAGTTGCGAAACGGAACCTGCCGCCGGCGCCGTGATCACAGCCCCCAGCAGAATCATTCCCAGCAGTTGCTTTACCCTCATCGTCATTGTCTCCCCATCCTCAGCAATGTTCGGCTTTGGCATGCGCGGATTGACTGGGTCACGTTAACCCCATTCAGCCGCTTAGAATTAGTTCCTTATCACGCGATACCTCTACTACTCCCTGGGTTCGGCCCCGACTGCTCAACGTTCCTTGCTTGCCGTCTTCCTGACTGCTATGTCTTCGGAATCCGCTTCACCACCTCGTGCGCAGTTTCGCGTCCAAGATGGTCGGTTGCATATTCGCGAAAAACGATAGAGTCACTTGTAATCTTCTCTACGCTTCCATTGAAAACCTGGTCGTTCTCGCGCAGGAAATAAGCGCGATGAGTATTGCTCACCACGACTGCCAGCATTTGTCCTTCCGTGTCCTTGGCTATACCCTTTACTACCAGTTCCGGGATGTACAGGCACTTCTTTCCGACTGAGCACGAAGGGCCGACAGGGCCCGAGGGCGCGGTGCGGATGACGCTCAGGAAGGGATCGCGACGGCCTGCAGGACCGCTCTTGATGGTCTCCTCTCCCGATCCTGGTTTTTTCTTGTTGTCTGCCACCTTCTGTGGCACTAATCGTGCCTGCTCGTTCTTCGTTGCGACAACAGTTTTCTTTGGAACCTTGGGCTTTGCCGCCGTCTTATCAGCAGTCTTGGCGGTCTTGGCTGTCGCTGGGTTTTTGGAACTGGTCGCGGGTTGCCGCGCAGGCTTGACTACAAGCACCGGAGTTTTCGGAACCGCCGCCTGAGAAGTACCGTTCTTGGCGGTACCCTTAGCGGGGGTGGAACTGGAAGGCGTCGAATTCTTGCTACCCGCCGTTGCCTGGCTGGTCCTGGGAACCGTCAAAGTGACGGGGGAGGTTGGATTGCCTGTACCGCCCTTCTGCGCACTCTTACCGGAGCTGGCCTTGACAGCCGGTTTGGCTGGAGAGGCCGGGCCTGCATTCTGATTGTTTGTACTTTGTGCCGCGGCGGTTACCGTCAATGCCGCTACAAGCGCGAAGATTTGAATCAGCTTCATTTCAGTTCCTTTTCGTACGTGTGGCACAGCCCTTACTTCTTCGGCGCCGCGGAAACTTCCGTCGGAACCAGATCATGGCTGAAGAACGTGGTCGCCGTACAACTGGCAACCACTGATTCGCCCGGAGCCCAGGAATAGGTCGTCTTCACCTTGGACGGGCTGGTGTTCTTGGTGTTCGACATCTGAAGGTTGGCAATGTTAATAATCCTCTCCACCCTGCCGATGCGATCAAAGAAGTTCAGCATGGAAAAGTACGAACCATCAAGGTCGAGTTGAAACGGCACCTCAGTATAGAAATCATGATTGGAGATAGGCGCGGAGGTATAGCGCCGGATTTCAACGCCTGCCAGCGCGGCCGTATCGTGGAGCAGCTTGATGAACTGGTCAGCCTCTTTTTCGTCGGGAACGATTCTCTTTTCTTCCACCAGTTGCTGCTCCAGCTCAACCAGGTGCTTGTTGAGGTCTGCGAGCATAGGGATGAAATCCTTCAAGCGCTGATTCTCCGCATGCTTCTCCGCCACCTGAGTGCGCAGTTGCTTGATATCGTCATTCATGGGGCCCAGCGGCCAGAAATAAAAGCCCCCACCTATCACTCCGGCAACCAACAGCAGGATGCCCAATTTTATTACCAGTGACATTTCATCAAATTTCGACATAGCCAATCCGTCCCTGAATTTTCGCTTTCTCCGTTAAAAGTCTGTTTCGATTAACCCTTCTTTTCTGTCTTGGCCGCCGCCGGCGCCGTAGCTGACGAGCCCGGCGTCAACTTCTCGCAAACCAACTCGAATTTGAAGGCTTGCAGCTCCTTGATAGAGCTGTCTTGCGCTGTCTCTTTGATTTCCACGGACTTGAATCTGCCCGTTTTATCCAGGTTAGCCATGAGGTTGGCCACGGCATCCGGGCTCAATGCGAATCCGGTGAAGTCGATGCTTCTGCCGTCGTCGGTCATGGCATCGAGCCACACAGCGTCAGTCTTGGTGATGGTGTCGGCCACCATGTTCAGCAGGTTGACCGGCCCGGTTTGCTGCTGCCCGAGTTGATGAATGATCCTGGCCCGCTGCTCGAATTGGTCAGCTTTTTTCTTGGCCGCCTCATATTTGCTTTTTACATCGGACAATTTCGTATTTTCATCCTGTTCCTTCTTCAAGTCCGCGCGCAAGGTGTCTCGCTGGCGGTCCACCAGGGTGTACCAGCCCCACAGTCCTGCACCCAGCACAATCACAAATACCAGCAACAGCATGGCTGTGCTCGGTCCTTCACCGGCGCTGATTGGGGTAGAAGGACGCTTGCCGCGTTTCGCTTTAGGAACTCCAAGTAGATTGATGCGAATCATAGATTTTCAAAGCTCCTCAGGGCCAAACCTACTGCTACTGCAAGTTGTCCTGGATTTTGTTCCAAAATTTCGTTTTCCGCCGGATCCAGCGGAGGCAGGATGCGCTGGAAAGGATTCAGCACCTCCACCGGCAACGAGAATTCCTGACGCAATGCCTCGACCAGTCCCGGCACGCGGGAAGATCCACCCGCCAGGAAAATGCGCTCAATGTGTTCGCCGGAAGCAGTGGCCCGGAAAAAGTCGAATGTCTTCTGGATCTCCAGCACGATAATTTCGGTCACCTGCTGGAGGATCGGCGTCTTTGCGTCTTCGCTGACCGTCCCGACTTTCTTGCCCAGTTTGAGGGATTCAGCATCGTCAAAACTGAGGTCCAGTTCTTTCTGCAGTGAATCTGTGTACTGATTGCCGCCGACGCTCACGTCGCGGGTAAACAGAGGGGTTGTGCCTTTCACGATGTTGATGTTCATCACGCTGGCGCCCAGATTGAGCAGGGCGACGGTGGCATCGGGAAAGGGTTGATAGTTGTATTCGTAGCAATTCTGCAAAGCAAATGCGTCAATGTCCACCACCGCCGGAGACTTCCCCGCCAGCGACAGCACATTGGTGTAATTCAGGATTTTGTCCTTCTTGACTGCCACCAGCAGAACGTCCATCTGCGGCCCTTCAGCTTGAGGATTGAGTATTTCAAAATCCAGGTTCACGTCCGAGATGTCGAAAGGGATGTGCTGGGCCGCTTCTGTAGTAATGCTGTCTGCCAGTTCACCCTCGCTCATCGACTGGACCTTGATCGGCTTGACGATGACCGAGTGGCCGCTGACGGAAGTTGCCACCTGCCTGGCCTTGATGCTGCGTTCACCGAATATCTTGGTGATCGCCGTGGACACGTGGCCGGAATCCACGATCATGGAGTCCACTACCACGTCGCTGGCCAAAGGCTCCAGTCCCAGGTGCGATACCTGGATTTCGCCTTTGGCGCGCTTCAGTTCAATCGCCTTGATACAACTGGAACCTATGTCTAATCCGACAATTGATTTCCCTGATCCAAACATGCCTGCCTGCCTTTATCTAGATACGGTTGTTCTTAATATCGTTCAATTGCTCACTTGACTTAACGGACTGCCGCGGCCCGCGCCGCCTTGGGCTTTTTTTTGGCGCCACTCATATTGATCGTGCTCTTTTGCTCCATCCATTGGTCCAGGATGGTCTTCTTGAACTTCCAGCGGTTCCCCAGCTTGAACGCCGGGATCTTCTCTTCAGTCACATATTTGTAGAGCGTGTCGGGGCTGACTCCCAGATATTGGGAAGCTTGGCGAATGTTCATTACTTCGCGCGACTCTGCTGCCATACTCATTAGCCTTTCCACTGTGGGTTTTGGCCCCTACCTCTGGAGGCCTGGAGAGAACTACCTTTAAATGTTTTCTCGGGGGGAAAACTCAGGTTCAGCCGAGTTATAACTGGGTTAATGCAGGAAGGTCAAGCAGGAACTTCCGTGTTTTACCGTGATTTTCCGGATTTTACCGAAGTTCATGGTACTTTTGCGCCAAAACTATACCTAAATCCTGTGTGTACGGGTTCCTTCAACCACAAGTTATTGTGGTGTTAATGCACACGGTTCGCTATTTTGACTAAGAAGTTACTAAGGACCTAGGACTGTACCTCTGCAACACGCCTGAAGCACTGGAGTACCCAGGCAAAACCCCCGGACAGCCCAACCAGTACAACGGCTGTGCTGCCGGAGTATGACCAATCGGAAGAAACGAGTGTTGTTGAGTCAGGCCAGGTCGAAAAGCAGCGCCTCACTCCGATCTCCGACGCCCTTGATCTCAAGACCTGGCTCCTGAGCGACCGCAGCTCCGTCTCCCGCGTGCAATTCTTTGCCATTGACGCTGATGGTTCCACGCGCGACTTGCAGCCAGGCATAACGGCCGCTGTTCAGTGCGTATTCTACTGACTGTCCGGATTTCAATTCAGTCGCGAACAACTTTGCGTCTTGATAGAGGGTCACCGCGCCATTCCCCGTTTTGGGTGAGGCCAGCAGCCGCAGCTTGCCTTCCTTCTCCTCAGCCGGAACCGCTTTCTGCTCGTACATCGGCGTGATGCCTTCTTTTTCCGGCACAATCCAGATCTGGAGAAGATGCACCGGCTCGGTCTTGGAGTGGTTGAACTCGCTGTGGCGAATGCCAGTGCCCGCACTCATCTTCTGCACCTCGCCCGGCCGGATCACCGAACCGGTGCCCATGCTGTCCTTGTGGGCGAGTTCGCCCTCCAGCACATACGTGATGATCTCCATGTCGCGATGAGGATGTGTTGGGAAGCCATGGCCGGGCTTGACCCGGTCTTCGTTGATCACACGCAGGCTGCGGAACCCCATGAAGTTAGGGTCGTAGTAATCGCTGAATGAAAATGTGTGATAGGTATCCAGCCAGCCGTAATCTGCATGCCCGCGCTCCTTTGCAGGTCGAACCTGAATCATGTTTCCCCCTTGGCGATTGCGCTGGATTAGATGCTGGAGAGGAAAAATGGATTCGCGAAGGGCGGAAGCAGGCGACCGACCTGCTGGTGGACAGGACCCAGCGAGGGTTTTCCGCTTCACTGGAACTTTAAAGCCGCTGCAACGACCGGTTTGGCCCATTCAGGAACAGTGGGCAAATCGCATATCTGTACAACCTTGCCTTTAACCAGATGCAGGATCAACCTCGGTTCGGGAGCAATACCACTGTCCGGATTGGCTTCTTTGCTGTTGTCATAGAGTTTTAGCTCAGTGAGTCCGGGAAGGAGTTGGATCAAATTAAGCCGGCTATTGTTGTACCGCTGCCGAATCGTCGCCTCGGGAATATCGTGCCCTCCTCCGGCCACTCTGGCACGCACACGTGCGATGTGCAGTTCAGGACTGATCAGCCCCACATACCAAATCCGGACTTCGATTTCCTCCAAGAGGGCTGCGTGAAGCAGGGCGGTAAAGGTGCGTCCGCCAAGGGTGGTCTCGAATGCGAAGTTTAAACGCTCGGCAATGGAGCGCTTCAGCATTCGCTTTCCTTCGTTCCACGCAAGAACGTTTGCTTTTTCCTGGTTGATGGTCGGGTTCACAGCCAGGATGCGTTTGGCGGCTTCGTCCGGATTGAAATAATCAGTACCGGCTTTCCGAAACATCTCACCCGCAATGGTGCTCTTTCCTGCGCCGTTGGTCCCTGCCAACACGTAGATACAAGTGTGTGCCTTAGCCACGTTTACGTGCGGCTACCGCAGCCTTTCCCAATTGTTCAGGAGTCGCATTGAATGCGGCTTTCATTGCAGCCCGTGCTTTGGGCGTTTGCATATGCTCCAGCATCTTATCGAATTCTCCGCTCAGGGTATCCAGCGGGTGTTCTGTATTGGAAAGGGCGTTAAATTCTTCTATGGACATCAGGACTGCTTTTGGAGCCTCATGCCTGGTTATCACCACCAAGCGGCCGTGATGGGTCATTTCCAGTAGCCGGCCAAACTCGTTCTTCGCCTCTGTGGCTGAAACAGCGGCTGCCTCTTCCTCGATACCACGACTGTTACGAAACCTCATTTGCGTCTCTCCCCGGGGCACAATAAGCTATTTTAGCTGCTTTAGCTATAATGGTCAATTAATGAAACCCGCTATCTCCCGCTATCTGCCCACTCCAACATTATGAACGTGTTCAACTATTTCCTTGGCCGCGCTCAATCTTCCCTTATAATTGAACGCATTCAAAAGGAGATTTTACGATGACCAGCGGCGATGCGGAACTCAGACGGCTGATGCGTGGCAGATTGCTCATCATGGGAGCGATTGTCGAGGGGGCTTTATGGCTTAGGGCTGTAAGAAGTCAAGGCCGTGCGTTACAGCACGGCCCTGAATAGATCGTGGCAAAAATTGACACTGAAGCAAAGGTCAACGGCCTCTTCACTGAATATCGAACTGCTCCGGATGCAGCAGCGGATCAGATTTGACCAGCACCGTCTGTTTGGTGAGCTCTTCCATCTCCTGCAGCCAGCGCGCCCCATTGGTCTTGAGCGTCTTGGCGACATCAGGATGCACGCGCAGCATGATGTCGCGTTCGAAATGCCGTGACATCTTGCGCATCTCCACATAGATCTCATTGCAGGTGGTGGTGACTGATTTGATCATGCCGGTCCCGGTGCAGATGGGGCATGGTTGTCCCAGCGTACGCTCCAGGGACTGCTTTACACGCTTGCGCGTAATCGCCACCAGCCCGAAATCATTGAACTGAAGCACCTTGGAGGGAGCGCGGTCTGCCTTCAGGGCTTCTTCCAGGGCCTGCATCACGCGCTGGCGGTTCTTGCGCTCATCCATATCGATAAAATCAATCACTATGATGCCGCCCAGATCGCGCAGCCGAATCTGACGAACGATCTCCCGGATCGCATCGATGTTGGTCTTGACGATGGTATCTTCCAGCCGCGTCGTCTTGCCCACGTACTTGCCGGTATTGATATCGATTGCGACCAGCGCCTCAGTCTGGTTGATAACGATGTAACCGCCACTCTTCAGCCAGACTTTGGATTTGAGCGCTTTATTGATTTCCTCGGAGATGTTGAACTGCTCGAACAGCGGGGCATCTTTGCTGTACAGCTTTACCCGCTTGACCAGCGACGACTGGAAACGACTCACAAAACGCAGGATGCGCTCGTATTCCTGCTCAGTGTCCGCCATGATGGAGGAAAAGCTGACGGTAACCTGATCGCGCAGGATCCGCTCCACCAGGTTCAGATCGTGATAAATCAGCGCCGGCGCTTTGGATTTTTCCGCCCTCCCGCGAATTTCACTCCACAAGTTGATCAGGAAACGGATGTCTGCGCGGAGGTCCTCTTCATTGGCTCCGGATGCGGCCGTGCGGACAATGAATCCACCATGCGCTTCACCGCGTTCGCTCAGGACGATCCGCTTCAGTCGATGCCTCTCTTCTTCCGAAGCAATTTTGCGTGAAACACCGGTATGGTGGACCGTCGGCATGAAAACCAGGTACCGTCCCGGCAAAGCAATATGGCTGGTGATGCGCGCGCCTTTCTTGGCGATCGGCTCCTTGGCGATCTGCACCAGGATTTCCTGGCCTTCTTTCAATAAATCAGAAATCGCCGGAAGCTGGCGTTGAACATGCTGGCGCGGCCGCCCACGCATGCGCCTGCCAAACCTGCGGTTACGGCGATCCGGCACGCGTCCTGTACGCTGCTGGTAACCGGCGGTGGAGCCCGGTGCACGCACCTCAGCTCTGTCGCGCTCATTTCCATTCTCTTCGTCAGCTCCGCCAGCCTCTTCTTCGCCGCCTTCTTCCTCTCCTTCATCGCCTTCTTGCGAATGCCCTTCGTCCAGAGAATCACCCTCGTCCATCTCGGCACCTTCAAGGCCTTCCGCTTCATACTGGCCGGTGGCATGCCCGATCACATGCGCGTCACGGACGGCCTCAGTGAGCTCTCGTCCCATCGCGACCATCTCATCATCGGCTGGCGCCAGTTCCTCCTCTTCCAGTTCTTCAAACTCAGAGAGATCGAGACGCTCATCGTCATCGAACCCCGGCAGCTCGCTCTCTTCCTCTTCAATCTCTTCTTCCTCAATCACGCCGCGCGTCGCTCCCGGCTCATAGCGGGATGCTGACGCATTGGCTGCCGCCTCGCTGAATTCCGGCTTTTGCTCCGCAGGCTGCGTGGGCTCGGGAGCTTCGGGTTCTTCCATCTCGACTTCTTCGCCGCCGAACACGCCGGCCACGTTCATGGATTCCATTCGCTGCTGTTCCTGCTCCTCCACCGCGCGGCTGGCTCTTTCCTCCGGTTCGCCGGCGGCTCCGAAAAGCTCTGCAGGCGCGGCGTGCGCAGCTTGAGCGTGATGTTCCTCCGCCTCATCCTCATGTTGTGGCGGCGTCTCCATCTGCTGACGGGAAAGTTCCGGCTGCGTTTCTGCCGGCGGATAGGTTTCTACGGGAGCCTCGGCTGCCGCCGAAGGAGCACCCCTTTCGCCGCGATATTTGGCCAGCGACTCGCCTGGCAACACCATGGAACCAGGTGAGAACTTGGAAGAATCAATGGCGTATTCGGTTGATGCTTTTACCGCAGACTGAGCTGACGGCTTGGCCTGGGTTCGAGCCGGTGACGGAGCCGCTGCGTGCGGCTGATACTTAGAGATCGACTCCCCCGGCAATACCATCGCCTGATGGGCGGGTTGCGGGGTGGCGGGAGGCTCCGGCCGCGCCTCCAAGGCGGGTGGAGCGGCTTCAGCCGGACGCTGCTGCTCGCGCTCTCCGCGGTCGTCACGGTCCTGGAAGCGTTCCCGCCCACGGCCGCGCCGGCGACGTCCACGCCACCTCCGAGCGCCTTCGCGGTCCCCATCCCCCATCGGCGTGCCCTCATCAGCAACTGTAGAAGCAGGGGACGCTTCGCTCCCGGTGCTTTCCCTGGGAAGCATGACTTCCTGGGCCTCGATGGGCGCCGGCTGCGCTTCTTCGGAAATTTGCGGCACCTCAATCACCACCGGGCCGCGCGCTACCACCTGCTCCAGCACGTCTGCGTCTTCATCCTCTTCCAGGAGGAAATCGGAAACATAAAGGAAGGCATCCCGCTCCAGCCCGATGTTGACAAACGCGGACTGCATTCCTGGCAGAACGCGGGTTACGCGCCCTTTGTAAATGGAACCTGCAAGCGTGTATTCATTTTCACGCTCGAAATAAACTTCTGCTAACTGATCGTCTTCGACAACGGCAACTTTGGTCTCATGTGGAGTCGAAGAGACAAATAATTCTTTTGACATGGATTCTCCGGTCTTAAACCGGCATGGAGATGGAGGGGGAATTCAGAGCGTCAGCCGGGAAGAACTTGTGCGGAACCCTGGCTGAACCTTGAGTGCTGAGATATTCAATTTTGTTCTGGCGCAGAAAAGATACACCGGCCCTGGATGATCCTCCACCCGAGGCCCCTGGTATCTGCCTATTACCTGTTTGAAAAATCTTTGCACCTTCGCATGACCGGGATTGTGGCCACTCAGCAAGCTTTCCAGCATGAGCCCGCTTATGCACGCTGGGAAGAAGTCGCGGGGCCGTTACCCGCCCGGAAATGTTCTCTCTGAATACTTCTCCGGCATCTCCTTGATTCGCCGGCTGCCCTCATTAACCGTTAGGGCCTGACGTTAATCTTGTTTCTACTGCGCTGTGTAAGCGCCAAGGTTCTGTGATAACTCAGTTCACAAAACGGCGCATTCGAATGTTCATTACGATTCCCAGCGCCAGGAACGTAAACAACATGGATGAGCCACCATAGCTCATCAATGGTAAAGGAATTCCGGTGACGGGCATAAAGCCGACCACCATGCCGGCGTTTACCAGGATGTGGAACAGTACAACCGCTACCACACCCATCACCACAAAACCTCCAGCGCGGTCAGGCGCTGTTTGGGCATTGTGGATCAGACGCACCAGCACCATAAAGTATAGCAGCAGCAGGGCAATTGCGCCGACAAACCCATGCTCCTCCGCCCATGCCGCCAGGATGAAGTCGGTATGCGGCTCAGGCAAAAATGAGCCCTGGGTCTGTGTTCCCTTGCCTATTCCCTTGCCCCAGATGCCTCCCGAACCCACCGCAATCTTGGATTGCTCAAGTTGATACCCCTTGCTCTGGGAGTCGGCCTCCGGGTGCAAAAAGCTGGTAAGCCGCTCCTTCTGGTAAGGCTTGAGCCCGTAATGCCAGATGGCCGGCATAAGCACGCCCGCCACAATCAGGATGATGGCCGCATGCCGGAATTGAATCCCGCCCAGAAAAAGCGCCATGGTGGCCACGGGAATGTAAGTGAGAGCGGTTCCCAGATCAGGCTGCTTGAGCACCAGCAGCATGGGAACGGCGGCAATCGCGCCGGCCTTCACAATGTCTGAAAATGAGGCTCGCTCTTGCGCTTCGCTGAAGTATTTGGCCAGAACAATGATCAGGACCAGCTTCACCCATTCCGACGGCTGAAAGTGCTGGCCTCCGGGCAGTTGCACCCAGCGTTTCGCGCCCAGGTATTTTTTGCCAAAGAAAGTCACCGCCAGCAGCGAAGCAATGGCGGCAACATAAAACCAATGGGAGTTTTCCACCAGGATCTGGTAATTCAACAGGCTGACCAGGAACATCAACACCAGCCCGCCTGTGATCCAGTAGATCTGCCTGATGTGGGAGCCGGCAAATTTTGTGCCGTAGGTGGTCGAATAAACTTCTACCACGCTGCATACGCAGATGATCAGAACAAAAGCGAGCAGGACCCAGTCAAAATCCCGGAAGGATATCATCCGCCGCATTACTGCCCACCCGGAAGAATGGCGGCCAGAGAGCGCGAGGTCCGTTTGTAATCCGCTCTCTCGGTCTTGCCCATCTTGATGCGGAAGCGTCCGCCCTGAAGATGATCTTCGCTCGCGTTGCCTGCATCCTGCTGCTGCCCATCCTCGTCGCGAGGAACCGTAGTATTCCAGACGCCGGCCAGGGGCACAGAGCCAGGATCCGATTTGTCGCTGAACAGGGTGGGATTGTTGTGAATGCGCCGCTGCTTCTCCACAAATGCCTTGATCACTTTGGAAGCGAGTTGCGCTGCCACCGGACCGTGTTCTCCCTGCTCGATCAGCAGGGCGACCACAATCTCCGGGTTGCGCCGTGGCGTGACGCCGACAAACCATCCGTTGTCTTTAAAGATGCTGCTGGCGCCCGCTTTGGTCTTGCGAAACGTATTGCTGACCACCTGCGCGCTCCCGGTCTTTCCCGCAAAGTCGATGCCCTGCAGATGCGACGCGAAAGCTGTTCCTATCGGATTGACAACGTTTCCCATGGCGTCAGTAATCGTGATCCAGTTTTGCGGATCAATCGGAAGATGCGTCACCATAGGCACGCTGTTATCGGAAGCATTGGGCGAGTCGGGAGGAAGCTGGTCAGGGTTTACTACATGCGGCCGCACCAGGACGCCGCCGGTAGTAATAGCAGCAATGGCCCGCGCCAGTTGAATAGGAGTAACCGCGACCGCTCCTTGCCCAATGCCGACGGAGATCACCTCTCCGGCGTACCACTTCTCGTGGAAATTTCTGATCTTCCATTCCTCTGACGGCATCACGCCGCTGACTTCATTGGGAAGATCAATGCCGCTCTTTTTTCCAATGCCCAGCATGGAGGCCCATTTTGCAATCTTCTCAATGCCCAGGCGCTCCGCCAACGTGTAAAAGAAGGTATCGCAGGACTGATAGATTCCCTTGGAAATATCCACAGTCCCGTGGACCTCGTGTTTCTCCCAGACCCAGCAATGATAGAAGTGGCCGAAAAACGTTCCGCCGCCCGAACAATTCACCTTGAGATGCTGCGCAATGCCTTCCTGCAAACCCGCGGTTGCCATGATGATCTTGAAAGTCGAGCCAGGGGCAAGCTGGGCCTGAATGGCTTTGTTCATCAGAGGATGCGCGGGATCGTTGACCAGACGGCCCCATTCGTCGCGCGAAATACGCACGGCAAAATCATTGGGATCGAAAATCGGCCTGCTGACCATGGCCAGAATCTCTCCCGTACGTGGGTCCATGGCCACCACCGCGCCGTTTCTGCCTTCCAGCGCCTGCTCCGCCGCAACCTGGATATCAAGATCGATCGTCAATTTGAGCGGCTTGCCTACAACTGCGGGTTCTGTGCTCTCGCGCCCTACTTCCTTTCCCTTGCTGTCCACCAGCACGCGGCGCGAGCCGTTCTGGCCCATCAACAGATTGTTGTACTGGAATTCAACCCCGGATTGGCCCACAATGTCGCCGCGCTCGTACTGGTCATATTTGTCCGAGTTCAGCATGTCTTCGCTGACTTCGCCCACATACCCGATCAGGTGCGCCATGAATCCATCTTTGGGATAGACGCGCCGGTGGATCCGGAGCGTCTCCAGTTCGGGAAACTCGTCTTTGTGTGATTCGATGAAGGCCAGCTCATCCTGAGTGATGTCGTCCTTAATGATGATGGGCTGGAAAGCGGGTTTGTGCGCAAGCTGGTATTTGCGCACCTTATCGCGAATGTCCTCCGCAGAAATATGCAGGCCCTCGGCAATCTTTTCCGAATCGGCGTACAAGTCACGCATCTGGTCCCGCAACAGCAGCGCGGAAAATGAAGGGTAGTTGTCTACGATGAGGCGACCTTCACGGTCCAGGATCTTTCCCCGCGGCGCAAGGATCGGCACGCTGCGGATGCGGTTCTGCTGTGCCTTGCCCTCATATTCATCACTCTTGCGGATTTGCAGGCTCCACAGTCCATAAGACAGGACCAGAAACACTACGAGAGTGACATACTGCACAACCGTCAGTTTGGTCTGCGGGAGTTTTTCGTTGCGGCCGAGCATGACTGCCTGGAGCTGATTGCCAGAGGATTCCTTGATCTAGAGTACAACATTTCTGCATCTCTGGGGCTACGGCAAAGGCCTCAAAGTAGTTACTGAAGGATTAAGTTGAGGGCTGGTTGTTCATTTGTGTTTTTGCCGACGAAGACGTTTGGATTCCTCCACCAACTCATCCGTGGTGATAACCCGATTATCCCCTCATCCTCAGCCTGTCCAGCGCCACGAACAGCACCACGGCCAGCAGCCCGTTGGCGAGGGCGGTAATCAGAGTATGGCCCCACATCCAGGGTTCCCTAACGCCTACAAGAGCAACGCCAATGCCTGTAAGGATGACTTGATGAAGCAGATAAAAGCCGATGGTCATCAGAAAACGTGAACCAGGATTTTCCACGTCGATCTTGACTCCCAGCGAGGAGGCCAGGAAGCCGATGATGGTCTTCGCAATTCCGTTCAGGCCGATATAGCGGTGTCCGAACGCATCCTGCAATGTGCCGACCAGTGCGCCGGTAATCAATCCGGCAATCGGTTTGCGCCGGGCCACCGCAAAATAGATGGTTACCAGCAACGGCAGGTCAAAAACCGTCAGGAATTTCACTCTGATAGGAAAGAAAACCTGGATAAAGACAGCGGCGAGTGGAACTCCTACAGAGACCAGCCAGCTAAATTTATGGACTTCAATTTCTTCCCGCGATGTGTAGGTGACGGCCACGCTCATTGCGGCGGATTCTCCGTCGTGCTGGGCGGTTTGGGCGGGGCCTTGGGCTTTATGGCCGGCGGAGTAGTGGAGTTTGCGCCCTGTTTCTTTACTTCAGGAGTCTCGGCGGTTTTCTTTTTCTCGCCGCCAGGTTGAGTGGATGTGCCGGGCTGCGGCCCGGTCTTGGGCACCGTGGGCAGCCGCTGCTCAAGCATGTCTGCCGCATGCGTATGACCTTCATTTGCAGCTACCGCAGGTGTTTGATCCGCCATCTTAGTGACGACCAAAACCTCTTCCAGGCGATTCAGATCGGCGGCAGGCTTGATCTTGATGATGAGAAAGGCCCCGCTGTCTCGGTCGGGCGACGTGCTGGTAACGGTCCCAACAGGAAATCCCTTAGGGTAGATGCGGTCGCCGCCGCTGGCGATGACCTGCTCACCAACTTCAACTTTTTCATCGGCCATCACCGTATCCACTTGCATTTCACCCAGATTGTTGCTCTTCAACACGCCTCGCAACCGCGATTTTTCCATCATCACGCCTGCGCCGCTGTCACGATCGCTGATCATCAACACTTGCGAGCTCAAAGGGAAAACATCTTTCACTTTTCCCACAATGCCATCCGGCGTGATCACCGCCATGTCCGGGCGCAGGCCGTCGCGGGAACCTTTGTCAATATAGATCACGTGCGATTGTTCGCTTCCGCTGGTTCCAATCACCTGCGCCGCCACCGTTTCAGAAATAAACTTTTCCCGGAACCCGAGCAACGCCTGAAGGCGATGCGCCTGCCCGGCGTCTTCT
Organism: Candidatus Angelobacter sp.; assembly: GCA_036522115.1. Classification (GTDB taxonomy): domain Bacteria; phylum Acidobacteriota; class Terriglobia; order Terriglobales; family Acidobacteriaceae; genus Angelobacter. The sequence goes on from DATDGL010000017.1 coordinate 39,899, forward strand.
TTCAGTCGAATCTCCTCCATCCGCATGCGCGTGATTTCCGCCTGTAACTCCTGGTTCTGCTTGCGCACACCGTGCAGGTCCACCCAGTTATGCCAGCTTTCGCGGACAAAGTGGCCAGTACCGACAAAAGCCCGCTCCACCGGAGTAAACGCCGTGACCGCCCACACGCGGATGAGCCGCGGACCTGGCGAGTTGGGCATTTTAGGATCTGAAGGGCGCTTGACCTGGGTGGCAAGCCCGATCACTTGAACAAAAAGAACCGCCATTAACACCAGCGGGTTCTTATAACGGCCAAAAAAGCTTTCCATGATGATGCGCTGTGGAGTGGAAAACCGCAGGGCCCTCCATTCTCCACTGATCTGCGAACCTGCTTAGAAACGGAACGTCTCTTGCGCGTTTGGGTTCTCCGATGAACCGAACCGATGCATTGATGCCCCGATTGCGTACACGAACAAAACTTCAAACAGCACTTAGGCGCCTTTATGAACCATGCGGTCTGCGCAACGACCCGCCTATTCGATTGAAATCTTTCGTAACAGCTTGAAGTCGCTGAGCATTTTGCCCGTGCCCAACACCACGCTGGCAAGAGGATCATCCGCAATGGAAACCGGCAACCCGGTCTCTTCCCGGATCCGCTTGTCCAAATTCTTCAGCAGGGCGCCTCCGCCCGTCAGCACAATGCCCCGATCGCTGATATCGGCGCTCAATTCCGGCGGCGTGCGCTCCAGCGCCACGCGAATCGCATTCATAATGGTGCTGATGCATTCGCTGAGGGCTTCGCGGATCTCGCTGTCATCAATCGTTATGGTTTTGGGCACGCCTTCAATCAGGTTGCGGCCCTTGATTTCCATGGTAAGGGGCTTGTCGAGCGGATAAGCCGAGCCAATCTCAATCTTGATCTGTTCGGCCGTGCGCTCGCCGATCAGCAAATTGTATTTGCGTTTCAGGTAATTCATGATGGCTTCGTCCATCTGGTTGCCTGCCATCCGCACGGAGCGCGAGTACACGATGCCGCTCAGCGAAATCACCGCAATGTCCGTAGTGCCGCCGCCAATGTCCACCACCATGTTGCCGCTGGGCTCGGTAATCGGCAGTCCCGCGCCAATCGCCGCGACCATGGCTTGCTCCACCAGGTGCACCTCGCTGGCCTTGGCGCGATAAGCTGAATCCATCACCGCGCGCTTCTCCACCTGCGTGATCTCAGAGGGCACGCCTATCACAATCCGCGGATGCACCAGCATCTTGCGGTTGTGCGCCTTCTGAATGAAATAATTCAGCATCTTCTCCGTGACCTTGAAGTCGGCGATCACGCCATCCTTCATCGGCTTGATGGCCACAATGTTTCCCGGCGTGCGGCCCAGCATCTCTTTGGCCTCTTTCCCTACCGCTTCGACCTCTCCGGTGTTCTTGTTGATGGCCACAATGGAAGGCTCGTTTACGACAATACCCTTCCCTTTGGCGTAGACCAATGTGTTGGCGGTGCCCAGATCAATGGCCAGATCGCTGGAAAACATGCTGAAGAGCGAGCGCAGGTTATGAATGCGCGAACTCTCTGATTTAAAACCGTTTGACGACATACCTGCTTCTTTCCCAATAAAACTATTGTGAAAAACCCTTGTCAGCCCGGTAATACAAGATCACCGGCAATAGACTGCTCTCATCTTACGCCATCGGCCAGCATAGACCTGTACAACACTCCAACAAAACCGTACGACACCACGACCTGACTGAGATTCTACTGGATTACCATTCGGGTGGTTTTGGTGCTTGCTCCGCCTCTTGCGTTTTGTGCCGTAACAGTAATGACATTTTCTCCCGACGGCAGCGGAGGCGTGAAGTGATGAAAACTGCCATCCGCTCCAATCAGCGCCACCTCCTGGCCATTCACCATCACCCGCGCGCCCGGCTCCGTCCGTCCGCGAACTTCAATTACGTGTCCATGCTGCGGAAAGTCGTCCAGCTCCAGCAGAATCTCTGCCTGGTTCGCCGATTTGGGCACAATCGTAAACCGGTTCTTTTCGCTCTCTACTGATTCCTTCCCATCCTCCCCAATCGTCTGCACGGACCAGTAATATGCTCCCTCGGTCAGATGAGTGAGCTGCACTTGCGTGCTCGCAACCAGTGGCGCCGGGGTAATCACCAGGGAGGAAAAGTAAGGGTTTCGCGAAATTCTCACCCTGTAGCGCTTCGCCCCGTCGATCGGCGTCCAGGAGAAATCCACTGGCTTGTTGCCGTTTTCTACGAACACCGGCAACATGTTAGGCGGCTGAATCAAAGTGGGTGGGCCAATTTCCCTGGTCTTGACCATCTGCTGTGAATCGGCCTTGAACGTCACTCTTTCAAAGTTGCTCAGCTTCATCACTTCGCCGTTGCGGTTCACCTCGCCTGCGCCTTTCTTCAGCAGGATTTCATGTTGATCGCCGCGCGGGTCATTCAGAACTTCAGCCGACGTGTCTGAACCCAGATTCGCCGTGGCCCCGGCTACGATGACCGTGGACTTGGAACCCTGCGCCAGCGACGAGGTCGCCAGATCAACGGTCCCGGTTGTAACTTCCACCGCCACCTTGGTCTGCTGCGCGGAATTGACCGAGTTCTCCTGCACCACAATGAGTGAATCCGGCTTGACTGTGTAATTGGTTCCATCGGCAAAAACAATTTTGGAAATGCCCTGCGAGGAAGTCTGGATCACGTCGCCTTTTTCCAGCGTGACGTTGTAATCTGCGTTGATCCAGCTATTGGTGCTGATTTTCTTCACTCGCACGGTGCCATCGATGTTGGTAAAGTGCGCCTGCTGCGGCCCCGGTTCCGACGGGGCATTGGAAGTCGGACTGCTCACCAGTCCCGTCTTGACCAGGAGCTTTTCCAGCCACCGCTCGCTCGAATCCACGAGCCTGTTGGAGGTCTCGGGAAAAGCGAAATACACCACCACCATCGCCAGTGCTATGACGCCAAAAATTCCCAGGAAAACACTGCGGTAAGTAATGGTGACATAAGAAATGTGGAAGCCGGATTTTTTCGTTTGTGCCACTTGCTGCTTGTAAAAAGAGGAGTGTTGTGGGTACAGAGTACCACAGTTGTTGTTGTGCTAATGCGCGCCGGCAGCCTCTCCCATCGGCATTTCCGCAGTCGAAGCCAACACCACCAAGCGCCCGCTCAGCCAGTAAATTAGAACAAAGACCACACGCCCAGGAATATCATCATTGATTCTTCTGTTAGTACGGTAGTTACTGGAGTGACGTGGTCGTCCGGGGAGGCAGGAAACGGGACTCAAAGCTGCTCCCGGCCAGCCCTCCCGGGCAGGTTCACGAAGCAGTTTTCGGCATCGTATCAGCGAATCTTACCGATTAACGGTTCCTGAGCCGCACCGCCTGGGCAGGGTTTGGACCATTCGTGCGCGCCAATAGAAGCCTGGAATCTCAGGTGTTCCCTTGTGTTTGGCGGCTGATTTCGCCTATGGATGTTGCGGCTGGTTCTGTTTCTGGGGGTTTTGGGTCTCTGGCAAAAGGCAAAACGGACAAGGACAAAGTCTTTACCGAGTTCCAGGGGCTTGGGGTTAGCCGAAAGCCAAGAGCCAACAGCCCCGGCGGCCAAGAGGGCCGGTCTCACCGGGAGCCGCCCCGTAGCTTTTGCAGTTGCCGTTGGTTTTGCAGTTGCCGCAGCTAAATTAACTGCTAATTACTGCCCTACAACGAGCTCATATTCGCCAGGAACTCGCCATTCGACCGGGTCTTGCCCAGCCTTTCGATCAGCAGTTCCATGGCTTCAACCGGCGAGAGCGGGCTCAGCACCTTGCGCAGTACCCAGGTGCGTTGCAGGTCTTCCTTGGGAATGATCAGTTCTTCCTTACGCGTGCCCGAGCGCTGGATGTCAATGGAGGGGAAGACGCGCTTATCGGACAGCTTTCTGTCCAGAATCACTTCCATGTTGCCGGTGCCTTTGAATTCTTCAAAGATCACGTCATCCATGCGGGACCCGGTTTCAATCAGCGCCGTGGCCGCGATGGTGAGCGATCCACCCTCTTCAATATTGCGGGCAGCGCCAAAGAAGCGCTTGGGCCGCTGTAAAGCATTGGAGTCAACGCCGCCGGAGAGCACCTTGCCCGAGGGCGGAACAATAGTGTTGTAAGCGCGGGCCAGGCGGGTTATGGAGTCGAGCAGGATCACCACATCGCGTTTGTGCTCCACCAGGCGCTTGGCTTTTTCGATCACCATCTCCGCTACCTGCACGTGGCGCGCGGCAGGCTCATCAAACGTGGAGGAGATGACCTCTCCTTTCACTGACCGCTGCATGTCTGTAACTTCTTCCGGTCGCTCGTCAATCAGCAGGACGATCAACACCACTTCCGGATGGTTGGTGGTGATGGAGTTGGCAATATTCTGCAGAATCATGGTTTTGCCAGCGCGGGGCGGAGAGACAATCAGCCCGCGCTGCCCTTTGCCGATGGGCGTAAGCAGGTCCATGACCCGGGCGGTGATATTGTCCTTCACCGTTTCCAGCTTGATCCTTTGTTGCGGATAAAGCGGCGTCAGGTTATCGAACAGGATCTTGTTGCGGGCCTCTTCCGGCGACTCAAAGTTGACCGCCTCAATCTTGACCAGCGCAAAATATTTCTCGCCTTCATGCGGCGGACGCACCTGGCCGCTGATGGTATCTCCGGTTTTCAAGTCGAATTTGCGGATCTGGGAAGGAGAAACATAGATGTCATCCGGACCGGGCAGATAGTTATAGTCCGGTGAGCGAAGGAAGCCGTATCCGTCAGGCAGGATTTCCAGCACTCCTTCAGCAAAGATGTGTCCTTCTTTTTCGCTTTGAGCTTGCAGGATTTTGAAGATGAGGTCCTGCTTGCGAAGGCCGCTGGCGCCTGGGAGGTCCAGGGTGCGGGCAATCTTGGTAAGCTCAGTGATGTTTTTTTCTTTTAGTTCCGCAATCGTCATATTCACCTACGGGATTTTTTTGAATTGATAAGGGGGGAATTACGCCAGTTTGAATTCAGAGGCGAGAACTTCCAAAAAGTGCATGCCTCGGATAACCCGAGGACCTGCCGGGCCCTTACAGCCCAGCAGGATTTCAGGAAAGCTTATTATGCAGCCCGACGCTGTGGTTCCGCAACTGCTCCCACCGGTGCAGATAGAACAGCTTCTTGCTCGTCGGCCTTACCCACCCGAACCAGCACATCGTTCATCGTGTCCTGGATGCGGGTATTGGGCTTATGAAATTTGCGTGTTGCCTTGGAAACAAGCTGGCACAACATGTAGCGGTTGGTTACCGGCTTGAGTGAGTCATAAATAAGATCAGAACGCATGATCGCCTCCTAATTTGTTGGTCTACCTATGATTCCAGAAAACTTGTAATTAAAAGTTCCGGATAGAAAATCGCCCGAAGCCACTGAAAAGTGCCTGGTTTTTCAGGTACTTATTTGCCTATTGGGATTTAACCAGAGACCTTTGCGTCGTATTAGACGCACCTAGTAGCTTCTAAGTTGCGTAAAATCTTCTGTTTCTCGGAGTCCGCAACCTGACTCCTCAGTTGGATGCTCTACGGTAAACGCAGACTGCCAGAACGTCAAGAAAATTAGTGTAAAGCAGGTAACCCATTGATAACTAGAGATTTGTACTCACACAGCACTCCGGCACGTGCATGCCACACCCAAGCCGGATTCGGGGCTCCGACCACCCGGCCTGCCCAGACGTTCCCTTCCGAGCCAGCGAAACGCCTGCGTGAGTCAGGCAAACCCTTCAGATTAGCGCTTTCCTGTCCCCAGTTCCCTGTTCCCTATTTCCTGTTTTATAGTGTTCTGCATGGCTGACCTTCGCTATCCTATTGGAACTTTTACTGCTGACTCCAATCCCACACCTGAACTGAGGGCCAAACACATTGAGGGGATCGCCTCCCTGCCTAAGCACTTCCGCACGGCCGTCACCGGACTCAACCAGGAGCAATTTGACACTCCATACCGTGAAGGTGGTTGGACGCTAAAACAAGTGGTCCATCACGTTCCGGACAGCCACTTGAATGCCTACATCCGCTGCAAACTGGCGCTCACCGAGAATGTCCCTACCATCAAACCCTATAACGAAGACGCCTGGGCCAAGCTCAAAGACTCAGAACTGACCCCGCTGGAAGTCTCGCTGAATCTGCTGGAGTCAGTACACTCCCGCTGGGTCATACTTTTAAAATCGCTGCAAGCAGACGACTTCCTGCGCAAGTTCAACCATCCTGAGGCCGGAATCAGAAACATCGACTGGATTGTGGCGCTCTACGACTGGCACGGCCGCCATCACACCGCCCACATCACCTCCCTGCGCGAACGCATGAAGTGGTAAGCGCAGGAGCAGCGTTCTGGCCACTCGGTTTCCCCGAGCGTTGCCTCAGCGTATCGCAGCCTTTAATCATCACCAGAGTCACCACAATAAGAAAGAGACAACCGCCAATCGCAGTGGTTATGTAGCTGGACATGCTGGGATCTTTTGCTCCGCAGTTAGGACACGCCTTAGCGTCACTTGAAACCGCGTTCCCACACTCCCGGCATTTCGTCATCGCCATAAGTGGCTCGCAATTTTAACTCATCGGTAAACTGTTCCAACCACTGCTATTTGCCAACTGCTTATTCTGTCCGCAGCGCCTGGGTTGGTTCAATCGAAGCGGCGCGGCGCGCGGGGACCAGCCCCGCCACCACACCCACCACCGCCAAAACAACCACCACAACCGCATAGGTCATCGCATCCACCGGCGAGACGCCATAGAGAAAACTCTTTACCCACTGCTGCACTCCCACGGCTGCGGCCAGGCCGGCCACCACACCAATGGCGATCAGGAACAACCCCCGGCGCAGGATGAGACCAATAATGGCCTTGCGATCGGCGCCCACCGCCATGCGAATCCCGATCTCGCGCCGCCGCTGGCCTACCAGTTGCGACAAGACTCCATAGAGCCCGGCCAGCACCATCACCATGGCAATGCCGGCGAACGACATAACCAGATACAGCCCGATGCGCTGGTTCGAGTCTGCATCGTCATGGGCCGCCTGCATGGTTTGAACGTTGTCCACGGCGAAGTCCGGCGCGGACTCATGAAAAACATTGCGGACCGTAGGGGCAAGCTCTACCCGGCCATGGGTCCGGACCACGAACGTGGTGATCGGCATGACCAGGCTGGGGTACATAAAAGACTTCACCGGAATCTGGGAATAAGGCAGATCAACTTCCGGCGCTATGGGCTGCACAATGTCATGCTGCATCGAATCTCCCACCACGCCCACAATCGTGTATGGCTGAACCATTCCGCTCAGCAACCTGTCCTTCTCGCTGTCTCCGCCAAAATCAATTTGCTGGCCCAGTGGGTTCTCTCCGGAGAAATACTGCTTGGCTAACGTTTCATTAATGACCACCACGTATTGCGAGCCGGTCGTGTCCTGGTCCGTAATGGCGCGACCCCGCAGGATTGGCGCTCCCATCACCCGCTCGTAGCTGTCACTCACAATTCGCACCAGGGCATGGTCCTTTTTCGCTTCCTCCTGGATCCTGGGACGCCCGACGATATCGAATGTACTGTTCACAACAATGCGTTCAAAAGGAATGACGCTGGCAAAGGCTGCATCCGCAACTCCGGGAAGATGGCGCAACTTTTCCTGCATGGGAGCATAGAGGCGCAGGGCAATCGAATCCTCCTGCCGGATGTCTTCGGGCTTCTTCTGGGCGAAGAAACCAGCGGCGCTTCCCGGCAAGGCAATGAAGCTGGTCACATTCTCTTCCTGAAAGCCAAGATGGATGTGCTGCAGGTTATAGAGCGTGCGGAACATCAGGCCGCCGGAAACCAGAAGAATCACAGAGAGAGCCACTTCTACAGCAACCATCAGGCCGCTCAAGAGAGCGCGGCCGCGGCCGGTGCTGGAGCCTCGCGTCCCCTCCTGCAGGACTGATTGTGGATCGCTGAGCATGGCCACTAGGGCGGGAGCTATGGACGAGAGCAACGTCACCACGGTGGTAGCCAGCAGCAGAATCAGAAATACGCTCAACCGCAGATGGATCTCCTCGGCGCGTGGAATCAGGTCCAGTGGAAGCCGGTGAATTCCCGCCAGCATCAACTGCGCCAGTCCAATCCCGGCGACAGCTCCCAAAAAGCACAGCACTCCGCCCTCCACCAGCATTTGCGTGAGCAGGGTGCGGCGGCTGGCGCCCAAGGCCCTCCGCACCGCAAATTCCTGGCCGCGCGCCAGGCACCGCGCCAGTTGCAAATTGGCAACGTTGGCGCAGGCAATCAGCAGCACCAGGACCAGCGCACCTGTAAGCGCCAGGAACACGGGCCTCACCTGGGCCGTCACCACATCTCGAAATGGAATCAGGCGGAATGCCAGATCCTTGGCGTTCACGGGATCTTTCTGCGTGATTCCGCGAGTGATCGAGATGATTTCCGCCTGCGCAGCCTGCTGGCTCACGCCGGGGCGCAGGGTCCCGAGCAGGTAAAGAAAATTCGCGTTGCGGTTTTTCAGCAGATCCGAATCGGGCTGGAACGGCAGCCATATTCCGGAAGACACATCGTTTCCCTGGAAACGAAAGTTGTCCGGCATCACGCCAACCACGGTGTAGGGATCATCGCCCACGCGGACCTGCTGGCCAATCGCACGCGGATCGGAGCCAAAGCGCTCGCGCCAGAATCCGGAACTCAGGATCACCACGTTCCCTGCGCCGGGTTGGTTGTCACTATCAAGGAAGGGGCGGCCAAGCGCCGGCTGCACGCCCAGCACATCGAACAAAGGCGCAGTCGCTTTCACGGCGGGCGTAGCCCGGCTCTCCTGCGTGGTCCGCACTACGGGAAAATCAATCGCGTAGGCGGCAATGGAGCGAAACTGCCGTGACTGGTCTCGCAGGTCCACGTAATTGAGCCAGGAAGTGGTCTCCACCACGTTGCCGTGCTCGGCAGCCCCGGTGGTAATGGCCATGATGCGGTCACCATCGCGATAAGCCAGCGGCCTCAGCATCACGCTGTCAATCACCGTGAACATGGCGGTATTCGCGCCAATGCCCAGCGCCAGCGTGACGACAGCCAGTACAGCAAAACCTGGATTCTTGCGCATCTGTCGCAAGGCGAAACGGATGTGATCACTCATGGGGCCTCCACAGTAGCCCGGGCTTGCAGCACCGCCAGGCTGGATCTAAAAACCACTATCGTAGTGGCTGATGAAAACGATTGTTGCAGGTCGAGCCCGCCGGCGGACAAGGAGTCCGCTTTGGGCTTTTTGCGCTGCTCTGTGACGTGAAATTCAGTTTATCCCAAAAGTGCAAGAATGGTGAAATGATGGCTCAAGCATCGGCCGCAATCACCCAACCCGGCAAGCAAGTAATAGTGCTCAAGAGGTCTTGAACGCGATGCTCCTTTCAGGAAGTTTTCTGTTTATCTTTTAGTAAACATTTATCGAAATGAGGCCAGATTCCGTACATTCTGCGCAAGTCATTGGAAGATAAAGGAAATCACGTAGCAGAATCCGTTGCAGAACGGTTTTTCGTTGCGGAATCTGCGTTCAGAGGAGGCAAATAGCGTTTGCCAAGCGTCCTTAAAATGTTCGAAGAGGCAGCCGCAACCGCGGAAACTTTTTTCCGGCTCCGGTGAAGGCTGCGGCGGTGAATACCGAATGGGTGGAGGAACTGGCCAATAGTCGCCGCGAGGATCCATATTCTAAATTCCCAAAGACCAGACTTAAGAGCGCTCGCCACTCAGGGCAAGACAAGACCATCATAGAGCAGTTCCATTATGTTGTCAAGCATTAATTTATATGATTTATATGTTGTTAAAAGATTAAGATAAACAAACTTTGGCCAGCTCAGTCGGTGTTCTCGTTGCACTGAAAGCAGCGTGGTTCACGCGGAGAATTTGGTAATTGGGTAAGTTGGTAATTTGGTAATTTAAAATCAAAATCCAAAAGGATATCAAGGGCGAAGGCCCGGGCCTCCGGCGAGGCCGGCGAAACAGCTTGTCCAAGTGCCGGACAGACGGGAATGAGCAGCAGAGAGAGCAGGAATAAGCGGCGCATGATGCCTCCAGATTCACACGAATCGTACTACGGAGACGCCGCGGCATGGAGAAAATAGGACCAGCATCGTCTCTCTATGGCATTATTGTTGACCGTGCCCGACACCGCATCGATCGAACAGGCCGGCCTGCGCAAAGAACTGGGACTTGGCGACCTCGTCATGGCGCAGGTACTGTGCGTTGTGGGCTCCACGTGGGTGGGCATCGCGGCAAAACTGGGGCGCGCCCATGTTGCTTTCTGGCTGGGCGCGATGCTGCTCTATTACGTGCCGCTGGCGGTGGTGGTCATCTACCTGAACCGCATGATGCCGCTGGAAGGCGGCTTGTATCAATGGGCAAAAACCGGCTTTGGCGAGATGGCCGGCTTCCTCACGGCGTGGAACCTGTGGGTGTACGCGGTCATCGTGACCGGCGCCATCATCTTTGTCATCCCCACCGACCTGGGATACATACTGGGGCCTGCGGGGGCGTGGATTCCCGCCAGCAAAGCCGCTACCGTGGCGCTGACCGGGGGCGTAATGGCCGGGATTACGCTCATTGCCATCCGCGGCCTGGATTGGGGAAAGTGGCTGCACAATGTGGGCAGCATCGGAATCATGACGGCGTACGTGATTCTGCTGGCGTTGCCTATATGGGCGCTGCTACGCGGCTCGATCACGCACTATGAGCCCATTCCCTGGGCGCCGCCACGGCCATCGTGGTTTGCCCTGGCGATCTTCGGGCAGATGACCATCGGGGCGCTGAGCGGATTTGAATACGTGGCTATTCTGGCGGGAGAATCCCGCAACGCGGCGCGTACTATTGGACAGTCTGTAGTCATTTCCGCTCCCATCATCGCGCTGATGTTCATTCTGGGAACGAGTACGGTGTTGACGTTTGTGGGCACGCAGCCCATCAACGTGATTGGCCCGATTCCGCAAACCATGCGGATTGCTTTTGGCGCGGCAGGCTGGGCGGCGCCAGTCGCAATCTCCCTGCTGATGATGCGGGCGGTGGCCAGCGCCAGCCTGATCTTTACCGGCCTAACGCGCCTGCCTATGACCGCCGGATGGGACAACCTGGCGCCACGCTGGTTTGCACGCCTTCACCCACGGCGGAAGACCCCGGTGCATTCGATTCTCTTTGTGGCTGCGCTGGTCATGGTGCTCATCTTCTTCAGCATGCTGGGCGTGCGCGAACAGGAGGCGAGCCAGCTCTTGGCCGGCGCGTCCATTGCTCTGTACGGGATTGCCTACGTGGCGCTGTTCGCGTTGCCGATTCTGGGCAGCCGCGCTTTGCGCAGTGCGCTGCCCTGGTGGGTGAAGGTCGCGTCGCTGGCGGGCCTGATTTCCAGCGTGATCGGGCTGGCAATCACGGTCTACCCAATCGTAGACGTAACCAGCCGCTGGGAGTATGCCGGAAAGATCAGCGCGGTGGTGGTGGTGAGCAACCTGGTGGGGGTGATGATCTACCGGGCGGGAAGAAGACGAGCGGGCCGCCACGCTGAGAACTCAGTACGTTGAATAGCTACGTGATGGTCGAGGTTGTTGATTGCGCGGGCAACAACAAAATTAAAAGAGAACACCCGAGAACACAGAGACCGAACGCGAATCCAAGAAACATGCGACAGGCCATAGGTCTTGCGGCAAAATCGCAGAGATGCACGAGGTATGTTCACGGTTGAAGCGCGCCCAGGCGCAGTTTGCCGATGCGTCCATTGGGGCCCACGATGTAGGGCAAGGAGAGCGCGTTCCAGTTGCCGTCGTCCAAGGGCTTCCAGGTTTTGCCGTCATCCATAGAGAAGTCAGACCCGTTGGTCCCCGCTGCGATCCAGGCCTTGGCCTGCGGGTACCAGGCGACGGCGGAGCGGTAGCCGAGAGGCATCCTGGAAGCAGCAGTCCAGTGACGCCCGCCATCGGATGTCCAGGCAGCCGTAGCGGAAGGATCGGCGGCTTTCTTGTAGTCGCCTCCGACGGCCATGCCGTGTTTCACGTCGCGGAAGGCAAGGGAAAAAACTCCTGAGGAATCGTTGCCGCCGGCAAGGGGCGCGGCGATTTCCAAACAGCCTTTGGATCTGTCCCCATAGGCAAGAAGCGGCGACAACAGGATGCGCGGTCCGCCTTTACCACCCGTACCGATGATGTATCGGCGCGACCCGAAGACGAAGACGGACGAGTTGCTGGCGGCAAATGCAGCTTCATTCTCGCGGGCCACACATGAGCCACCATCGAGAAACCAACCCTTTCCCAACAACATGGCCTCGGTGTAAAAGCGCCCACGGACAGGATCACCGATCAGGACGCCGGTTTTTTCATCTCCCAGCATGTGGAAGTCCTGCGATTGAAAAGCGAGGGCGTCCCAGAATCCGTCCTTCTCTGAATTTTTGCGTTTTTCAGTCCAGTGGGCGCAGCCGTCCGTGGTCTCGTAGAGACGGGACTGGTCGCCCGGCCCGGCCGACATCACCGTAGCCGTGTTTGCGTCCCACGCCCAGACGCCACGGAAATCCAGCTTTTCACCGCCGGGCGGTACCGCACATTGCCGCCAGTGAGACCCGCCGTCTTCCGTGCGGAGAACTGTGCCATCTGTCCCACTGGCCCAGGCGACCACACCATCCACCGAGTGGATGCCACGAAGGCTGGCCGTAGTGTGAGAGTCCTGGATCTCCCACTGGCCGCGCGCGCTGCCCAGGATTGAGAGCGTGAAGAGGACAAGGACAAGATTCCGACTCACGCGGCCAAGTGTAGAACATTCTAAATTTCATCGCAAAGGGAGCGAGGGACACGGAAGGAACACTTAAAAAGACACAAGAAGGCGAACAGACGTAGCTGAAAATCTTTGCTGAAAAGAAAGATCCTCACGAGTAGTACCAGGGAGATCCACGGAGAAATGCAAATGACGCAGAGGCAACCCGGCAATTTGCATTCCGAGCGGCTTTCAAAACTTTTTGCGGCGGGCCGCGAACCTCTCTAATCTTAAATATAGGAGGAGGGCAAAATGGCAAGAGTGGAAGGTGTTGATCCAAAGCAAACATCATTCATGATGCGGCAGGTGTTTAAGAAAGTCCGCAAAATGCTGGGCCGCGACCTGACGCCGCAGAAGATTGTAGCGCGGGTGCCGCGAGTGTTCTGGGTGGGCGTACTCACCGAATGGCTGCTGGGCCAGAAAGCAAAAGTCCCACAGCGCCAGAGGTCGCTGGTGATGCTGCGGACGGCAGTGCGCGTGGGGTGTCCATTTTGAATTGACGCCAATTCTGCCGGGAGCAGAATGTGCGGATGCAGTGACGAAGAGATCGCCGCCCTCCATGCGGGGAAATTTGAAGGCTTTGCGCCTCAGGAGGCCGCTTTGCTGCGCATGGCAGACGCGATGGCCGATACCCCGTCCAACGTGAGTGACGAGCTTTATGCCGAGTTGAGGCGCTATTTTTCTGAAGAGCAACTGATCGAGCTGGCCGCCAGCGCGGCGCAGGAAAACTTTCGCGCCCGCTACAACCGAATCTTCAATGTGCAAAGCGACGGGCTGTACCGGAAGGGACTGCGGTTCAAGCAGAAAGTTGCGTAATCGGCGAATCGGGTCATCGGTGCATCGGACGAGAAACCTGATTTATCGAGGTACGGGAACCATCTCAATGCTCCAAGCCCTGGCAGTCAATCGCGGTTGTCAAAAACGGACCCATCAGCAAGAATCAGTGGATCAATAAGCGACGGGACAACGACGATGGAGTGGTTTGAGAATGAAGGTTTCTGGCGTGATTTCTACGCCTACATGTTTTCTCCGGAAAGGTTTGCTGCGGCCAAAGAAGAGGTCAGCCAGATCATTGCCTTGACCCAATGCAGTGGAGGCAGCCTGCTCGACCTGTGTTGCGGCCCGGGGCGGCACTCAGTGGAATTTGCCCAGCGCGGCTTCCAGGTTACAGGCGTCGACCGGTCTACGTTTCTGCTGGATCGCGCGCGCGAACACGCATCACAAGCCAACGTGGCTGTGGAATGGGTACAGGAGGACATGCGGCGGTTCCTCCGGCCCGCACAATTCGACCTGGCGTGCAACCTCTTCACTTCCTTTGGATACTTCGACAAGGAGCAGGACGATCTTCTGGTGCTGCGAAATCTTTATCAGAGCCTCAAGAACGGCGGCGTGTTGATGATTGACGTTATAGGCAAAGAACGGCTTGCCCGAACCTGGCAGAGCGCCATGTGTTTTGAATTGTCTGACGGCTCACTTCTTCTGCAACGTCCGCAACTACGCGACGACTGGGGCCGCGTCCATACGGAGTGGACCTTGATGAAAGACGGCCACACACGCACGGTCAGCTTTGAACACAATCTCTATTCCGGCCGGGAATTGAAAGATCGCCTTTTGGGCAGCGGCTTCAGCCAGGTGCAACTGTTCGGGAGCGCTGCGGGAGCGCCCTACGATCTGAACGCCCAGCGGCTGATCGCCGTTGCCCGAAAGTAGCTTCTCTTACGGCAGAGTCCTCCCTGAAGCTGTGTCCCAAAATGCGCAATTATGGACGGCGGCAAAGTTGAATTCAGGGGCCGGAGCCGGCGGCGCTAAAGACTGCATACCGTCCGCTGCCAAGTTGAATAAAGGCCAGAATGGCGTGGCGTGCTGATTGGGGCTGCCTCTCTCCGCAAACTCAGTCAAGTACGCCGCCATATTATTGGCAAGCTGTTGTTGGCCGGCGTTCAATGGCGTGACGGGAAACGCAGCCCGCAGGTTGAAGAGATACTGAAGTTCAGAAGCGTGCGCAGCGCCATAAGGAAATCCGACAAAGGGCAGGAAGTCCTGCGGCGCATTTTCGTCGTTAAACTCATAGGCGAAGGTGGGCACGAACTGAGAGGTGAGCGCATCAGCAAAATGCGCAGGACAGGCAAAGATGGCGTCTGTGCCCAGCGCACCCAAGGCCAGTTCGGTGCTCAGCGTATCCGGCCCTGGCGGATACAAAGCCACGATTGGCCCGGTGGCGGCGACTGGAATCCCTAGCGTGGCAGCAATGATCTGGGGATAGTTGGCAGGGGTAGGAGTGGTTCCCGCAAGCACGTCATTCAGCGCGACGAAGAGCCGCCATTCGTCGTGGTTGCTGCCATTCATGACCGGCACACGGTTGAATTGTCCGGCGGCCAGCGCCGCGTCAATCGATCGTGGAAGCACCCGTCCATCCACATTGGTCACGTAGCCTCCCGCATTTTCCTCGACCAGGACCTGCACAACCGAGAGCGCACGCAGGCATGCAGCGGTCTGGCTGGTGCAACCTTCGGCTGCAGCGAAAGCCGTCCCTTGCGCCTCTGCTGTGGCCAGGCTCGGGAGAGTAAGGCGGTAGGCGCCGCTTTCGACAATTGCACGCTGGAAGAGGCTTTTAGCTTTGGGCGACACCAGGTTGCTGAAGGTGCTGAGTCCGCCGGCAGATTGGCCGAAGACGGTCACGTTGTCAGGATCGCCGCCAAAAGCCGCAATGTTCCTTCTCACCCAGCGCAGCGCCAACTGCTGGTCCATAATTCCGTAATTGCCGGAGCCCGCTACATGATCCTGATCGCCGTCATTATCGGGATCGGCGGCCTCAGCACTGAGAGAAGGATGGGCCAGGAAACCGAGCGCTCCCAGACGGTAATTGATGGTGACAACAACCACGCCTTGCTGCACCAGGCGTTGCGGATTGTAGTCATCACTTTCTCCGACCACCAGGGCCCCGCCGTGGATCCACACCATCACCGGGCGATGCCCAAAATGGCCGCGATCGTCGGCATCTTGATGTCCAGCAGGGGCAAACACATTGAGAAAAAGACAGTCTTCCGTGATGCTGCCCAGCCCGAACGGGGAGGGAGGTTGAGGACAGTGGTTCCCAAACTGGGAAGCATCTTGAACACCAGACGCCGGGAGTGCCCGGCGTGGCGGCCTCCAGCGAAGGTCTCCGGCTGGCGCCTGAGCATAGCGGATGCCCAGGAATTGATTCATCGCCGGCGTCGCCACACCGCGAAAGACGCCATCTTCCGTGACCGCCAGCGGTCCGGAAGCGGCCTTCATCACTGGAGTCACCATCAGCAGACAAGATAACGCAACAAACCATTGCAGCCGGGATTGCCAATTTCTCTTGATTAATTTTCTTGCGATCACGAACGCTCTCCTTGCGCACAGAGATGCACGGCCTCCGTGGCGGCGGACATTATATCCCTAATTGGGTTTGCAGGTATACCGGATAGTAATTATCTATACCAACCAGTAAATATTCATACCCCAGGAAGAATCGGGCGACCTCCGCCCCGGCACGCGCGAAACAAAAACTGCACGCGTCGGGGACCCCGGTGATCGCACGTGATCGGAAAAACCTTACGACTTCATTCTCTCCCTTTTTTACGACCGATTTCAAGAGGGCAGCGGTAAAAGACGCAGCCGGGGGCGACTGCGCTCTACTCTTGTCTTTACTCGCGACTTGCCGCATCTGCTTCGGTTCGAGGTAAACTACCAAAACATGGCATGTGCAGAGGAGAAGATTCTATGGCATTCGTAGACGTCAACAGTCTTAGGGTCAAGGAGCGCTTGCCGGGTTGGCGTGGACGTTATTTTCACTCGCCGAACATGACATTCGCGCATTACGATTTTGTGCAGGGAGCGTCCATTCACGAGCATTCCCACCCGGAGGAAGAAGTGTACGAGGTCATTGAGGGCGAACTGGAGATAACCATTGACGGCGTTGCGCAAATCGCGCGAACCGGCGTGGTGGCAATCGTGCCCAGTGGCGCGCGCCATTCGGTTCGAGCCCTCACCGGCGGCCGCGCCATTATCATTGACCATCCGGCAAGACATGATTTTGATTAAGGGATGAGACGACTTGTGGTTTTCCTGTTCCCGCCTTGATGGCTTTGGCACAACAGCCGGGTACTGCCGCTCTCGATCCCGTTCAGGCGGCCTGGCAGAATAAATGTGCAGGCAGTTTGTCGAATGTGGAAAGCACCCTCGAGATCGCCTTACGAAGCCACCGGTTGGGCAACGCTGTCAAAGGCCTGCTGCATTTGTTCCAATATCTGCTGTGCAGCTTTGCGGGGATCTACTTCGTCAGTGATTGGTCTTCCAATGACCAGGTAATCGGCGCCGGCAAGAACCGCTTCCGTCGGAGTAACTTTTCGCTTCTGATCGTCTTCCGGATATCCTTCAGGCCGAATTCCCGGCGTAACTACGAGCAGATGATTTCCGGCAAACTCCTTGATCTTTCCCGCCTCCCGTCCGGAAGTGATGACTCCATCCGATCCGGCTTCCAACGCTTTGCGGGCGCGAAACAGGACCATCTCCTCCACGGTGGTGTTCACGCAGCCCATTTCCGCCAGATCGCTCGATTCCATGCTGGTCAACACGGTCACAGTCAACAGCTTAAGGCCACTGCCTTTCTTGCCGTTGACGGCTGCCTTAATGATGTCCGCTGTGCCGTGGATGGTAAGAAAAGAGACTCCAAGCCGGGCGGCCTGGGACACAGCTTTCTTCACGGTTTCCGGAACGTCGTAATACTTGTAGTCGAGAAAGATCTTCTTGTTTTGCGAAATGAGTGAGCGAATGAAATCCTCAACCCCGGGCGCAAGCTGCAGAGACAACCCAACTTTGAAGAAAACTGCCACGCCCTCTAATTTTTCCACCATGCGCCTGGCTGCATCCACATCAGGAAGGTCGAGGGCAACAATAAGTCGGTCCTTAGCTTCGATTCGGCCCATTTTTTTCTAATTTCCGCCTCGAGACCCATTGTCGCTTAATTTCTATCCTGACCGCAACGATCAAATGTTATGGTGGATTCCCCGGCGAAATCATACTTGCTGGTCATAGCCGGAATACCCGCTTCAGCAGAGGAATGAATTGCGATCCCGCAGCAATAATGATCAGAACGATTCATTACGAACAACGCTACGGAGCAGTTCCCTACGCTGAACCAATTTCTCTTTCGGCTGGTTGCCTGTTCCCCCAGTGGACAGTCATTCTTCTCGCAATGTCACATTTGGATCTATGCCAATGGCGCGCCTGGCTGGGATTACGGTCGCCGCCAGCGCCGTGGCGGCAAGGATTGCGACCACGCTTGCAAAGGTCAGCGCGTCTGTGGCGCGGACTTGAAACAGCAGGCTGCTCATCACTCGGGTGAGCGCTATCGCTCCGGCAACGCCGATGACAATCCCGATCCCTGTTAATTTCATGCCTTGGCTTACTACCATCCGGATGATATGTCCGGGCTGCGCCCCCAGGGCCATGCGCAGGCCGATATCGCGCGTGTTCTGGGTGACAAGATAAGAGAGAACGCCAAACACACCCACTGCGGCCAGAACCAGGGCAAAGATGGCAAAAACGCCCAGCAGAGTACTGGCAAAACGCGGCCGGGCCAGCGCATGGTAGAAGACATCCTGCATGGTCTGGACGTTGTAGACCGGCGCGGCAGGCTCAACAGCGTGAATCTCACGCACAACAGTGGGAGCGAGCGCAGCAACGTCAGACGATGAGCGAACCACCATGAACATTCCGTTCGACGGCTGCTGGAGGTTGGAGAAATAGACCACGATCTTGCCATCGCTCGCCAGACTGTCCTGTTTCACTGTTCCAACCACTCCGGCGATGGTGAACGGCTTCTTAGGATCGAACCAGAGATGCTTTCCGATTGGGCTCTCGTGCGGCCAGAAGCGTTGAGCGAATTTCTCGTCGATCACCACCACCTGGGGTGCGGTGCTTTCGTCATGGTCCTCAAAAAAGCGTCCCTGAATGAGGGGGATCTGCATGGCGCGAAAATAGTTGTAGCTGGCAAGGCGCAGGTCCACCTGCAATTCCTGACCGGGTGGCGGCGTATAACCTTCCACCTTGATGCCTCCCCATCCGACGGTTCCGGTCAGGGGCAGCGAGGAAACCTCGCCTTCAGACAATACTCCGGGAAGACGGGAGATGCGGTTTTCGACCTCGCGATAGAAACCCACCACCGCGGCGTCCTTTCGAGGACTGTAATTTGGTCCAGCTACGGCGACCTCCATGGTCAGGATGTGGTCCGTGCTGAATCCGGGCTGGACATTCTGTAAGCGCATGAAGCTGCGGATGAGCAGGCCGGCGCAAACCAGCAAAACCAGGGAACCAGCGAGTTCGAAGATGACCAGCAATCCGCGCAACTGGTGGCGGCGGAGGCGGAGTCCGCTATCGCCCTGGCCGGCACGGCCTCCGGCTTTCAGAGTGGTGTTCAGGTCTACCTTAATCGCGCGCCAGGCGGGCGCCAAACCAAACAGGATTCCAGTGAGGAGGGAGATGCCGAAGGTAAAGAGCAGGACAGTGCTGCTGATGCCGATCTCATCCGTGCGGGGAATGTTGCCGGGCTTGATGGTATGGACAACATGGAGGCTCCATGCGGCAATCATGAGTCCAGCGGCGCCTCCCATCAGGGAGAGAAAAACGCTCTCAGTGAGCAACTGGCGCACCAGTCGCTGCCATCGTGCGCCCAGAGCGGTGCGGATGGCGACTTCCTTGGCGCGTCCACTGGCTCGGGTGAGAAGCAGATTGGCCACGTTGGCGCAGGCAATGAGCAATACCACGGCAACCGAGCCCAGCAGCACCAGCAGCACCCACCGCATATCGCCCACCACTTGCTCTTGCAAGCCCACAATGTGCATTCCGAAGGTGAGGTCTCGCTTGTCCTTCGCGCGAATGCGATTGGCAATAGCGTTCACATCCGCCTGCGCCTGCTGAACAGTCACGTCGGGCTTCATGCGCACCATAATGTTGTAATTTTCGTCGCCGCGCTTTTGCGCCGCGTCAGGGCCCAGGGGAAAAGGAAGAATCACGTCCACGTTGTCCATGGGCGCTTCTGAGGGCATCACTTCGTTATTCAGAAGAAACTCGGGACGCAACAAGCCGACCACGGTGTATTGAGTCCCATTGAGCGTGATGGCCTTGCCAATAATGTTGGGATCAGAGCTGAAAAGCCGCTTCCAAACCCGGTCCGTGAGGATAGCTACGGGCGGCTTACCGGGACGATCATCCTCAGGAAGGAGCAGGCGTCCCAGATGGGCCTGCGCACCGAGCATGGAAAGCAGGCTGGATTGCGTTTTCAAGCTAGTGAGGCGCTCCGGCTGCTCGCGTCCGAGCAGGGTAACGTTTCGACTCTGGGCCAGCGCCATCTCGTCAAAGGAGTGGTTTTCGTTTTGGATATCGATGTATTGTCCCGGCGAAGGCCAGTCGCGGAAGATGCCGATGCCGGGCGAGTGCAGCCATATCGCTGCCAGCCGTTCGGGTTGAGAATAAGGCAGCGGATGCAGCAAGAGCGCATCGATCACGCTGAAGATGGCGGTGTTGGCGCCAATGCCAATGGCCAGCGAAAGGACAATGGCTACGCTTGAGCCCAGGTTCTTGCGCATCATGCGCAGAGCGTATAAGAGGTCTTGTAAGAAGCTGTGCATCATAGACGCGTGAACACCGGTGAATATACACCAAGCCCTTTCTATAGACGTATATCAGCGATCTTGGTTAACAACTCAATGATCGCTCACTCCCCATGCCCGGACCTGCCGGGCATGAGGAGAAGATGACGGTCATACCCCATGCCCGGAGACCCATAGCAGAGATAAAAGTCGCCGGGGGATGATTTTAGGGTTTGTTGGGAGAAGGAACACTGCAAAGCGGCGGCAAAATAATCGAAACACTTTGGCATCTCTAGCCGTCTTAGAATAGATGGGCTGCATTGGGAGGAGAAGATGAAGATCCTGGAATTCTTTGGGACCCTGTGGCAGGACGCGCGTTACGCACTGCGAATGATGGCCCGGACTCCCGGATTCACGGCCATTGCAGCCATCACGCTGGCACTCGGGATTGGCGCCAACACAGCGGTCTTCAGCCTGATGGAGGCGGTGATGTTCCGTGCGCTTCCCGTGCAGGATGCGCCGCAGCTTGTGGTGCTGCAATGGAGCGCCAACAAGAATCCCAAGTACCACTGGTACGCCAACTATGGCGATACTAAGTCCAACGCCAGCCGCGGCACCAGTAATCCTTCCGGCACGTCTTTCTCCCATCCGTTTCTCGAGGAGGTGGAGAAGTCAAACGTCTTCAGCGGCGTGGCGGGATTTGCCGGCGGCGGTCCGCTGGCGCTAAGCGGGAACGGCCCAGCTACATCCGTGAACGGCCAGTCCGTGAATGGCGATTTTTTCCGCACCCTGGGCATCAAGGCGGCCGTGGGGCGATTGCTGGAGCCGGCTGACGACCAGCCAACATCCGCTCCGGCGCTGGTGCTGAATTATGGCTACTGGCAGCGGGCCTTCGGTGGTTCTTCCTCTGCGGTAGGAAAAGTTGTGAACGTGAATGGGATACCGTTCACGATTGTGGGCGTAGCCGAGCGAAAGTTTATGAGCCTGTCGCTGGGCAACGTCTATGATCTGTGGGTGTCCATGGCCATGGCGCCACGACTGAATGCAAATTTCGTCCGCCGCCACAACGACCAGGCCGCCTGGTGGCTGTTGATTGTCGCACGATTGAAACCGGGAACGACGGTTGGGCAGCAGCAGGCTGCTGCTGAGTTGTTGTTTCGAAACCAGGTGCTGCATGGAGACAAACCCATGTTGGACGAAGCCGATGCCCCGCGAATCAGTCTTGTCTCTGCACAAGAGGCGTTGGTAGGCGCGAGCGGCCGGTATGCTGACCCGCTTCGCGTTCTCATGGTTGCAGTAGGTATTGTGTTGCTGATCGCCTGCGCCAATGTGGCTGGACTGGTGGTATCCCGTTCCACAGCCCGTAAACGAGAAATCGCAGTGCGGCTTGCGCTGGGCGCGCGACGTGGACGGCTATTCCGGCAACTGCTTACAGAAAGCTTGCTCATGGGAGTTCTAGGCGGCGCGTTGGGAATCGCGCTGGCCATGTGGGGCGCACACGCCATGGTAACCATGGTCACCGGCAACAGCACACGTCCCATAGGCTTCACCGCTTCTCTAGACGGCAGGGTGCTTGCTTTTACCAGTGCGGTCTCGTTGCTGACGGGCATTCTTTTTGGATTGCTGCCGGCGCTGCGCAGCCTGCGCGTTGATTTGACACCGGCACTGAAGGCAGGCTCAGGAGCTTCCAAGGGAGAATCTCGACACCGCTGGTACAGCCTGAGCAATGCGCTGGTAGTCATGCAGGCTGCACTGGCGATTGTGGTGCTGATGGTCGCGGGCCTGCTGGTACACACGCTGACCAATTTGAAAAACCTCTATCCGGGGTTCGATGTGCGCAATACGTTGACGTTTGGCCTTGACCCCAGGCTCGCCGGTTACAAGGCCCCACAAATTGACAACCTCTATCGCGACATGAAGCAGGAGATCAGCGCCATGCCGGGCGTAATGGCGGTCAGCTACTCGGAGATGGCATTACTCAGCGGAAGCTGGAGCCGGACCTCGGTCAAGTACCTGCCGCCCGGCGGCTCCAAGAAGGTTGAGGTTGATGCAGACTATATGCCCGTGGGTCTCGATTTTTTTAACACGGTGAAAATGCCTCTGCTCGCCGGGCGAACGTTGAACCAGGCGGACATGGAACGCGCCGCCATCAACGACGCTGCCAGCACTGCCGTAAGGGAGGCCAAGCCGGGCACGCCACCGCCGCCAGCGTCCACAGTTCCGGTGCCTGCGGTTGTGAACCAGCTTTTTGCTCACAAGTTCTACCCGGGAGTGAACGTGCTCGGTCAGCAGTTTGGCGAGAATGATGGCAGCGATCCTGACGACCCCGACAAGGATCCGGGCTACGTTGTTGTCGGCATAGTGCAGGATGCAAAATACAACAACCTGAGACGTGAAATTGATCCCACTATGTATGTCCCGCTCACGGATGGAAATGCTACCTTTGAAGTGCGGACGGCGGGCGATCCTAAAGCCATGATCCCCACGTTGCGCAACCTGGTCAACCAACACAATGCCAACATGCCTATGACCAACGTGTTGACTCAGACCGAACAGATTGATCGGTTGCTGGAGCAGGAGCGGGTAATCGCGCAGCTCTCCAGCTTCTTCGGAATTCTGGCGCTGCTTTTGGCGTGCGTGGGACTCTACGGCCTGCTCTCCTATGAAGTCACGCGCAGAACGCGCGAAATCGGCATCCGGATGGCCCTGGGCGCGCGCCGCGCCGACCTGATGCGAATGGTGGTGACGCAGGGCATCGCGCTGGCTGTGGCGGGTACAGTGATTGGGATTTCTGCGGCCAATGGCATCGGCCGGTTGCTGACCAAGCTTCTTTACGGAGTGAAGCCGGAGGATCCGGCAACGCTGGTGATTGTTACGCTGTTGCTGATCGTGGTGGCGATTCTGGCGGCATCCATCCCTGCGCGCAAGGCGACCAAGGTGGATCCGATGGTGGCGTTGCGATGCGAGTAAAACAGGAACCTTAGTCTATGAAGACAGCGTTCAAGAATTGCGTGGTGAATCCACCTACTCTACCGGAGCGTAAGCCCTTGAACAATTTCCCGCAGGTGCACGGTCTCGATTCCGGCTTTCGAACAATGCGACTTAAATTCTTGATCGACCGTCACTATGACAGGTTTCAATATGGTCTGTTGTTCAGCCAGACGAAATAGACTGCTGTCCGTCGGGCCATATCGACCAACCAAATCTTTGGCATTTCGAGCAGTTTGATGGCTTCTTCCTGCATACCCATTCCTCGGAATTCGTCATAAACGAGCGACCAAATTCTTGGCTGGCCGGCTTTATCGGTCTTCTGTATCCATCGATGTAGTTCGACAATAACGGAGGTGGTTGTGGTCTTTTGATGAAAAGCCGCTATAAACCTGGCAAAACGGACATAACCTTCTTTATCCCGGAAAAACTTTAAGCCCGTTCGAAGCCCCTGAAAACCAAGATTGTGAACAGCCTGATAGTTGACGAGCTCTTGAACGGGACCTGTATCCAATACCAGGAGACGGCGATTCATTCTATCAACGACTCAACCGTTGAGATGACGCAGATGCTATCGGCTGGGCAGCGGGAATGTCGAATTCGCGGCAAATCCGCAATCTGTAGCCTTCCAAGTCCCGCAGCAGCTCGGTTGAGAGGTCTGCCAGGTTCTCTACGGCCTCCTGCAACATTGAGTACGATGGCCGCTGTTTGTATCCTTCAAACTCAGAGATCTGTGCTCGAAACCTCGGCCCAAATAGTTCCCAAAATTTGTGCGTTGTGTAATGATTCGGCAGAAAATCAAGGCTGTTGACGAGATTTTCGGCGACATATTGAGGGAGGTCAGCCTTCATTGAATCCAAACTCGTTTTATTAGGCTGCGCAGAAGTTCCAGAGGCTTCGTATTCCTCGAGTGATTGATTCACCTGGTCTTTAAAAATCTGCCCAGAAATGAGAATGTCGAAAAAAGTGGCAGCCCTGTCCGTCGCTATCTGGAGAGTTTTGTCATGTCCCTCAAATTTGCTCTTAAAAGTCTCGTTGTCAGCAAGAAAGTCTTCGAGATTTGGTAGATTGTGAGGTTCAATATAGTCGCATATGGGACGAATGTACTCGGCGCGGCGCGAGTAAAACCGCCAGGATAGATTTCTCTTATCCAGCCACCACACTTCATTCCTCATCGCGTCGATGAGTGGATTGACGATGGTGTAAATCCATGATTCCACTCGGCGTGAATGGAGGTGGGGTCTCACATTGGGGCCAACGGTCATATGCTCTAGCTTATCGCAAGCAGCGTTTAGGATAAATGGAAAAACTTTGCAACCAACCGGCAAACGCCTTTAATTTAACTCAAATAACTCGGCGTCGTCGTGAGAGCACTTTCTCGCCGGAAGTTTTTTAAAAAAGCCTGTCGATTTTCGCCTCCCTTATTCGTTATTGCTCTGGAACGAACAAGAGTTCCAAACGTCTAAGGAGGAGAAATCCTGTGAAAACACTGTCTTTGCTTGTTGCAACTCTGCTTTTGACCACCGCCATGACTGCGGGAAGCGCTCCAGCCAATGCAGGCAACGATGCTGCGGCGGGCTTCGCCCGGTTAAAAGCCCTGGCCGGTGAGTGGGAAGCCAATATTGATGGTAAGAAGGCCCATCTCACCTATGAGGTCATCGCCGGCGGCAACTCTGTGATCGAGCATGAAGCCATGCCAGACATGCCGGAGATGCTCACCGTTTACTATCTGGACGGCAACCGCATTCTGCTCACGCACTATTGCGGCGCCGGGAACCAGCCTCGGATGGAGGCCAAATCTTTCGATCCTCAAACCGGCGAACTGCGCTTCCAGTTTCTGGATGCGAGCAACCTGACCAGCGCCAATGCCGGACACATGCACAATGCTACCCTGCATCTGGTGGACAACAATCATCTGTCCTCAGAATGGCAGTTCTTTGAAAACGGCCAGCCGAAATTCACAGAAAGGGCGCAATATACGCGCATACGGTAAGGAGATCATCATGTCCCAATTCATGCTCTTGCTGTACAACGATCCGTCCGGGTGGGCCAGGCTCAGCCCAGAGGAGATGCAGAAGGCCCTTGAGAAATACATGGCATGGCGGAAGAAAGCTGTTGACAGCCATCGACTGACGCAAGATGCAGGCAAGGTGATCCGCTCCCAGGGCGGCAAGCCTCGCACCACCGATGGCCCGTACAGCGAAACCAAAGAGGTCCTGGGCGGATACTACACCATTGAAGCGGCCAACTATGACGAGGCCGTGCAAAAAGCCCTGACGCATCCGCACGTGGAGTACGGCGGCACAGTCGAAATACGGCAGGTCTTCGGAACCTAACTCGGCATCGCGGGACGAAAAGCGTTGAGCACCACGGTAGAACCCGGTCCCATCCTGGAACACCTGTTTCGGCATCAGGCCGGACGCATGACGGCGCATCTCACGCGTCTTCTGGGTCCGGCCTGGCTCAATGTGGCGGAAGAAGCAGTGCAGGAAGCCATGCTGCGCGCGCTCCAAACTTGGCCTTATCAGGGCATTCCGGAGAATCCTGCCGGATGGCTGTTTCGCGTGGCCCACAACTCAGCCATTGATGCCGTGCGTCGCACCAAAATTTTTGGCGACAAGACGGACGCCATGGTGACAGATCTTTCGCGCTCTGGCGCCGTAGCGCTTCACGATCCGGAACTCGAAGAACAACTTCGTGATGACGAATTGCGCATGATCTTCATGTGCTCCCATCCCAGGATTGGGCACGAGTCCAGCGTGGCCCTGAGCCTGAAGACGGTTGGCGGATTTAACGTCCGCGAGATCGCGCGCGCTTTTCTGGCGGACGACGCCACCATCGCCCAGCGCCTGGTCCGGGCCAAGCGCCTGATTCGCGATCAGGGGCTGACTTTGGAAATGCCGCACGGCGACGAATTGCGACGGCGGCTGGATGCTGTTTCTGAAGTGATCTACTTCATGTTCAACGAAGGCTACGCGGCGCTGGAAGGAGAATCCCTGATCCGGCAGGATTTGTGCATGGAAGCGCTGCGCCTGGGGCGGCTGATCGCATCTTCCTCAATCGTTACTCCCTCGATGCACGCCTTGGTCGCACTGATGGCGATTCAGGCAGCGCGGCTTCCGGCGCGCACGGACGATGCCGGCGATATCGTGCTGCTCGACTCGCAGGACCAGTCGCGCTGGGACCACAGGTTGATTGCACTCGGCTTCCACCATTTTGACCGGTCTATGTCCGGCGACGAAGTATCTGAATATCACGTCCAGGCAGCCATTGCGGCCACGCACGCTCGCGCCGCCGAACCGGACTCCAGAGATTGGCCGGCCATCCTTGATTTATACGACCAACTCATCGCTATGAAGGACTCGCCGGTCATCGCCTTGAACCGCGCGGTTGCCCTGAGTAAAGTGCGAGGTCCGGCTCAAGCACTGGCCGCGATTGAATCCCTGGATAAAAGCCCTGGACTGCGGCACTACTACTTGCTGCTCGCAGTTCGCGGCCAGTTCCTGCTGGAACTTGGACAACGAAGTGCGGCAGCAGAGTGTTACCGCGCAGCGCTTGCATGCCGCTGTTCCGAGCCTGAGCGCCGATTTTTGCAGCGCAAGCTGGATGAAAGCGAGCATTGATCACGGGCCTGTTTTTGCGGGCGCCCGGACTCGTGTCACTGAAAAGATATGGTGACGGCACAGATCGCTTTTGCGATAGCTGGCTGAGTGTTGGTGTCTTAACGTCGTTGGAATTGGATACATTGGTGAACGTCAATTTCGGAACCACAGGGAAGCTGGAATCATAGGTCCCAGCATCTGTGCCTGACGCGCGAATAAAGTTTACAAATCTTAGTTTTGCCGGGAGGCAACCTACTCCCTGAACCAGCAACTCAGATTGTGCAGGTGTTCTCCTGCGCGAACAATGCCTGAAAGTCGTTCCGAATCTGGGTGGGCCAATGCGGTTTTATCTCGTTCTTTTTCTTGCAGCTCTCATGATTTCTACTCTGGCCGGTTGTTCAGGGGGCGCCGGGGTTACAACTTCGCAAACGCAAGACCCTCCGCCTCCACCTCCTCCCCCGCCGCCACCATCGCCTCCTCCTCCATCACCGCCGCCATCGCCGCCGCCGACTCCAGTAGCGGCAGTGACTACACGCAACTATGACAACATGCGGTCCGCAGTCAATTCGCAAGAAATTCAGTTGACTCCAACGTCTGCTACCGCCGCGCGTTTTGGCAAGCTGTTCACGTTACCGGTAGATGGGCACATCTTTGGCCAGCCGCTGTATGTGCCTGGTCTCACCATCGGCGGAAAAACGCACGATGTGATTTTTGTGGCCACCGAAAACGACACGGTTTACGCCTTTGACGCCGATCAGAACGCCAGTGCCCTGTGGAACACCAGTCTGGTCAATGCCGGCAGCGGCGAGGCCCCCGTCCCCTGTGGCGACGTGGATGGGTGTTCCATCTCAGGGACCATCGGCGTCACGGCGACTCCTGTGATCAGCGTGGACCGCAACGCGATCTACGTGGAGGCCAGAAGCAAGCAGAACGGAGCTTACCTTCACAAGCTGCACGCCCTTGACCTGACAACCGGCGCGGAAAAATTTGGCGGACCCGCAATCATCAAGGCCTCTGTGCCCGGCAGTGCCTCCGATCATGATAGCCAGGGCAATGTGAACTTCAATCCTCTGCGGGAAAACTGCCGCCCCGGACTGCTGCTGGCAAATGGCGTTGTGTATCTTGCTTTTGCCTCCATCAACGACGACACTCCCTACCACGGTTGGATTCTGGGATATAACGCCGACACTCTGCAACCGGCCTCAGTTTTCAACGTGACCCCCAACGGTTCCGCAGGCGGCATCTGGCAAAACAACGGCATTTCCGCTGACAGCAGTGGCAACATCTTTGCCGTCGCGGGCAACGGAACCACGCCGCCATCCACCAATAACTACGGACAGGCTTACGTGAAACTTACTCTACAAGGCGGGCAGCCCGTTGTAGCCGACTACTTTGCGCCCTTTAATGCATCCACCTTGAATAACACTGACCTCGATGTTGGTTCAGGCGGGTTGCTGCTCCTCCCGGATCAGAGTGGGGCGCACCCGCATCTGTTGGTAGCGGCCGGGAAAGAAGGCAGAATTTATCTGGTAGACCGCGACAACATGGGCAAGTTCCAGTCCGGCGACGATAGCCAGATCGTGCAATCCATTCCCAATGCAGTGGGTGGCAGCGGCGAGCGGAATTTTTATCCGCCTGTGTTCTGGAACGGAAATGTCTACTTTTCCGGCGCCAATGATGTGATCAAGGCATTCAGCCTGCAAAATGGTTTGCTTTCTACTTCTCCCGTGATGCAGTCGAGCACAACGTTCAGCTTTCCTGGCTCGGGAATGATTGTTTCCTCGAATGGCAGCAGTGGCGCCATTCTCTGGTCGTTGGAATGGCATGCCAGCTCACACGCGGGTACGCTGCACGCGTATGATCCGGGAAATCTCTCCCATGAATTCTGGAACAGCGACCAATCAGGCTCGCGGGACAGCCTTGGAACCACCACGCGCTTGAATGTGCCGCTGGTAATCAATGGCAAGGTCTACGTGAGCGGGATTTCGTCGGTGACGGTATTTGGATTACTACCGTAGGGCGTGCTTGTAAGTTTATTCCGAATCCCGCAAAGGGCGATGGGACCTACCCGCTTCCCTTCGTTTTCAGGGCGTACGCCTTGAGCAAGCCTTGTAGAAGCAGGGACCTCTCACTACGTCCGAGGCAAGCCAAATTAGAATAAAAAGCCTGGCTGGCAGCAATCGCTGCCGGCCAGAATCACTTTTACGGAATAAACCCAAGATCTTCCGGCAATGCGCCTCCGATGGGCACTTCAAACAATGGGCCCGGTCCATCAGGATCGATGGTGAGAGTCCCGCCAGAGGCGAAGAATACTCCTATCTGGGTTTGCGCGCCAATGGCCACTGCCGCAACATTGGGCGAACCTGCAATGTTCGTCAGGAACGTATGCGGGTTCTTGGGGAAGGTTGGATCTCCGGCAAACGCCAAATCGTTGCGGAAGAAGGATGTGCGGTCTGTAAGTTCGCCGGAGCGAATCAGCGCAGTCGCAGTTGGGTTGGGCACGGTCTTATCCCCGCGCGCAAACTGAATGATCACGCTTTTGACCGGATGTCCCGGCAGCGGATGATCGCGTATGAAAGGCGCCCAGGCCACCGGATCAGCAGCCTGTTGCAGCCAGTTTCCGTAATCCAGAAAAGTCTGGATGGCAATCGCTCCGGGCGTGGTGTTGGTGAACGGCGGCTGATTGCGAAGCGGAACGTTGTCCGTAAAACCGCCAGGCCCGCCATTCAGCAAAGACGGCACGCGCGATACCAGGAACAGCGCCAGCAGAGGACGGAAGGTGGGGCTTAGCCGCGCTATATCTGTAAGCGAGCCGCCGGGCACGTTAGGTACACCCACGCGAACATCCGGGTCAGCAGCCAGAAGAACGGCGCCATAGATTCCACCCAGCGACTGGCCAAAATAGTAGATGCGGTTTGCATCCAGGTCAGAATGACCATCACCATCCACATCGATTCCGCCCTGGATGCTGCGCACCACCTGCATAAGGTCCGCCACAGTTTCTTGCAAGCCATCGCGGTTCCCTAAATCACTTTGAGCGCCAGTGGCGAACAAGCCTTCAGTAGACTGAATCACGCCGTCGCCATTCTGGTCCACGCCACGACCGCCGGCGGGGAGCACGGTTGCTCCGGCGCCTTGAATAACAGTTAGCGTGCCGCCCGCGCCAAATCCGTGTCCCTGAGCATTGATGGCAATGGTGGCGATGCCATTGTGAGCCAGAGTCGAGGCAACAGCCCAGGGACTATCGTCTTTGTTGTCGCCGAAACCATGACCGAAGATGGCCACAGGCCATCCGCCGGCTGGAGGCTTCCCCGCAGGGACAAACAGATCAAAGAACAAATCTTCAGTGCTCTGCACAGCAGGAACACCGGCTCGCGTGGGCACTGCAGGAATAAAGCCGCCCGCGGTCTCCCAGTTCCTGGCTGTAAATTTGCCAAATGCGATTGTGGCCACGGAGCCCGGAAACACCTGCAAGGCGGGCGTTGGCACGGGGACTGTATTCAGTGGACCCACGGTGTGGGTCTGCTGGCCGTAGAGAATTCCCAGCACGGAGCTGACCGGAAAAACCGTGCGCTCCCCATGAGTTCCCAGAGTGAAATTCACCTGGGGCGGCGCTTCACGGTCAATCTGCTCCTCAATTCTTTGCAGAGTCGAGGTCACCGATCCAGTAGTAAAAATGCTGGCGGCAACAATGTGATGATGATGGATATTCAGATGTTCCAGAACTTCTTCACTGAGCGATCTCTCCAGCAGTTCCCGATAGAACCCGGGATGATCGTCGCCATCGTGGCGATCATCGCCATCACGATGAAACTGCCTGAATGCCTTCGAAGCCTCCACCGGATCTCCATTCGAATCGGTGACTCCGTTGGTGACAACCAGCAGATAGCTGGTGTGCTGCTCCAGATGCTGGTCGGACTCGGCAAATGCGGTGAGTGAAGCAGGGTCCCATACCACCTGATTAACGCCGATTACTGCATGCGGCCCGTCGTCCGGATCAAACAAGCTGCCCAGGCGCACAAGAAAAACTGTGCTGCTGTTGACGGAATTGGGATCGATGGCGCCGTCAAATGGAATCGAGAGCCGCGGTTGCGTGTTGAATCCATCCAGTTGGTTGAGCAGGGTAACGTCCAGGCAATCAGAGGGATTCGTGGTGCAATTGGGAAACGGCATGTTCACGCGCAGATGCGTGTTCTGGTGATGGTCCAGAACCGTAAAAAAGTCGCTGGGAAAAGGCGCCTGCGTGGTCGAACCCACATTGAATAGTGGATGAACATCGCCTGCCACCGCCAGCGCCGGCGCCAGGAGCATCACTGACACCGAAATGAGAACAAAAATACGAGGGAAACGGACGGGGTTACTCATGGGGAGACAGCCTCCAGGGAGATAAAAACGCGTCGAAAAACATAGTCCTGAGCAGCGGGAGAAGTCAATGAATAATTTTCATTTACACCATATCGAATGGCTGGTTTGGCAGGAGGGCAGTGTGCAAATATTTTCCACTTCTGTGCTCCTCGTGCATGGGTCTGCTTCCCAAAATGTCGATCAACCTGTGGCGAGGGCCGCTCTAGAAAACCTTCTGAATGCGAATATTCACCAGATAGGGGCTGCCGAACTCCGTCATCTCGCCGGCGTGCTTACCGGCTACGGGCAGCATTCGCACGGACAAGGGCTTATGCCACTTCACCGCCAGGCTGGCCACATCCGCAATGATGTTCTCCAGATCGTGCAGCGAGATATCGCCCGGCAGCGGTATTGCGTCCAGTCCGGTGCTGCAGACAGACGAATAAGACATCAGCGAATCGCGGCTGATGGTCCCTGCCTCCCAACGTTTGGCCAGCACGGAATCCTCCAGCACAGGCAGCATCAGGCCGCTGTAACCCGCCTGCTTTACCTGGATCTTGCGCATTGCGGACGTAATTACCAGCGCCGCAGAGAGACTGCCAGGAGAGCCGATCGGGTTGCGGATAAGCGACTCCATAGCTCCGCCGATCGAGATGTCCTTGAGCGGAACCGGAGTCAGATCAATGCCTTCGTAGTGCCAGCCGGTTGCGGTCTCAATGCTCTGCGCGATGCTTTCCACCTGTTGCGCTTCCCTGCCCAAAGCCTCCGCAAGCTGGTCCGAGGCGGTACTGAAGCCAGGTTTCCCGGCGGAGAAAACCTGTTGCGCGATGTTGGCCGATTCCATTCCGATGGCAAACTGATGGCCAGCCCCGGAAGTGTGTGAAACAGGATAAAACGGAGCAATGGCCGGCGGAAAAGCTCCAGCGCCAAAACGGAAGTTGCCTTCGCTGTGGGTGGTATGCTCTTCCAGGTATTTGATCACCCGGGCGGCTGCGCCCACCGCGTTCCAATGGATGCCGGAACCATCTGCAACCACAATGAATCCGTTAATCGATTGCGTGCTGGCGATGATTTGCGCCAAAAGATCAGCGCGGCCAGCATCGTCTGTATCCGCCACCATGGCCGGGCCGATGTCCGGAGTAAAACCCTCCTGTTGCGCCAGCCGGTCATACTCATGGAAGAAATCCAGCGCCTGCTGCGCGTTCCAGTCTTTGATGATTTGCGGAAACGGCTGGGTGGTAATGCGCACGGTCTCCACCTCATAACCGGCGGTGGTGAATTCCAGCCTGGCCCTTTTCAGCATGGCCACAGCCTCGGCCACTTGCGTGGCGTAGTTTTGCCGGTCCATCCGGATAAAGGCGGTGATGGTCCTGATCTTGGGTTTTGCGCTGCTCCCCGCCTGCTGCTGTGCGCCAGCCATGCCAGACACAAGCTGAAGCGCCAGCAAAATCACGATCCTCATCAAAGATTTCGTAAAGGTCAGATTCATGTGCGAATGCCCTGGTGCGGCAATGTAGTATAAGCCTGAATGATGCTGCAACCTCTAAAAGGCACGCGACTAGTTACGCTGGCCTTAAATGTGCCCGGCCCCGTGGCGGCTGCCCGGCTGGTGGAACTGGGAGTTGAAGGCGTCAAAATCGAGCCCCCATCCGGGGATCCCCTCAAGCTAGTGGGCCGCCTCTGGTATGACTTCCTTACGCGCAGCCAGACTGTGGTCGCTCTCGATCTCAAAAATGACGAGGACCGCCGCAAGCTGGACGTATACCTCAATGACGCTGGTCTTCTGCTGACTTCGTTTCGTCCGTCGGCCCTGCGGCGTTTGAAGCTTGATTGGGAGTTCCTTCATCATCGGCATCCACGCTTGTGCGTGGTGAACATGATTGGCTATCCGCCGCCCAACGAGGAACTTCCCGGACACGACCTTACTTATCAGGCATCGCTTGGATTGCTGCGGCCTCCGGAATTGCCTGTCACTCTGCACGCAGATATGGCTGGCGCTGAGCGCGCGGTCAATGTGTCTCTGGCTTTGCTGATGAATTTCGTCCGCACCGGCCAGGCTGGCCAGGCCTACGTGTCTTTGTACCAGGCAATTCGCGATTTTGCCGGCCCGCTGACTGCCGGCCTCACTAAACCAGGCGGAGTCCTGGGTGGCGGCCTTCCCTTTTATGGTGTCTATCAAGCCAGCGATGGCTGGGTTGCCGTGGCCGCTCTGGAGCCGGTGTTCATCAAGCGCATGACAGCAGAATTGAATTTAAGCGCAAAAGCAGGCGTCGAACTGGAAGCTATCTTTCGCACGCGGACCGCATCCGAATGGGAGCAGTGGGCCAAAGAAAGAGATTTACCGATTGCAGCAGTTGGCAATCAGGCTTTTTAGTTTACCTCGACGCCAAGCGAGAGATCCCCACCGCTTCGTGATCGCCTCCAGCCGCGAAGCCGGGGACACAGTGCAGCCCCAGCTCTTCCAATGCCCCAATTACTTCTGCGCCTTTTCCTCACGCACCAGGTTCCCATCCGCGTCGATCTTGTGGACCTCACCCAAATTCAGATCGCGAATGCCGCTCTCTACTTTGCTCATATCACCTACCACCACCCAAATCAGATGATTCGGCAGGATCAGGCGCTTGGCTACCTCGTTGGCGCTTTCAGGAGTGACAGCCAGCGCCTTCTGGGTAAAGGTGTTGTAGTAGTCCTCAGGCAGATTGAACTGGAGAATAGCGCTGTAGGCTCCGGCTAGCTGCTGTACGGTTTCGAAGTTCCCCGCCATGGACAGCGTGTCATTATTCTGCGCGTCCTTGAGTTCCTCTGCTGAGATAGGCTTGCTGCCCACCAGGTTGTCATATTCCTTCACCAGTTCCGCCAGTGACTCCTTGGTTTTATCGGTCTGGACTGGCGAAAAGCTCAGGTAAGGACGTTGGCCTCGGGCCGCCGGAATCAGGCTGCGCACGCCATAGGACCAGTGCTTGTCCTCGCGCAGGTTCATATTGATGCGCGAGCTGAACATGCCGCCGAACACATCATTGATTAACTCAAGCGGAATGGACTCAGAATCGTTCCGTGGCGGCGCCAACTGG
Organism: Candidatus Angelobacter sp.; assembly: GCA_036522115.1. Taxonomy (GTDB): domain Bacteria; phylum Acidobacteriota; class Terriglobia; order Terriglobales; family Acidobacteriaceae; genus Angelobacter. The sequence goes on from DATDGL010000017.1 coordinate 74,267, forward strand.
CCGGCAAAAATCACGCTTTGCCCGGACCCCGGACGGTCGATCAGATACACCACCGTCTTCTGCGGCTGCTCCACCTGCGGCAAGGATTTCTTAGGCACATCGCCGGGTTTCCATGAAGCGAACAGCTTTTCCAGCTTGGGCTTCATTTCCGCCAGCGTGACATCGCCCACAATGAGCAAGGTTGCGTTGTTGGGCTTGAACCAGGTGTCGTGGAATTTGACCAGATCTTCACGCTTCATCTTGCCCACGCTGGCCGAGGTCCCGGTTCCGGTGAACGGCATCGCATAGGGATGCCCCTTGCCGTAGAGCAGTGCCGGGACTACGCGCAGGCCCATGGTTTGCGGTGTGACTTTTTCCCGTTGAATTGCCGCCAGCCGATCTTTCTGAATGCGCTCGAACTCTTTTTGCGGGAATGCTGGATGCAGAATGAGGTCGGCGTAGATGGCGAGTGCCTGGTCCATGGTCACCTTGAGCGCATTCAGGTTGACCAGGGCATAGTCCACATTGGCGCTGACGTTAAAGTTGGCGCCCAGAGCTTCCAGTTCCTCGCCGATTTTGAGTGAATCGCGAGTGGGAGTGCCTTCTTCCAGCATGCGCTGCTCAAAGCTGGTCGTTCCCTGCCCGTCCGGAGGGTCAGCAGAGTATCCGCTATCCACCAGCAGGGTGCAGTTCACCACCGGAGCGCCGTGCCGCTCTGCCAGCACCACCTTCAAGCCATTCGATAACGTGGCTTTCTGCATGGGCGGAAGCTGGACCGATGCAGCGCTGCCGGTCTTGGGTTCCTGGGAGCGATCAAGCTTGGCCGTAGCCGTCTTGTAGTTGGGATAAGGATGCACCTCCAGAATGTAATCGCCGTCGCTGAGCCAGTCATTGGCCGCTTTCTTTACGCTGGCCGGAGTGGCCGCCCGCACTTCTTTCAGGTAGTCCTTGTAGCAGTCAGCATTGCCCGTAAAGGTCTGGCAGCGGGCCAGTACGTCACTCTTGCCGCCGAACCCGCCAATGCGCTCCGCAATCCGGGCATAGTTTCCTAAGATTTGCGTTTTAGCCAGCGCCAGTTCAGTTGCTGTGGGACCATTCTTGAGAAAGTTTTGTAGCTCTTCATCAGCAGCTTTTTCCACTTTGCTCAGATCGGCATCGGGCTTGGCGGTAAGAGTAAAGTCGAAGGTTCCGCCAATTTCATTGGCATCGTCTGCTGCTGTGGCGCTGGTTGCGGTCTGGTCTTTGTAGACCAGCCGCTTGTACAGGCGTGAGGTTTTGCCCCGTCCGAGCACCTGCGCCACCAGGTCCAGCAATGCCCTCTCCGGCGATCCATATTCAGGCACATTCCATAAACGATACAAACGTGCTTGTGGCACGCGGTCCTGCACCCAGCCGCGGTGCGTGCCGGTACGCTTGGCCACCCATGCTTCGTGCTTGGCGATGGGCGGGCCCGGAGGAATATCACCGTAATATTTCTCAATTTTTTCACGCGCCTGCTGTACCGTGATGTCTCCGGCCAGCACCAGCGTGACATTGTTGGGACCATAATAAGTCTTGAACCACTCCTGCACGTCGCTCATGGAGGCCGCATCCAGGTCCTTCATGGAGCCGATCACCGTCCATGAATAAGGATGGCCTACGGGATACGTGTTCTCCACCAGGATCTCCTCCGTGACTCCGTAAGGCTGGTTCTCACCCTGGCGTTTTTCGTTCTGCACCACGCCGCGCTGCAAATCCAGCTTCTTCTGGTCCAACACGCCCAGCAGATGGCCCATCCGGTCGCTCTCCGCGAAGAGCACATAATCAAGCATGGAAACGGGCACATTCTCGAAGTAGTTGGTACGGTCATTGTTGGTGGTGCCGTTCAGGGTGGTGGCGCCAATCCGCTCCATGGCGTTGATGTAGGTGTAATTGAAGTTCTCGCTGCCGCTGAACATCAGGTGCTCGAATAAATGCGCAAACCCGGTCTTGCCCGGCTTCTCATTCTTGGAGCCAACGTGATACCAGGTATTTACCGCCACGATGGGCGATTTGTGGTCTTCATGCACCAGCACCGTGAGGCCGTTGTTGAGGACGAACTTGGTGTAGGCAATGTCCAGAATCGGAATGTTCACAGCCGCGGGCGCCACGGTAGCTTTGGTTTTCTGCACGGGTTTTGTCTGGGCCGTGGCCATGGCCGCGAACACCAGCGCGGCCACCAGCAGACTGCCAGAAAGATGCATAAACTTGTTTTGCAAGGTATTCCTCCGAATTTCAGCAAATCATGGGAGTTGGTCTTTGACCAACCCTTTCACGCGTTCGCGGGAAAATTGAATTTTGAATGGCTGGCCCCTACGCCGCTGTCACACTTTAGAAGAGCGCCCAAACACGGTATCTCAAGGCGTTAGGGAGTGCTTGATCTTATCAAGGTTCAGGCTGTTTTGCCAGAATGAGTTCCCCTGATCCAGTCCCCACGGCCACGCCTGTGCAAGTACATGCGCGCGCGTCGAAGGATTCGACGAAGAAGCAGGCATTTTGTTAGCAGGCTTCCCAGCCCTGTGACTCTTTGCTAAGCCATTTATGAACCAAGCTTTGCAGGAGAGTCACAAATCGTTCCATCCGCAAGCCGGTGGGGACTTTGCTCATTCACCCTTGAATTGAGGCTTTCGCCGCTCGACAAAAGCGGTGACTCCTTCGGCAAAATCCGGGTTGCAGGCACATTCGGCAAAACTGGCCACTTCGGCATCCATCTGCTCGCCCAGGCTGTGGTTAAACGAAGCATGCAGCAGCTTTTTGGTATTGCCGTAAGCGCGCGTGGGACCGGCGGCAAGACGGGCTGCCAGGCTGGCCGCTTCACCATCCAGCGAGGCCCGCGGCACAACCTTATATGCCAGGCCCAGGCGCACGGCCTCGGCAGCCGGAATGCGATCGCCCAGCATGGCAATCTCTTTGGCCCGCCGCAACCCTACCAGGCGCGGCAAGAACCACGTCGACGAGCCATCCGGCGTGGCCCCAAGATGAATGTAGGCCAGGGTGAAATAACTGTCGTCAGCGGCGACGACGAAGTCGCAAAGCATAGTAAGGCTTACGCCAAATCCCGCTACCGCCCCCTGCACCGCCGCCACTACCGGCACGTGTAGATTGATAAGCTTCTCAATCACCGGATGCAGCGCTCCCACGAACTCCTGAAAGCGGCCATGAAGGTCCGTGGATGATTTGCTCAACTCCTTGTGAAACATCTTTACATCGCCGCCGGCCATAAAACTTGCGCCTGCGCCCTTGATCAAAATACAGCGCACCGCGCGATCGTTTGATACTTTTTCCAGCACCGCGGAGAGGTCCTGCATCATCTCGTCGTTCAGTGCATTCAGGCTCTGCGGGCGGTTGAGGGTGATTTCATAGACTGCGCCTTGCGAGGTGGTAAGGATGGTGTTCATACACATCTAGGTTACAAGGAACGGCGCATTGGGTACAGACACCGCCAAAATGCCGCGCAGCAATCAGCGGCCATCACTCTAATCAGTGTCATCCGTGGTGAGGTTTCGGTTGTGGCGACCCTACGCCAAGGCTATCAACCGCTGCTGGCGCAGCAATTCGATGCCCGCGAGGCATACCATGTCCGGAGGTACGCCGGGAACTTCGATCCTCCGCAGGAAAAACTCTTCCGCAATTTCCTTGATTGTGTGCCGGCCTTGGCACAGGCTCAGCAGTTCCGCCGAGAGCGGGCTGAGTTGCACAACCTCAGTGGGCGTGATCACCAGCGTCACCTGCTTTTCCTGTACATCATTCAATTCCTGCCTGCTGCGCAGCCGGCGAATGATCTCTTGATAATCAGCATCTAGCTGGATGACGCGTATTGCAGGATGCAATTGCGGGCGGCTATCGGGTGACAGGAATGAATCGACGTCGGCGCTCACCGGCGAGCGTTCAGCCCGTTCCACCTTTTGAGTGCGGCTGGCCAGCAGCGCTGACTCGTACTCTGCCAACGTACTGATCGCAAGCGGCGCCCTGCTCGCGGCGGGGATGTAATGCGACTGCACAAACTCCAGGAAATCCCTCGCAAAAGGGCCGTGGGCGTAGTAGCCGATCCGGCTATGGTCCGGAAACTCGGGCTGTTTCCCTGCGCGCCAATTCTGCCATTGCTGAAATACATCCACCACGTTGCCGCTGTCCTGATGCACGCCCACCAGCAGCCAGCGAAAGAGTCTCATGCCGTTCAGCAGAAAATCGCGAAGTTCCTGGATGAATTCACGCTTCAGCGAAGGAACAGGGACAGAATAGAAACTCGAGAAGATCTCCGGATGTTCGGCAATCATCGTATGATCTTCCGTCGTCTGCACCCATCCGCGATAAGACATATCGGCAACATCGTCATTCAGAACCAGCGAGTCTTTGTGCTGCTTCTGGATAGGCGTGTCCGCCAGCGGAGACAGGATGCTGAGTTGCGGATCAGCGTGGTCATAGCGCAGTGAATCCACAAAAAATGCTGCTGTATCGCGCAGGTCGGGCAGGGTTTCTTCCGGGAAGCCGGCCATCAAGGAAACCGCTGTCTTGATTTTGTGTTGGTCGCAGGAACGGACCCGCTCCGCTGAATCGTTCAGTTCGAGTCCCTTGTCAATGATCTTCTGCATTCGCGCGGAGCCGGTTTCAATGCCAAAGAAGATGCCGCGGCACCCGGCCCTGGCCATGAGCGCGATCAACTCCTCGTCAATGCAGTCGGTGCGCGCGCTGCAACCCCAGGTGAACTCCTCCTTGTTCTCCAGCAGCGCTTCACAAAATGCCACCACCCGCTTGCGGTCAACCGTGAACATGTCATGCACCAGCTCAAAGGAATGGATGCCGTAGGTCTGCCTGACCTTGCGCATCTCCGCAATCATGTGCTCCGGGCTCTTCAGCCGGAAGCGGCGGCGGAAGAAATCGTTGGTCGAACAAAACGTGCAGGCAAAAGGACAGCCGCGTCCCAACTCCAGTGGAAAGTGGCGGCAGAAGCGAACGTCCGGAAAAAGATGAAACGCCGGAAACGGAAGGCTGTCCAGGTCGAGAACTAATGGCGCATCCGGGTTGCGCAACACTTCCCCGCCCCGGCGGAACGTGACCCCCGGAACTGCATCCAGCGAGCGGCAGGTGGTCATTGCATCCAGCAACTGGGGAAGGGACTGCTCCGCTTCTCCACGCACCACTACATCCACGAATGGATAGGCGCGCATGGTGGAGACATCCACTACAGATGCCTGTGGCCCGCCCAGGGCGACAACTGACTCCGGGTGCAGGCGTTTGAGTTCGCCGGCCAGGCGAATGCTCAGCGGATAGCTGCTGCAGACTGTGCTTAGGCCAAAGAAATCGAAATCACTCTCAACGAACCACTCGCCGGCAAACCGGCAAAAATCAGTTTGGTTGCTCTTGCTTCGGTCCGAATCTTGCAGCCATTCATAGTAGACGCGGTTCAGGTCCACCACTTCCGGCTGCAATCCTTGTGTTTCCAGCACCGCCGCAAGGCTCAGGATCCCGACCGGCGCAAGCTCGCCCATGATGCGAGCGGCGTCTACTTCGCCCACGGCGCGAGCATCGAATTCGTTGGCCGTGGGCGCGCTGATAAGGCAAACCTTCATGGTTGTGACGTGTCGGGCGCGACTAAGCAGTGTGGTGCTTCACAGGCTAGTCTGGCTAACCAAGGCTGGGCCCTTGATGTCCGTCTTCATAACGCGGGTTTGATTTTGGCATTGGGTTTTGATTTCAAATTACCCAATTCTCTGTGGGAACCACGCTATCTCCGCCACAGCGAAACCAAAATTGCCGTAACCGCTCATCCCTTATGTCGGGGGTACTTCGCAGCCCATGTTGGTGATCAACGTGTTCTCATATACTCTCGTGAGTTCCCTGACCTGGTCGGGGGTAAGATTCAGATCAGGAAGCTGGCGTATGGCCTCGGGCAGTTGATTGGCTATACGTCGCGCCAGAATTCTGGCCCATTCTCTCTCTGCAACGAAGGTTCCTTGGGGCATAGTGGGATCCTCCTCCAAAATTCATGAAAACCGCTAATAAAATACTTGCAGGAGTATATACCCGAAGGGCCAATTTCAAGCATTTACTTCGACTGCTCTTACGGAACCTGCCCCAGGGCCACCGGCGCATGACGGAAGACTGATTCCGTCAACGCCGTTGATGACCCGATGGCAGATGATCTTCACTCATTGCAACGGCAACAAATATTTCCCTAGTCAAGCCGCCTATTGGTTGCTATTGACCCAGTCAACCAGATCTACATAGGTGCCGTCCGCGTCGCAGTTTCCAGTGCAGACCTCAAATTTGTAAATCGGATGGACCTCCCACAGCGAAAAGCGCTTGGGATTGGATGGCACCGGTTTTCCGTCAGCGCAAGGAACGTGGCTCGAGTCAAAGAGAAGATGACCGGTCACGCGAACAGGAGTATGCGCCTGGGCCAGTTTCATCAGGTTGGCCGCCGTCCATTCGGCGGGACGGTGGTGCGGGCTCATCTCGGCAACAATGCTGTTGCATTCGTCGCTCTCATCGGCAGTGGGCACAAGCGAGATATGGATGTCGTGATAGACGGGTTTATTGGGCGCGTTTGCGCCGCAATTCACGCTTTCCGCGCCTTCCTGGCGTGCGATGAGGACAAAGGCCTTGAGCACAACCAGTTTGTCTTCACCCATCTGCTGCAAGGGAGCCCGATCAGTGGTCGGGCCTTTTTTATGGTCAGCAGTGTTCTTGTTGCCCCAATCAATGCCCGACGCATTTTCAACCTGTGTTTGCAGATCTTTCATCTTGCTAAAATCTATCGCTTCCGGGTCGCCCGAGGCGCAGAAGTTGTTTTTGGCGGTGTTCTGGGCGGTCTCAGCCTTTCCGCTGCCGATTGGTCCGCAAACGGAATCAGGGGGTTCTTTGTCCGCCGTGGGAAAAGACGGATTGTCGCAGCTTTGCGTGAAATTCTGTTTCTTGAAGGTGGGGGCAGCGCCTTTGCTGCTGGTCGAGCGTGAATGTGTGGTCTGCGCCAAAAACGAAAGCGGTAAAACCAGGCTGATCAGCAGCGAGAAGAACAATCGTTTCATAGGGAGCGTCCTTTCAAAGATTGAAGCTTAAGCTCAATATTGTTCACTTAACGAGGACGCGAAAAAAAGTTCGTCATCCCGCGGGTTTACCCACGCGTTAGCGGGGGTAAATCGGAGGGACCTTGCGTTCAGCCGGTAACTCAAAAGGTTCCGAAATCTCCTAAGTGAACAGTATTGAAGCTTAAGCTGGAAAGCCTCCACAATCAAGGACAATCATCGCGAGCTTGTTTTCAAAATAGACACCGGACAGGCAAGTAACCATTGAGGATGCTAGTGAGCCACCGGTGCGCTGCGCATCCGCGTCAATAACTTTTGCGCCTGTTCCTTCTCTGCCGCGGTCTTCCCGCTGTCAACCACCCGTTGTAGAAACCGGACCGCAACCGGATCGGGAGCGGCGTTGCCACTTGCTTTCTTAAAGGAATCCAGCTCGTCGACAATCTCGATCGCAGCACCGGCATTCAGTATGCTCCGTACCTCTGAAAGCGCGACGCTCCTGGCGGCATCATCGTTGCCCACTAAATACGGCATGAAGGTCCCCACAGTTTGCACTTGCTGAAGTTTCTCCTGATGGGCCTGGGTGATGGTATCCAACTGTGACTGGTGGGAGCTGTACAGAAATGAAAAGACGCCACCGACAACCGCCACCAGCAGTCCGGCGGAGGCGCCCAATTTGTCCCACAGGTCTTTTTGGGGTTTTTCCAGCGCCGCGATTCTCTTGAGCAGTTGATCTTGCTTATCCAGGAGTTGCTTCAGCGTCTCATCCGAACTCTGCGTAGGTGTGGCCATAGCAACGTGACTTTAGACTAGTCGATAGGCTCCGGACAAGCGAAAAGCGGTAGTACCCAGGAATAAAAACCCGCCGCTGTAGTTCAGTAAATTGACGGACGTACGGCTTGCCGGAAGCTTCCGGGTGCTGCAAGATCGCAGCCGGAGATGGCTTCGGGCCGCTTGACCCCGTCCCTACGCGTAAAGCAACAAAAAGGGCGCCCTTAATAGAAATCAACAATAGAAATCAACTTCGTAAAGGAGAAATCATGAGGACCACATTCATTCGCGCTCTGTCCATTGCCATGCTTGCAACCTCAATCTCAGCCTTCGCGGTGACAGGCGACGGCAAACCGGCAGATGCAGCCAGTCCCTGCCCCAACTCAAAACAAGACTCGGTGCAAGACAATAACCATGCCAGGAAAGAAAAGAAGTCCAACAAGAAACAGAACGACCAGCAGAAAGAGAACAACGATCAATTGCTCGCAATTTATGGATGAAGATGCATCCCACCCGGAGCAGGCGGCAGCAGTCAGAACCCGGACTGCTGCCCGCCTGCGGCAAGTCCGCTACGTCCAGTACGTCCTATCCAAAGTCCGATACTGTATCGCCTCCGCAATGTGCTTGCTGGCTAACTGCGCGCTGCCTTCGAGATCGGCAATCGTCCGGGCGACTTTCAGGATTCGGTCGTGAGCACGGGCGCTCAGCCCTTGCTGCTGCATGGCGCGTTCCAGCATGCGTTCGCTGTCGGCATCCAGTTCGCAATACGTCCTGATCTGGCGTGAACCCATCTGGGCATTGGAATAGATTTTCTCCCCGGCAGCGGCAAAGCGCTTGAGTTGCACCTCGCGCGCGCGGATGACCCGCTCCTTGATCTGGACGGAATTCTCAGCGTTGCTGTCGCTGCCGCGCAGTTCTTTGTAATTCACCGCCGGAACATCGATGTGGATATCAATGCGGTCGAGCAGCGGCCCGCTGATCTTGGAGACGTAGCGTTGGATCATGGTCTCCGTGCATTGGCATTCACGAGTGCGGTCGCCCCAATACCCGCATGGACACGGATTCATCGCCGCCGCCATCATGAAGCGCGCCGGAAAGGTCAGCGACATGGTCGCCCTGGCAATGCATACGTTGCCGTCTTCCAGAGGCTGGCGCATGACCTCCAGCACATTGCGCGGAAATTCCGGCAGTTCGTCCAGAAAGAGGACTCCATTGTGGGCCAGCGAAACTTCGCCCGGACGCGGCGTGGCTCCGCCACCGATCAATCCGGCGTCAGAGATGGTGTGATGCGGCGAGCGGAACGGACGCACTCCCACCAGGCCCGCGTTCATATCCAGCACTCCGGCCACGCTGTGGATCTTGGTGGTCTCCAGCGCCTCTTCAAAGGTAAACGGAGGAAGGATGCTGGGGATGCGCTTGGCCAGCATGGTCTTGCCCGAGCCGGGAGGGCCGATCATCAGGATGTTGTGTCCCCCGGCGCAGGCAATCTCCAGCGCACGCTTGGCCGTGAACTGCCCGCGCACGTCTTTGAAGTCTGCGCTGTACGCTTGCGGTCCCAGCAGCATCTGCGCCGTGTCCACCTCGAGGGGCCGGATGCCGTTGCCGGTATTCAGCAGGCTCACCACATCCATCAGCGACTTGACTGCAAATACATTCACGCCCTTCACCACCGCCGCTTCACGCGCGTTGACTTCAGGGACGATCAGATTGGGAATCTTCTTGGCGCGAGCGGCAATGGCGATAGGCAAGGCCCCGCGCACTCCGCGCACCCCGCCATCCAGTGACAACTCGCCCACCATCACATATTCAGGCAGCTCTTTTTTCGTGAGGCCGCCATAGGCGCCCAGAATTCCCATGGCCATCGGCAGATCGAATCCTGAGCCTTCCTTCTTGATATCGGCCGGGGCCAGGTTGATGGTGATGTGGGTCTGCGGAACATCGTAGCCGCAATTCTTCAGCGCAGCCTTGATGCGCTCGCGGCTCTCGCGAACCGCCGCATCCGGTAGCCCCACGGTCTGGAACATCTCTTTTTCAGTCTGCCGCGAGCCGACGTCCACCTCAACCTCGATGATGTTGGCGTCAATGCCGTAGACAGCAGCGCTCTGGGTCTTGAAAAGCATTGGCTCAGGCTTTCCGGATGAGGGAAAGATTGTAACAAACTCAGGCGTCAGTGATAGTACTTGGTTGTACTCGGTAATTAGAGCTTGTCTCGAAAATGCGTCGGGCCACCCATCGGTGGAACCCCGGACTTCACGGGGCCGGTGGCCCGCTCAAGAACCTGAGGGTGTCAAGAATCTGAGGGTGCCCCGCCCTAGCCGCTTTTGCTAGGGTGGGGTAGTCCCCTGTCCCCTGATCTTGAGCTGAGGTCTGGTCCCCATTCGCTCTCGCCCCCTCGCCGTCCACTCCGACTCAATCTCTACGATTCCACGTTCCCCGGTCAAATAATGCCGGAAGCTGCTCCATTCCCAATCCTCAGGCTTCTCTACCAACTCTCGCTTCACGGGATTGCGGTGCATGTAGCGCAACTTCTCCACCCGCTTCTTCTCGCTCCACACATTGAAATCGTAGTAACGGGCTTGCCAAAACGGCTCTGCAGCACGTAGCGCCAGCCGCCGTGCTACGCCCTGCTTCAGCGATTGGATGGCCGTCGATAGAATTCCTTTCTCCGGCTCGCTCAGGAGCAGATGCACGTGCTCAGGCATCACTACATAGCCCCAAATGTAAAAAATATATTGGCGCCGCGTTCTCTCCAGTGCCTGCTCAAAGATCCTTCGCGACTCTGGCGAGATCAACTTCTTTTTGCGCCGATAACAACTGAAAGTGATGAAATGCAAGTCGCCCGATTGATGAAAGCGCTTAAGTCCCCGGGGCATCGCGACAGTATAACCGGCGTTCTCCTTCTCCTATATCGGTTCTCGTATACCGAGCCAAAAGCCCCGCCCTAGCGAAACCCGCCACTAGGACGGGGCACCCTCAGTTCTTGTTACCACCAGCCTGTCGCGTAGCTCGGGCCACCCGCCGACGATCACAGTAACTTTCTCATCTCCGACTGAACAATTTCCATGAGATGCAGCGATGTGCTGGCCTTGGCGCTCTTACGACGCCGACTTCGGCGGAAGGATTGTTCTGCACTATGATTGAAACGGCAGCGTATCCAAAAAATAATGTGCTTTTCCCTCGTGCCGTAGAAATGGAGAGAGCTGCCGCATAAGCAGGCAGCATTCGCGGAGGAAGGTATGGTTCATTTCGATGAGGAGCACAGAGCCGTTCACTATCCATCCGACCGTCGATTTCGCATCTGGATTCGCCCGTCGCTCTTGGTAGGGATTGGCTGTGGGATTCTTGCTGTATTCGCAGCCGCGTGGACCGAAGTTGCAATCGCTGGAATGCCCCGTGTTCCGGCCCTTCCCCAGATCTATCCAAATAACTTCTCAGGGCCGCACGGCTTTCCCGTCTGGGTGCGCTACTGCCACTTCTTCAATTTCTTTTTCGTGATGATGCTGATTCGCAGTGGTTTGTCTATCCTGATGGACCATCCACGCCTTTATTTCAATGATGGCTGCACGCCCGGGAGTGAATGGATCCGGTTCACTCCACTCAAGGTCCCGCGCGACCGGCTTTGGACGGCTAAGGACGACGCACGTTATATTTCGCCGCTGGTCGGCACGCCAGGCTATCGGCACACGATCGGGGTTGCGCGCATCTGGCACTTCATCGATGTCCACGGGTTCATCATCACCGGAATGTTTTTCATCGTCATGCTCTTCCATACACAACAATGGCTCCGGATCGTGCCCACCTCACCGACGGTCCTGCTCCAGGCATGGAACATGCTTGTTCATTACGCCACATTTCATCTTCCGCCCGAGCCGAATGGATTTTACGGCTATAACGCGTTGCAGCAGATTGCGTACTTCACAGTTGTATTTGTTTTTGGGCCTCTGGCGATTGCCACGGGGATTGCGATGTCGCCAGCCGTGGTCAACCGATTTCCATGGTATGCGCGCATCTTCGGTGGAAGGCAATCGGCCCGGTCTATTCATTTTCTAAACATGCTCGGATTTCTTTCGTTCCTTGTTATTCATGTCACGCTCGTTGTCATGACCGGGTTTGCTCGCAACATGAACCACATCGTCATGGGCGCCGACGATCAAAATCCGATGGGTATGTACCTGGGCTTCGTCGGCATCGCGGTTGTCATTCTCTTTTGGGTCGTAGCGCATTACATTTCGTGGCATTATCCGCGCCGGCTGCAGCATGCGTTGAAATTTGTCACATATCCCATGCAACTTCTGACGCTGAACCGCTTGCTTCCCGACCAGAAATACACGGAACAGCAGATATCGCCGTATTTCTGGCCGAATGGGAAACTGCCGGTCCGCCATGACTGGAAGCAGATGGCGGAGACCGGCTTCAAAAATTTTCGGCTCAGCGTCGGCGGTCTCGTTGAGAATCCGGTTGAACTCTCGCTGGAAGACCTGGAGCGGTTGGGCGAGATCGAACACATCACCATGCATCACTGCATTCAGGGATGGAGTGGAATCGCCAAATGGGGCGGGATTCCCATGAAAGTCCTCATCGATCTTGTAAAGCCAAAGCCCGAGGCGAGAGTGGTGGCCTTTTTCTCGTTTGGCCCGGCTCTTTACAGTGGCGCCTATTACGACACACAAAGCCTGGAAAACGTACTGAAGCCTCAGTGTCTTCTGGCCTCGCGCATGAACGGGCAAAGGCTTCCCGAGGTATATGGTGCGCCGTTGCGGTTGCGAGTGGAAAACCAGCTTGGCTACAAGATGGTCAAGTGGATTGAGCGCATCGAGTTCGTTGCATCGGAAAAAACTCTCGGCCAAGGGGAAGGCGGCAAAAACGAAGACGACGAATACTTCGACTTGTTGCCCAATATCTGATGCGAAGGATCGATTCAACCGCCCCGGATTACGCACGGACAGACCACATCCTTTCCTTGCTCCGGCATCTCCGGCTCAATTGGTTGTTACAGCACTTTCCGGAAAGGCTCGTCCGATCAATCTATGTATTTGTGAACGGCTTCATCACCATTGCTGTGCTTGCTCTGCTGGCGCTGGTGACCCGCAACCCATTCGTGTTTCCCTCGCTCGGCCCCACTGCATATCTGCTGTTCTTCTCTCCACTCGGCAAAACTTCAAGTCCGCGCAATACCGTCCTCGGTCACGCTATCGCGCTTGCCTGTGGATATGCGGCATTTGCTCTCACAGGCGCCGGAGCACTGCCGTTTGCAGTGCATCAAGGCATTTTCTGGCCACGAATTTTGGCGGCAGCCCTTTCGCTTTCTTCCACGGGAGCTTTGATGGTTCTCCTCGATATCAGTCATCCACCTGCTGGCGCCACGACTCTCATTGTTTCGCTCGGCATTATTTCGAAACTTCTGGAACTCGTGATCATCGAAGTCGCGGTCTTCCTTCTTGTCGCCCAAGCCCTGGTGATCAATCGCTTGGCTGGATTGCCGTATCCCTGGTGGAATGCCGCGGTGGTGGCCGAAGAACCGGAGGGCAGCCCTGAGTAACCGGCCTGTCTCGCTGGACGACAACATAAAATCCGTCATGGATCGGACCATTGCCCGCGAGCAGGCCCTGTCACACCTGTTAATGACATACATCGTGACTGGGGTGATCTTCTTGCTCGTCGCACCCAGTCCGGGGGTACGCAGCCTTAGGTGCGGGAGGCAACCACAAAACAAAAGCACGCACCGCGTCCGAAAGGCATACACTGAGTCCATTCTCAGATTTAAGGAGGGGGCTTGCGAATTACGCGTTTAGTCATTCTCACGGTTGTGATGGTTCTGCTTCTGGGGTGCGGAAAATCCAGGCAGTTGGCGTCGCTTCTGCCGGATGCGCCGGATGGTTGGAGCGCGGAAGGCAGCGCCACAAACAATGACGTCTCAGGCGTCGGCCACAGTTCGACCCGGTCTTACACTCCCACCGGCGCAAATTCCGGGCTGGGCATCGAGCGGGTGAAAGTGCAGATCCTGCTGGGCGAAAAAGGCGCAGACCAGCAGAAGCTTCAAGAGATGTCCATCGAGAGCAAAGGTCAGTTCAAGGAAAAGAAGGAAGTTTCCGGCTTCCCCGCCTATGAGTCGCTCCCGCTGCCGAGCAATGACACTCACTCTCTCGATATCCTGCCTAAGAGTGGAACGTTCGTCCAGATCATCGCCTACAAAGGTGGCGCAGGCTGGGACAAGACTGAAAATCGGGCGGCGGCAGTCTCCGCCTTTGCCGGAAAAATTGACTTTAAGAAGGTTGCTGCCCAGGAATAGACTTTGGTTTTGGTTTTGATTGGATTGGATTTGATTTGGACTTGGATTTGGTTTTGATTTCAAATTACCAGGGTTGAAAATCACTAAGAGGAAGCAGATTCAAACCGTACAGACGGTGCTCAGCACCGTCTCTGCGCCGATGGCGCACTCTCTTTGCCTGCAACCCATAAGATTTTCATGAGCGTTCGCGGGCCCCCAGGCTCTGGAAGACAACTTACGAAATTACCCAATTGCCAAATTCTCGGCCAGAACCAAACTTCCTGCATTGAAACAGAAGCCAAATCCTCGTAATCGATTGCAGGCCAACCTCATTCCACTTGCAGAATTCTGGCAGCAAGATTGGCTGGCTCTTTGGGCTTGGGCGGCCTGGCGATGATGGTGCAATTGCGTCCGCGCGCTTTTGCCCGGTAAAGGGCCTTATCTGCGGACCGCAGCACCTGGTCCACGGTGACGCCGTTTCCATTGCTGGCGGCAATGCCGACGCTGACGGTAACGTTGGTTTCGCCTTTCCTGGGACGTGATTTCTTGTTGCGGTTGGTTCGCCGGCGATCTGGCCCGCGAACCACAAAGCGCGATTGCTCAATCAATCGCCGCAAGCGGTCCAGATAGGTAAAGGCCTCCTCGGCCGGCTTGCCCGGAAAAAGGACGGCAAATTCTTCACCGCCATAGCGGTACGCCTTCCCTCCCGCTGTGACATGGGCCAGTTTGGAGGCCACCATGCGCAGCGCCTGGTCGCCCGCGGCATGACCGTAGGTGTCGTTGAATTTCTTGAAATGGTCCACGTCCAGCATGGCGATGCTATAGGAGGTTTCCAGCTTGAGCAGCGCCTCATTGAATGCGCGGCGGCCCGGCAGGCGGGTGAGTTCATCCAGGAAGGCCATGCTGTAAGAGGTCTCGAGCACGGCAATGATGAACAGCAGTCCTGCCGCTCCAAAGTAGGTCGCGCCCTGGCTGCCTGTCACCCCGGCGCGCAAGGCGATAAACATGGATATCAGGCCCCAGAACAGACTGTTTTCCACCACGCGATAGCGACGCACCAGCGGGACCAGGATCCCCACGGCCGCAATTAGAAACCAGCACAGCGCAAGTTGCGGAATCCTGCTCCAGCCGGTAAAGCGTTGCGGAACAAAATGGTGGTCAAGCCGGGCTGCAAGATGCGCAAATCTGGGCAGCATAAGAAGGACCACCGCAAGGCACTGGATGCAGATGAAGGCCACCCGTCTTTCACCGGCAGGCGAGATGAGCCCGCGCTCCTGCAGGAAAGACAGTGCCAATAGATTCAGCGGAACCAGCCAGGCAATGGCGTTCAGCAGCACCTGCTGGGCCTCAGGCAAGACGCGCGGCGCAAACCAAACCAGCGCAGCATGGGCCAGGGCCAGGACCAGTGTCGCCAGGAAAAGCCGGCTGCGATGAAATGTCGCGCTCAAAATCAGGCTGATTAGAAAGATGATGGCCGGATAAAGCTGGGCTTCCCTGCTTCCGCTGCCGGCAATAGTGCCCAGCCGTAACAGAAGAAAGGCCAGCAGGAGTACGATGCCTCCCGGTACGGTAAGCCGGTAAAACAGCTTTGCTGCTCTCATCTCCGCGCTCCGCTGATTGGGGATTTCGCCACGTTGGGCTCGGCGCCCAGCTTAGGGGCAAATCTTATTCAGGAGACGGAGCAGGGACTAGATATCGTTGGTGCCTTGGCCTTTTTCGTTCATGCCGGGAAAGCAGACGGCTGCTCTGTGACTTCTCTTTGAGTTTATCCCGAAGCGTAGCCAGGGATCCCTTTGGCCTTCCAGGCTGTTTTCGCGCTAAGCCAAAAAACTGGCCGATGTCTGATGCTTTTTGCCCAGAGTCACAGAGTATTCAATCCGGTTCTTGCCGATGGCAGGGCTGACCCGCTAACCGTGGACATGCCAGCGCGCGTCTTGCTTGGAGGGAATAGGAACGCCGTCTTTGGTTGCCGGTGTGTAGTGCCAGTAACTGCGAACAGTGGCCAGGATCTTTTCATCGATTCCGAAACCCACGCCCTTGAGCAGCTTGGTTGCGATCACCCCGCCCTGCTCGTCAATCGTAACCTCCACAATTACGTCTCCATCGACGCCTGAAGGCACGTCGACTCTGAACTGAGGATCGACAAGGCTTTGCTCAATAGCTGGACGGACATCGGGTCCGGTGGCGTAGCCGTTCAGGTCAGAGCCAAAAGGAGAACCAGAGGGGGTGGCTGAAACCGTCTCAGTATTCTGCGGCTCAGTGGCTTTCTGGCTGGTTACCTTGGCGTTGAACTGCTTGACCGCCTGGACCGGTAACGTAATCTGGGCCGGCCTCGGCTTGGCTTGCTTCGCCACCAGCACTTCCTCGGGACCCGGAGCCGCAAGGTAGATCAGCGGTGATTGGCCGCGATCACCGTGGGCTATCAGTGCAGGTTGCACAAAGATGGGTGTCGGGCGAAGACACAAAACCAGGAGGACGGCAAAGTGTACCGCAACAGAACAGGTGGCGGAAAGACTCCACCTGCCACGGCCCTTTTCTGGCGACAGCTCAAACATTGACTCCTGCCTGTTGTAAAAGAATACACCCAAAACTGTGCCTTTTGTTTTGACGTTTGCGGCACTTGGCCGTCATCAGCGGCAAGGGCCGGATTTTGCGTTTTGGCTGTCATCGAAGGTGGCTTGTTGGCGAATTGCGGCGGGCAAAAACAGCAAAAACATTGGACTTTTTGCAAAAAAGTGCTGTCACTCTGACAGCATTGTGACAGCACTTGATTGACTCCTGCTTCTGCGGATGCAATCCTGAAACTGTAAGAAGGCTGCGCCCCCAGGGGCCAACAGCGGAAATATTTGATCTTTGACAACTGAATATTGAGGGTCCGCTGAAGCGGGAGGGGCCCTCTTCCGAAATCGCGGCTTGCTGGGAGCAGCGCCCGCGCATAGCGAATCCGCGGACGCAACGGCGGACGCAACGGAAGAGGTGTCGCGACCTCGCTAACCGCCGAGGTGCTGCGCGAAGGAAACCGTAGCGCCGCAGGAGAGGTGTGTGCGATGGCTGGCAATCTGCATAAACAAAGATGTATCCCGTATTTTCGGCCAACCACGCTGGCGGTGGAGGAATCAATTCACTTCCTCCACCCATTCGTCCTCCACTTACGCCCAATGTTTTCAATGCGGTGGAGGAAGTGGAGGAATAGGACGAATCAGCCCCATGTTGGGTTTTAGGTTTAGTCCACGTTGTTTGGAAGATTCGCAGGCTGAAATTTGGGTTGGTTGTGGGCTGGCAGCCCGCAGTATCAGTGACCAATCAGTCAAGATCAGTGTGATCAGCAGTAAGCTTTCCCTGAGTAACCATAAGTCTATGTACCACGGAAGCCGGCTTACAGTTGAATCGCCGGGCAATTGAACGTACCATCAGCTTAACTGCTGATATATCTGGTACTTAAATGAGCCGTCGCCGCGAACAACGGGTCGAGCGCAACTTTGAGGTGAAAGTCTGGGGACTGGACCGCCACGGCAAGCCCTTCATGCAGCATGCCCGCACGCTGGACATCACCCGGCTAGGAGCGCGGTTGATCGGCGTTGATTGCGTAAATGTTGGCGAGACCATCGGCATCCAGAACGGCGACCAGAAGGCCCGCTTCAAAGTAGTGTGGATGGGACGGGAAAATACGCCCAAGGCAGGACAGCTCGGCGTCCACTGCCTGGAGCCGGACAAGACAATCTTCGGCCGTCCGCCACAGAACATTATCTCCGGGCCGCCTTTTTCTCCGGCGTCAGCTCCGGAGTCGGGATTTGAACCTCCCAGGAACGCCCGGCCTTTCAAGCGGGACATGTCCGCCGTCCGCAGAAAACATCCGCGCTATCCCTGCACTGGCGGAGTGGAGTTGCGCCACCATGAAAATGGCCCTCCGGCATGGGGAAACATCAGTGATATCAGCCTGACCGGATGCTACGTGGAAACCACCACCACTCTTCCGATGGGCAGCATGATCTGGTTCCATCTCCGCACCCACAATCTGGAGATAGGTGGGCGCGCGGTGGTAAAGACCTCGCATCACGCTGTGGGCATGGGCGTTGCATTTCTCCACCTGACTACGGAAGACCAGCAGAACCTGGAGTTTCTGATTGGCACGCTGGCGGGCATTCAGGAAATGCTTCCGGAAGAAAAGCGCACGTTTGTTCCAGCGGACGATGCACAGGAATCCGGATCGCCGCCCGAGAGTGCGCCGCCACAGGACGCAGAGGGCCTCTCCGCGCATATTCAGCGCTCAGTCACGGAGTTGGCCGAACTGGAGCAGAACCTGGCCAAGAACCGGGTGGATGCAAGATTGATCGCGCAGTTTCACGATGCCATGGAACACACTCGCCAGACTGCGTGGACGGTGCAACAGTGGGTTGACCTGCGTTCCGGCGGCAACGATCCGTTTGCCGTTTTGCCTCAGCTTGAAGCGGAGCGCATCAGCATGCTCATCAAGCTCACTCGCAATGTGCTGGCGGACATTGATTCCAGCGGGTTGACGGAGTTCAGCGAAGGCATCGGCGAATTGTGGCAGGCCGTCCAGAACCTGCACAATCGCATGGCCCGAATGTTCATGGACCTGCCGGAAGGTGATGAAAAAGACCACAAGCTGTTTGGAACCAAGTGGTAGCTTATCGGCTGCTGAACAGATGACCGAGCTTTTCCTTTTTGGTATTCAGATAGCGCTCTGAGGCGGCGGTGGCCTCCACTTCACAGGGAACACGCTCCACCACCTTCACTCCTGCTTGCTCCAGCGCTGCGACCTTCTGCGGATTATTGGAGAGCAGCCGGACTTCCTTCACCTCCAGCGCCTTCAAGATCTCTGAGGGAAGCTGGAACTCGCGATGGTCAGCCTTAAAACCCAGTTGCTCGTTGGCCTGCACCGTGTCCAGCCCGTTGTCCTGGAGTTCATAAGCCTGAAGTTTGGCCATCAGGCCAATGCCTCTTCCCTCCTGCATCTCGTAGATCAGGATGCCGGCGCCGGCTTGAGCAATCAGGGAGAGCGCCATCTCCAGTTGCTGGCGGCAATCACAGCGGAGAGAGCCGAAGACGTCGCCGGTAAGGCATTGCGAGTGGATCCGTACCAGTGGCGGCGCAGAATGAATATCGCCCATAATCAGGGCGACAGCGGATTCGGCGCGGCGGTCCTCGCCGATATGACCTTCAAAACCCAGGAGGCGAAAATGTCCCCAGCGTGTGGGAAAATCAGCTTCCGCCCGCTTGTGAACTGTGGATTGAGAACTCACTTTTCTATTATAGACAGAGTTGGATTCCTTCTTGATGATGCAGCAGCGCGTGCTAGTATTTGCTTATGCCGATCAGTGATACCAAGCCCGAGATCCAAGCCATGCAAGACAGGATCATCATGGCGATGACTGAAGAGCAGCGTCTGCGCCTTGCCCTGGAAATGTGCGATTTATCCTACGCATTTGCCAAGGCGGGAATTCGGCGCCACCATCCTGATTGGTCAGAAGAGCAGGTCCATCGAGAGTTCCTTCGGTCTCTTTTTCCTCCCGGCACGGCGCCTTCAGGGTTCTGATGAGCATGAGCGAGGTGCTCCGCCGCGTCACAGATGCGCTTCATACCACTGAAATTCAGCACATGCTGGTTGGGTCGTTTGCATGTTCCATTCACGGCTACCTTAGATCCACGGCTGGCATTGATTTCGTCATTGATGCCAACCCCGAACAACTTCAGAAGCTAATCCAGGAACTTAAAAATAAGGATTACTACGCTCAAACAGGAGACGCTCTGGAAGCCTGGCGAAACCGCTCTATGTTTAACGTAATGGACACTCTGGCTGGCGGAAAGATTGACTTTATTTTTGTGAAGCCCAGGCCGTACAGCAGAGAGGAGTTTCGGCGCCGTAGGCGCAGTGTGTTCGAGGAGATTTCTTTGTTTGTTGCGAGCATTGAAGACACCATGGTGTCGAAACTTGAATGGGCAAAGCTGGGAGAGTCTGCACGACAAGTCGAGGATGTTGGGCGGTTGTTACAGAAGATCTCGATCTCGGGTTCACTCGACCAGGCCTACATTGATAAGTGGGTGAATGAACTCGGCCTTATTTCTCAATGGAGTGAGGCAAAGCGAATCGCCGGTTTTGAATAGCCTCTTCACCACCGCGATATACTTGAATGTTCTGACATTCCAGCCTGGAGACATCTATGGCATCCACCGCAGTCGCATACGCAAACCAGAACCAGCAACGCTTTCTGGGTGAACTGAAAGATCTGCTCCGCATTCCCAGCGTGAGCACGCTGCCGCAGCATAAGGATGATGTCCGTCGCGCGGCGGAGTTTGTCGCCAACGATATGCGGCGCATCGGGCTGGAAAATGTGGAGATCATCGCCACCCAGGGTCATCCGCTGATTTACGCCGATTGGCTGCACGCTGCCGGCAAGCCGACCGTATTGTGTTACGCCCATTACGACGTTCAGCCGCCCGATCCGCTGAACGAGTGGATCTCGCCGCCGTTTGAGCCGACCGAGCGCAATCAGAACATCTACGCCCGAGGCGCTGTAGACGATAAAGGGCAGCTCTGGATGGAGATCAAAGCCATCGAGGCCCTCATGCAGGCCTACAACGGCAAGCTGCCTCTGAATGTGAAATTCATTATTGAAGGCGAAGAAGAGGTCGGCGGGGAATCCATTGCGGACTATGTGCGCAAGCAAAAAGCCAAGCTCAAGGCAGGCTTCGCCCTGGTTTGCGATACAGAACTGTTCGCGCCCAATCTGCCCACTCTCTGTGTAGGGTTGCGTGGCCTGGTTTATACAGAGATTGAGTCCACTGGGCCAAAGACTGATCTTCACTCCGGGATGTACGGTGGCGCTGCGCCAAATCCCTTCTTTGCCTTGATTGAGATCATCAGCAAGCTGAAGGACAGCAAAGGTCACGTCCTGATTCCGGGTTTCTACAAGAATGTAAAAGCGCCGAGCAAAGACGAACTCAAGGCGTGGAAGCGGCTGCCCTTTAATGAAGAGCATTACCGCAAGACGGAAGTGGGATCCAAGGTGTTGACAGGAGAGCCCGGATTCTCCGTTCTCTACCGCACCTGGGCGCGTCCCACTCTGGAAGTGCACGGCATGCCCGGCGGATTTACGGCTGCGGGCGCCAAGACGGTGATTCCGGCCAGGGCTTCAGCCAAAGTTTCCATGCGTCTTGTGCCCAATCAGGACCCCGACGACATTCTCAAGCGCTACACCAATCACGTAAAGAAGCTCACTCCTAAAGGCATTGACACCAATATCAAGGTGTACAGCAAAGGCCCGGCTTGCGTGGTCGGGACGGACAATCACTTCATCAAAGCAGCCACCGAAGCCATGCACGAAGTCTTTAAGAAGGACACGGTCTTCATCCGTTCCGGCGGCTCAATTCCCATCGTTACCGACTTTCAGGACGTGCTCAAAATTCCCAGAACGGGGCCGCGGACGCCGAGCCGAACCCGCAGGCCCGCGATGCGGGGGCCAGGCAGCGGCTGCGCGCGATGTCCGACCGGCTGTGCGGCCTGTAGCGGGAACCTTCGGAAGATCTTCAGATGAAGATTTGGAAACCCTGCGAAACATAGCGTGTCTGGCTATACTATGGCAACTAACATTACTGTTGCGAAATTGACAGTTCGGGCGATTTACGCTTAGATGGCGGAGATCGTGGGTGGCTTTTAATTAATCTGGGCCTGACCGCCCGCGTGGCGCCTGTCTGATGCGGCCTCGGCCGGTCGGAGTGCCCGGAGCTTACC
>DATDGL010000018.1:0-17915 GCA_036522115.1 Candidatus Angelobacter sp.
CAGATAAAACTGACGAGTGCGGTTAGCCCGTTCAATTACTTGCACACTGGATTCATAACCCATGGTTCACCTCGCGCCTACGAAAGCAGGGTATGGGAGTAGTATGAAACTAGTTATATCGCTAGTCAACAACTTTTTTAATTCATTCACAGCTTCGTAAGCGCTGGGAAAAAGAGAAGATAGAAATGAGCCCCGGACGGGCGGCACAGATCCAGATGTTGACTAAAAGGATTCAACGGACCCTTAAGTGAACGGTATTGTGGCTAAATGTAATACTGTTCACTTAACGAGGACGCGAAAAAAAGTTCGTCTCCCGACGGTTTACCCACGCGTTAGCGGGGGTAAATCGGAGGGACCTTGCGTTCAGCCGTTAACTCATGAGGGAGAGGTTGCCTAATCGCCTCTGCCTGCGCAAGCATCATCAAACCCTTTTTTGCCCCACATTTCTTGGTTGAGCAAGGTTTTGGGGTAAGGGGCAAAGCCCTTTGAATTCAATCATTACAACTCCGGGGGCTGGCCAATTTTAAAATTTTGGAAAAAATTGGCTTTTATGCGCCAGTTTTCTCGCGATACATGCGGAGGTCTTCGTCAGTAACCTGTTCGGGCGGAACGAGCTTGTAATGCTTTTCGGAAAAGACTCCAACTCCGCTTTCGTCTTGTGCAAATTCGAATAAGGCGATTACATCTTCTGCCATGAACTGCGCAGCGATTGGACGGCAAATCAAGTTCGGGAAGCGAGAAGCACAAACGGCGAAATCCTGCTCTATCTGAGCGATTCCAAGTTTGTCCGCTCCGCCTTTCGCCTGCATCGGCACTACGTAATGCGACCCTTTCTTATCTACTCCGATATAAATTTCATCCGTCTCCACCTGTCCCATGTTTGGCACTGTGTGGTGCGAAGATGATTTTGAAGCGAGTAACACGTCAGACCTGTAAATATATCGACTAGCCGGTTGTAGCGGACTTTCGCAAGTAACGCCTGCTCATCGCCAAAGGCGTATTTGGCGACAATACCTGGCGTCGAGTCAGGAACTTTGGTGACTGTCATGTTAGGGTTTGCGATCTTGAAGCCTGCTTGTAAGTGTAATCAGTAGCAGTAGATAGCAAGTGGTAGTTGGTAGACCAACTGTGTTTGAACTGGAACCAAGTCCTCAACTGGCTGAAATGCATGGAAACACTACGGAAAGCCGCGTGATTTCGCTATCTGGACGCGCTCACGTCCGCAAAAAGGCGTGTAATTGGCTGCGGAGGCTCCTCAGCATACATCCCAACCCAGCATAGAACCATGTAGTGAACCATGCCCGCCTTATAGAACCACGCTGCACCATGCACTTGCATAGTAGGGCCACCCGTTCCAACTGCATACTGTGCAGGTCGTCCGCAAGTACGTTAGTAAGCTGCTCCCTGTGCAACGAACTCCTGTGCACCTCTGAAGCGGGGCTGCATGGTGCGGCGGGTGCGAATCGTTCCGAGCTTGCGTCAGCGGTGCACAATCTTTGCCTGCATCAAGTGCAGTCCACGGGTTTATAGCGTCCAGAATTGACCGCTGTACGCTCTAAATACTGCTATCAGGCGTATCCACTAAAAAGGAATTTACGTCTAAGCTGCTGTGAGCGGAGGGTTTGAGAAGTCTTTCACGGTCGCATTCCACAGTTAAATTCGGAGTTCCACTTTTTTGCTCCCTTCATAATCAGCAGCTTGCCGCTGTAGGTCGGAAGTACACGGAAGAAATGCGCTTCCGGAGGGGAAGTGTTCGGGGCATTTCAGAGCAATTGCGGAAGTCCCGTCTGATGGCACCCAATTCCGCATCGCGCCTGGGGCCAGAAGCTATAATTTTTTGAGCGAGGTGACACTATGATTTTTCGAGAGATCAAGGCGCAAGCCCAACCCGGCACAGCCATTCCTGAAACGAGTTATAGGGTTAAGGGAATTGGGAAAAGACGTGGCGAAGACGCACTGGTCTACTTAATTCCAAACAGGAAAGCCTCAAGCAGCCCACATCAAAAGGGAGTGACCGGGTTAGAGTTCGAACGCGCCTACCAACACTTGACAGAAGACGGAGACTTCACTCGTCGCTGGTTTAAGTTGAATATGCCCGACTGTGAAAAAGAGGGGCCGTGTCAGTTCCTTGCCATTGGGGGCTTGTTCGTGTTGCTCGGCAGGGCCAGCAAGCAACGCGGCAGATATGTTTTGCGTTCAGAGCCTCTCTAATCAGGCAAGGGGTTATCATTTAAGGATTATTTGGCCGCTCTCGAAAGTCGCCACATCCTTGGAAACTATCTTGCCCGTCTTGTCAGTTGTCCATGTGAAAAAGTCCACCGAACAGTCCTTGCCCATGTTGCCACTGGCAAGCGTCTCTCCGGCTTCTGCCTCGGCCATTCCAAATCCGTCTACGCAATAGCTCAACCCCTGACTTTGCAAGGTACTCTTAAGCTGGTCAATCTTCGCCCCCGAAAACCACTCTGGATTTAGAAAACCCTTAGCAACTGCACGCTTCCGATCCGCGTCGTAATGAAACCCCACGAGCGTGGCCGGACGGGAACTCTCGTGCGCAAGGGCTTGCTCCATTACGCGAACTCTCGCAGTTAATAGTATCCAGTCCAGCTTCGAAACCCGAAGTTCCTTTTCCGCGAGTTGAAAAGCTCGGTCAGGAACACCGGGGGGCTGCTCCTGAGTTTGGCCCCGGACTGCGTATCGAATCATTAAGAGTGAAGCGCCGAGGACTGCGACAAACATTGTCCGTTTTGCTTTTGTTGACATTCTCCTTTACCCCCTTTTGAGGAACGGCGGCGAGTATAAGAGGGGGCTGAAAGTCTGTCAAAGAACTCGAATGCGGAAAAGGCGGGCTGGTTTGTAGCGCAGTGCGGTAAGGACGCTATTATCATCCTATGCCTTGCAAGGGTGTGCAGTCGGGATTCAGATTTTGCGCTTCGAATACCACGGTCAACCTTCGGTTATCACGGCTAAAATTCGGGCTTGTCGAGGCACGCAATCCGCTCTTGCAAAATCAAAGGCTCGCAGAAACGATAAAAAATGTTTTTTTGATTTCCTGCTAACGTATTGAATCCAAGTGAGATGCCAATTCGAGGGTAGTGAGGTCTTGAGCCGAACATTTGGAGGTTCGATGAGGTTTGGCGCAGAAGGCGGGCAGCTTCGCCGATCAAGATTCCGAAGTTCGGTTGAATGACCATGTTTGGCATTGGTACAGCTATTGACTGCACATTATGCACAAGAAAACGGCGCTGCCCAAGCCGACCAGACAGCGCCGTTGCGAAAGCTGTCACGATCCTAATCTGTTTCTTCCGATTCTTGCTCTCGGCGCTGTTGCTCTGCGGCCAATTCCCGCTTGCGCTGTTCGGCTTTAAGCAGAACGTCGTCCGGGTCTTCAATCTCGCGTTCCCTTGTCCAGCACACCCGATCATAAAAGAGCGCGTTGTTCATGAGACGGTCATGAATGGTGTCCAGCAGCCGCAAACTGGCTTCCGCTTGCAGTCTACCGAGTGTGTTCCCCCAAGAAATCAGGTCTTCTTCGGGAAAGAAACCGAATCCTTGTAGGTCTGCAAGATTGCGCCTGTCCTGCTCGAATCCGCGATTGAGGTTTGCAATAGCTCGATAGGCGCTTGAGGTCGTGGGCAGTGGTTGGACGTAGTTTGGTCGCATGGGCGCATCCGGCAACGGGCTGGCGGGTGCGGCAGAGGGTGAAGGCAAGGGCGGCTCATTTGCGCCCAAAGGTAGGGAGGCTTTAACTTCAGTATCAGCCATATTCTGGCCTGTCCTAGCGGCAGGCGGGGTACGGTTAGGGCTGCGTTCGATGTGCAAGCATCGGGCGCTGCCCGCTGGTTATGATTTGCGCTTTCGTTTCGGTTGCGGCTTGCGTTGCTTCTGATACCGGGTCTTCCTGCCGTTCGCTATCTTGGGCAGTAAGACTCTCACTCGCTCAATGTCCTGCTTTGTCCATGCCCGAACTTCATACCTGCCAATCGTCGCGGCCTTCGGAGCTGGCACTTTCCCTTCGGCTATATAGCGCCTGAGACTTGATAGAGCAATTCCAAGCTTTTTGGCGGCTTGATTGGAAGAAAAGTGAGGCATTCTCGCTAAGTTTGCCAGATAGGTCGCCGAAATGCAAGGTGTACTTATGGGCATTAGATCGTAACCGAGAGTTATCCTATTGGTATGCCTGATTGCATTCTTGCCGCGCAGCAAGCGCTCAGGAAGCGCCAAATGCCAACCACCGATTCCCTAACCAAACTAACATTACCAGACCTACAGGACGCATTTGCAATGTTTGAACAGCGCGTCGAGAAGCCGGGAGGCCCCTATGATATGGCGCGGGGACTCTTTGAGAAGGGGTGCGAAATCGAAGGCTGTGTCCTATTTCTCGCAACGTGGAACACTGGCTGCTTCAGATTCGTAAAGAACTTTCATCCCCAATCTCTAAGGGATGCTTGGAAAGAGTTGGCTAGCCAGTTCGCGCTGCTCAAGGAACAAAATATTCAGTCTATCGATATTTCCACACACCGCGACACTATCGCAAAAACATTTACGAGGCTCTCGGAGGTAAGCGGAGTGCTTTATACCGGGGCAGCGAAGCTAATGCACTTGAAGCTTCCGTCTCTCTTTGTTCCTTGGGACGAATACATCCGTGGTGAAAAAGCGAAGAGATATTATGACGCGCTCCACCGCGTTGCTCCTGGGAAATGGTACCGCCTCCGCTATCCATATCTATCGAGCGGCGAAGGCTATTTAAGCTTCCTCCGCGATATGCAGAATCGAGTTCGCGATCTGTCTTACCCGGTGGACTCCAAGCCCCTGGCAAAAGCCATTGATGAATTTAATTTCGTCAACGTAACTCTCCCGATTCAGAACCAGGAGAATGAGGAACGCGAGAAGAAAAGGCTGGAGGAGAAGAAGAAAAGGCTAGAAGAGAAGAAGCGGAAGCATGAAGAGGCAGAAAAACTCGACTAATTACCCACCATATTCCAAACACACCCGCAGACTATGCAGTCACCACTGTATTAAGGCAAGCACCCGATTGAAGAATCGTCCGTCCCTTGCTACTTTAGAGTGGCAAGTCATGTTAATCATCATTTCCCGCTAGACGGAACATAAAGAATTGTCTTCGTCGCGGCGGGAGCGTTCTCGCAACCTTGAGCTGGCGAGGCTGCAAACAGGGCGTTTTGACCACTACGAAGCGGAACAATTCAGCATCGCAAAGGCTAGGAAACTACTGGGCGCAGATTGTATGCTCAGTGACCAGCAGCTTTCAGAACTCATTGGACAGCTTGTCGCCTTGGCCGATGTTGTCGTTTGCGCTTTTTTGGAGCAACGGAAAAACCGCAAGACTGCTCTTTCCGGGCAACTCCTACCGATGCCAACTGCTGCCGCGCCTGCCGTGGCGGTTGCATAAGCATTCAGTTGAAAGTGCTATCCATAAGGGACACATGTTGCTGTGTGTCCCTTGCTTTTTGCAATATCAAATTTGTATCTGAGGTCGAAGGGTCATGAGAGCAGTCATTTATTGCCGCGTCTCCACCGATAGGCAGGTCAAAAGGGGCGACAGTCTTCCGATGCAACGAGCTGCCTGCCTGGATTATTGCAAGCACCACGGCTATGAGGTCGCGGACATCTTCATGGAAGAGGGCGAATCGGCGCAGACATTGGATCGCACTCAACTGCAAAAGCTGATTGAGTATTGCCAGCAGAACAAAGGCAAAGTGCAGGTTATGGTGGTGTACGCCATTAACCGCTTCTCACGAGAGACTCTTGACCATAAGACGCTGAGAGTTCTTCTGTACAATTATGGCGTGACGCTGCGCTCGGTTACAGAGCCAATTGACGACACGCCAGAGGGCGAGTTCATGGAGCACATTATTTCCGGCGTTGCCCAGTATGAGAACAGGCAGAGGGCGAGGCGCACTGTTGCAGGAATGAAGAACAAGCAGGAAAAAGGCGGTTGGTGCCATAAGGTTCCGCTCGGTTACAAGAACGTTACTGAGGCAGACGAACGGCGAACAGTTGTTGTCATTCCAGAAGTTGCTGCTTTGGTTAAGCAGGCGTTTGAGATGTATGCGACAGGTCTGCACACTAAGCAGGCCGTTCTTGCCAGAGTGAACGGCTTGGGATTGAAGGTGCGCTCTGGAGCGCCTTTACCCGCCCAATCTCTCGACAGAATGCTCCGAAACCCATTCTATGCCGGTATTACCGTTGTAAAGGGCCGGAAGGTGAAGGACTGGCCGGAACCCAAAAAGGGAGGTCACGAGGCAATCGTGAGCGTTGAAACGTTCCAGAGAGTGCAGGATATTCTAGCGGGCAGGCAAACCACCATTGCCCCGCGCCAAAGGTATAACCCAGCGTTCCCTTTGCGTCATTTTGTCCGCTGTAGCGCTTGCGACAAACCGCTGACGGGGAGTTTCTCTACAGGCAGAGGCGGGAAAAAGTATCCCTTCTACTGTTGCCAGAATCGTGAGTGCACAGCCATTGGCAAGAATATCCAGCGAGAAGTTCTTGAATCGCAGTTTGTAGAGTTTCTTCAGCGCATCCAGCCCAAAGTCGAGTATCTGCGCCTGTACAAGGCCATCGTTACCGAGGTCTGGCACAAGAAACAGACAGAGGCTTACGAGCGTCTTCACGCGGCAGAGAACAAGGTCTTTGAGCTTCGCGAACGTAAGAAGAAAGTGCAAGATGCGTTTGTATTTGAGCGAGTACTCTCGCGTGAAGACTACACCGAGATGAAAACCGATATTGAAGCGCAGCTTGCCCTTGCTGAGATCGAGCAGCGTGAGGCGCGAGGCGTAGAACTGGATGTTGAGGCGGTCATCAACTTTGCGGAGTCAATGCTTTCAGATGCCGCGAGACTCTGGCAGGAAATGTCACCCGACCAGCGACAGCGGTTTCAGAAGGTGCTATTTCCAAAGGGCGTGCAATACTCGGCGGGAGTTTATCGAACCGCTGAAACCTGCATGATGTTCAGTGACTTACAGCCGGAGCAGCTTGAAAATCCTCGTATGGTAGCGCTACCGGGAATCGAACCCGGGTTTGAAGATTGAGAATCTTCCGTCCTAACCCCTAGACGATAGCGCCACTCGACGAGAGATATTCCAAGTATATCAAACAAAAAATCAGGTGTATTTTTTGAGTTCACCTTGGAGTCCCCGGCCCTTTTCGGTCCAGCGGCGAGTTCCCGCAAGAGTTTCAACGTGGGTGAAAGGCCCTGCCAGTGTCGAAACTTCTCAACCGCGCATGTCCCTTGGAATGGTATTTTTCTTTCCCACGCGTCTCGAATCTGAGAGCATTTCCCTCAACCACGGCCAGATCGGTTGCACAACATTAGCAAAAACCCAATCTTTTGTTTTCATGACCTTAGCAAAAAAAGTGCTGTCACTCTGACAGCATTGTGACAGCACTTGATTGACTCCTATCCATACCGGTGCAATTCTTGAAGATGTAAGGGTTGGGTTTGGCCTTTCGATCACCGGGTCCCCCGACGCGCGGCCTGGTTTGTTTGCGTGTGGCGGGGCGGAGGTCACCGGGGTCCCCGGCGCGCGGTTTTGCGTGGCGGGGTGGGAGCGGCCAACAGCCTGCAATATGAGTTCTTGAAAACTGAATAGAAGCCGGGTGAGCGCGGCGAATTTAGCGGCGTAGCGGGAGGCGTGTGCGCCGAGAGAAAAGTGTTTGTTGATTCTCGTTTTTTCCGGCTCATTCGTGGCTGAAGGGGGGGGGTTTTTTTGATGTTGCTTTTTCCTTTGCTGGCGGCTGAAAGGCAGAAGCTCGCCGCCGGTCTTGTCCTGCTTGCAGCACTTCGGTTTCTGCAACGAAAAACCGTTCTGCAACGGATTCTGCAACGAGTTTTCCTTGAGTCCTCAATAGGATGCGCAGAATGTACGGAATCCGGCCCCATTTTAGCGATTGTTTACTTTAAGGTTAAACAGTCGCCGGTTATACCCGGTCTTGTCCCAATCAATCAAACGTCAACTCGCCGTCAGCGGCATAAATGTTTTTCGGTTCTTGGCGCTGACTGTTGGTTTGGTTTCCAGGGGGCAAAAGCCAACGTGCGCAACAAAAACAGAGTTTGAGAGGCCTTTAGAAACTGGTTTAACTTTTATTTTCAAGGAGATGTGACAGCGTTGCAGCCTTTGGCTCCATTTTCGCAAATGTTTACCATAAAGCTAACACAGGACACAGGATGGTTCTATCTGGGATCGGGGCATCTTACGTTTCATAACCTAAGGCGTTGCCGCTGCGTCTAAGCTATTGGGCAACCATGTAAGATTATCTTGGTATCTCTTAAAACCTGAAGAAAACCCATGAAACCCACGCTAAGACGTTTTACCATCGCAACCTGCGCTCTACTGTTCCTGGCTCTGATTTCCACCTTCGCCCTGGAAGATGCGTCTGCCCCGGAAGCCCACGGCATTGCCGTTGCCAACATGGATCGCTCCGTGGCGCCGGGAGATGATTTTTACGACTACGCCAATGGCTCGTGGCTCAAGCGGACGGTAATCCCGCCGGACCGGTCTTCGGTGGGCGTCTTTTCGCGTCTGGCCGACATGACCAACCAGCGTACCCGCAGCCTGATCGAGGAGGCGGTAAAGTCCAACGCGCCGTCAGGCTCCAGCGCGCGGCAGATTGCCGATCTCTACAACTCGTTCATGAATGAATCTGCAATTGAATCCAGGGGCCTCGCGCCCGTGCAGGCGCATCTGGATTCCATCCGCGCCATCAAGGACAAGCATCAACTCGCCCGCGCCCTGGGAGAGAGCCTCCGCGCCGACGTGGATGCTCTCAACAACACCAATTTCCATACTTCCAACTTGTTTGGACTGTGGACGGCCCCCGGCTTCAACGACTCGGATCACTATGCTGCTTACCTGCTTCAAGGCGGCATTGAACTTCCTGATCGCGAGTACTACCTCTCCGATAACCCTCACATGCAGGAGGTCCGCGCCAGGTATCAGGGCCACGTCTCAGCCATGCTCAAGCTCGCTGGTTTCGACGACCCGGATGCCCGCGCCGCTCGCATCGTTCAGCTCGAGCACTCGATCGCGGAAAAACATATCAGCCTGGCTGACGACAACGATATCCAGAAAGCCAACAACACCTGGAAGCAGTCAGACTTTGCCGCCAAGGCCCCTGGCCTGGATTGGGCTGAATATTTTAGTGGCGCCGGTCTTAGCCGGCAGAAGGAATTCATGGTTTGGCAGCCCACGGCGTTTACCGGAGAATCGGCGCTCGTTGATTCCGTCCCTTTGGAAACCTGGAAGGACTGGCTGGCATACCATCTGATTGAAGACTACGGTGGCGTTCTTCCCAAAGCTTTAGCCGATGAGCGCTTCAACTTTTTTGGCAAGACGCTGTTTGGCACGTCGGAGCAGCGCCCGCGCTGGCAAAGAGCGGTCATAGCCGTTGACGGACAACTGGGAGACGCCCTGGGAAAAATTTACGCGCAAAAATATTTTTCACCACAAGCCAAGGCACAGGCCCAGGAGATGGTGGCAAATATTACGGCTGCATTTCACAAGCGCATCGACGCCCTGCCATGGATGGCTGCGGCAACCAAGGCCGAGGCCCACGCCAAGCTGGACACCCTCTACGTTGGCATTGGCTATCCGGAAAAGTGGCACGACTATTCGGGCTATCAGGTGAAAGCCGACGATCTCTTTGGCAACATGTGGCGTGGCGATCTGTTTGAATATCACCGCCAGGTCAACCGCCTGGGAGAGCAGGTGGACCGCAAGGAGTGGTGCATGTATCCGCAGACGGTGAATGCGGTCAATCTGCCGTTGCAGAACGCCCTCAATTTTCCCGCCGCCATCCTGCAGCCGCCTTTCTTCGATCCCAAAGCTCCGGCTGCCGTCAACTACGGCGCCATCGGTTCGGTGATCGGTCACGAGATCAGTCACACCTTTGATAGTGAAGGAGCCGCCTTCGATTCCAAAGGCCGCGTGCGTAACTGGTGGACAGACGCCGATCTCGCGCATTTCAATGCCGCCACCTCCGCGCTCGCCGCTCAATACGATACCTACAAGCCGTTCCCGGATCTTGCCGTGAACGGCCGGCAAACCCTGGGAGAAGATATCGCGGACGTAGCCGGAATCTCGGCCGCTTTTGACGGCTATCGCGCAAGCCTCGCAGGAAAACCCGCGCCAACCCAGGACGGCCTCTCCGGCGACCAGCAGTTCTTCATTGCCTTTGGACAGAACTGGGGAACCAAGACCCGTGAAGCTTCCCTTCGCCGGCAAATCCTGAGCGATGAGCATGCTCCCGGCCAGTACCGGGCCGCGACCGTCCGCAATATTGATGCCTGGTATTCAGCCTTCAACGTGAAGCCGGGAGAAAAGCTCTTCCTGGCCCCGCCGGAGAGGGTGAGGATATGGTAGGAAAACGGTAGTTGGGCGTAGGGCAAGATCCAAAAGCTCAGGTTCTCGCGAGCTGTTTTATACTCCTTGCATGACCGCCGGGGATGAGGCTTTAGCGGCCTTGCGCCGCTATTGGGGCCACAGCTCATTTCGTCCGCTTCAGGAACGTATCGTTGCCAGCCTCCTGACAGGGCACGATACCTGCGTGGTCATGCCCACGGGCGGAGGCAAGTCGCTGTGCTATCAGTTGCCGGCTGCGCTCCTGCCGCAGAAAACTGTGGTCGTGGTCTCGCCTCTGATTGCTCTCATGCAGGACCAGGTGAATCAGCTCGCGCAAATGGGAATCTCTGCGGCCATGCTGAACAGCACGCTCTCCAGACAGGAGCAATTCCAGGTGACGTGGAAGGCAAAAGAAGGGCAGTACCGATTGCTCTATCTCTCGCCTGAACGGCTCGCGCGCGCGGATATCATACCTTGGCTGAAGGACCTGCCCATCGCATTTTTCGTGATTGATGAGGCGCATTGCATTTCTGAATGGGGCCACGAGTTCCGGCCGGACTACCGGCAACTTAGCTCATTGCGCCAGCATTTCCCTGATCGTCCTATAGCCGCCTTCACTGCCAGCGCCACGCGGCGCGTGCGGCACGACATTATTGACCAGCTCCGCCTGCGGGAACCGCACAAATACATTGCCAGCTTTCAGCGCGCCAACCTTCGCTATTTCGTGCGGGAATGCGATGCGGCCACTCAGCCGGCGCTTCTGGTGCGAGCGTTGAAGCAACACGCCGGCAGCAACGTGATCGTCTATTCGCCTACCATCCGCAGGGTGAGTGAGGCGGTCGAGTTTCTTGGAGAGCAGGGAATCCCCGCGCTTGGCTATCATGCCCGAATGGATAAGGACCAGCGCAAGCGTAACCAGGAGCGCTGGATGTCCGACGAAGTCAAAGTTCTGGTGGGCACAATCGCTTTCGGTCTAGGCATCAATAAGGCGGCTGTGCGTTCTGTGGTCCATCTGGCGCTGCCCAAATCCATTGAGCAGTATTACCAGGAGGCCGGTCGCGCGGGGCGCGATGGCCGGCCTTCCGATTGCATCCTGTTGTGGGAAAAACGCGACCTGGGTTTGTTGATCTACTTCATCAATCAGACGGTTGATCCGGCAGAAAAGGAACGGGCTTGGCAGCGCTATCACGATATTTGCGGCTTCGCTGAATCACACCGCTGCCGCCACCGCCAGATTTGCCTCCACTTTGGCGAGATTCCCAAATGGAATACCTGCGGAGCATGTGACGTTTGCATCGCGCCTCCTCAATGGCTGTCGGGTGCTCCGGCTCGTCCGGCACGACGGCAGAAAAAGAAGCCCCGAGTCGCTTTTTCGAACGGCAAAGATCCACGCCCACCCCAACCCGAACGGCCACCCGTTATTTCCAGGCACAGCGAAGCGCTGGGAGAACGTCTTCGCGCTTGGCGGCGCTCCGTCTCAACGGCTCGCGGCATTCCGGCTTTCACGGTGATGCACGATCGTACCCTGGAGGAATTGAGCCGTGTACAGCCTGACTCTCTCGATGAACTGCGCGCCATTCATGGCCTGGGTGAGCGCAAGATCGAACAGTATGGCCGGGAACTCTTGAGCGCGATCAAGCAGTTTAGGAGTAAAGCAGCTACTTAGCTTCAAGGTCGTTTCGGCGTCAGATCGCAGGCCTGGGTTATCCGGTTCAGGTAAACGCCACCGGGAGAAAACTCCGCGATCTCAGGTCCATTGCGGCCCAGAAACTCAATTTTGAAAATTTGCGCGCCCAGCAGCTCTCGTGTGGAATTTTTGTCCATGGAAAGCGACCGGCCATTCCAGTTCCAGCCGCGATTGCCATGACTGTTGTCGATACGCACCCGGACTTCCATCTTCGGCTGTCCCCAGATTCCGGGATGAGTGGGCGGGCCCAGCATAATACCAGGAGTAAATTCGCTGCTTTTGAATTTTCCTTTCTCGCAAAAGATCTCGATTCTTGATTGGACGGCGCGGTTTTCCCGCAGGGAATTGTCTGAAGTAATCTCAAACCTGACTCTGCGGACCGAAGTCATGCGGTCTTCGGAGTCGAATTCCCACCAGTTCCCGCCGGCAGACGAGCGATCACCCTGGTCATACGAGGGGCGATCATTGGGGGGGTAGGAAGGTCGATCATCTTGAGCGTACAAAGAAATAGCGCTGGTGCAGAAAAGAAGAAAACAAAACAGCCCGAAGCGTGATAAAAAGCGTTTGCAGCCACTGTTCGAGAAAAAAGACATAAATACGACTCCTCCGGACAGACAGGTAGCTCTGGTTGATTAAACACAGTTGCCGGGAAAAGTTGCGGAAGAAGGGACGGGCCACAGGCAAGTCAATGGCAAACCTCGCTACGCTTCGGGATAAACTCAAATGTCAAAACTGAGAGCGGAAGGCCTCGGTCAACCCTCTATCGTTCCGGTGCGAGATTGCGGCTTCGACATTGGTTCGGACCTTATCATTTTCGCGGAAGATGGCGAGTGCGGCCATTACGTCGTTG
This sequence comes from Candidatus Angelobacter sp., assembly GCA_036522115.1. Lineage (GTDB taxonomy): Bacteria > Acidobacteriota > Terriglobia > Terriglobales > Acidobacteriaceae > Angelobacter. Next base: position 12,893 of record DATDGL010000018.1, read on the forward strand.
GCCGTTTTCACGCTGCAGGTGTTCAGCAGGGAAACCAGGAATTCGATCGCTTCATCCGATCGGATCATGGCCACGGCGAGCAGCAGGGTTTTTCGCAGCGGACTGCCGGCGCTTGTTGCCCATTTTTCTTTCAGGAAATGAAAAGCCTCCGGACGGTGCGATGAGCCGATGGCCAGCAACGCTGCTTCGGCAATAGCCAGGTCTTCGGCATCGACATATTTCTCTACTAGTGGAAGAGATCTTTCCGGGTCCATTTCCAGCAATCCGGAAAAGCATTCCGCCAGAACGTCAGGCTCTGTTTCTCCGGTGAGTATCTTCAACTTCAGCAGGAGAGCGCCGGTTTCTCCGCCGTTTGCGGCCAGGGCACGCACGGCGCCAATCCGCGCTTCCACCCAGGGGTCTACCAGGAGCGACACAATCTCATCCAGCGCTTCACCAGAACGCGTACGTGCCAGGCCAAGGGCACACCACCCGCGAAGTTTGGCGGCCGCGTCCACAGGCGGGCCGAACGAGCCTTCCATTTGCACATGATGGATACCAGTCAGGTAGATCTCCGGTTCAATATAATCCAGCTCGTAGAGAGCGGCGACGATCTCTGTGGTGGCGGCGCAGCCTTTGTCCATTTTCGCCGGATTGCCCATGAACCGATGAAAGGCCGCAACCAACTCGGGCAACAGCTCAGTGCAGTGCAGTTCGCTTGCAATCTTTGCCGCCTTGGCAACTACCAGGTTTGAGCGGTTCTTTAGAAAGCCCTTGAGTTCCTGCGCAACTGCGGAGGGCGCTCCGGCCTGAGTTCTGAGAGCGCTCAACCGGTCAAGCGCTTGTTCTGTTGGATCAGGCCTCTTCATATTCAGCAGTCAGCAATCAGCACTCAGTCCGCAACACTTTAGGCTGGAAGGCTGCGTCGCCGAGAGCATGGTTACATGGAAGTCTACAGCATTTATGAATCGCATCAGATCGCGTGATTTTCTCAAGGCAGATCTGGTGGATGAGCTATACCTGGGCGTTGTTCCAGTTCTGCTGGGCCAGGGCATACCGCTGTTTCCCAGCGGATTTCGCAACGCAACTTTGCGCTGCTGGAGAACAAGACCTATTCCCAAGGCTTGATTTCTCTTAAGTACAAGCGTGCCCGATCGAAGGGCAAGAAGAAAACCTCCTGATAACAACCGCCAAATACGCAGTACCGCTCAGATACAATGTGGTGCGGAGCTGAGAAACATGCGAATGTCGCCGGTCAGGTGGGTGATTACATTCATTGTAGTGTTCCTGTTGGCTTGCGTGGTCGTGCTTGGGTGGTTCACGGCCATGCCGCTGCACTCCTATTCCGGCGCTTTCAAGCCGCTGAGCCAGGATGAGGCCAAAATTCGCGATGATACGAAGGGCTACGTCACGCAACTGGCAGAAATCATCGGCAAGCGAAATCTCGATTATGCCTATGACTCACTTAAGGCCGCCGCAAGCTTTATCGAGACCACATTGCGCAGCCAGGGTTATGACGTCCATTCCTATGAGTTTTCGGTTGATGGCAATGCGGTCAGGAACCTCGAAGTTCAGATTCCCGGCGCCAGGTCACCGGACAAAAATCTGATTGTGGGGGCGCACTACGATACTTTTGGGGACGCGCCGGGAGCGGACGACAACGCCAGCGGTATTGCAGCGTTATTGGAGTTGGCGGCGGCGCTTAAGAACAGCAAGCCGGACCAGACCATCCGGCTGGTCTTTTTCGTAAATGAAGAGCCGCCAAACTTTCAGACGGACAAGATGGGCAGCCTGGTCTACGCAAAACAACTCCACGACCAAAAAGTTGATGTGACCGGGATGATTTCGCTGGAAACCATTGGCTACTACTCCGATGCCGAGGGCAGCCAGGAATATCCCGCAGGATTCGGGGTGCTCTATCCCTATGTTGGAAACTTCATCGGTTTCGTCGGGAATGTTGGTTCCAGGTCGCTGGTGCGCCGGGCGGTGAGGGCATTTCGCCAGTCGGCTGAGTTTCCCTCCGAGGGGGTAGCGGCGCCTGCGAGTTTAACCGGCATCGCGTGGTCCGATCAGTGGTCATTCTGGCAGCAGGGATATAAGGCCATCATGGTCACGGATACCGCCCCCTTTCGCAATCATTCCTATCACCTGGCATCGGATACTCCGGAAAAGTTGGATTATGATCGCATGGCGCGAGTGGTTGCCGGCCTTCAGAAAGCGATGCTGAAGCTGGCAGAGAACGATTAGCGTGACCTCCGGTTTTCAATGCGCAGGATGCGGTGAATGGAATGAAACTCAGGTGGATTTGTCTGGCGGAAGGCAGCAGAACTACATAGAAGACTGCCAGGTCTGCTGCAAACCCAACATCCTGCACATTTCTTGGGACGGCTCTGCGGGAGAATACACCATTGGCGCTGAGCTGGAATGAATTCCCATATTACATTGACGCGGTAGAAATCACTCTGGCGGGGCAGAAGCCAGGTACATGTGAGCGGGCGCACCGTTCCATTCTACGATCCGCTGGTAAGTCATCCCCAGACGCTCGGCAACACGTATGGAGGCGAAGTTGCCCGGACGGATGAGCGAGATCAGACGCTGAAGTCCAAGCTTGCTGAAGCTGTGGTCCCGGGCTGCGGCTGCTGCCTCAGGGGCGTAGCCGTGTCCCCAATGAGTGCGCGCGAACGTCCACCCCAGTTCCCATTCGGACGCGCCCTCAACTTCCTCCAGACTCAGTCCACAGCGGCCAATTAACTCGCCCGTGGTGCGGAGCACCACCGCCCACTTGGAGAACCCGTAGTGCTGGTATTCTGCAATCCATTCCAGAAGCCTTTGCCGGCTCTGTTCCGGTGTCTTCACGCCACCGAGAAAGCGCGAAACTTCGGGATCGCTGTGCATGGCAACCAGCGCCTCAAGATCGTCCAAGGTGAAATGACGGAGGATTAACCGGCTGGTCTCACAAATGATGCGCGGGCTTTCCATGCTAATAAGATTTCACTGATTGACACGCAGAATCAAAATCTGAACGTTTGCCTTCGTGCAGCGTAAGGGGCACCACCTCCTTCGCCGCCGGCAAATTGGTGGTGTTGAGAGTTCCATCGGGCCGAAAAGCGCGGGAGAGCGTGCCGTGATCGTCCACGACGATGTCTGGATTGTGCCATGCGCCATGAAATTCAAGGTCCGGACGCGAGTCGGAGGCCGTACTGGAGAACCACCCTGTCCGTTTGTGCAGGTACATGTAAACGTGCTTGCCCTGGGTAGTGGCGCCCATGTTTTTTTCAAAATCCGCGCCCAGAGTCAACTTGAAGGTCTCTCCTCGCGGTGTGCACAGGGCTGCGGTACCACCTACGTGGGCCACGCCGCGTGTTCCAGTTCGCGGGTACATGTAGACAAACAAAACATAGTCGCCCGAGGTTGTATGCATCCGGCCCCAGCCTTGCCACATGGGAATCCAATGGAACTGGCCGCCCATGAAAAAACTCCACGGAGCAAAGACCGCATCAATTGCGAGGACCAGAACCACCCCCATAAGAAAGGTCAGGATCAGGCGTGTGAGGCAACCCATTCGCGATCTGGTTGGAGGTGGAGGAGTTTGCACGTGCGCTAGTGTACTCTACCAAGGTTCGATATTCTCTGCGCCTGCTAGCGAGGGATGCATGATTCAGGAACAATGGAATGCGGTTGACCGCTATATCGAGGAGATGCTTGTGCCGTCCGATCCGGTGCTGGATGCGGCGCTTAAGGCGAGCGCCGAAGCCGGGCTTCCTGCGATCCAGGTATCTCCGGCGCAGGGCAAGCTGTTGCAGATTCTGGCTCAGGCCATGGGTGCGCGGCGGATTCTGGAAATCGGCGCGCTAGGCGGATACAGCACCATCTGGCTGGGGCGTGCCTTGCCGGCCAACGGTCGTTTGGTCACCCTGGAACTCAACTCGAAGCATGCAGAGGTGGCGCGTTCGAATATCGCGCGGGCTGGCTTGGCGGGCGTGGTTGAGCTGCGCCTGGGACCCGCGCTGGAAACGCTGGCGCGGTTGGTTGAGGAGAAGCAAGGCCCATTTGATTTCGTCTTTATTGATGCGGATAAACCCGGATATGCTGAGTACTTTGCCTGGGTGCTGAAGCTTATCCGGCGCGGCAGCCTGGTCCTTGCGGATAATGTCGTGCGCAAAGGAGCAGTCGCCGATCCCGCCAGCGAGGATGCCAACGTCCAGGGCATTCGCAAGTTCAATGAGGCGGTGCGGCGGCAGCCGCGCGTCAGCGCCACCGCAATTCAAACCGTGGGCAGTAAGGGATATGACGGTTTTACCATCGCCCTGGTGGTTGCCGATTGATCAGCCACCCTCACGCAACGAGCCGAGCCTGTCCATCAGCCATTGGGCCACTATCGTCTTCAGGGCGAAATGAAGCTGAATGTCGCTTGCATCCAGAGACCTCCATCCTTCCGTTTGTGGTGAAATCGATTTGTTTTGGGGACCAAGAGATCGGAATTCAATCTGTCCCTGATGAATACGGTATTCGTTGACGGGTGCTCCGTTTTGAGAAGGAATTCTCAACAGGTTATTCGGGATTTGGTTTAACATCGCTCGGCTCCTTGGGCAGACAAGGCGCGGACAGGTTGGGAATCGCCTTTAGGTTTGTGCTCGACTCACAACCGTCGCGATTTAGATAGTTAGATGTAGACCTTTGGGGAACTCGGTTGTCCCGGTTTGAACCAAATCGCGCAGCTCAGGACAAGCCCCAGCCGTTGGTCCATCTTCGCAAGATGCGGCTGCGCAAGCAGAATGCAGGACATTGCCCACCACGGGGACAGAGCGGAGCTTCTCAAGTTGCTGCCGTTCCCAGGCAATTCTCTTTTCGTAATTCCATTGGGACATGCAGTCAGCAATGGCCCGGTACTAAGTAATTGAAGCCTATCTCCGCAGGGAACGGGCGTCAAGATATAAAGAGCAGGGATGTCAAGACTCGTTAGAAATGTCCCCATCCTTAACTCGTTAGAAATGTCCCCTTGGGTGGATGTGGTCGTTGCCCAGCGCACGGGCGCGAAGCCCGT
>DATDGL010000019.1:0-64957 GCA_036522115.1 Candidatus Angelobacter sp.
ATGTGACTTTTTTAAAAAATCGCGAATTTTTGCCGTGCAAGTACTTTGTTTTCAGCATGGCTTTTTAGCGAAAACCCAAAAAGTCACAGCCTCTGAGCCGAAGCGTAGCGCAGGGGAAGAATCCCACAACCGCATCCAGGAATCAAGCAGCATTCGATGTATTCATCTCACTCCCTGAAAGTGCATGCGGTTTGACTTTTTGCCCACAAAATATCTTTGTTTGCGTTTGCGGTCAAAGTAGCCCACTACCGGTTTTTGGGTTGATCGTGCAGGGGGCAGTCTTTGCGAAACCTCCGCCTACCTGCCAATTGCTAACTGGGTACACACTCTTGCGGGTGGCAATCCCCGTCGATGAAGCATGTTTTCGGATTCAAGGTGCATGGCTTGGTTTGGAAGCCGCCGCCGATCTGGTCGTATTCCGTGATGCTTAACTCGCGGGCGCCAAAGCGGCTGAGAACTCTGCTGTTTCCTTTATTTTCGGGCATTAGAAACTCCTTTTTTAATCGAGAAAAACCAGCTCTCATTGCCTTTCTCTTTAATTTATACAGTAGAGTCTATCACTTCCTCACATAATGCACGGGTGTAATTAAAAGTGAGAGTCACTATTGCGAAGGGCCCCCAACATGGTTCGTCATCCCGAGGCTTTACCCACGCGCCAGCGGGGGTAAAGCGGAGGGACCTTGCGGTTCCATCGTTTAACTCAAAAGGTCCCGAAACCGCTTAAGTAAACAGCATGGGTACCGGCTTGACTCGCACTTTTAATTACACCCATAATGCACTGCCACCAGCGCCTTATCAGTTCCTCCCTGATACACTGCGAAATCGTAGGCGTCTTTCTCTACCTCTCTCTTCCCAAAGTCCAGCGCAACCCGCCCGCAACGGTCCTGCTGTAGTACTCGCGCTGAATGGGAAACTGCTCGCTGCCCTGGTAGAACCCAAAGGTCTCATTGGTCAGGTTCAGCACGTAGCCGATGATCTGGAATCCGTGTCCCCCGGGAATCCAGTAACTTACCTGTGCATCCACCTGCGTGTGCGGATAGAGGTACTGGTCTCCATTGGGCCCTTTGGTCCCTCCCGGCGCACCCTGTTGGAACGTGTAAAAGAAGATGCTGGCATCGTTGTGCGTCAAGCCCATTCTTGCCGAAACACCTTTTTTGTCATAGGTGTAGTCGAAGTTCCAGTTGTTCGGCGCCTGGCGCTGCAACGCTGGTTGGTCGGTTCTGCCGCTGAGTACGGCGTTCACGCCGCTGGGGAAAGTGGCCTGTGACGTCGTCCAGCTATAGTTTGCTCTCACTCCGGAACCATTCAGGAAACCAGGGAGCATGGACAGCCGCTGCTGCCACGCCATCTCGAATCCAAGAAGATTGGCATGAGGCCCATTGATCGGTTGGTTCTGGAAATTTCCGGCAAAAGGCCCTGAAGCCAGTGGTGTGACGGCATTGAAGATTGGATTTGTCAGGTACTTGTAGAAGAAACCGCCCTCAATCACGCCAAACGGCTTGAGGTAATGTTCCAGCAAAATATCAAAATTCTGGGCGTGCGTCGGTTGCAAACGGGGGTTGCCCGCCGATACTGCCGGGAGGGGAGCGTGGACCGTAGGATCGAAGCTGACAAAGGGAACGATGTCTCCAAAATTGGGCCGGGCAATCCCCATGCCATAAGCCAGCCTCAGGATGGTGTTGTCGCCAAAGCGGGTCTGAAATTGGATGCTGGGCAGGACGTTGACGTAGTCCTGGCTTCCTGGGACTTGCGTAAGGGTTCCGGGTATGAACTCGCCTCCGGCACTCTGAATCTGATTAGCCAGGAAGGAGTCCTGCGTGGATTCAATGCGCGCGCCTGCCTGCAACCGGAACCGCCCGCCGCCGAAATTGATGGTGTTCATCACGTACCCGGCCACAACGCGCTCGTCTATGTTGAAGTCTGCGGGCAAATCCTGCGCCAAATCTCCCAACGGGTCAGTGCTGAAGAAGGAAGGATTGGAATTGAAGAAATTGATAATGCTGGCGTAGTTCGTCGTGGGCCCGTATTTTGGATATGCGCCGAAGTAATAATTGGGATTAGTGAAGCTGCCCAGGAAATTGCTCATCGGGGCGACCGGACCCGCGCCGGGATCAACGTTGCCAAAGAATGTCTGCTGGCTGTTGAGCTCGGACTTGTGCGCGTCCCGCACCTTGAAGCCCACTTCAAACGTGCTGAAGTGCGGGCCTGCATTGTAGTTCCGGGACACGTCAACCGATCCGGTCACGTCGCGCTCGAAGGTGTGGTCGTCTCCGCGCCTGAGTTGCGCAAGGCCATATTGTGTTGGATCAAAGATGTTGGCATTCAACGCCGTGAGCACGGGCGTGAAAGGATCACGGGTATTGACTGCATACTGTACGCCGCCGGCCAGCGGGCTGCCCACTAGCGGTTGGAAATTAGAGGTGGGGAAAAAACCCGTAAACCGCGCCTGGCCAAAAGCCGCTTCGTAGCTGAGCAGCGTGTTGCCAAACGTCTGGTGAGCTCCGGCTGCGGTGCTGAAGAGCCGCTGCGACGGCTTGCGCGTAACGTGGCTGAAACTGGAACTGCCGTCTGGGTTGGTCAGCGTGGACGAAAAAAATGAGCCTACAGACGGCGAATAGATCCAGTCCTGTCCATCATCCTTAAACTGGGAAAACAAGCCACGGATGTAAGCCGTGGACCAATCCCCCAGCTTGTAATCAAGCGTGCCGCCAAAGCCGAAGCGCGTGCGGTTATACCAGTATTCGCGCTGGTCGTAGCCGGTGGTCCCGGAAAAGGTTCCGCCACCAGGGCCGGTAAGCGGGCTTACTCCCTGGGCGGGTTCCACATCATCAATGCCGCGCCCGTTCCAGTCGTACCCTCCTCCCACCATCAAGCCCAATCGCTTATTGCTGAGAAAACGATCGCCCATGGTCAAGTCAAACTGGTCCAGGGATCGGCCCCCGGCTATAGGCGTGAAACCGCCCATTCCTAACACGCTGATGTATGGCTTGTCCGCCGCGCTCTTGGTCACCAGGTTGACCGATCCGCCAATCGCGTCCCCTTCCTGGTTGGCAGAAAGTGTTTTGCTGAGTTGGACCATCTCCACCAGGTCGGCGGGAATCGCATCCAGCTTCACGTTGCGGACGTTTTCCGGCGAAGGCAAGTGTACTCCATCCACCGTCACGTTGTTGAGCCGCGGTTCGGTGCCGCGAATTTGTACGTATTTGCCTTCACCCTCATCCCGTTCCAATGACACGCTGGGCAGCCGGCCCACCGCGTCCGCGATATTGGTATTCGGTAGGCTGGTAATTACCTCTGCTGGCAGTACCTGAAGGATGTTGTCCGCTGTGCGTTCAATGTTGAGCGCTTCGACCTCGCCTTGTTGGCGTTCTGCGCGGACCTCAATCACCTCTCTCCGGGCGCCGATTTCCAGTGCCGCATCCACGTTCACCGGCGCGGCGGTCACGTCGACTTCAGAGGAAAACGGCTCAAATCCCACATAAGAAATGGTGAGCTTGTAATGGCCGGGCGCCAGGCCGGAAATTACAAACTGGCCCTGTCCATCCGATACTGTTTTTCGGCCGCCGGGCTGCAATTCCACGCTTGCCCCCGGCAATAGGGCATGTTGCTTGTCCTCCACCCGGCCCGTGATCGTGCTTTTACGCTCCTCCGCCCCCGCGCCAACCAGCCACAGTACGCTGCAAATGTATGCTGACAGAACGAAGCAAAGTGTCTTACGCATGTCGAACCTCCGGTATTGCTTGTGTGTTGTATCGGCCCGTTCAGCTTGGCCGCAGAATGCGGCGCGCAAAAACGCCGCAGACAGAACGAGACAGGCATCGGCGCTAGCGATCTGAGCCGGTCCTTTAAAAAACACCTAATCTTAGTTAGCGTTTTTGAATGCTTGTTTGATTGGATGTGAACAGGAAGTTAAATTTCAGTGAGTAGCGGTGGAAAAGCGGTGGCCATTCAGTTTGCGTGTGGCGCAGCGAGGCAAGCCGCAAAGAAAATCCATTGCCTGCTGTCCGGCTACACTCTGCGAATGTTTCTTTTGTTCTTTCCCCAACGGGTCCTTGAATCCTTGCTCTGCGCTCATCAGCCTTGCTCTGCGGCAAACGGTTTTGACGTTGGTTTTGGGTTCGGGGTTACCCAATTACCAACTTGTCGAGGCAGGCTGGAAGTTCGCAGCACGAGCTTTAATCAACATAAAAATTAACTATTGACAACAGCAATAAACTCTGTTCAAATAATTGTAGGTCCTCAGGGGCTTGATGTTGCAGTTGTGGTCTTTGAAAACTGAATAAGACGTTGGCGTCCGGCCAAAGGAGTTCGGATCGACGTGGCTTCTTCGCGGAGAGAACAAACCGCGTCGTGGGCCTTGCGCTGAAGAGATGGCCCAGGCAAAGGGAGGAGTGTCTCGTGGACAGGCGTAGTGGTTGGATCGAGTGCCAAGAGCTAACGTGCGCAACAAAAAAGGACTTTGAAAGGAATTTTGCAACCGCAACTCCCTTAGGAATCAACGAGATGTGACAGCGTTGCAGCCTTTGCCCTGTTTTTGCGAAGTTTACCGAAAAGTAAATAGTCAGCCAGCAATGCCGGGTCGTTGCTTTTCATCTCCAACTGATAGAATCAAAAATGGTTTTCGATGGGGCGGTTAGCTCAGTTGGTTAGAGCGCCTGCCTTACAAGCAGGAGGTCCGCGGTTCGAGCCCGCGACCGCCCACCATGTTTTCATCGTTTTCATCTCACGCGCCCATACCGGGGCAGGCGATGAGTTGGAGCGTCCCGGCAGGCCGGGAAGGTTCGCGCGGTTCGAGTCTGTGACCGCCCATCATCTCCATTCCACTTCCAGAGCACAACCCAACATGCACATGGTGGAAGCTTTTACTGTATGACGGAAGCCTGCTTTTGGCGGTCAAGTTTAAATATCCTTGGCGTCCCTCAGCGTCCTTTGCGGTAAAGACTCTTTCTCGGAAAATTAGAACATTCCAAGGTGGAACACCTATCATCTTCTTCCGCAATCCCGATCCGGTCCCTATTATTTACGTAGCTTGATAGTAGTTTGGGGTGTACAATCCGCCCACCAAAAATCATGTCCTATGACTCCCAGGACACCTGCGAGTTAATACGCGCATGTGCCGACCCTCGGAACTCGGCTGCCTGGCAGGAGTTTATTCGCCGCTTTCACAAGCTCATTGCCGGCGTCGCCATGCGGACGTGTGCCCGTTGGGGAGAATACTCAGGCGGCGCGGCGGATGATCTGGTCCAGGACACATACCTCAAGCTGTGCGCCGATAATTGCCGGCTTCTGCTGGAGTTTCAGGGCCCGCACCCGGACGCCATCTTCGGCTTTATCAAAGTGGTTACAGCCAACATCGTCAACGATCATTTTCGGGCGCTGCATGCCGAGAAGCGCGGAGGAGGCGTCAACCCGGAAGACATCAACAGCGTGCAATGCGCCACGGACTGCGACCAGTCAGGCAGCTTGTCTGCAATTCAGCGCGCAGTGCTGCTGGGCGAGATTGACCACTGCCTCGAGCGTTGCACTCAGGGAGAAAGCGGGGAGCGAGATAGATTGATTTTCCGGCTCTACTATGGGCCTTGCGGCTTCAGCGCGAAGGATATCGCTGCCCTTCCGGATGTGAAATTGACGGTCAAGGGTGTAGAAAGTGCCATCTTGAGAATCACCAGGCTGGTTCGAGCCGACGTCAACCGCCAGGCCAAAGAGAAGGCGAAAGCACAGGCAGCCACGGCTGAAAAAGGGATTTCGGAAGAGAAACCGTCATTGAAAGGAGAGAGCGATTGAGGGGCGCCAACCAGCACCTCAGCGGTGAGGAGATCGAGCAGCTAACCGGCATTGCCACCGATGTTGCAGTTGGTGCGTTGGAGGGGGCGATGCGTCATCTGGAGAGGTGTGAGCAGTGCCGTTTCCGGATGTTGACTGCGCGTGATTTGTCAGGGGAGCCTCTAGAAGGAACTGGAGGAGCCAGGGCAGGGAATTCGCCATGCCCGCCCGAAGCTAGATGGCTGGAGGTAGCTGCCGGTCTTGGCACGGAGGCGGAGAGAAAACGCCATATCGAGCACGCGGCAAGTTGTGCGCGATGTGGCCCGTTACTGAAGCAAGCTGTGGAAGACATTGGCATGGAACTAAGCCCAGAAGAAGAAACGAAAGTGGCAGCCCTCAGCAGCGCTCAGCCTGACTGGCAGAGCAATCTCGCCAGGAAGATTGCAGATAGCGCGCCGCCGAAAGTGCCTCTTCCAGAAAAGCCCGCTAGCTCCTCCAAAAAATTTGTTTTCTTGCCGCGCTGGGCCGTCACTTTTGCTGCTTTGATTCTGGCTGGCGGAGGAGGTTGGTGGACTTGGTTTCTGTTGCGTGCTCCATCGGTTGAAACGTTGTTCGCGCAGGCTTATACAGAGCAACGAACGATAGAAATGCGAATTCAAGGTGCGGCCTATGCGCCCCAATACGCCAAGCGCGGCAGCCAAGAGTCGCGCGCCGATCGTGCTGAAGCCCTGCTTCAGGCCGAGCCACTAGTGGCAAAACAGCTTCGGTTGCACCCTGATGATGCCCAATGGTTGCATGCCCAGGGACTGGTTGATTTGCTGGAAGGCAACTATACGGCTGCTATCACCAATTTGGAAAAAGCAGACAAACTTGAACCAAATAATGCGCAGATCAGCATTGATTTGGCAAGCGCTTACTATGTTCGCGGTGAACAGACCGACCGAAAAGAAGACTATGGCACTGCGGTACAACTCCTAGGAGTGGTCATATCGAAGCATCCGGAAAGCCAGGTTGCCATCTTCAATCGTGCCATTGCGGAGGAGCCGATCGGTCTATACAAGAACGCCGAAGATGACTGGCTGGCGTTTCTCAAGTTAGATGGTTCATCGTCGTGGGCAGATGAGGCACGCCGCCGTTTGGCGGAAGTGGAGCAACAGTTACAACAAAACAAGGACCGCAGCTCCAAGCCGCTCCTACGGGCAGAGGAACTGGCGTCTCGTTTCGCCCGCGGTCAGCAGAATGACATGATGGAGATTGATGGACGGATCGAACGTTATTTCGATTTGGCGATTCAGGAGTGGATACCGACGATTTTTTCTGGGACGTCTGCCGACACTAAGGACGTGCTCATAGCGCGACGTGCCACGGAGGCCGTTGCCGCTCTTCTGATCGAGAGGCATCAGGATTGGTGGTTAAAGGACTTCTTGAGGGAACTGGATCAAAGCCCTCTAGCTCACAGCGATGCGCAAAATTTGTCTGACGCAGCGGTCATGAACGATGGTACGAAGCGTGAAGTGCTGTTTGGCATCGAGAATCGGTTGAAGAGGACGGGTGATTGGGCGGGTGAGATGCGCGCCCTTTTCGAGTCTGCTCGTGCCGACCAACTCGCACATCATGCAGAGCGTTGCGAAGCTGAAGCAAGAGATCTGCTACAGAGGAGACAGATCACGTCTTACCCGTGGCTGCGCATTCAGGGACTTCTGGAATTATCCGCATGCGCTAGCCTCGGGGACGAGAGCGCACGAGCTCATGCTGAGGAGGCTCTAAAACGGGCGCAATCGCATGGGTTCGGGAGCTTAAAGCTTCGGGCGATGACATTTGTCGGCGATCTGTACCGGATCATCGGAGATTCGAAGCAGGCCTGGAGATATACGACTGATGGCTTGCGGCAATACTGGGCGGGCGATTACCCAGCCATGCGCGGCTATAGCCTCTACACAAACTTGGATCATCTTGCTGAGGAAAACCAGCAGTGGTTCTTGGATGTAGCAATTCTTCAAGAGGCTTTGGCCACGATTGCGACTGACCGCCATTTTTCACTTCAAGCGGTTGAGCACCAACACCTCGCCCAGGCTTTGGTGCTGACTGGCGATTTGTCCGCGGCGGAAACCAACTTCCACATAACAGAGGAGTTGTTTCGGCAATCCGCACCTGGTGAATGGAAAACTAGCCTGCAGGCCGAGGTGCAGATCGGTCTTGCTGGCATTGATCTACTGCAAAATCAGCCGAATAAAGTGATTTCACGCCTCGCTGGTTTGTGGCCCTCGGTAGAGCAGATGCGGGACAAAGATATTGAGTTCGATTTCTTGCGAACTCTGGGGCTGGCCTACTTGAGGGCGGGAGACCAGCGTGCCGAAGAAACTCTTAGTTCTGCTGTCGCTCTGGCAGAGTATTCGCTGCACACAAACAGGAGCGAACCCGAACGTTTTCGCTGGAGTCATAAAACTGAGCCCGTTTACCGAGCCATGGTACAACTCAAAGTGCGATCGTCTCCGGCGCAGGCTTTCTCCCGCTGGGAATGGTACAAAGCCAGCTCTCTGCGAGGGCCGAACACAAGGCTGAACGGACGACAGTTGACTGGTCTGTCCCCAGAGATCATCGATGCTAGTGTAGAGCCTGCTGTTTCTGCCGATACTGCTGTCATTTCTTACGCATTTTTTCCTGAAACCCTCGTGATCTGGATTTACGACCGGGAAGGTTTGCACCAAAGTTTAAGGACGATCTCGGAGTCTGAAATCGAATCGCTTGCAAGAGTTTTTGGCGAACACTGTACGGATCCCAACTTCGATGGCGATGCACTGAAGCGCGAAGGTCAGAAGCTTTATCAAGAGATTTTCGCCCCGATGGAGTCTCTTCTCGCACACCGCCAACATCTGGTCATTGAACCAGACGGCGCGTTAGGCCTCATACCATTTGAGGCTTTGGTAGATGGAAGCGGAGCATATCTGGGCGACCGTTGGACTGTTTCTCTTTCGCCGGGACTTTACTACCTTGCGTACTCGCGACCGTGGAGTGGGGTTTCACGTCAGAGTAGGGCTCTGGTGGTACAAGTTCCTTCATCTGGCAGCGCTGGACAATTCTCGGCAATTGACCAGGAGGCCCGGAGTATCTCTGAGCTTTTCCCGAACCATTGGCTGCTTCGCAGTAGCCAAGCCACATTTGCAACCATTACCCAATGGCTAGCAGAGTCAGACATTTTTCATTTCGCTGGACACGCGGTGGCATCCGCGAGTGGCGTTGGGCTGATTCTTGGCGATTCCAGCCTCTTGAACGTGGAAAGACTCGATCAATCGGCCTTCGATAATCTTCAATTGGTCGTCCTTTCAGCATGCTCAACTGCTGTTGGGAGCAATGGCGTATTCGACGAGCGGGAAAGCCTGGCACGGTTGCTCGTCGGTGCTGGCATTCCTGAAGTAGTTGCCAGCCGATGGGTAGTGAGTTCAGAGGCCACCAAGGTGTTGATGGAAGACCTGTATCGTGAACTTCTCGACGGCAAAAAACCCGCTGACGCGCTGCATCAGTCAGTTGTGAACCTTCGTGCCACCCGGCGGGAATTTACCCATCCTTACTATTGGGCCGGCTTTGCAGTCTTTGGTAGAGGTTAAAAAATTATTTGGAGACAATCAGATGGCTACTCTGCAAATTTCATTTTATGGGCCTTTCTTCTACGATTTCAGACCGACTGCACAAAATAAAGTCAACATTTATGCCCCGAGGTGCCCCGGACACAAGGCGGGCATATTTTCCGCCAAACTCGACCAGCCTCTATATGGCCGTCATAGGCATGGCGACGGATTGATTTACGTTCTGGATGGCGACGTGTTTAGCACAACCAATACTCCTCCTCCTATCCTCATCAGCCCTCAAAGCGCCGCAATCCTAGACGTGAGCAAATATGCAAGTCCTGCCTTTAGTGACGCGAATTTTTGTATCCAGGTTCCGTATCCGCAATATGTTTACGGACTCAATGGGTCGCCTTCGCTCGAGATAGTGCAAGGAACAAAACCACAAGGGGCGGTGAACACTTATGCAACGGCACTTCGCTTTTACTATCAAGCGGATCTGACAAAACCGCTTGCACTTTCTGATCCAAGCGGGCAAATTGCTACCTTTGACTTCGATCCCATCCCGCCACCACCGGTAACAGAGTTGCTGCGGAACTCCGATGTCGTTGTTCGATATGATAGCGACACCCCTGAAGACTCGGAGCACGAAGATGCGAAAAGCTGCTTTGATCTCATTGCGGGACTCGGCACACTCGACTGGTGGCTCTGTTATGAAGATACACAGTATCCCCCTGGTGGTTCTGGTAGTTTTGTTCGTACGGGAGATGATTGCCTAGCGCCGATTATGGTACTGGTGTCATAGGTAACACAGCCTTTTTGATTAAATTATCGCCCGCCTAAGGATCTTATTTCGGACGCAAAGGGAAGTGCGTCAAGGAAATTCATGGTAAGTGCAACTATATGACACAGGAGTATGCAATCATGCCCAATTCTAATGTTCGGGAGCTAGAGAACAGTGAAAGGACTCCCGTACCCGGAGCCCAAGTTATTGGTGTCTATCCACAGGATGAGCAAATCGAGGTAACAATCCGGCTAAAATCAGAACCTTCTGCAGATTTTCATTCTAAAGTACTTCCTGCGGGCAAGCTGGGTGCTCTCCCACTGCAAGAACGAACCTACCTTAACCGCACAGAATTTGAAAAGTGTTACGAGGCGTCCAGCAGTGACATTAATGCTGTGACTCAATTTGCTGAGAGCTTCGGATTGATCGAAGTTGGGTCCTGCGGAGCTGGCCGGCTACTCAGGTTTACAGGCTCCGTTGCGGAGATGGAGAGCGCTTTTGAAATCACTCTTCTTCGGTATAGCTACCGCTTTGGTGAATATCGAGGCTATGTAGGCAAGCTGAAGGTACCGGTCGCAGTATGGGGCAGTATCGAGGGTGTCTTCGGCCTGGATACGCGCAAACAATCGAAGCCGATTCTCGCTACTACTTCGAAAATGCCGCTCCAAGGAAATAGCCAATCAGTTCTACAGCACCTGATCGAATGTTACCAGTTTCCGCAAGGCTGGAACGGCGGCGGAGAAACTATTGGAATTCTCGAATTTGGCGGCCAATTCTTGCTGCAGGACTACGCTGCTTACTTTCAGCAGACGAACCTTGGGAGCCCGCTCCCTCTTGAAGTCGGTACCGTGCCTCAGGCCACCACTCCGAGGGACGATTTGGAGGTGGCCCTGGATGTCGAAGTGGCTGGTACCGTTGCACCGGGTGCACAAACGGTCGTCTACTTTGCTCCGAATACCGACAAGGGTTGGGTCGATGGTCTCTGCGCTGCGGTTTACGACAAAAAAAATAACCCAACGATTCTGTCCATCAGTTGGGGAAAGACAGAGGATGGTTGGGGAGAAGACACGCGCGATGTTGTAAATCAAATTCTGATGGAAGCGGCCCAACTTGGAGTTACTGTTTGTGCCGCTTCCGGCGACGATGGCTGCGCTCTGAACAAAAACGGCGAAGCACGTGTTATTTTTCCTGCATCTAGCCCGTATGTTCTTTCTTGCGGCGGTACTGCTTTCCGAAAGGACAAAGGTGAAGTAGTTTGGAATGATGGTGCCCGCAGTGCTACCGGCGGCGGGGAAAGCACTGTAGCGCCAAGGCCAGACTGGCAAAAGACCCTACTGCCAAAGCAACCGCAGATCGGGCGGTTACTCCCGGACGTTGCAGGATTGGCAGCACGCCGTTACAGCATTTATTCCCGTGGTGGCTACGTCAATGGCGTGGGTGGAACCAGCGCAGTAGCACCTCTCTGGGCAGGGCTAATCGCCTGCATGAATCAGGATCTGCAAAGGAGGCCCATTCCGAGTCGGGTTGGCTATTTCAATCCTCTACTGTATAACACCCCAGCGCTCCAAAAAACTTTCAACGATATAGTTTTCGGGAATAATGGCCTGAACGGCAATGTCGGATTCCAGGCGACTGCTGGGTGGGATGAGTGCACTGGATGGGGCACTCCCAAGGGCCAAGCGCTTCTAAATGCGCTGTGAAGACAATTGTTAAGCCGTGCTCGAGCAGCCCACGCGACATAAGGAACATTTCTGAGTGGTTACGTTCTGTAAAAGAACGCATTCGATCTAATGCCGGAGGGCCAATTTGGAAAGCACGATATCACCAACAGAACGAAACACCGCCCTTCATCTCCTTCAATCCCGCAAGGAGATGCTGTTCAGCGCCTTATCCGGCTTAGCCGAGGAACAATGGCGATTCAAGCCAGATGCCGGAACATGGTCGATTGCTGAGATCGCGGAACATCTGACGGCCGTGGAAACCTTCGTGCCGGGAATGATCCAGGCCCGCATTCAGTCCTCAGAGCCAATCACAGAGACCCTTGAGAGCAACGACCTTGCCCTGCAAACGCGTGTCGCCGGACGCCGCAACAAGGTGCAGGCATCTGAGATGGCCCGGCCTAAGGGACGATTCCAGCGGCCAGAAGACTTGATTGCCGCTTACTGTGCCGCGCGAGATAAGACCATCGCTTATGTTTGCGCCACGCAGGATGACCTGCGTCACCATGTGGGATCTCATCCGACTCTCGGCGTGCTGGATGGCTACCAGTGGCTGCTCTTTCTGGCTGCTCACACCGATCGGCATATTTTGCAGATTCAGGAATTGCAGGCGATGCCAGAGTATCCAGCTAAGCCCTGATCAGTGCCCCGATTCCATCGCTCTGGACACCCGTCCCGTCCGGGCATATAACAAAAGGTTGCGATGGTTTCAAACCCCCAGGTGGCGCACATTGGTTATGCTGAAGCACTGAGCAAGCGGCTTCCTGCGGAATTCTTTCAGCCGATTCCCAGCCGTGCTCTCTGGATTCCCGTTCATTGCGCAGTCGTCGTTGCCTGCACCTGGGCCATTGCCGCAGGCCGGCTCGGCGTCTTCCTCTGGGTCCCGTTCGCCGTCGTGATTGGGATGTCCTTTACTTCTCTGGGAATTCTCGCCCATGAAATCCTGCACGGTTCTGTGGTTGAAACTCTATGGCTGCGGCGAGTGTTGGGCGCCCTCTGCCTGGCGCCGCTGAACATCGGAGTTATCTTCTGGGGCATCTGGCACAGCACTCATCATGCGCATACTCAGGACTCGGCCCGCGACCCCGATACCTGGGGGACCCTGGACAACGCTCCCATGGACCGAAGCATGCGTTTCCTGCGACGCTTCACCAACACGCGCAGCCTGCTATTCCCAGTCTTGTTGAGCACCGGAATCACAGCCCACGCGGCTGCGCTGATGCTGGCCATTCAACCGCGCCTCACGCGCTGGCAGCGTCTGGAGACCCTGGCTGAGTTCCTGGTTCCACTTGCATTTTGGATTTCGCTCGGGTTCTGGCTGGGCTGGGCCCACTGGATATTCTTCTATCTGGTTCCGCTGCTGGCCGCCAACTTCATCATCAACCTGTTCGTGATAACCAACCACTTCCTGAATCCACTGGACGATAGCAACGATCCGCTTGCCAGCAGCTTGACGGTAACCTCGTATCCGTGGCTCGAACGGCTGTTCCTGAATTTCAACTATCACGTCGAGCACCACCTGCTGCCTCACATGAGTTCCAGGTACGCTCCGCGGATAGCTGAATTGCTCAAAGAATTGTGGCCGGAGCGGTACCATCAAATGCCGCATGGGCAGGCATTGAGGGCGGTTTGGCGAACGCCGCGTGTCTACTACGATCAGCTCCACCTGGTTGACCTGCGCGACGGAACTCTGTACGGCACATTGGGGCACGGCCTGCCTTCGGATAGTGCTGCCCATGAAGTTGTCAAAGTTATCGCAAATTAAACTGTCGCTGTTCGAAATTATCCATGCGGCTTCGGGGTCTTTCTTTGCGTGAAATGATTTGTTTCTGCTTTGGCCTTGCAAGGGTATAATTTGCGCAGATTCGCCCGGTAGGAGGTTTTGATGCTGAAATCCAGGTTCCTTTGTGTTGCCATCGTCCTCTGCGCTGCAATTGCGGCATCCGCACAAAAGAAGCCGCCACGCCAACTGCCCAACCAGGAGTCGCGGCAGAACGTCTCACCAGAGCGGAATAAGGCCGTGGCGCGCCGCGTATTTGAAGATCTCTTTACGCGCGGGAATGAAAGCGCCGTAGACGAAATCTACGACAGAAACTGCAAATTCCGCTTCGGCAACCGTACCATGGGTTTGCGCCAGGCCGTCGCTGAAGGCAGGGGATGGCGGGCCGCTGCTCCTGACCTGGTTATGACTGCCGACCAGGTAAGCGCTAACGGTGACGTCGTCACTGTTTCCTGGACGGCAAGAGGCACGCATTCCAGGGAGGGCAACGGGCTCAGACCAACCGGAAGGCGCATCAATGTACGCGGGAGAACTGAGTTTCGCTTTGCCAACGGCAAAATTGTGGAAGCCAACAGCGAAGAATATCGCACCGAGCTCTTCCGCCAGCTTGGAGTCTCTAGGACTGCCGCTTCCATGGTGGACAACACTGAGAGACTATGGGCAGCCCTGAGCGCGATGTACCCGGATCCTCTCTACGCTTCACTTCACTAAGAGTCTTGCTGCCGCGCAATGCTCCGGATCGCCGTAATTGCCGGCAACGGGAACCCTCTGGCGCTCAAGCTGGCCGAGGAACTGCGCCGGCAAAGGCCTGCAATTCCGTGCGATTGTCTTTCTGCCTTAAGCCCTGACTCACCGTTCTTCGAAAACTGTGTCTACGTTCCTTCCTATTGCAGGAACGGTATGGCCCCCGACTTGACTCGTGCGGAGACTGTCTTTCAGCAGTCTGCCCAGGTCCGGATCAAAAGATTCGTTGTGCTTTCCAGCGCCTTGATCTATGGAACCGGGCCGGGAAGACAGAGCCTGGTTGGGGAAGGCTCTGCTACCGCGGGGAATCTCGATGCTCCCGTTCCCAGCCAGTGGATGCTCCTGGAAGCCCTGGCCTTCCGATATTTAGAGGACAGAGTCAAACTGACGATCTTGCGTCCAGTCACTGTGCTGCCTTCACCGGCACTGTTGAGCCGGCGATTATTGCGCAATCTGGCGCTGACGCTGCCGGGACATGACCCGGTGATCCAACTTCTGGGCCTCGCAGATCTTGCCCAGGCCGTGGTCTGTGCGCTTGAGCACGATCGCGAAGGCATATTCAATGTTGCTCCCGATGGCGTGGTTCCGCTCTATGCCGCCATTCGTATGTCTGGCGGCCATCGTATTGCAGTGCCCCGTACCCTTCAGAAATTGGCTGCTAGATCAGAAACTCTGGAGTACCTGCGCTATCCCTGGACAGTCTCCAACAGGAAGATCAAGCGCGAACTCGGATTTCAGCCGCAAAAATCGAGCGTGGCCGTACTTCAGGAGCTGCGGCGGCCCTCGTCTCCTGTTGCCTCGGCGGAGCCGGCCTTCGATGAGTTCGGAATGGACAGGCGCAAAATCGAGTCCTACGGAAGGACCCTATTTAAGTTTTTATCCCGATGGTACTGGCGCATTGAGATCAAGGGGTTGGAGCACCTGCTCCGCGAAGGGCCGGCAATCCTGGTGGGAACTCACCGCGGCTTCATGCCCTGGGACGGGGTGATGGCCTTGCACGCAGCACTGCGTGCAACGGGCAGGGTACCGCGTTTCCTCACCCACCCGGGATTATTTAAGTTCCCCTTCATTTCCACCTGGACCCGGAGACTCGGAGGAGTGCTGGCCTGCCAGGAGAGCGCTGACCGCATCCTTGAAAATGGGGAACTGCTGGGAGTGTTTCCTGAGGGAGTTCATGGAGCGTTTTCGCTCTATCGCCACGCTTATGTACTTAAGAGTTTTGGCCGCGATTCGTTTGTGAAACTCGCTCTGAGCCATCGTGCGCCCATCATTCCCTTTGTTACGGTTGGCAGCGCTGAGATTCTGCCTATATTCATGCGCATCAAGTCTCGCCGCTGGACTCGCTATTCGGATTGGCCGTGCATACCGGTCTCCACCTTCCCCTTTTTGCCGGTGCCGCTGCCATCTAAGTGGCACACGCAATTCCTGCCGCCGATTCACCTGGATCAGCGGTATGGGCCTGACAGTGCCCGAAATCCTTCTGTCGCCAAGGCCATCAGCCGGGATGTTCGCAGCCGGATGCAGCAGGCGGTGGATGATATCCTTCGCCGCCGGAGATCGATTTTCTTCGGCTCGGTCTTTAGGCCGGAAGACGTATCCTGATCTGTGGAAACGGGCTGCAAACCCGCTGTGCAACCGCATGTTGGCCGGGTTGGACACTTTCAAGGGTTGCATGGTAATCTGTTTAAGTCACTAGAGGACAAGAGTTTAGATTAGGAGTGCACCAGTTTAGTGTTAGCGAGAGAGCAAAAAACCAACGTCATTCACCGCTTCCGCACGCATGATTCGGATACCGGCAGCCCGGAAGTGCAGATTGCCATACTCAGCGAACGGATCGGCGACCTGACGGAGCACTTCAAGACCCACAAAAAGGACCATGCCTCCCGGCGTGGTCTGCTCATGATGGTAAGCAAGCGTCGTCGCCTGCTTGATTATTTGAAGAAGTACGATACCGAACGCTATAAGAGCGTTATCCAAAAACTTGGAATCCGCAAGTAACTTATCCGGCCATATCGGTTGCACGGCCTCCACTGTTCGCTTAGACCGCGTGAACAGGATGGGTGCGTCCAAGGTACGCTGCTTTCGTTTTGGCGTTTTGGTTCCTTCTCGCTAAGGTATAAGGATTTGAACTGGTCCCTCAAGAAAAGAGGATCGCATGAAACAGACAGCCACCATTGAACTTACCGGCGGCAAAAACCTCCATTTAGAAACCGGACATTTAGCAAAACAGGCGCAAGGCTCGGCCGTAGTGCGCCTGGGCGATAACGTTGTGATTGGCACGGCATGTGCCAGCGCCCATCCGCGTGAAGGAATTGATTTCTTCCCCCTGACGGTGGACTACCGCGAATACACCTATGCCGGCGGACGCATCCCCGGCGGCTTTATCAAGCGTGAGGGCCGGCCCAGTGAGCGCGAAGTCCTCACCAGCCGCCAGATTGATCGCCCTATCCGCCCGCTTTTTCCTGAAGGCTTCCGCAATGAGACCCAGGTAATCTCCCTGGTGCTCTCCGCCGACACGGAAAATGATCCGGATGTTCTGGCCATCAATGCCGCATCCTGCGCGCTCACCCTTTCCGACATCCCATTTAACGGGCCGGTAGGAGCAGTGCGGATTGGCTACGTCAACGATCAGTTCATCGTGAATCCCACCTATGCTGAAGCCAATGAAAGCCGGCTCAACATCATGGTGGTGGGAACGGCCGAAGGCATTGTGATGATTGAGTCGGGCGCCAAGGAAGTCTCGGAAGACACAGTGTTGCAGGCCATTGACTTCGCCCACGGCGAAATCAAGAAGATCTGCGCCGCCATCACTGACCTGGCCGGCCGCGCGGGAAAAAAGAAGCGCGAGTTTGAAAAGCCCGTGATGGATGAGGCCTATTACAAGCAACTGAAGGCCAAAGTTGGCGAGGAACTCACAGACGCGCTGGATACCAGCAAGCACTCGAAAACCGACAGTTACGACAAGGTGCATGAGATCAAAGAAAAACTGACGGCCGAGTTGCCGGAAGATGATGACGAAGCCAAGGCCAAGCTCTCGCACTATTATGAAATGCTGCGCGAGCGGATCTTCCGCGATCAGGTAACGCACAAGCGCCGCCGTCCGGATGCCCGCGCATTCGATGAAATCCGTCCCATCTCGATTGAAGTGGGTGTTCTGCCCCGTACCCACGGCTCCGCCATCTTCACTCGTGGTGAGACACAGGCACTGGTCACCACCACTCTGGGCACGCCGGATGACATGCAGCGGGTAGAGAAGTTCGAAGGCGAGACCAAAAAGCGTCTCATGCTGCACTATAACTTCCCGCCTTTTTCCGTCGGCGAAGTCGGTCGCATGACCGGTGTGGGCCGGCGGGAGATTGGCCACGGAGCTCTGGCCGAGCGCGCTGTCTCCGCGGTGCTGCCGACAGAAGAGAACTGGCCTTACGCCATCCGCGTAGTATCGGACATTCTGGAGTCCAACGGCTCCTCTTCCATGGCAACCGTCTGTGGAGCTTCGCTCTCGCTGATGGATGCCGGCGTGCCCCTCACGTCGGCTGTTGGTGGTGTGGCCATGGGCCTGGTAAAGGAAGAGGACTCCTACGCCATCCTGACGGACATCGCAGGCGCTGAGGACCACTACGGCGACATGGATTTCAAAGTCGCCGGTACCCGCAAGGGAATTACCGCGCTCCAGATGGACATTAAAGTCTCGGGCATTACCTCCGCGATCATGCACGAAGCCATGGAGCAGGCCAAGCGGGGCCGCCTGTTCATCCTGGACAAGATGGAAGAAACCATCCGGGGTCATCGCGAGGAGATTTCTGCATACGCTCCGCGTATTTATACGCTGCAGATTCCAACCGACAAGATTCGCGATCTGATTGGGCCCGGAGGTAAGACCATCCGCAGCATCATTGAGCAGACCGGCGTAAAGATCGATGTGGACGATAGTGGCAAGGTGAACGTGGCCTCCAACGATGGACCGGCCGCGGCCAAAGCCATCCAGATGATCAACGATCTCACCGCTGTTCCTGAGATAGGCAAGACCTACCTGGGCAAGGTGGTGCGCATCGCTGAATTCGGGGCCTTTGTCGAGATCATTCCCGGAACAGACGGCCTGTTGCACATCTCTGAGATCGCCGAGCATCGCGTGCGCGACGTGAAAGACGAGCTCAAAGAGGGTGACCAGGTGCTGGTCAAAGTCCTGGGCATTGAAGGCAATCGCATTAAGCTTTCGCGCAAGGCCATCCTGCGGGAGCAGCGCGCCAAGATGGCAGCCGCCAACGGCGGAACCACGGCGCCGTCTCCTGACGGCGGTACACCGCCGCCGCAGCAGCCAGGTGCATCCTCCTCCGAAGAGACTGTCACCTTTGAAGGCGGCGGCAACTTCGAGGAGAACGACGAAGAGCCCAACTTTAACCGCGAAGACTCGAACCGCGAAACGGTAGGCACGGTCGGCGCACCGCATGACCGTGGCGGTGATCGTCCACGCGGTGGTGGCCGGCCCCATGGTGGTGGTGGTGGACGAAGGCATCGTCGCGGCCCACGCGGTCCGCGCGATCGTGGCCCACGTGGCGGAAGCGGCGGAGACCACGGCGGACATTAAAGAGTTATCGCTTTTCTAAAAAGGCCGTATCTTATGCGGTCTTGTTGATTTGGTAAAACCAGATTAGTCCGGCGCAATCGGCATTGTCGGAGTCAGGCCGTTATTGGGTTCGCTCTGGTCTTTCATGCGTCGCCTCCACATTCTTGGGTACATCTCACTTTGCCTGATCTGGGGAAGCACCTGGCTGGCCGTGCACATCGTGGTGCACGATCTACCGCCATTCCTGGCTGCGGCCATCCGCTTTTTTTCGGCGGCAATTTTCCTGTTGATCTGGGTCGTCATTCGCAGACCTGTGTGGCCACGGGGCGAGCGCGAATGGAATGCAATCCTGGTGCTGGGCTTCACGGTCATCGGCGTTCCTTATGCTTTGCAGTTCTGGGCGCAACAGTATGTAAGTTCATCGCTCAGCGCTGTGCTGTTTTCCGCTTTGCCTTTGACCGTCGCGTTACTCACGCCACTGATGATGCATCGCAAGGTCCCGCGCCAATCCGTCCAGGCAATGCTGGTGGCTTTTGGGGCGCTGCTGCTCCTGCTTTTTGAAGACTTGAAATTCGGAAGCCGCTCATTTTGGGGCGGGGTTGCCGTGCTGATATCTATGACCGGCAGTGCCTGGTCGGCTGTCTATGCCAAGCTGCGCCTGCGCGATGTAGATCCGGGCGTCTCAACCGCAATGCAGTTGCTGATTGGTGCTGTTGGTTTGTCCTGGGCAACGTGGGCGTTGGAATCCCACCGGCATGCAGTGTGGACAAAATCTGCGGGACTGGGACTGGCGTTTTTGGCGACATTCGGATCGGCTATAGCATTCGCCATCTATTATTGGCTTCTGAAGCACATGCAGCCCTACCAGCTTTCCACCATTAATATGGTGATTCCTGTGGTGGCAGTGCTGGAAGGATGGTTGCTAAGTCATGATTCTGTGTCCTTCATGATGATCATTGCGATGATTGTGGTGCTGGCTTCCGTAGCTGTAGTGTTGCGAGGCGAGGCTGAAACGGAGGCGGTGTCGCCGCAGATCTGCGCCCGATAGTCGCAGGTAAAAAGATTCAGCCGCGCAATGAACACGAATGACGCGAATCTAACTACTGAGTACACTGTTGCCGGAGACGAAATGAAACGAATCGCGTTGCTCTTTGTCCTGTTGTTGAGTGTGACAACATTGATATTCGCACAGTCGCCAGAGGCTGCTGGTGCGCGTGCCCAGGTGGAATTGCCGCCGGTTTCCACGTTTTCCATTGTTGCCATTGATCCGCAAAACGGCGACCTGGGTGTTGCCGTTGCTTCGCGTTATTTTTCTGTCGGCTCGGTTGTTCCCTGGGCCATGGCCGGAGTAGGAGCAGTGGCAACGCAAGCCAACGTGAACGTTGGCTACGGGCAGCAGGCCATTGATCTGCTGCGCCAGGGGATGACCGCGCAGCAGGTGCTGAAGAAACTCCTGGAAGATGACAAATTCGAAGGCAAAGATGGCCGTCAGGTCGCCATTGTCGACGCCAAAAGCAACGTTGCCACCTTCACTGGCCCCAATGCTCCCAAGTGGGCCGGTGATCGCCAGGGGAAGGCATGGTCGGCCCAGGGAAACATCCTCGTCGGCGCGCAAGTCCCAGAGGCCATGGGCAAAGCTTTTGAAGAAACCAATGGCGAACTCGCGGAGAAACTCTTTGCCGCGCTCAAGGCGGGTGATGCCGCAGGCGGCGACTCTCGCGGCCGCCAGTCAGCCTCCATGCTGGTGGTTCGCAAGGGCGGAGGGCGCAATATTAATAACGATCGCTACATCTACATCAACGTGGATGACAGTCCGGATCCATTTAAAGAACTGCGGCGGCTGCTGGATCTAAATCTCTCCTACAACTACGGCGATCAGATGTACAAGGCTTTCGCCGCCAATGACCTGCCCGAGGCTCGATCTGCCGCGCAAAGGGCGCTCAGCTATTCGCCCAATAATTCCAACACTCATTTGCAGTTGGGCTTCCTGAATTACGCTCTCGGCGATAAAGCTGCATCCCTGAATGAATTCTCCCAGGCCAGAACCTTGCGCCCGGATGATTTTGTCAAACGCTGGCAGGATGAGGCAGATTCGCCTGCCTTCAAGTCCATGCGCGATGACCAGGAGTTCATGAAGAAGCTGTTTCCGCCGGATGGTGTGCCGCCGTCACCGCCCGCAGCGGGAAAGGGGCCTGCCAACTAAAATGCCCAGCCTCCGCGGACGCCTTGCCACCATACTGGTGCGGATCATCGTGAAACACTGGCCCGCAAATGACAGTGCTGCACTGGTTCGGCGCGCGCGACGAGTCTTCGGAGAGCCAAAGTTCGTACGTTTTCGCCCACCGCGCGGACTAAAAATCGAAGAAGTAGTCACCGATGTCCGGGGAGAATGGCTCATACCCTCCGATCTGCGGTTTCCCGATTCAGTTCTGCTCTACTTTCACGGCGGTGGTTACGTAAGCTGTTCGGCAAAGGGCCACCGTCCGATTACAACCACGTTGGCGCGGTCGATTGGTTGCCGGGTCTTCTCATTGGACTACCGGCTCGCGCCGGAATACCCCTTCCCAGCGGCTGCGGACGATGCGTTCAACGCCTTCCATTGGCTGGTCAGAAATAGCATCAATCCGAAAAAAATCGCTCTGGCCGGCGACTCCGCCGGCGGAGGACTGGTGTTTGCCACCCTCGTGCGCCTGCGCGATGAGGGAATCTCACCGGCATGTGCCGTCGGAATTTCACCATGGGTTGACATGACCGGCGAATACAGCATCACCAATCAGAAATCGTGTGCAATGTTTTTTCCCGCGGATGGCATGGCGTTCGCGCAGATTTATCTCAATGGAGCTTCCCCAAAATCGCCCTTGGCCTCGCCTCTTCTGGCCGACTTGAATGGTTTGCCTCCACTCCTGATCCAGGCAGCCGATAAGGAATTGCTGTTTGACGATGCCGTTCGACTCCATGAAAAGGCAACCACAAGTGGAGTGGAGAGCAAGCTCCATATTTATCCCGGTCTGCCACACGTCTGGCAGATGTTCACCGGCGTGCTTCCCGAAGCCGATCAGGCGCTGAAAGAAATCGCGGAATTCATATCGCAAAAATTTACTGTGGCGTCTACAGCTTTTCCAGCGTAATGGATCCCTTTTCAGAGCGCAGGTGTACTTGCGTTCCACCGCCGTTGATGGTTCCACGAACGGCGCTGCTTGAGCCTGTTTCCGCCGCGATTGTGAAATCAGATCGAAAATTGGAGCGTCTGCCGCCGGAATAGTCCAGCGTCATGGCGGCACCCTGCGGTGCCTTGAGGACAATCGTGCCTTTCTCTGTCTCCAGGTTCACGCGCTCACCCAGACTCCTTGCTTCAATGGACGCTTCGCCCTTCGCCATCTGCACTTCGAGAGCGCCGCGGATAACCACGTCTTTCAACTGAACTGTTTCCTTGTATGTTTCAACGTGGATTCCGCCGCTGGTGCCTTGGATTTCAATCGGCGCCTTGTAGCTGCTGACGTGAATCTCTCCTTCAATCGCAGAAATGTTGATCACCGGCTTGTATCCTTTGACCTGGAGATTGATTTTGCGCGGGACCTGGATGGTCAGCTCCACTGAGGCTTGATAACCTTCATGATTGTCCCAGTCGGTGGTTGAGCAATTGCAGCTTGGATATTCCACTGAGACTTCTACCCGGTCATTAGCATTCGTGAAATGGACCTGAGTATTGGCCATCCACCAGCCCCGGTCTTTATCGGAACCTTCAAATTTTTTGAGGACATTCACAACCACCTGGCTGCTGTCAGAGCCGCTCACGCGGATCAGGCCCTTGTAGTTTTCCACCACCAGCGTTCCACCCGGCTGAATGGCAAAACTGCGCTGGAGGTGGTCTTCTGTCTGCTGCGCGGACGAAGGAACCGCGGACAGCAATCCGCATAACACCATCAACCCCAAAATGGCCGCTGATCTTCCGATTGTGATTCTCATGGAGAAATCCTCCTTCTTCTGAGGCGAATACTGAGGAATCGGGAAAAGGTTCCGCCCTGCTGAAGGAATTAGACGACACGGACCACGTTTGGTTACGGCCAAAGATTAACCTGATTGAATTACTTCTTCTCAAATGGAAGTCCGCTTTGCCAGCGCCGCAAGAGAACGGTTCTTCTCGTATTCGCCCATGGAGTTGGTAATGCTCATGTATTGATCGCGCTGGGCGCCCTCCAGGGAATACTTCTGCGCAAGCGAAACCAGCACGCGCGCCTTCTCATAATTGGAACCCATGCGTGCGGCGGCGGCCAGAACCTTGCCCACGGATTCCTTGCTGAGAGTATTGTGCTCCATCAACGTCATCAGGCTGCGCCCGCGCTCATAATCGGAGCCCATGGAGTCCACCACTTTCAGATACTCGCCCATCTGTTTTTCATCGAATTTCCCTTTGTCGGCCAATGCGTTCAACAACCGCGATTTTTCGTAATCTGACCGGATGGTGGCCGTTGCGTCCATGATTTGATCGATTTGCTTCACGTCCAGTGCATACTTCTGCATGGGCGCCAGCAGGTCGCGTGATTTTTCGTAGTCGGATTGAATGGAAGACACCATCTTGAGATAAAAATCCAGGTGCGTCTGGTCAAATGATTTTTGCTCCAGCAGCGATAGCAAAATGCGGGATTTTTCATAGTCGCTTTGAATTCCCTGAGCCGAATGCAAGGCCAGCCCGACGTCCTGCGCGGAAATGTCAGGCCGCTTGAGCAGCTCGATCAGGACCCGCGAGTGTTCGTAATCGCTCTTGAGCTTTCCGGCAGCGTTCAGGAAGGCGCTGCGAGAAGTTTCATCCGAAAGTTCGTATTGATGCGCCACCACCATCAGGATGCGGGCCATTTCATAATCGCTTCCCACCTGCTGGCCCGCCTGGGTGATGATCCGCACTACAACCGGTGACGGAAGGTTCGGCTGCTCCAGCAGTTTGCGGAAATAAATGCCCCGAACATAGTCGCCTTGCAGATTGTTGATCTCGTCCAATACCGCGGTTGGACCGCCTTTCACCAGAAGCAAGCGTACCCGTGAATCAGCGGCAAATCCGGTGCTGCGTTCCAAAGCCAGCAGAAAACTTGAAAACCAGGCTCTTGCCTGGCTGTCAAACTCATGCTGCGTTCCGTTAACTTTGTAAACGTATTGCAGGCCGTTTCCTGAGGGACTGACCCTGATCTGTTTCCATGTGTCTCCCTGGCGCTGATTTACCTCGAAGAAACCATTGGAGGAAATGCTCTGAATGTCTGTGGCTTCCGCGTTGAACTGGATCTTGCCTTCCGCGCGCAGGTCTACGCTGCAATCGTCGCCGGACCATGATGCAGCCCAACGCTCCTTGCCATTGTCACTGTTAATGCTCATGTTGTGGAGCTTGACCTGGCTGCCACAAACATCCATGAGACTCGCCGGCGCCGGCGGCACGGCAGGTACAGCGGGCACGGCGGGGACAGCAGGTACGGCTGGAACAGGGGGAACTGCGGGAACACCGTTCGCTATACCGCCGGGAACACCGCCTGCCACGCCACCTTGAATTCCCGGCATGGCCGGCGCAACGGGTTCCCCAGGTGACTCCTCAGATCCAAGTTGCTCCTGCATTGCTGCCATGCGGGCGCGCAGTTCGGCCAGGCGAGCTTCCAGTTCTGCCAGCTTGCCGCTCCTTTCGGAGGATTTTGCAAGCTCTCTGGCTGCTGCTTCCTGCGCCAGCAATTCAACCAAGCGAGACCGAAGCTCTCCGAGTTCGGGGTTGTCCGCAAAGTCGGGCGGCTCCGGCGGCTCCGCCATGTTTTCATCTTCCGCGTCCGGCCGGGGTTCGGCTTGCGGCGTTGGGGCAGGCTGGTTCGCGCGCGGAGCTGCGCTCGGCGTGGAAACCTGGGCCGGCGTCGATGGAGAAGGCTTTGCTTGTTGGGCCGCGTGAATCGCCGCCAGCGGAACAACAATGCATAGAGTGAGCGCGGCAATCGTCAGCGCCACTTTTCGCGAAACTGAACCACGACGTAACCCCGGATTGAGCAATGCCATAAGTCTTCCCTCCAGTTGTGAACGCCGCGCCATGGCCAGGGCAGCGCCAAGAGCCGGCTTTCTTAGTCCCGATGCAATCTCCAGCAATTCATGCGCGTATTCTGATGGCCGGGTTCCCGCCGCCAGAACCTGATCATCGCAGGCTCTCTCGCGTTCGGCTCGCATGGCCAGCACCGTGGCCCAGATCAGCGGATGAAACCAATAAAAAGCCATGGCAAAATCGGCAATGATTTGCGTGAATGAGTCCAACCTCTTGATGTGCGCCAGTTCGTGATGCAGCACTGCCGCGCGCCGCAGGGGTGTCCACTCGCAATAATCGGCAGACAGGATTATTTTGGGACGCAAAGTCCCTATCGTCAGCGGAATCTCCGTGTCCGTGCTTTCCATCAATGCCACGCGACGTCGAATTCCCAGGAAGCGCGCAATTTGCCTCGTCTGAAAACTCCATGCTTCGTCGCCGAGCGGGAAGGCTTTTGCTACCAGCCGCGCCAGTCGCAGCCTGCCAAGGAACAGATTGACTCCGGTGATTGCTGCGCCTGCCAGCCAGAGGATCCCCAAAAATCCAGGCCAGTTCATGTCAAATGTATGAGAAGCCACGGCCGGGCGGCCAGCCTGAATAATCGCCGGGGCAATCTGCTGCGAAGAAACCACAACCGCGGCTGACGGCGTTGCCGGCTTCTCACGAATGCGCCGGGGTTTTGTGGCCGCGACAATCTGAGCCGGGCCGGCCATCAGTTTGGAAGCAACAACTGGCGCGGGGATCGTCTCTGGCGATGGGTCGGTTGCCTGCGGCTGCAGTTGCGGGATCCCTCTTATGCTCCAGGCTGGGAGAAGGGAAGAGAGCGGCGGCAGCAACAGGGCGGCCCACAGGGCACACGTCCGTACCAGGTGACGGGAAGCGGAAGAGCGGTTCCTGAGCGCCCGTCCTGCGCCCCACGCCAGTATCAACAGCAACGTGGTCTTCAGGGTGGTATCAGCAAGGATGGCAAAGAGCCAGGAAAAAGTATTCATCTCCTATCTCCCTTCCTGTCGCGCTTTCTTGATTAACTGCGAGAGGTACTGCTTGTCTTTGCTGGAAAGGCGAGTGTCTCCCATTTCCAGCAGGGCCGCCACCGCCTGCTCGGGAGAGCCGCCAAAAAATGTCTTCACCATGTGCTTGAGCGCTGAAGCCCGTACCTGCCGCGTATCCAGCGTTGGTAGATAGACGTACTTGAGTCCGTCTTGTTGGTGGCGCAGGTGGCCTTTATCTTCCAGGAAACCCAGCATCGCCCGCACCGCCGAGTAGCTGGGCGGGTCGGGAATCTCCGCCCGGACCTCGGCCACGGAAGCCTTGCCTTTGCGGTAGATCACATCCATGATCTGCCGCTCTCTACGGCCTAATTGTGAGTGCTGTTCGCCCGCCATGGTCTTCCTTCAAACAAAGCAGATGCTAATCCACTAGCACATGCTAATACATTAGCACGGATTGTCAAGAGGGAATCAAAACTTTTTCTGGAGGAAGAACAGGTATTCGGGAAGGACAAATTTGAGGAACCGGGAGATCCTCTTCAGATCTCCCGGCCTGTCCCGGCCGGCCGGCCGTGGATCACGCGCAATCATGGCGGTTCTCTACGGCTCTTTCGACATATAAGGCGACGAAGCCGCGATCGCGGCCAGGTCCGGCACCTCCCCGCTCTTCACCAACTTTTCGTATATCTTTTCGTATTCGGCAAAAGGAGGGAACAGCCCTTCGCGTTCTTCCAGCGGCGCGGTCGAGCCTTCCGGAGCGGTAATGAACGCGCAGAACTTCTCCTGGGTCCGGGCCTGCTTGTTGAACTGGTCCAGCCACAGGAATTGGCCCTGTTCATTGATCTCCAGGAACCACCAGTCGCCTTTCATGTCCACGGCAAAGTCGAGCGAGCCAAAACAGATCCCTGCTTTGTCGGCGAAGGCCAACACTCCTTTTTCCACATCGGGCGGCGTAGGGACGATCTCCACTTCGATCTTGCCTTGCCCGGCATCCTGGCGCCAATCGAGTGCTTTTAAGGGATTGTGCAGCGCATAGGAATAGACCCTGTGTCCCATGAGCACCATCCGGATGTCAAATTGTTTCACTACCATGTCCTGATAAATGGCGGGAGCATAAGTGAGGACCTCATCTGGCGGCAACTGCTCGCGTGTCAGCTCGAAGGTTTCCGTGACTGCGACTCCGCCATGACCCTCCCGCTGCCACACATGCGGAGTGAACCCCTTGCAGATGATTCGGTTGGTATTGTGTTCGAAGAAGTCACGGACTCCCGTGGGAGAATTTGACAGTAGGGCCTTGGGAACGCGCAGCCCGCAGGACCGGGCCAGGCGCAGTTGCACCGATTTATTGTTGATAAAGCGTGATGCCGAAAATTTATTCACGCACCAGACCGGCAATGTTTCCAGCGAATACGCAAGGCAGTGATAGAAGGAGCGGTATTCTATCTCAGCAAACTTTTTGTCGGCGTCCGCGACCTTTGGGTTGTGCATGGGCTGGTCGGGCCGGCGGATCCAGATTGCATCACCCGGCTCCACCGAGTAGGGTCCCAGGGCCATATCGGTTTGCTCGTCCAGGAGAAGAGAGGCCTGTTGCTGCTCCGTCCATGAAAGCCCGCCCCAACAGGCTACCTTGTATCCTGCCTGTTCCAATGCCCATTTGATGGGTGCTGTATGGTTCTCATCTGCTTGCGCCAGAATTATGACCTTCATTTCTTTCATCCTCCACTGATTTTGGAATTTGCGGCGGGTGACGCGCTGTGCATCACCCCCGCCGCCTTTAGGTCTTAGAGACCTCCACACTCCCCGTGGTCCCCATCGGGGTGCGGATCGGTAGGAGTGGGAGCACTACACTTGGTGGTAGTGCGAATCCCTCCCTGTACTTGTTTCTCTTCTTCCTCACTCAATTCGCGAGCGCCCATACGGCCGAGCACCCTGTAGCTTTCCTGATTGGACATGGCATTGCTCCTTTTCAGTTCTCGGTATTGAAAACCCAGTTGGCTATGGAACGCGGCTCTCCATATCCGGAGAACCGCGTTTACGGATTAAGGTCCACAATCATCCACCAGGTCATCGATGATGTTGCCTATGTGGGTTGTCCGGAATGTGCAGTTGGTCGCACTGGCAGTAATGCGTTCGATTTCTTCCGGTGTCAATTCCCGGGCGCACACTCGCCCCAGGACTCGGTTCATTGCCATGGGTTCCTCCTTTCTCGCCGTGCTATGGCAGGAAATGATGTCAATGTGTTAAACGTCACAAGCATCAAAGTTGCGGGTCCGGGGATCGAAAGTGCAGTTGAAAGTGTGGAAGGCGCCATCTACCACATTGAGTTCTTCCTCCGTCAAATATCGAGCGCTTTTGCGAGATAGCACGCGATTGTCCTCATTGTTCGACATTGTTTTTCCTTTGTCTTACGGTTCCGATATTGCAATTAAGAAATGCTTGAGCGGCTCGCCACGGAAAGCGGCCGTAGTTGTTATTCGTCAAAGTTGTGGTCCGGGTGGCTGGAAGAACCCGTCAGAAACTCGGTGAGGCGAGTAGGGATAAGGGCCCTCCCGGCTACCTTCCGTATTTCTTCCTCGGTAACGTCTCGAGCTCCCCTGCGGCTGAGCACTCGGGCATCGTTATTGTTTGACATTGGATTTCTCCTTCCTTGTGGGAGACTCGCTCCGGTTGCTATTGGTCCAGATCGCTGTTGTGCTGCGGCAGGCTTCCTATCGCAGTGGCAAACGTGCTGGTGCCGTTGCCGGCTATTCTCTGTATCTCATCCTGTGTTAGCTCACGAGCACCCACGCGGTTGAGCACTCGGGTATGGTCATGGTTGGACATCAGTTTTTCCTTTCCACAGTTGCTCTGTGCGTTGTGGCATCACCTTGCTTGCACAGCATCCCTGTTGTTATTCGTCGAGGTGCTCGTCGAAAGCGCCGCTGGCGGTGTGCGTCAGTATCACACTCAGTATGGTAATAAGAATGTTGCCGTTACCCTTGATTTGCTGTATTTCCTCTGCAGAGAGTTCACGTGCGCCCCTGCGAGTGAGCACCCGGGTTTCGTTATTGTTGGACATTGCCATGCTCCTTTCTCTTTGGCGGGTTTCTTGGTGGGAACCCCGCCTTAGTTGTTATTGATCAAAATCGCTATCCTGATGAGCCAGCGTCCCCGTTCCAGTGTTACTGGCGAAGGTGTTCAGGTTACTGCCCGTCCCGACAATTCTGTCCATTTCTTCCTGTGTTAATTCGTGCGCACCCCTGCGGGGAAGCACTCGGTTGTCATTTTTGTTGGACATGGTTCTCTCCTTTTCTCTTGCCATGCTGCAACACGGCAGGGATTTGTTATGAGTCAAGGTGGTGGTCAGGGTTGGTTACAGGCGACGTAAAGATCACGCTGAGCAGCGTGAGCAGGCCGCCAGCAATCTGCTGAAGTTCGTCCGCTGTTACTTCGCGAGCGCCCATACGGCTGAGCACTCTGTGGTCATTGTTGAACATGGTTTTCTCCTTTTCGTTTGTACCCCGCAATCTGGCAGGATCTCGTTATGAATCAAAATTCTCATCTGGATTGCCTGGCGTCCCCGTCAGGACCTGGCTGGCGCGGGTATTATGGCCGCCTCCTGTAATCCACTGCATCTCGTTCCCAGCCAACTCACGAGCACCCATACGGCTGAGCACCCGATTGCCATTATTGCTTGGCATAGCTTTCTCCTTTCCACATTGGGTCTTGCTGTCCCAGGCCATGCCGGCGAGTTATACCGCTGCCTGTGACATCACTTTCAATCACGCCCGACTTGGAGAGCGAGATCACACGATCGGCTATCGCCACCGTGTCCGGCCGGTGCGCAGCGAATACGCGAGTCATGTGGAGCTCGGTTAGCATGGCCGCGATGCGCTGTTCCGTAGGTACATCCAGATGGCTCGTGGCCTCGTCAAGAATCAGGATGGAAGGCTGTTGGTACAAGGCCCGCGCCAGCAGCAGGCGCTGCTGCTGACCTCCAGAGAGCGCGCTACCCATGTCTCCAATCAAGGAGTTGTAGCCCATGAGCATCGCCATAATCTCATCATGCAGGCACGCCAGCCGCGCACACTCTTCCACCCGCGCCATGTCGGCAACATCGGAGGCGAAGGCAATGTTTTCGCTGATGGTGCCGGCGAACAGCGAATCATCCTGTAAAACGAATCCCACCTTGCCCAAAACCGACGCGCGGCTGGTGCAGACGGAGTGTCCGCTGATAATCACGTCGCCTGCCTGCGGTTGCAGCAGACCCGCCATAAGCTTGAGCAGCGTGGATTTTCCCGCGCCCGAAGGGCCCACAATCGCTACACATTCGCCCGGCTCGATCCGCAGGTTCACGTTTTCCAGCAGCCACGGCTCCGCATCCGAGTAGCGGAAGTAAAGGGATTTCACTTCAATGGAAGCTTCGGCCCGAGCGTCCGATGGGATGTCGATCAAGTTTGCTTCCGGCTTGGCCAGCACCACGTCAGAGAGTCGCTGTATTTGCAGCGACAGCATGCGAAAATCAAAAAGCCGGTCTACCAGCGTGGTAATACGGACCTTGAACTGCTCCTGGTAGGCTACAAATGCGAATAGCATGCCCACGGTGAACCCGCCTCGCAGCACCAGCATCACTCCCATCCACACAACTGCAACCGATTGCAGGCCGAAAATCAACACGTTGGCTGATCTGAAGATAATGTTCAGTTTTTCGGTTGCAATCTGGGCATTGGTGGTATCGGTCAGCAGATTCATCCAGTTCGTTCGGCGGCTGTCTTCGCGGCCAAAGACTTTGATGGTGCGAATTCCCCGCAAAGTCTCAATAAAGTGTGTCTGCTGGCGCGCCATGCGCGTAATCTGGTCTTCCATGGAGCCCCGCAGCGGCCGGTACGCAATGTTTCTCAGCAATGCGTACAGCAGAACACTGATCACTACCACCATGGCCAGCCTGCGGCTGTAAATAAACATCACCACCAGCATCAGGATGGAGATGGTGCCGTCCAGCACTGCCTCAATAAAATTGTTCGTCAGCGTTCTTTGGATGTTTTCAGCGCTTTCGAAGCGCGACATGATGTCGCCGAAGTACCGCTTTTCAAAAAATGTGACCGGCAAACGGATCAGGTGCGCAAATAGATTGGCATACCATTGGATCTTGAGCGCCGTTCCGAAATAGAGCGTGGTCCAGCTCCTGAGCGCTCCCAGGCACGCCTGCAGCCCCACCAGCAGCATGAATCCAATGCCCAGGGTCATCAGCAAGTCCCGATTTGTGTGGGCAACAACTTTGTCTACGGTGAGCTGCAGGAACAATGGGCTGACCAGGGAAAACAATTCCAGGACCGCAGCCAGGGCGAAAATCTGGGATAAAGCCCGCTTTACTCCGGATATCCGCCCCGTGAGGTCCCTGAGCCTGAGTGGGCTGGATTCGTCCTTGGGAACGAAAGCCGGCGTGGGCGTCAGTTCCAGGGCCACACCGGTAAAATGCCGGCTGGCCTGGGCGTAAGACATCCTTCTCATGCCCAGCGCCGGGTCATATATCACAAGGCGCTTCTTGCCTGCCTTCTTCAAGACCACAAAATGGTTCATGTCCCAGTGCAGGATGCACGGTGTCTTGAGATACGGCAGGTCCTCCAGTTCAAGCCGCAACGGACGCCCTGAAAGATCGAGTCGTTCGGCAAACTTCAAGATGTGGGCCAGCGTTGTGCCGCGCAGGGAGATCGAAAACCGTTGCCGTAAAGATGGCAGGTCGGCTCGGCGGCCATGATAGCCCGCCACCATGGCCAGACATGCCAGGCCGCACTCCGCTGCTTCCGTCTGAAAGATCAGTGGGAGCTTGGACCGGAATAAGGACTTCACGCCTGAATTCATCTAGACTTAGCGTCTCCGGCCGCCGCCGGTTGCTGATGGTCCGAAAGGGGCCGGACTTCTTCTGTGTAGTGTCCCAAAAGCAGAATCCCAAGAACTGCTGCCGCGATTACGATTCCCAGCAAAATGAAGAATTGTCCTGAAAACGGACGAATCTGTAGAACTTCACCGTAGAATTTCTGCTGCTGCGCAACGAGCACCTCCGGTCGAAACAGCGGAAGTGGTGGCTGTTCTACTGTGGGACCTGTGTCTGGCTCAAGCATGATGGTTTCTTAGAACTTGCTAATCGACGCCGACGCAGCAAAAACAGATTAATTGGAAACCTGCTCTGTTTCAATGTGTTTTATTGGTTTTTCTTAATTTCTTTTGGTACAGGTCCGTCTATGATGCATAAAACCATTGTTCACCAGAAATAGTGCAAATCTGAGCTTAACCGGCTCCGGGTGCTTATGATCTTTGCCTCCCGGAGATTAGCATTTGGTGCTAAATTCTCAACTACCTGATTACCAAAATTACTTATTACCAGTTTCTGGCGGTTTAAGGCGTCGGCCTTTCCCGGACCTCGATTGCTCCAAAGGGGGAAAATTGCAACAAGCAGAAGGTAAGTTCATTCTTTTCGACCTTCCCGCATTTGCTTCATGGTTGGATACTCTCAGTGTCAGCCGCGGCATCCAGTTGCTCCAGAACCATCACACCTTTATTCCTTCCTACAGCGATTTCAATGGAAGCAATCACTTTGACCGGCTCAGAGCGATGGAAGAGGCGCACCTGCAGCGCGGCTTTGACCAGATCGCCCAGAATCTCACCACGTTTCCCGACGGTACTGTGGCAGTGTGCCGTGCCTTTGATATAGCCCCGGCCGGCATCAAGGGCGCGAACAGTCATGGCTTGTGCATTGAGAACCTGGGCGACTTCGATACCGGCAAGGACGCCATGACTTCAGCCCACAGAGACTGCATCTTGAAAGTCAACACGCTGCTTTGCCGGAAATTCAATCTAACGCCCGGCACAGGCAGCATTGTGTATCATCACTGGTTCGACCTCAGCACCGGCCAGCGAACCAATGGCACGGGAACCACAAAAACCTGTCCCGGAACCGGCTTCTTTGACGGAAATACAGTCAGCTCAGCCCAGGATAACTTCATTCCGCTCATCGCTCAGGAACTGGCAAACCTGGCTGGTTCCCTGGCTACGTCTCCCTCATCTCCGCTGTTCAGCGCTCGGGTCATAGCGAACACGCTGAACGTGCGCAACCAGCCAAATGCTTCCGGAGACATTCTTGGCCAGCTCGCAAATGGGACCGTAGTACAGGTCTTCGAAGAGCAGGACGGATGGGGCCGGATTAACGCCTTAGATTCGCAATGGGCCAAGGAGGAGTTTTTGGAGAAGATGGTGCCTGGTTAAACCTCTTCCAAATGCTCAATATACCTTTGCGCCGAGCGCAGGACTGCATCTTTGGCGCCGGTCGAAATAATCGGTCGTCCGCCGCAACTGCCGTACATGGGGCCACCATAGATCCGGTCAAATTTCAAACCCGAAATCGCATTCACTATTCTTTCCATGGAGCGGCGGCTGATGGGAATGAGGTTCGGATAACTGTACATAAAGCTCACCCAACGCCGGTCCTCCACGGGAAGAATCGTATCGCCGGTAAACAAAGCGCCCTTGCCGCCCGCTCCTTCCGGCCAGTGAAGAACGCAGCTACCGGGAAAGTGTCCACCGCAGCGGACCACGGTGAGAGCGGAATTCACCGCCAGTGATTCTCCCCGCCACCAATGAATGACTGGATCAGGACGCGGCATCCACGGCCGATTGTCTTCATGGACAAAAACCGGAACGTTGCCCAGATCGCGGCTCCACTCCACTACGCTGCCAAACATGTGAGGGTGGGAAATCACGATTGCTGAAAGCGCTCTCGCCTCCTTGATTTGATCGAGCGTTGCCTGATCCACATAAGCCACGCAGTCCCACAAAACGTTGCCCGCCGAGGACTGGATCAGAAATACCTCTGGGCCGATTCCGAATGGCGGAGCAGTGCAGATGCCAGTGACTCCATCGCCCAGGGGAGTGAGGACGTTCCTGTACTTACCAGTCATCTGGGACAGCGTGGTCCATTGCGGCGGCTTGTGCGTCATGGACTCGCGCTCGTTACTGCAATTAAGGCATTGAGGAGGAACGGTCTCCTGCTCGGCATACTGAAGTCCACAATGCACGCAAATGTAATTTCGCGAGTTGGACATGTCTTCTAGAGATTTCTGGGAGAGTGAAGCCAGTATTAACGTACGCCCCCCGATGACCCGATCAACCTATCCTCTATTCGCCCTGTGCCGCTTGCAGCGCACTCATAATTTCCGGCTCGCGCTCCGGATGGCTGAGCGTTCCCAAGGAATAGGTAGTCACGTTTTTCACCGTGGCAAAATCCGGTCCCCGATAGCAGACGCACATATGATGGGCGGCAGCGCGGATGTATACGCCTTTGGCTTTGGCGTGCTCCATCATGTCCTCCGCCAGTTGCTTGACCAGCAATTCCTGCAATTGAAAACGTTTGGCGCGGCAGCTCACCAGCCGGGGCATCTTACCGATGCCGATGATGTATGCTCCCGGCTCGTAGACAACATCCACCCAGCCGAAGAAAGGAAGAAAATGGTGCGCGCAAAAAGAAAGAAAGGGAACGCGATCAGATGAAACCAGTCCATGGTAGCCATCCAGAGGCGTCTCCATGGTGATCTTCAGGATCTCTTCGGGTTTGGCCGAGTAGCCGGCCAGCATGCCGCGGAAGGCGCGGGAAATGCGTCCCGGATTGTCTGTCAGCGTAGATCCCAATTCCTGCGCCGCCCGTGGCCAGCCGGTGGTGACCGTCTGGATCCAGTCCAGCAGCTTGCTGTCTGTGTGCGCGTCAAACGTGACCTCGGGATGAGAGGCATCAAACCCAACTTCAAAGGGAAGCAACTCTTCGTCGTATTTCATGGTTTCCTCGGCAGATGCTGAGCGAGTTTAGCAGATTCCATGGAACGAACTATTTGCGGCTCGCTTCCTACCAAATAGTTTGCACCAGAGGGCTCTCTTGTATCCTCAGGTCACGCGTTACGAGAGGAAGACCTTCTGCTCGGGCAGTAGCGCCAATGAGTCGGTCCGCCGGGTCGGCCGGATAGTCGTCCGGGAATTGGGTAGCGAGAGCTGCAATCTCGGGTGTCAACGCCATGATCGCAACACCTTCGGTCAGCAATCGAATGGAGGCATCGACAGTACCGTATGCTTGAATGCGTCCCCGGGACACTAAGACGGCCAATTCCCACAAAGTAATGGCTGCAATCGCTAAACCGCCACCTTGACGTGCTCGAGATATTGCGCTCGCGGCCGAGCGCGACAGACGTTTCGGCTCCGTTACCGCCCAAACTAACGCGTGAGTATCAAGGAGAATCACCTTAGAACCTCCCAAGCCTCGGCCGGCTCTACGGGAGTCTCAATATCACCGTTGATTTTGACAATACCTTGGAGACGGCCCAGGAATTCAGGTGCTTCATCGGCTGGCACAAGCTTTGCCACAGGCAATCCGCGCTTAGTGATAACAACGGGCTCGCGTGTAACCCGAACTCTTTCCATCACCTTAAGACAGTGAGCTTTGAACTCTCCCGCAGCCATGGTTTTCATGAAAATCATCTCCTTATATCTATAGTCATATTGTAATGACTATCTACTGAAAGAGTCTACTATTTCCGCTAAAACAAAATCCGAGGTGTTAGGGATCACTG
This sequence comes from Candidatus Angelobacter sp., assembly GCA_036522115.1. Taxonomy (GTDB): domain Bacteria; phylum Acidobacteriota; class Terriglobia; order Terriglobales; family Acidobacteriaceae; genus Angelobacter. The sequence continues at coordinate 35,536 of DATDGL010000019.1, forward strand.
ACAAAAGGGAGACATTCTATAATCTGCGCTATGCAGGCCCCGGTCACCATGAAACGCGCAGCCGTCGGAGTCCGGGTGCATTCAGGCTGGGGTGCCTTGGTGGCCGTTTCCGGTGCGCCCGGAGCCGAGGAAGTCATTGAGCGCAGCAGGGTTGAGATCACTGATCCCAAGATGCCTGGCGCAATCCAGCCTTACCATTTTGTTAAGAGCATGGAGATCCAGCGCGCCCAGCAGCATGTTGCCCAATGTGTGGCTGCTTCCAGGAGTCTGGCATTGAAGGCAATCAGCGAGTTGCTCCAACAACTGCAAAAACGCGGATACCAGGTTACAGCTTCGTGCATCCTGCTGAGCTCGGGGCGGCCTCTGCCGGAGGTTTCGGGAATCCTGGCTTCGCACGCCTTGATTCACACTGCCGAAGGAGAATTCTTTCGCAGCCGTTTCCGAGACGCTTTCGAAGCTCTGAAGATTCCGGTCACCGGCATCCGCGAGCGCGACCTGCCGGGCCGGGCGCAGAAGGCATTCGGCAAAGCGGCGACGAAAGTGCAGGAGCGCGTTGCAGCGATGGGCCGCTCCCTCGGTCCGCCGTGGACTACCGACCAGAAAGCCGCCGCGCTGGCCGCCTTGATCGTCCTTGCTTAGGCCGCAATTGACAGGCTCCGCCCTAATCCATAGGCTGGTGTCAACCAGTCATCATCCGATGAGATCTCTTTTTATCCGACAAAACGTTTACCGTGCGCTCATTGTCACTCTGGCGCTCGGGTTGCATGCGCATGCATCCGGCCAGGAAGACGCGCAACGCTACCTCAATGACATCAAGGCCCTGACCATGCCTTCCATGGAAGGCCGTGGCGATGGGACCACGGGACTCACGCGGGCTGCGCATCTGATTGAGCAACGCTACAAGAGTCTGGGACTGGAGCCTGCCGGGACGCACTCTTACTTCCAGCCGTTTACGCTGATCACCGGCGCAAAGTTGAAGGGCAACAACGATTTTCAGGTGGGAAACACAGGGTTGAAGCTCAACCAGGATTATGTGCCCTTCAGCTTTTCCACCTCCGGCATGGCCGGCGCTCCGGCTGTTTTTGCCGGCTACGGAGCCACCGCCAGGGAATTTGGATACGACGACTACGATGGCGTCGATGTGAAGGACAAGATTGTCCTCCTGCTGCGCTACGAGCCTCCCGGCTTTGCCGCCAAAAGCGGCAACAACGGGCTGACGCAGCACGCGCAGTTGATTAACAAAGCCATCAATGCCAGAAACCACGGCGCCCAAGCGGTGGTGCTGATCAACGGAAAACTGGGTGACGGCGAAGACGATCTGCTAACGCGCTTCGGCAGCGTGAGCGGCCCCGTGGACAGCGGCATCATTCTGGTTCAGGTAAAAAACGCGGTCGCAGAGAAATGGTTTCAGGCAGCCGGAAAATCACTGGCGCAAGTTCAGGAGCAAATCAACAGCTCAATCAAGCCTGCATCGTTCGCCTTTCCAGACAGCCTGCATCTTCAAGTGAAGGTGAGCGTTGAGAGCACTCAGGCCACGGTCAACAACGTCCTCGCCTACCTCCCGGGCCAGACCGATGAGTACGTGATCGTAGGCGCGCACTACGATCATCTGGGCCGGGGCAATTTCGACTCTCTGGCTCCGTCGCAGATTGGGCAACTGCATCCCGGAGCGGACGACAATGCCTCAGGCACCGCCGGCGTCCTGGAACTGGCGCGGCGTTTGGCGCCGATGAAGGGAAAGCTTCACCGCGGAATTCTGTTTGCCAGCTTTGCCGGCGAAGAACTGGGATTGCTCGGTTCAGCAGAATGGGTGAAAGACCCAACGCGGCCGCTGGAGAAAGCCGTCGCCATGCTCAACATGGACATGATTGGCCGTATTAAGGATGAGAAAGTCTACATTGGCGGAGTGGGAACAGGTTCAACCTTTGAACGCGTACTGAAGGAAGCTGAGGCCCAGACGCTGAAGAAGCCCAGCTTCAAGATCGAATATTCGCCCGGAGGCTATTCTTCCTCCGATCACATGTCTTTTGTCACCAAGAAAGTTCCCGCGCTTTTCTTTTTTTCCGGACTCCACTCCGATTATCACAAGCCCTCGGATACCTGGGAGAAGATCAATCCCGATGATGCGGTTCGCCTTCTCGACCTGGTGCAGAGGGTCTCAGAGCAGCTAGCCTCCGCGTCCGAGCGTCCTGAATTCATCACCGTGGTGGAAAATAAGTCCGCGTCTACTTCCGGCGGAGGCGGCTATGGGCCGTATTTCGGCTCCATTCCTGATTTTGGCCAGATAGAAAATGGAGTCAAGTTCTCAGATGTGCGCCCCGGATCGCCGGCAGCCAAAGCTGGACTCAAAGCCGGTGACGTGCTCGTCCAGTTTGGCGATAAGCAAATCAAAAACCTTTACGACTTCACCGACGCACTGCGCCGCAGCAAAGTGGGCGACCTGGTGGAAGTGAAAGTCCTGCGCGGGTGGGAAACAATCAGCGTGAGTGTGAAGTTGGAGCAGAGAAAATGAATTTTTTGTAGTTTGTCCCGAGCGGAAGCGAGGGAACCCTATTCCCTTGTGCTAAGCCTCAGGGCGTATGCCCAAAGTTGTTGCAGAAGTGAGGACAGACGTGTTCAGAAACATGCCTAAACTGGTCCCAATCCGAATCGTATGGATCGCAATCTTGATCATGCTGCCGGCATTAGCAGGAAGCAGCCAGGAGCAAACACCCCCTTCGCTGACTTATCCCGGGGAAAAGCACCTGCGCAATGTGCGCCAGCTCACCTTCGGCGGACAGAATGCAGAAGCATACTTTTCCCTGGACGATCGCCATCTGATCTTCCAGCATCAGGGCAATGGTGTCTCCTGCGACCAGATCTACACCATTCCAGTGGATACGCCAGACGGCAAGCCTGCACGGCCCAAACTGGTGAGCACCGGCAAAGGCCGCACCACTTGCAGTTACTTTTTCCCCGCCGGTGACCGCATTCTTTTTTCGTCTACTCACGCGGCCAGCGCTGAGTGCCCTCCCAAGCCCGATTATTCTCACGGCTACGTCTGGCCCATCTATGATACGTACCAGATCTACACCGCCAAGCCTGATGGAAGTGATCTGCGCCAGATCTCCCATGCTCCTGGTTACAACGCAGAGTCCACCATCACTCGCGACGGCAAGAAGATTGTCTTTACCTCAACCCGCAATGGCGACATTGATATTTACACCATGAACGCCGATGGCAGTCACGTTCGCCAATTGACGCACGAGTTGGGTTACGATGGCGGTCCATTCTGGTCTTACGATGGCAAAAAGATCGTCTACCGCGCTGAGCACCCGAAGACGCCGCAGGAAATTGCCGACTACAAGGACCTGTTATCGCGTGGGCTGATCCGGCCCGGCAACCTGGAAATCTGGGTGATGGATGCCGACGGCAGCCACAAGCGTCAGGTTACACACAATGGCGCCGCGAACTTTGCTCCCTTTTTTTTGCCTGACGGCAAGCGCATTATCTTTGCTTCCAACATGGCCGATCCCAAGAACGGCCGCGATTTCGATCTCTATATCATTAACGAAGATGGAAGCGGCCTCGAGCGCATCACCTTCTATCCCGACTTCGACGCCTTTCCCATGTTCAGCTCCGACGGGAAAAAACTGGTGTGGGCCTCCAACCGCAACGGCAAAGAGCCCCATGAGACCAACATCTTCATCGCTGATTGGGTTGAATGAAGTGATCGGTGCATTGGTTATCGGAACAGCAAAGACTACGTGCTCTTGGTCCTGTGACGCCTCCGGGGCTAAACGTCTTTCCGATATCCCGATGGCCCGATATCCCGAAGCCCCGATTTTCTGGTTTCAGTTGCCTTCTCTGAATCCTGCTGCGCCGTGTCCTGTTCCTGGCTGATCTGCACCTCCGGCTCTCGTCCGGTTGCATCCAGCACCTCCCGTGTGACCCGATCATCGACCTCCGCCGATTGCGCTACCTCGACCGGATAACGCACCACCACCTGAGTCCCCGTGCCTGTGAGGCGCAGGCGGCTCTCCGGAGCCAGCGGACCAACCGGCAGCCCGTGAGTTACCCGCTCCATGCCGCGTTGCTGTGGTTCCATCTTGTCTTTATAAGCATCGAACACTTTATTCACTGCTTTCAGCATCCGCTCTTCCACCTGACGGTAGTCGCTGTCCGGACTCAGAGTCAACAGGACTTCATGCCAGGCAAAGTTCGTGCCGGGAATCTGCTTGAAGAAGCCCTCGTCCGGCTGAAACACCACCGCATTGGAAAAGGCGACCACACGGCCTGTTGGCCGCGCTCCGGGACCTCCGCTTATCTCAACCAGGTGCAGGCGCACCATGCCGATATCCGTGACATCGCCCGTGACTCCCGCGACCTGTACGCGGTCTCCCACGCGCACTCCATATTTGCCGATCAGCACAAAGTAGCCGGCGACGGATTGAATCATGTTCTGCAGCGCCACGGCCAGGCCTGCTGTCGTGATTCCGGCAAACAGGGTTACAGATCCCAGACCGCTGGCGAACGCCACAATCAGGATGATGAATACCACCGGGACCACGATGATCCGGCGCACGATGAGAAATTGGTGCCGGCGCCTGCCATCCTGCACGTAACGGAAAGTGGTTTTCCGCCATAAATGGGAAATGGCAAAAATGGCAATCAGGATGCCGGCCAGCGTCCCCAAACGCAGCAACAGCCCTCTGAGGAGCTGCGAGTAGCGAGTTTGCACCTCGCGCTGCCAATTGCTCACGTTGTGCTTATAGAGATCGAACAGGATGTTTTGCTTGGCCAGCGGAAGAATGGCGGCGGAGAGCTGCTTGTAGTCTTTGGTAAGTCCTTTCAGTTCGGCCTGCTGTTGCGCCAGCACCGCTGCGTCCTGCGATGACGGCTGATCGGCCAGCTCATCGCTGCGCTGAGTGAACTCCCGGATGCGGGCGATCAAAGGACTGCGCAACAATTTTGACGCATCGGCCAGCTCATCTGTCGATTGCAGCGAGCGGTCCAGCAGGCTAAGCTTGCGGCGCGAGTCGAACACTTCCGCGATCAATCCGAAGATGCCGGTTGGCGCTGTTTTGTTGTCAGTCGCGGCCGGCGCGGCAGGACTCGAAGGAGCAGCCAGAGATGTGCCTGTTCCCGCGCCCGATGCTTTGCTGCTCTCGCTGATGGCAGCCGGAACCGTGTGGGCCAGCTCTTCGATCTGTGCCTGCAGACCCTTGGATCCGGTCCATGTATTCATCCCGGAGGCGTATTGCAGCATGTTCTGCAAGGTCTCATAGCGGGCTTTCAGGAGCTCAATCTCGTCCTCGCTCTCCGCCAGTTCGGCTTCCAGTAATTTGCGTTTCCCGGCGCTGGCTGTGGCCAATTGCTGCTTGAATCCGTCCAGTTCATGCTGCTCCTGCTCCAGTCTCTGCTTCGACTTCTCTACCAGGCTCACCAGGTTTTGATACTGCGATGAATCCGGCGGGGGCGGCGCCTGCGTGTTGGCGGCTTTGCCTTTGTCCTGAGCGGTGATCTGTTGCGCCTCGGAGCGGGCGAATTCAAAAGCCAAGCGCACAACCTCGTCCGCGATCAGGCGGTTCTGGTTGAGAAAGACCGCATCGTTCGGCTCTTTCACCAGGTCTTGCTGGCTGGCCAGCAGCCGATACCAGACCACGGTCTGGTTCAAGAAGCCCAGAATGTCTTCCGGTTGGTTGGTAGGGGGAGCATCGGCAGGCAAAGCGGTTGCGGCGGCAAACAGGAGCAAGAAACAGGCCAGAAGCCTGCCTTTCTTTCGGGCTGAGATAGTGGGAAACACCAGGAATAATAGGTTACAGGTTACAGGGCACAGGGTACAGGTAAGAGGATGAAGTTTTTTGCTCCTCACCTGTTTTTTGGGCTCGTGTGACCTGCCGCGATGGGATGACCTACGTCCATGCTTCTCTGCTCCCTGTGACCTGTTCCCTATTCCCTAAAAGGCATAGAATGTTGGCAGAAAAACGTGCATTAGCAGAGGTGACTACTTATGCAATGCAACTGCTTGAAAGCTGTCCTCAGTCTTGCCATCCTTCTTCTGGCGGGGTGTTCGGAAACACCCAAGAATGAATCCAATGAAAAGCCCTTTCCTTCCACACCGGTTACAGGGAAAACCGCTTTCTGGGAGCTGTATCGAGCGGCGCACTCCTGGGCCGCTGATCTGGCGCCGCTCAAACTGGAGAGCAACTCGGCCCCGGGGGTGAAGAACGAAGCCGGCAACGCGGCGATTTGGGTTGGGACGTTCGGTTCTAGCAGCCGACGCGAGGCCATCGTGATTACCTACGCGGTGGCGGCCAAGCCACCGGATATTTCCAAGGGCATCAACGTAGGTCATCCATTCTCATGGGGTGGGCCGACCAGGGATGCTCTGTCTTTCCAGACAGGAGACCTTACCACCGACTCCGACGCCGCATACAAAACCGCGCTAGCAAAGGCGGAGCCATGGCTCAAGAAACATCCGGACACGGAAGCCTCATTCTCCCTGGGCAACGCCGCCCGCTTCGGGACGCCCGTCTGGTATGTGCTGTGGGGCGACAGCAAAACCGGCTACAGCGTCTACGTGAACGCTAAAACCGGCGAAGTAGCGAAACCGAAGTAGGCCATAGGCAAGCTTCCGGCTTCTTGGTAGTGGTTCAGTTGCGCTTGAAATGACCTAATACCGACGCCGATTGCAGACACCACTAAAATGCAGGGTTGCAGTTAGTGGCTTTTATGAACTGCGCTCTCGGTGCAGCGACCCGATCTGGTGCAGATACCACAAATTCCATTGACTAAAGGACTCCATCATTCTGGAAGCCCCTGGAGGAGCGGCATTTCCATGGCATACTGGCGTCGGTCCGCGATCGCTCGATCTGGGAGTATATGAGAGCATCCTCCTGGAGGACCGGCCTCGAGTGAAGCAAGACTTGATATCTCGCCTCCAGCGGCCACTCCCCGGTTGCAAGGACCATGTATCGCCCCTAACAGCCACTGAGCTAATACAAGCAGCTTTCTTCTGGTCCGTTTGACCTGTACTGTAATCTATTACGCGCAGGCGTTCTCTCTGCGCGCCTGGGGATTATGGTATAACAGTTATACCAAATGCGCTTTCACTTCGATGTACGAAAGAGCCGCCAACTGCGAGAGAATCCGAGGCGCGGCATCGGTTTTGAGGAAGCGCAGGAAATTTTTAGCCATCCATACTATCTTGACCAGAGGCTGGAGATTCCCGAGCAGCACCGGGCCATCGGCTGGGTCGGAGGGCGGTTGTATAGCCTGATTTTCGAAGTGCGGGAGGATCGCCAAGGCCAGTATTACCACCTGGTAACGCTTTGGAAGGCAATAAAGGAGGAGCGCGAACTCTATGAAGAAAACTCGTAACAATTCAAGAACACTGTCTGCGGAAGCAATTGCCCGGCGTGCAGAGAAAGGGAAAGACGTATCGCGCTTTTTTACCCACTCTGGCCGAATGATGCCTCCGGTACGAAGAGTCAATGTCGACTTCTCAGCGCCGATGCTGGAAGAACTCGACCGCGCCGCCGTGGAGTTGAATATCAGTCGCCAGGCAGTTATCAAGACTCTGGTTCGACACGCGTTGGACCACCGCTACCTGGCGCGAAAGGCGCGACCTGGGTAGAAGTCGCGGTGTAAAAATCGCGCAAAAGCAGATAATCTGTTATGGGTTGTGACTTTACTTATGGTGGGGGTGGATTGGCCATCGAGGACTTGCACCATCTCCGGCGAGTGTCACTTTGACTTCGTCAATGCGGCGCATCGCACGATCGCGGTTCTTGAACGGTTTTGGATACAGGATGACCTCGGATGCCGGCGATAGCCCGGAATTTAGATATGCGCAATAATGCCGAGAATCTCAGCATAGCGAAAGCAACCGACCAGATGGTCGTTCACCATGCCCACAGCCTGCATAAAGGCATAGCAAACCGTAGGGCCGACGAAGGTAAAGCCGCGCTTTAACAAATCTTTGCTCATGCGTACGGACTCGGGCGTCTGCGCGGGAACCTGGCTGCTGGAACGCCAGCGATTCACTTTTGGCTTGCCGCCAACGAATTTCCAGATATAGCTGTCGAAGCTCCCAAACTCCTTCTGTACCTGCAGGAATGCCTGGGCATTGCGGACTGCGGACGCAATCTTGAGGCGATTGCGGACTATGCCGGGATTGGCGAGCAACTGAGACATTTTCTGGGGCGAGTACTTTGCCACCTTCCGGGGATCGAAATTGCTGAAGGCTTTGCGATAGGCGGGGCGCTTAGCCAGGATAGTAGACCAGCTCAAGCCGGCCTGTGCGCCTTCAAGAACCAGGAATTCAAATAACACGTTGTCGTCGTGTTGAGGGACGCCCCATTCCCGGTCATGATAGGGAATCATCAACTCGGAGGCGGCCCAGCTACATCGGCGGATCTCTTTCATAGTGTTTTGCTCTTTTGAAACTCCGGCACGGGCTTGTCGGTGAGAAAGCAGGTAAGCATTTCGTTGACTGCTTCAGTTGCGTCCTGTTGCACCCAATGCGAGACGCCCGGAAGGTATCGTAAGGTCAGGTCAGAAACATAGCGGTGCGTATCGTAGGTGGTGCTCTTATCGAGTGCGGCGTCTTCTTCTCCCCAGATCATGAGCGTGCGCGTATGAATCTGGGGGAACCCTGTGCGTTTTTGGCGCCTCGCACCACGGCGGAACGCTGCGCGATACCAATTCAGCATCGCTGTGACTGCTCCCGGTGATTGCGCGTTCTGCTGGAAGATGTCCAGCAGATCGCGAGGAAATTTTTCCCGATTGCTTGAGGTGCGCAGCACCATTCCGCTCACGGCGCGGGCCTTGCGCCGCGTCAACAGCCATTCCGGCAGCCATGGGAGCTGAAAGAAAAAGATGTACCAGGACTTGAAGAATTGAACCGAACGGAACAGGCGGTTGAAGTAACACATGGGATGGGGCACGTTCATGATGATCAAGGCGTCCAGCGGACGCACCTGGCGCGTGGCAAAGGCCCAGGCCACAACGGCGCCCCAGTCGTGTCCGATCAGCACTGTACGCTTTGCGCCGGAGGCGTCAATCAAGCCCGCCACATCGTTCATTAAATGCTCGATGGCGTAGTCAGAGACTTTCCTAGGACGGCTGGAGCGTCCATAGCCGCGCTGGTTGGGTGCCCAGGCGCGATAGCCCAGCCTTGCCAGCACCGGCAACTGATCGCGCCAGGAGAGCGCGTGCTCGGGGAAACCGTGCAGGCAAAGAGCGAGGGTATCGCCCTGACCACAGGTGGCTACCTCGAAGGTCTGGCCGTTGGCGGAGATGAATTCGAATTGAATCATAAGAGCAGTAGTCTAAGCGGACGTCATAGTGGGTGCGCGCTGTTTGACCTTGAAGGGTGCGGTTTCTCGCATGAAGAGTCCAGCCAGGAAGACTAGAATCGCGCCACTGGCAGCGATCCATAATGCCGCACCAACGTTGTAGCGGTCGGCAACAATGCCGGAGATGTAGGGCGCCAGGGTCCCGCCAATGATTTCCCCGGTCATGGTTGATAGCCCGATCGCGGTCCCGGCAAGTTGCGGCGAGACACTCTCCGTTGGCACCAGCACCAGCACCAGCGCGGCAATGCCTTGTCCGCCGTTGGCGATGAATCCGGCAGCGGCCATCAGCCAGGGATGGCGCACCAGAAACGGCACTTGATAAGTAAGCGGCACGGCGGCGGAGATCAGCGCCATGAACAGCAGGACTGGCTTCCGTCCCCATCGGTCGGAAATCCAGGGAAAAATCCAGCCCCAGATAAACGATCCTGCGCCGCTTGCGCCTATGACCAGGCCGGCAAGGGTCGGACTATTTTTGGATACCTCGGTGATGTACTGGGGAGCAGATATGTGCATGACCCACAACCAGGTCATGAAGCCGGCGCTGGCCAGACAGCAAAGCCACATATTCCGGTGTTGCAGTACGGTGAAGAATTGACCGGCCGAAATTTTGTGGGAGCTTTCACGCCTCTGTGGCTCGCGCACATACTTCCACAAGGCCACGCCCAGGACCATTCCGGGAATTCCGGCGACGAAAAATGCCCAGCGCCAGTTCCATCGGTCGGCGATCTGCGTGGTGAGGATCGGAGCAATTGCGAGTCCCACCAGCGCGGCCGCGCTGACCACAATTCCCACATTCCGCCCGCGCCGCTCCGGGGCGGAAGACTCTTCAACGGTGGCGGTGATGGTGGCCCACGCCGGCCCTTCGGCCGCGCCCATCAAGGTGCGCACCAGGTACATTTGCCCGAAGGTGCGAACGATGCCGGACAGCCACGACAAAATCGAAAACGCAAATACCGCCGGAATCAGGATGGGCCGCCGGCCAACACGATCGGATATCGCTCCAAAAATCAGGCTGGCGAACGCCCACGCCAGAGCCAGCGCCGAGGCCAGCAGGCCAACCTGCTCATGGCTCAATGGGAGATCATGCTTGATGTAAGGCACGAGCGACGCGAGGCTCGTTCGATCCAGAAAGACGGTGCCCCAAGTGAGAAATACCAGGGCGACCAGACCAGCTTCATAGGTTTTCTGATTTTGTTGTTCCATTTTTTATTGTTTTTCCATCTCCTCGTTGGCGATGTGAAAGGCGGAGTTGGCCGCGGGAAGGCCAGCGTAGATGGCTACCTGCAAGAGCGTCTCTTTCAGGTCACAAGGTTCCAGTCCGCGCTGGAGGCCGCTACGGACGTGAAGGCGAAATTCTTCCCAGCGTCCGAGGGCGCTCATCGCGGTCAAGGCAAGCAATCGCCGGGTTCGACGGTCCAGTCCCGGGCGCATCCAGATTGTTCCCCAGGCATAGCGAGCAATCAGCAACTGAAAGTCGCGGGTAAAGTCGTTGGTCGCCGCCATGGATCGGTTCACATGATCGTCGCCCAGAACGTCGCGGCGCAAGCCCATTCCCAGCGGAAGAGGGTCCTCGTAAGGAGATTTGATCTGGCAGAATTCGAGCACTGCTGTGGTAAAGGAATGAGGACGAGCGAGGTTGGACAAATGCGCGGCGGGGAAAACCACTGATTTTGCGCCGGGAATTTCCCGCGCCAGCACTTCTCCGCTGTCCGGCCACGGCGTGGATGGATCGCGGTCGCCGCCGATCACCAGCGTGGGGACCTTGATCCGGCCCAGAAATGGCCGATTGTCCACGTCTCGCAGAGCGGCGCAGCACCTGAGATAACCGTTGGGATCGGTGCCCAGCATTACCGAGCGGATGGAATGCGGTTGCGGGTCATTTTGCTCGAACATTTCCTGGGCGAAGAAACGTTGCATCACCGCATCTACAATCGCCCGGATGCCACCCTGTCGAATGGCGCTCATGCGCGCCTCCCAGATATCCGGTGTTCCAAACTTGGCCGCCGTGTTGGCAAGGACGAGGTTCTGCAGACGCTCAGGAGCATGGATGGCGATCCATTGGCCCACAGCGCCGCCCATCGAGAGCCCGCACAAGGAAAAACTGCGGAGCTTCAGCGCGTCGGCCAGCCCCAGCAGATCGTGCCCAAGCTGTTCAAGCGTGTAGTCACCGGGCGGCACATCTGAGGCGCCGTGGCCGCGCGTGTCGTAGCGCAGCACCTGAAAATGTTGCAGCAGGTCCAGCATCTGCGGCTCCCACATGCCGTGATCGCAGCCCAGTGAGTGGGAAAGGACAAGCACCGGCAAGCCTGCTCGTCCTTCAAGCCGGTAGAACAAACGCACGTTGTTGACGGTGAGAAAGGGCAAGATTCACTCCTTTTTTTTGCCGGCGGAATCCAGCAGACGCTTTCTGAATTCGTTCGCAACGCCCAGATATTGCTCCGGTAATTCCAGGTCACGTAGCGTGGCGGCATCCAGATGTTGTTGCACCTCAGGCATCTCGCCCAGCACTGCACTGAGCCAGCGCTGCTGGTCGGTGCTCTTGCGTAAAGCTTCCTCCACCAGTTTGCGGGCGGCATCCCGGCCAATTTTTGCGGCGAGCAGCAGTGTGGCCTTTTCGGCAAAGATTGCGCCACGTGTCGCCTCCAGATTCTCGCTCATCCGCTTCTGGTTGGCCGTGAGCCCTTCTGCTACCTCCGCAATAGTTGAGACGGCCAGGCCGGTTCTTTGCATCACGCCTGCAACCATGGGCCACTCAGCCTGCCAGCCGCCCACAGCGCGCTCCTGCTCCTGCACCATGGCAGATAAAAACGCGGAGACGAGCGCGGGAATGCCGTTGGTGGCCGCCAGGGCCTGCGCACAGCCCACCGGATTTGTCTTGTGCGGCATGCTGGAGGAGCCGCCTCGACCCTCACCTGTCTGCTCCGCCACTTCGCCTACCTCAGTCTGCATCAGCAAACTGATATCACGCGCCATCTTGCCCAGCGATCCGGCCAGAACGCCACAAGAGCAGAGTAAGTTTGCCAATCGGTCGCGGTGCGTGTGCCATGGCGCATCAGGATAATTGAGGCCGAGTTCCTGTGCGACTTTCTCACCCACAGTGATGCCATCTTTGCCCAGCGCCGCGAGTGTTCCGGTGGCGCCTCCGAGTTGAAGCAGGAGGCTCTCATGAAAGGAGACGCTCAGCCGTTTGTGGCTGCGATGAATGGCCCCGAGCCAACCGGCAGCTTTGAGGCCAAAGGTGACGGGTCCGGCAGCTTGCAAAAGTGTTCGCCCGAGCATGGCGGTTTGAGCGTGGTGATCAGCCAGCCGATGAAGGGCTTTCTCCAGCCGCAACAAGTCCGCCTCCAGGATCACTTGCGCCCGCTTGAGCAGCAACACCAATGCGGTGTCGCAGACATCCTGGCTGGTAGCGCCCCAATGCACGAATCCGGCGGCGGCGGGATTCTTTGCGCGAACCAGCTCGGTGAGTATTTTTACCAGCGGAACACCGGGAGTTGCGGAAAGCTGTGTCTGTTGGATAACGGTTGCGACGTCAAACCGCTCGGGCTGCGCTGCCTCAGCGATTGCCTCAGCCGCGCTTTGGGGAATGAAATTGCACTTGGCTTCAGCACGCGCCAGGGCAGCTTCAAACATCAGCATGGCGCGCAGGATGGAATGATCAGAGAACAACTCGGCCAATGGGCTGGTCGTGGCGAGGCTGTCTATTAATTGGGTCATCGGTGCATCGGGTTATCGGGTCATCGGAACAGCAAACCAACCGCTTCCACAACCTTCCTTATTCCAACACGAAGCTAGACGTCAAAGAATATCGTTTCATTATCGCCGCAAAGATGAACTTCAAAAATCCAATCTCCCGCGCCTCTTTGCTGCGCCAGCAGGGTGTTACGGCGCGTGCTCGGCGCCAGCGCAAGAATCGGATCACTGGAGAGAGCAGGATCGCCGGCGAAATAAATGCGCGTGGCGAGTCTCTTGAGGACTCCTCGGGCAAAGACGGAAACATTGATGTGCGCCGCCTGAAGCGTTCCATCGTTCGCCGGAACGCGGCCCGGCAGGATGGTGGCAAATGTGCAAACGCCGTTTTCATCGGTTGCCAGGCGTCCAAAGCCACAAAAGGCAGGATCGACGGCCTTTAGCTGCGGGTCTTCAGGATGGTTGTACTTTCCCTGCGCATTGGCTTGCCAGAGTTCGATCATGGCGTCGGGGACCGGAACGTCGTCGCCATCGAACACGCGACAGGTAAGCCGGATTCGCTCACCCCTGGTCTCCGGCGTGACCAGGGTTCCCACAGACGAGTGCTCCGTGCAGCCCAGATGAAAGTATGGGCCTGCGGTCTGTGAGGCGGTCGGAGGCGTGTCAGATTTCAAGCGGTGTGGCCTCCCTTCCGCGCAGCACGATATCGAACTGAAAGCCCAATGCCCATTCCGGTTGAGTTGTTGCCAGATCGAAGCTGGCGATCAGGCGCTGCCGGGCGCGTTCATCTGGAATGGATTGAAAGATGGGATCAAACGGGAAGAGCGGGTCACCGGGAAAATACATCTGCGTGACCAGGCGCGTGGCAAAAGCATTTCCGAAGAGAGAGAAATGAACGTGGGACGGACGCCAGGCATTATCGTGATTTTTCCAGGGATAAGCGCCCGGTTTGACGGTCGTGAAACGATAGCGTCCATCTTCATCGGTGAGCGTGCGGCCGGCGCCGGTGAAATTAGGGTCGAGCGGCGCCGCACGATTGTCGTTGTGGTGACGGTAACGGCCGGCGGCATTCGCCTGCCAGATTTCAACCAGGGTACGCGGCACGGGGCGGCCATCGTCATCCAGAACGCGCCCCGTTAAGATGATTCGTTCGCCCAGGGGAGCACCGGCATGCTGGCGGGTCAGGTCGTTATCTGTTTCTGCGATCGGCTGATGGCCGTATACCGGGCCGGTAATCTCAGATAGCGTGTGCGGCAGCAACACCAGAGGCTGGCGTGGAGCGCGACGCACGGTTGCCCGGTAAGGCTCGTAGAGAGACGTTGGTTGGGTAGCCGGATCGTGCCGCCGATAGGGCACAACCTGGATTGCACCCGACTCAAATTGTCTGTGCGATTGAGTCATTCTTTATAGTCGGTGGTTGCAATGATACGACGTTCAAGCTGTCCCAGTCGTCGCAATTGGCAAAAAAGTGTGTTAATCGCTCAACCGTTCGACTCCAGCCGTCGATTCAGTTCCAGACGCGGCGGGCTGTCTCCACCGCAAGCCGCAGCTTGGCCGTGACAATCCCCGCGACTCTGCTCACGCCGCTATTCTGCGGCTGGCCGGATTTCCAGGAGAGAGATGTGGACTCACCCATCGGCTCGGAAATGTGTAGGCATGGGCGTTGAAAGCAAATCGTGATAGCTCCAGGAAAACGGTTTGACCAGAGAAGACTTGTTTCACCGCACAAGACTGCCGGTGTACACTTTCGCCAGCCAATCAAGGACAATGGATGGTGAAATCAAAGCAGAAAATGGCGATGCCATAAAGGAGAGACTGTGCTCAGAAAAATCGTAAACACCAATAACGATTTCGTGTTGACAATTCTTCGGCTGGTTCTGGGAGTGGTATTTCTCTGCCACGGCGGACAGAAAGTGTTGGGATGGTTCGGCGGCTCAACCTTCGGCAACTCGATGACTATGTTCACCCAGGGGCTGCACATTCCGGCGCCCTTCGCTTTTCTGGCGATCATGGCTGAGTTCGCTGGAGGCATTGGCCTGATCGTCGGCCTGTTGGGACGCATTGCCGCCTTCGGCATCATTTGCAACATGGTGGTCGCCATCTGGATGGTCCACGGAAAGATGGGCTTTTTCATGAACTGGTCCGGCAACCAGGCAGGTGAAGGTTACGAATACCATCTGCTGGCCATCGCTCTGGGGCTGGCAATTCTGGTGAAAGGCTCCGGCGCGCTCTCCATCGACCGTGCCTTGACGCGGCCATCGTGAAAACGTTGCCATCACGGTTTCTCCTCTTGTCCGTGATTGAAGATAAATGCCGGTGGACGCCCAAAACAAGTAGCAATGGATGGCACAAGAGGCATGCCGCAGAAAGTCGTGGTATCTGGAAAACCCGCGCCTGGCGTAAGATGCTGAAATCATGATCACACGACGATACCGGAGGCGGCCTCAGTCGTGGAGTGAACAGAAGAGGTCGCTGAAGCACTCATGGTTGCTTCCCCTGATGGCCTTGGAATGGCCCTTCCAATGGATGGCTTTCATATTGGGCAATTGGACTTTTCTGGAGCTGCTCGATTATTTAAGCACCTTTTCGGTATTGGTGGCCGTGATCTTCTATTTCCACGACGCCGACAATCGCCTCAGGCAGAAGCACTATCAGGCGTGGCAGGTCATCAATACCGCGCAGGGAAAGGGTGGCAGCGGCGGCAGGATTGAGGCCCTGCAAGAGTTGGACGCAGACGGCGTTTCCCTGGTAGGCGTAGATGTCTCAGGAGCTTTTCTGCAGGGAGTGCAGTTGTCGAATGCCCATCTTCGGCGTTCGGACTTCAATAGCGCCGACGTTCGCAACAGCAATTTCCAGTCAGCGGACCTTGCTGATTCCGATTTAGGATCGGCCAACTTTCGTGAAAGCAGGCTGCATGGGGCATCGTTCCAGGGCGTGCGCCTGGATGAGGCCGACCTTTGGGGAGCGGATTTGAGTGATGCGGATTTAGCCGACGCCAGCCTCATTGACGTGGACCTGCGTCAGGCCGACTTGAACGGAATCCGATGGCAGCAGATCAGAAGCCTGAGCGGAGCCAATATTTATGCCGTCAGGAATGCGCCGCAGGGGTTTGTGGCCTGGGCCGTGCAGCGAGGCGCGGTGCAGATTGAATCCGACGATAAGTGGGAGGCCAGGCAAAACTCGCATTGAAATCGGCAGAACGGGTGTAATTAAAAGTGAGAGTCACTATTGCGAAGGGCCCCCCAACATGGTTCGTCATCCCGAGGCTTTACCCACGCGCCAGCGGGGGTAAAGCGGAGGGACCTTGCGGTTCCATCGTTGAACTCAAAAGTTCCCGAAACCGCTTAAGTAAACAGCATGGGTACTGGCTTGACTCGCACTTTTAATTACACCTCGGCAGAACAGATTTTTCCTTGCAGGAAAGCATCCTATATGATTCCGCGCGCTATCAGATTAGTCATGAAGACTGCTAAGTTACTGTCGATCCTGTTGGTATCACTGGCTGTCCAGGCGCAGCAGCCTTCCGGCAATCGGGCCCGCGTAGAAGTGCCGGGAGTCACCGGTGTATTGGAAATCGATGTGGGTGCAACTTCATGGCGCCTTGATTTCCTGCCGGAAGACAAATGGACCATGCTGCAAGTCCATCAGCGTCCGGACCACGTGAGCATCAATGCCTTGCTGCGGCAGGTAACGTTTGCTGCCAGCGCTGAGAGCTGCAAGAACGATATGTGGCCTAAAGTGCAGCAGAGTCTTGGAGGCAAGGCTGGCGATCTTCACGAAAGCTTTACCGGCGGATTTGCGCGAGCAGAGTTCAACTCCAGCGGTGCAGAGGGAACACCCCGGAATCTCTATGCCTACCTGGGCAGCCGCGACTTGTGCACACAGGTGAATCTGGTGAAAGCCAACTTTAGTGGTGATGACCAGAAGACCTTTGAGCAGATTTTGGCCGGCGTACGCCTTCTGCCCGATGAATCAGGAATAAAAGTGCCGGGTCAGTCGCAGGAAACCAGTTCGTCCCTCATGGCGCAAGGCGATGAGGCGCGTGAGCAAGTCAACTATGCATCTGCGTCCAGATTTTATGAACGGGCGTTTGTGCTGGAAAAAGCCAATCGGACCTTTGACAATGACATGTACCTGGATTTGATCAGCCGGCTGGGTTTTGCTTACCGCATTAATGGCAATCTGGCAAAAGCCAAAGAGACGCTGATATATGGTCTTTCACAAAATTCTAATTACCCTATCTTTCATTACGATCTGGCTTGCACCTATGCGCAGATGGGACAGATAGATGAAAGCCTGGGACATCTGAATACCGCCTACCAGCACAGGGCAAAAGTGGCTCCGACTCAGCTTCCTGCATACCCCGCGGAAGACACTTGCTTTCAAAAAATTGCCACCGATCCCCGATTTGTGAATGCAGTGCAGAAACTGGACCAGAGCCAATGACTATTTTTCCGGCTGAAATAGATAGCTTCCTTTCAGTCTTGAGCTGACGGATTCGGCTACCTTCAGGAATGCCTGGGCTGCGTGCGAAAGCTGGGCGGCTTTGCGGTAGACAATCCGCAGTTGCCGCTCTAGTTTCAATTCCTTCACCGGAATGGAAATCAGTTCACCGCGAGACAATTCCGGCTCCGCCGCAATTTCCGGTATCAGGGCCACGCCGTTGCCTGCCGCCACAAAGCGCTTGATGGACTCAATGGTCGGCATCTCTACGCCAATATTCAGCGGCGTTTTGTGCCGCTTGAAAGCCTCCAACACTTTCAGGCGATAGGGTGAAACTACATTGTGGGCAATGAAGGACTCAGCCCCAAGCTGGCGGATGCTGGCTTCGCGCGCGCGGGCCAAAGGATGGTCCGCAGGAACCACGAACGCCAGGTGGTCGCGAAATACCACCACGGACTTCAGCAACGGGCTCGTCGGACGAAACGACAGCATGCCCAGCTCCACCGTATGGTCCAGTACGTTGTCTGGAATGGAACTGGCGAGGGAGCGATGCACCACGATTTTGATCATGGGACAAAACCGCCGGAACTCCTCCAGTACCCGCAGCAGATAGAGAGAGGTGAATTCATTGGCGGCAATCATCAGCGTGCCGCGCTGAAATTGCCGCAGTTCTTCCAGAGAGGCGCGCGCCTCCTGCTTCAAATTCAATATGCGAGTGGCGTACTCGTGCAGCACCTTGCCGGCATCGGTCAGCGCGCCATCGCGCGACGATCGGTCAAACAGCAGCTCGCCTACCTCTTCTTCCAGCTTGCGCACCATCTGGCTCACAGCCGGCTGCGTACGGCGCACCACTTTCGCCGCTCCTGAAAAACTTCGGGTCTGGACGATCGCCAGAAATGTTTCCAGTTGAAAGAAATCCATGTTGATCAATCAGGTGAATCGGTGCATTTTTGGAGAAGGGCTTCGCCTGAAAATGCTTATATATAAGCAGATATTATGATAACAGAAAGAATTATAAATTTGACTTATTGTTCAACAGGGCTTGAAACTGGGAAACGTTCCGGAAAAAGACTGCCAGGGAGGCGACATGGAGCGTCAGCACATCACGATCTTCGATACCAGCCTGCGCGATGGCGAGCAGGCTCCCGGTTGCAGTATGGGAGTCAAGGACAAGCTGCGGCTGGCATGGCAGCTTGAGCGTCTGGGCGTGGACGTGATCGAGGCAGGTTTCCCCATCGCCTCGGAGAATGAACTGGAATCCGTGCGCCTGATTGCCAATGAGGTCCATCATCCCGTCATTGCCGCCCTGGCGCGCGCCGGCAGGCAGGATATTGAGCAAGCGTGGATTGCCTTGCACCACGCCAAACGCCCGCGCATTCATACTTTCTTGGCTACCTCCGACCTGCATCTGGAATACAAACTCAAGATCAGCCGCCAGCAGGCCCTGGATCGGATTCATGAGTCGGTGACTTTTGCCCGAACACTTTGTGACGACGTTGAGTTTTCGCCCGAAGACGCTACGCGCTCAGACGTCGATTTCCTGTGCCATGTGCTGGAGGCAGCCATCAGCGCCGGAGCAACCGTCCTGAATATTCCGGACACCGTTGGTTACGCCGTGCCTGATGAGTTCGGGAACCTGATTCGTACCATACGGCAACGGGTGCGGGGAATCGAGAACGTTACTATCTCCGTTCATTGTCATAATGACCTGGGATTGGCCGTTGCCAACAGCCTGGCTGCCCTTCATGAAGGAGCGCGTCAGGTTGAGTGTACCATCAATGGAATCGGAGAACGTGCGGGAAATGCCTCCTTGGAAGAGATTGTGATGCTGCTGTCGGTGCGCCAGGCGCGTCTGCCGTTTGATACTGCCATCGATACCAGTCAGATTTTTCCCGCCAGTTGCATGCTGGCGGAGATCATTGGCTTCTCGCCTCAGCCCAACAAGGCCGTGGTGGGCCGCAACGCCTTTGCTCACGAAGCCGGAATTCACCAGCACGGAGTTCTCAGCAATCCGCTGTGTTATGAAATCATGACGCCGGAATCAGTAGGTGTTCCCGGCAACAGCCTTGTGCTGGGCAAACACTCAGGACGCCACGCTCTGGCCCGGCGGCTTTTTGAACTTGGCCACGAAACCTCTGGGACTGATCTGGACAGCCTGTACACACGGTTCATCCAATTGGCGGAAAGCAAGAAAAAGATCTACGATCAGGACTTGCTTTCACTGCTGCCCCAGACTCGACGTGAATCCTCGAATGCCGAGGCCGCCGGCAATGCCAGAAGGATCCAGTAGGCGGCCAACGAATGTTCAAAGACGTTAGTTGCGCAAGGGTTTTGCCTTCGGATTGCTTTTGACTTTACTAACTACTGAATACTGGTTTCCCCATGCAAATAACAGTTTTACCCGGTGATGGTGTTGGTCCTGAGGTCTGTAGCGAAGCTGTACGTATTTTGCGGGCCTTGAATTCCTTCTACAACTGCGAATTTGAAATCAAGGAACGGCCGATCGGAGGTGTGGCCATCCACGCAACCGGATCGCCCCTGCCTGAGTCCACGCTGCAAGCCTGTCTGAACAGTGATGCCGTCCTGCTGGGCGCAGTAGGCGCCCCCGAGTTCGATAATCTGAGCCGGGAGCAACGGCCGGAAGCGGGCCTTCTGCGCCTGCGTAGCGCGCTGGAAGGTTTTGCCAATCTGCGTCCAGCCGTTTCCTTCAAAGCCATTGCCGATTGCTCTCCACTGCGCCGTTCAAGAGTTGAAGGTGCGGACGTGCTGATTGTCCGCGAACTGCTCGGCGGCCTCTATTTTGCCGGGCCCCGCGGACTTGCTCCGGACGGCATGTCCGCATTCAACACGATGCGCTACTCCGTGGAAGAAATTGAGCGCATCGCGCTTGTGGCTTTTGATCAGGCGCGCACCCGGCGGAAAAAAGTTACGTCTGTAGACAAGGCCAACGTGCTGGAGACCTCGCAGCTATGGCGTCGTACCGTCACTGAGGTGGCCCGGGCTTTCCCGGATGTGAAGCTGGAGCACATGTACGTGGACGCCTGCGCCATGCACTTGATCTCGAACCCCACCCGGTTTGATGTGATTCTTACAGAGAACCTCTTCGGAGATATTTTGTCTGACGAAGCGGCTGCGATCACCGGCTCATTGGGAATGCTGGCTTCCGCAACCATGGGTGGCCCCACGAATCTCTACGAGCCAGTGCACGGCTCGGCGCCGGACATTGCCGGCAAGGGAATCGCCAACCCGCTGGGCGCCATCGCCTCCGTAGCCATGCTGCTGCGCCACTCGGCAGGAATGCCCCATGAAGCAGCGGACCTGGAGGCGGCCATCCAAAACGTTCTCAATGCCGGCCATCGCACCGCGGACATCGCCGGTGAAGGCCGCGGACATGTAGTCAGCACCCGCGAGATGGGTGAACTGGTCGAGCATGCGTTTGTAGCTATGCTGGACCGGCGTTTTGCCTATCATGCGGTTTAAGCCGCTATAAAATGAGAGCCATGCAGCCACGAACGCTATTCGATAAAATCTGGGAGAACCACGTAGTTTGTGCTGGACCGGAAGGCTCTTTCATCCTTTATATAGATCTGCATCTGGTTCACGAAGTGACTTCTCCCCAGGCTTTTGAAGGTCTGCGGCTGGCAGGACGTAAAATCCGCCGTCCGGAACTTACCTTTGCCACTTTGGACCACAACATTCCTACGACGCATGACTCGCGATCTGTGATTACAGACGTCCTCTCGCTTTCTCAGGTTGAAGCATTGCGCAAGAATTGCCATGAGTTTGGTGTTCCTCTCTTTGATCTGGATTCGCCCGACCAGGGAATTGTCCATGTGATTGGGCCGGAGCTGGGATTGACCCAGCCGGGCAAGACCGTGGTGTGTGGTGATAGCCATACCAGCACGCATGGGGCGTTTGGCGCGCTGGCTTTTGGTATCGGCACTTCAGAGGTCGAGCACGTTCTGGCCACGCAATGCCTGGTGCAGAAGAAGCCTAAAACCATGCTGGTGCGCTTTTCCGGAATGCCCAACTCCGGTGTTACCGCCAAAGACCTGATTCTGGCTTTGATTGCACGCATCGGGACGGACGGCGCGGCCGGGCATGTGATCGAATATGCCGGCGAGGCGATTGCCGCTCTCTCCATGGAAGCGCGCATGACCATCTGCAACATGAGCATTGAGGCAGGGGCGCGCGCAGGTATGATGGCTCCGGATCAAACCACGTTCTCCTACCTCCGCGGACGCCGTTTTGCCCCCAGGCAAGAGAAGTGGCAACCAGCGGAGAGTGCATGGCGGATGCTGAAGACTGATCCCGGCGCGCGCTTTGATAGCACAGTGGAAATCGACAGCTCGGCCCTGGCCCCGTTTGTCACCTGGGGAACCAATCCGGCAATGGCCGCGCCCATCACCGGCCAGGTCCCGGATCCGGATTCTGCTGCCAGCGATTCCGAGCGCAGCGGAATGCTGCGGGCTCTGGAGTACATGGCGTTAAAGCCGGGAACGCGTATGGAACAGATTCAAATAGACCGCGTGTTTATTGGCTCATGCACCAATGCCCGCCTGGAAGACATCAGGGCGGCCGCCCGCGTAATCAAGGGGTATAAAATTTCGCGGCAGGTGCAGGCCTTGGTTGTGCCCGGCTCGCAGAATGTGAAGCGCGCGGCTGAACGCGAAGGCCTGGACAAGATCTTTGTGGATGCCGGCTTTGAGTGGCGCGAGTCAGGCTGCTCTATGTGCCTGGGAATGAATCCGGACAAGCTGAATTCCGGAGAACGTTGCGCCTCCACCAGCAACCGTAATTTCGAAGGCCGTCAGGGAGCCGGCGGGCGTACACATCTCGTGAGTCCCGCGATGGCCGCTGCTGCCGCAGTAGCCGGACATTTTGTGGATGTACGCAACTGGGTTTACCGGGAATAGGTAACAGGGAACAGCAGAAGAAGGCAACAGGCAATAGGCAACAGGCCACAGCAGAAAGAGCAAAAGCGCGACGAACTGGGCAACAGGCAAAGGAATTCGAACTCCAAGGAGCTTGGAAACTTAAGCCCCACAGGGGCGGAATTACTGAGCCCAGCTTCGTAAGCGCTGGGAAAAAGAGAAATAGAAATGAGCCCCGGAGGGGCGGCACAGATCCAGCGGTTGACTAAAAGGATTCAGCGGGTACCCTAAGTGAACAGTATTGTGGCTAAAGGCTAGAACAAGATGCAAAGTTTTAAAACACACACCGGCCTGGTTGTCCCGCTCCAGCGTGAAAACGTGGATACCGACCAGATTGTCCCTAAGCAGTTTCTCAAAAGAATTGAGCGTACCGGCTATGGCGATTTTCTCTTCAATGACTGGCGCTATGAACGGGAAGGGAAGCCGGACCCTGATTTTATATTGAACGAGAAAAGGTTTGCCGGGGCTACAATTCTGGTTGCAGGAAAAAATTTTGGCTGCGGCTCCTCCCGCGAACATGCTGTATGGGCATTGCGTGATTACGGATTTCGGGCCATCCTTGCGCCGTCGTTTGCGGACATCTTTGCTACAAACTCAGCTAAGAATGGCCTGTTGCTGGTAACGCTGCCGCCCGCAGAGATTGCCGGCGTAATGACTTGTGCGGCTGCTGGAGATTTCAGGTTAACAGTGGACCTGGAGAAGTGCCTTGTTTTTTCCCCAGATGGCTTTATCTCCCAATTTGTCATTGATGCCTTCACCCGCAGCAGCCTGCTGCTGGGCCTGGATGAAATTGGTATGACCTTGCAGCACGAAGCCGAAATCGCGGCTTATGAAAGCAAGCAGATTGCATTCGAAGCCCCTGACCTGCCGTGACTTCCAAAAACTTCGCAAGTTTGGGTGTATAGAATCGTTCTCTTCCTGGTAAGCCCGTATATTCCCGCTTGATAATCAGTAAAAATTCAGTGACACTGAACTGAACCAGGGCCCAGTGTCTAACAGCGAGGTGAATCCACCATGATGCTGAATCGCAGCTATGGTTTGCTGGTCGTAGTTCTTGCTTTATGTCTTCCGGGTATTTCACAGCAGTCAAACACTGCTGAACAGCCGGCACTCACCATCTACAATGCCAATTTTGCTGTAGTGCGGCAGAATATTCCATTGGATTTGAAGGCCGGAACCAACCGCGTCAGCTTTACTGACGCTACCGCGCACATTGAGCCGGACTCGGTGATTCTGCGCGATCCCACGGGCCGCCGGACGCTCCAGATCCTGGAGCAGAACTACCGCAACGATCCCGTTTCCCAGGAGCTGTTGCTCTCATTGAATGAAGGCAAGACCATTGACTTCCAGGTAGACCACGTGGACGCGCAGGGGCAGAAGCATACGGAGATCGTGCAGGGTAAGATCATCCGCAGTGGATATGTCCCGCATGATTCCGCCATGGGCCAGTACGACCAGCAGTACCAGTTGCAACAGGCTGCCTACGCCCGTGAAACCAGCCAGCCCATCATCGAGGTGAATGGCAAACTGCAATTCACCTTGCCGGGACTGCCTCTGTTTCCCACTCTGGGGCAGGATACCATTCTCAAGCCGGCGCTGAATTGGGTCTTACAGACCGACAGAGGAGGAAATTCAACCGCTGAGCTGAGCTATGTGACCGGCGGCATGAGCTGGCATGCCGATTACAACATCATGTCGCCCCCCAAAGGCGACACCCTGGAACTGGTCGGCTGGGTCACCATAGATAACCAGAGTGGAAAGGAGTTCGACAATGCCCGCATCAAGCTGATGGCTGGGGACGTCAACAAAGTCACCCCGGAGGTTCGTTCCTATGCCTACCTGAGCACCAATGGCGCTGCTGATTCAGTGGTCCAGCCGCCGGTCAGCGAAAAAGCCTTTGACGAATATCACCTCTACACCTTGGAGCGCTCTACTACCTTGCACGATCGTGAGACCAAACAGGTAGAGTTTGTCGCCGCCGGTGGCATCAAATCGCAAAGGCTCTACGTCTACAGCGGGGCGGCCATTGACAACCGCTATGGCTATTACAACTACGATCAAATCCGCAATGACCAGAACTACGGCACGCAATCCAACCCTAAAGTCTGGGTGATGCAGGAGTTCAAGAATTCCAAGGCCAATAACCTGGGCATGCCTCTGCCCAAGGGCCGCATGCGCTTTTACCGGCGCGATGACGATGGCCAGGTGGAGTTTACCGGTGAGAATACCATTGACCACACCCCCGCGGATGAGACGGTTCGCGTCAAAACCGGCAACGCTTTTGATATTGTTGGCGAGCGCAAGCGCGCCAATTACAGGATTGACGCCAATCGCAGGTTCCTCGACGAGTCTTTTGAGATCAAGGTGCGCAACCACAAGAAAGAAGCGGTGGAAGTGCGAGTTGTGGAGAGGCTCTACCGCTGGACCAATTGGGAGATCCAACAGAAGTCAGACGATTACAACAAATTGGACTCCCAGTCAGTTGAATTTCGCGTGCAGGTCCCGCCGGATGGCGAAAAGGTGGTCACCTACACCGTGCATTATTCGTGGTAAGAAGCCGGATTCGGGCTTCAGCATATGAAAAAATTGAAGGCCCTGGCGGGGCAGGGCCTTCATCTGTTCGTGCCGCAGTAAGGACTAATCGTGGTGATGATCGTGGTGGTGGCTATCGGCTCCGGGAAGCTCGTCGTCCTCGTCTTCCGTCGATCGGATCTGTCCCCGGATCTCGCCGGCGGGATGGTTGGCGGTGTGAACATTCGCGTAAGTTACGTGGCTGACGATTGCGCGAACAGCATCCTTCATGTCGCCAGCAGGAACTCCCTGCGACGCCGCTATATTGGTTACATCAACAGCGGACACGGTGCGTGACACGCTTCCAGAGTGGGTAGCGTCGTCTGGGCATGCGGGCGTGCCAGCCGGTCCATTTCCCAGGTTGCTGCACAGGAATATTGAGACATTGCCGCTGATCTTCGTTGCCCCGATGTGGATGTGGGCTTGCGTGACCGCGCTCGACAGGTTTTTGTAGGTCAAAGTGTAAGTAATCGTGGCGTCGTCGTTGATGGTGGCCGTGAAGGTACCGGTTGCGTCCGTGATAACTGTTGCTGCGGCGACTTCCTGAAGTCCAGTCAGATTGGCGCGCAGTTCGGTTTTCTCTTTTACTGCAGCATTCATCATTACGCTGAAGGCTAAAACGCTGATGGCAACAAACAATAGGGGTTTGACGTGCAGTTTTCTCATTTTGATGTTGTCTCCTTAAGTGAACAAATGGTTGTGTTTTTATTTGCTGTAGTGGGGAGCCTAAGGATACCCAGCCGATACGCGCGATTGGCTCGCTTGGAAAATTTGCAACTTAACTTCCAACCGGCAGAGTTTCACGTTAATTTTCTGTGAGCAGGTCTATGCCTGAAAAGAGAAGGGGTTAGCGGGAATTGTCACGATTTGGAGACAAAAACCGTTGAGCGGAAGCCGCCCACCGTTCGGAAATGCGTATTTTTGTACGGGAATCTGTAGCGTGCTGCAAGGTGCAAAGAGTCCCCGAACTGCCAGGCAGGCCGGGGACTATGCTTGGCTTATTGGGTTCCTGCTGGCTTCGAGGAGTTCATCGGTAGGGGCAGCTTGCCATCGGCGCCGCCGGTCAGGGCCATAAACGATGGATCTTCGCGCAGGGAAGCAAACACTGCATCCACGCGCGCCTCCATCATCTCCTTGGAACGTACCGCCTGATAGCGTTCATATTCAAAGAAATGCCGCTTCAGCAGGCCAAGAGCTTTCTCCTTTTGGCCGGCCTGGGCGAATACGGCTGCCAGGTTGTAGGAAGCAGGCAACAGCTTCTCATTCTGGCGGGCAATTTTCAGTGCTTCATCGCCATGGCCGTTTTGCGCCATGAAAGCTGCGGCAAACACCAGGTTGTAAGGATCTTTCGGGTCCAGCGCCAGCGCTTTTTGCACGTAAAAATCGGTCTTGGCCGCGTCTCCTTCAGAGTTCCAGTACACAGCCAGGTTGCGATAGGCCAGCACGATTGGAAACTCCGTTACCGAAGCTTCCATGAGTGCCAACCCTTTTTTGAAGTCGCCTTCATGGATGGTCATCTTGCCCAGGCCGTGCAGGGCGACAGCGCGGGAAATTGGATCGGCTGGCATGTTGAGGATTGCGTCGAACGTATGCCGCGCCTTCTCCCAATCACCAATGTGGTGGCGATAAAGTTCACCCAGATACCGCAGCGGCGCCGGATCGGCGGGGTCCAGGTTGTGCGCCTGCGTGTAGAGGTGCTCAGCCTCCACATATTGGGCCGCATTTTCCGCCTTCAGCCCGTTGCGCATCACGCGCTCAATCTGGGCGCTCAGGCGCTGATCGAAAATCGGGCCGTCCGGAACGTCGGCTACCGTGACTCCCAGCTTCTTCAATTCCTTGGCTGCATCCTTGGCTTTTCCCGGAAACATGCACTTCTGCTCATAAACTGAGCGATAGAGTTGGATGGCGCCCTGGGAATCGCCGCCTTTGGCTTTTTCCTTGGCCGCATCCATTTCACGCTTCACCGCCTCTTCCCGTGACTTCATTTCTGCTTCCAGCAGCTTCTCTACTTGGTCTACTTTGAGAAATCCGTCCTTGTTCTCGGCTTTAGCGATCAGCTTGCCATCAGGCGCAGCCAGCACGGCCACGGGAGGCTTTTGGTCGCCAATGAATTTCTTCCCCAGCGCGGTATGAGAGTCCACGATTCCCATGGAGACGCACTGCTGCGAATAGAGAGAGAGAATGCGGGAAAAACGCAAGCTGGATTTCTCCAGTTCCGCTTGCGAGGAAGGAAGCCAGTAGACGGCCAAGCCTTGTGCAGGTGGTGGATCGCTGGGTTGAACCAGCTTCCACGGCACCGGATAGGTCTCCTGGTTGCTGCCGGAGCCGCCGCCACTCATGCCTCCCATACCGCCGCCACCGCCACCTCCGCATGTGGCCCACTCTTGTGAAACCAGCGTCAAAAGGACAAGCATCAGGGACAACAAACGGACAGGCGAGGTTCTTTTTGTCATAGGAGTCATAGGACGCGATTATAAAACACCTGTAGAGACGCGGCAATGAACCCCTGACTATGATGGGCATAGTCAGGGGAACTGATAAGCAGGCAAAGATGGGCCTTTGCTTTTGATTTCAAATTACCAGCTTCGAAAATCACCAAGAGGAAACAGATTCAAACCGTACAGACGGTGCTCAGCACCGTCTCTGCGCCGAAGGCGCACTCTTTTTGCCTGCAACCCATAAGATTTTCATGAGCGTTCGCGAGCCCCCCAAGGCCCTGGAAGACAGCTTGCCCAACTACCAAATTTTCGGCGAGAACCACGCTGCCTCCGCCGCCACCAGGACAAGGTTCTCTATCATCGCTCGCATCACTTATTGATGTCTTCCTTGTTCTGCAATCGCTTCACCAGCGCTTGAAAAGCAGGCTTGTTGGGATCTGTGGCCCCCTTGGCCGCGAGGTCCATTTCTTGTACGGCCGT
Source organism: Candidatus Angelobacter sp. (assembly GCA_036522115.1). Classification (GTDB taxonomy): domain Bacteria; phylum Acidobacteriota; class Terriglobia; order Terriglobales; family Acidobacteriaceae; genus Angelobacter. The sequence goes on from DATDGL010000019.1 coordinate 63,433, forward strand.
GTCAAAGTCGCCCTTGGCGCATGCCATCCGGGCAACTTCGCTGTGGACCAGCCAATTGTCCGGATACTTCTTGACGTTAGTGCGGAAAGCATCGAATGCCTGCTCTTGTTTGCCCTGTAGTTGGAGCTGCCGGCCGTAGATGTGGATCTGGATGGCCGTACCCATATCCAGGGCTTTATTGCGTGCCGTCGTGGCCTCGTCTTTGCGGTTCAGCATGTCCAGTGCTCGGGCCTCGGTCATCAGGTTCTCAAACCGCTGCTCCATCTCCACCGAGTGCTGGGCGTACTTGAGGGATTCCTCCGGGTTTACTTTGTGATCGGCCAGATAATTTGCCGCTTCGTCCCAGGATTGCCACTCGTACTGCGCCCGTCCGCGAAGCTGGTTGTGCAGGCTCTGCTCCACCGTCTCATCGGTGTTGGCCTCCACTTTGAACGGCACAGCGATCTTGTCCCAGCGCATGGTGATGGTTGCGCCGCTTGCTTTCGGGTCGTCAAAGTCATAGGTCAGTGCTTCATGCATCTCGTCCGGGTGAGATTTGACTGTCACCCGCAACGCATCTTCTTTCTCGTCATAGGAGAAACTTCCCCAGGAGGAAGAGTTCTTGGAGAAGATAATGGTCCAGTCCGTCTCTCCCGGAATCATGTGCAAGCCATAGATGCCCTTGGCCAGCGGCTTGCCTTCAACGCTCACCGGGTCGCTGAACTCAATGGTCGTGTTCTCATTCGCGCCGGCCCGCCACGGCTTTCCGTAGGGCTCCAGTCCGCCAAAAACCTTGCGGCCCTTGGCCAGCGGACGATGGTAGATGATCGTGATGTTGGTGATCCCAATCTTCTGCATTACTTCCGCCCGCTGGCTGTCGCGCGGCAGGTCAAGCAGCGCCGATTGGGCGTTGGCAGGCAGAACACACGTAAACAATGTCGTCAGAAGCAGTGTTGCAAGCAGGCAGTATTTGCGCATAAAGCACCTCGAAGGGTATGGAGTGCGTTGTGAAAGAGTCCAATAACGGATGCAAGCTTAGACGAAAAGGAAGGAAAAATGGAAGCAGGGGTAAGCGCAAAACCGGCAGATGTACAGACGGTGCTCCCAACCGTCTCTGAGACGTGCGACCGCACGGCTCACAGATTTTTATCGGGGGCTTCCTCAATTTAGCGCGTTTTTACAGATGCTATAGACCATCACCTGGCCATGCCCACACTGATGCCGGGGTTCAGCCCATGACGCAGGCGGGCCGAATGCCGGCTGCTGACTGCTAAAGCCAATACTGTTCACTTAACGAGGACGCGAAAAAAAGTTCGTCATCCAATCAAGGGTTTACCCACGCGTTAGCGGGGATAAATCGGAGGGACCTTGCGTTCAGCCGTTAACTCAAAAGGTTCCGAAATCTCCTAAGGCACTGTGCATAAATAAGTGATTCAAGTCGGTTGGGGTGAGATGGAGTAGTTCCAATCACCATGGAAGGAATGACGTACGAGGTTGACCGCTGCAAGTTCGGCATCGGAGATTTTTCTGCCTTTGGGATATTTAT
>DATDGL010000020.1:0-3860 GCA_036522115.1 Candidatus Angelobacter sp.
GGACAGTCATGAGCTGCACTGCGTCAGGATTGTCCATGGCTGCCTCTTGCAGTTGGTCGTCGGTGAGCAGAGGAACAAAGCCTCCGGCCTCTTCAAACAATTCCACGTATTCAAGGAACGTACGCAGCGATTGTTCCCGAATGTATGGCTTCTGCTCCCATTCGGCCACAAAACGCAGGAGGGCCTTGAGTGCCAAATCCTGCTGCGGAAGGTCGAACGTTCGCACCAGATAGTCGAAAATTGCCGCCACGCCAATGGGAGGTTGCGTGATGAACGTCCGGGCAGACTCGACGGACGCCAATACCCGGCTTCCACCCTCCAGAGTGGCCAGAACACTTTTGAAAGTGCTCTTGTTGGCTGCGCCGGAGAGTTTTTGACGCAACTCCGGAGCCGCAATAGAGAACTGGGGGAAGGCGCACATGCGAAACAGGCTCTCCGCATCGCCATCGTTGGCCACCGCCCGGGCAACCGCCAGCACGTCGCGGACCACTGCGGTATCCAGAACGTCCATTGCCTTCACCAGGAAAGGGATTTCCCTGGCCGCCAGCTCTTCCATCAATTTTTCCCGGTTCGCGTGGGAGCGATAAAGCACAGCCATGGAATACTGCTCGCGGCCTCTCCGGTTCCGCTGAAGTTGAACGATCTGTTCGGCAATATCAGCGGCCTCCTGCGCGTCTGAAGCGCTTATTGAAATCTCGACCGGTTCATCAAAGACCAGGCGTCCCTCCTGCTGGTCGCGCAGGTCGCGGCCTGACTGAAGCGGAACGCGACGAAGATTTGTGGACGAACTTACCGACGAAACCCCTGGATTTTCATTGATGGCAGCAAAGGCAACACGCAGGATGCTTCCGCGCGAGCGCTGATTTTCTTCCAGGGTGACAGCTTTAGTTTGCGGGAACCGGTTTTGAAACTCCTCAAAGGCCGCGCTGGATGCTCCGCGAAAGCGATAAATGGCCTGGTCGGGATCGCCCACTGCAAAGATGTTCTGCTCATCGCCCGCCAGCAGTTGAGTCAGGATGATGTTGCTGGAATTGCAATCCTGAAATTCATCAACCAGAATGAATCGCGCCCTCCGGCGTTCCCGGGCCAGCAATTGTGGGTCGGCCTCCAATAACTGGACGGCCTGGCTGATCTGCATGCCGAAGGTGCCCAGGTTATCCTGTTGCAGCAAGCGCATGGCATTGGTGTACACCCGCGCAATCTCCCGCCAGCGATTCAGGATTTCCTGTGCTCCCACTTTGTCCACTTCTTTGGAGCGGCAGTTGCGCGGGAGATCAGGACTGGCGCGCAGGGTATCCACGAACGCCTGAAATCCTTCCGGCCCGACCAGCTCTTCGTGGCAGCGGTCAAAGAAGTTGCGCAGATCATAGAGAAATTCGCCCACGTCGGCGGGCTTGATGAAGCGCTCCAGTTGCAGTTGCTCAATCTTCTGGCGCAGGAACACGTAGACGTCTTCCGGAATCAACACATGAAAGTCTTTTCCGTTGCGCTTGAGAACTCCCTGGCAATAGGCATTGAAGGTTGCAGCGGAAATTGCCGTCTTGCGGCCCAGGCGCTTCTCCACCCGCTCTTTCATCTCTCCGGCGGCGTTATCCGTGAAGGTGATGGCGAGAATTTCCTCGGGAGCGGCGAGTTTGTTCTCTATCAATCTGGCGATGCGCTCAACCAGCACTGAGGTTTTGCCCGTTCCGGCGCCAGCCAGCACCAGCATAGGCCCATGGATGTGCTCGATTGCCTGCTCTTGCTTCGGGTTTGGGGTGAAGGTCTTTGCCACAGAAAGCATCTGCTTTGGCATTATGCGAAAAAAAAGCGAATACAGCAATGGGAAACTTACCTGAGATATCCACAACTCATCGCCGTGATCGCCGTGATCTGAACAGCAAAGGCAACACCCACCACGGAGTCACGGAGCCACGGAGACTAGCAAAACCAAGGTCTAGACCTATGAACCACAAACAAAATGGAGACCACTACGACCAATTTCAGGGAAGTTTTCACCGTGCTTCCTACTAAACCATTTTTCGGTCGGGTGTATCCCGTCCCGTCCGTAGAGGTTGTCATTCCGTGTATGACGACAGCGGTCGTTGTCAAGACACACGGCAGCACCCGCGCGGGAAACGCTGTCAAGGGCGCCCGCTGTTGGGCGTTCATCTCGACCCTTGACAGCGTTTCCCGCGCCCCCATAATCGAGCGGGGTTGGAAGCGAAGCGCCTTTGCTTTTGAGCTGAGCTTCCAACCTTAGCGGAAATGGGTTTTGCTTTTGCCTTTGCTTTTTTCTTGCTTCGCTCATGACCGAGAACTCGTAGCACTTGCTTTTAATCACTCTCTGTCGTTGCCACCAACCATGTATTCGGTCATCCACTACGACCATGATTGTTAATGCAAACTCCCACCTTGCTCACTTCTGCTGGGAGGCAGGGGGCCTATTCAAACGCTCGGCCATAACTTCGGCCACGGAATGACTCTGGCTCCCCTGCGTGCGAACGACCTCTGGATAGGACTTCTGTGTGCGCGCCATCCAGTACAACCGCACCGCCAGCTTACGCGCCAACGCCACCTTGGCCACGCCGTGGTGCTTCTTGGCCTTCAGTCGGGCATACATGCGGGCCAAGTCCCTGTCCCCTCGGGCAGCGCTGATCGCGCCTTCCACCAAGAGATAGCGTAAAAATGGGTTCCCTTGCTTGCTGATCGACCCCAGCCGTCGGCGCTGGCCGCTGGATGCTTCCGAGGGATTCAGTCCCAGGTAGCTGACCCAACTGCGCGAATCGGCAAAGCGTTGCACATCTCCCATCGTCAGCACCGTGGCCAGAGAAATTACCGGCCCCACTCCGGGATGTGTCGCCAACCGCCGTGCGTCCTCTCGCGCTTCGGCTGCTTTCGCGACCGCCTGGTCCAGAGGCTGGATCTTCTCTTCTAACTCCTCCAGCATCTCCAGCAAGGTATCGCGTCGCTTTTGCGTCCACGGCTCCAGCTTCAGGCTGCGCAACAACTTCATTCCCGCCTCGCTCCACAGCTTGCGCTTCTTCTGCCAGCCCTGGTTCAAGGCAATGTGCTGCAACTGGTTCTTCACCCGGGTCCGCATGCGCACCAGATGTTGCCGATGGATCAACAACTGCCGCAGGTCTCGTTCCCCCACCGTCGGAACCCAGATCTTGGGAAAGCGATTTTCCAGCATCAGTTTCAGAATCAGCGCTGCCGCTTGGCGATCGTGCTTCTGTTTCCGCCCATACTGCCGGGCGATTTCAGCCGCATCCCCGATCCACAGCTCGTGCCGACAACGCGCCAACAGACTCTCAAACCAATGCGTGTTCCCGCTGGCCTCGATCCCCACTACCACCGGCTCCTGCAGTCCCTCATAGAAAGCCCGCGCCTCCTCGGTATGCAGCAGTCGGCGTTCGACCAATTCGCCCGTTTCCTTATCCAACATGGCAATCTGTTGAAAGCTCGGATGAAAGTCACACCCTATATACTTCATATACGGCCTCCTTCGTCTCGAGCTCTTCGGTCATTAGCACATCGAGTTTACTCGAGACTGTTGGGGGCCGCTGTCGTCATACAATCAAACGCCCGTTAATCGTGCGCGCGTCTTGAACCGGGGTCCCCAACACGCGCAGGTTTTTGTTTTGCGCGTGGTGGGGTGGTCGTCAGCGCGCACGTAGGGCGGAGGAATCTGCTCCGCTGCTCCCGAAGATTCACGAGAGAGTTGACACTACCCTGCTCGACCACGCGGGGATATACCACCATGAAAAACGGTGTAGCCGAGGGCTTCGCCCTTGATATCCCGCTTCGCAATTGTCAACCGGCAGCGAGGAATCTGCTTTTGACTTTCAATTACCAAATTACCGAGTTACCCGAGTTAC